>NZ_JFHR01000015.1 GCF_000722875.1 Sphingobium chlorophenolicum | reverse complement strand
CCCCCTCCCGCCTGCGGGAGGGGGGATCAAATATCAGTCGGCGCGCTTCACATATTCGCGCTCATACACGTCGACGACGATGCGCGTGCCGGTGACGATATGCGGCGGCACCATGACGCGCACGCCATTGTCGAGGATCGCGGGCTTATAGCTCGCCGAGGCGGTCTGGCCCTTCACCACGGCGTCGGCCTCCACGACCGTCGCTTCGATGGTTTCGGGGAGCTGCACGCTGATCGGGCGCTCTTCATACATTTCCAGGATGACCATCATGCCGTCCTGGAGGAAGGCGGCGGCATCGCCGATCAGATCCTGCGGCAGGTTGATCTGCTCATAGGTCTCCGTGTCCATGAAGACGAGCATGTCGCCCTCCGCATAGAGATACTGGAAATCCTTGGTGTCCAGACGGATGCGCTCGACCGTCTCGGCGGAGCGGAAACGGACGTTGTTCTTGCGCCCGTCGATCAGATTCTTGAGTTCCACCTGCATATAGGCGCCGCCCTTGCCGGGCTGCGTGTGCTGGATCTTCACGGCGCGCCACAGGCCGCCGTCATATTCGATGTTGTTGCCGGGACGAATCTCGACGCCGCTGATCTTCATGGGAAGAGCCTGCCTATATGTCTGAAGGTGAAAAGAGCCGGCCTCTGGAGGCTGGCCGCGCCATTACATGGCTGAAGCCGAAAGGGCAAGGGGGAGCCGCCTATAGCGGTCTCGCCAGCAACGGATAGGGATTGACCGGCCGTCCCCCATACCACGCTTCGCCCGGCGCCATCTCATGCACCGCAAAGTGCAGATGCGGCGCGCCCGGATCGGCATTGCCAGTGCTGCCGACGCTGGCGATCCGCTGCCCGCGCCGCACCGCCTGCCCCTCGGCCAGGCCGGGCGCATAGCCGTCCAGATGCGCATAATAATAGATTAGGCGCCCGTCGGAGGAGCGCTGATAGATAGTCCGCCCTCCCTCCCCGCTCCAGAACAGCTTTTCGATCCGCCCGTCCGCAGCCGCCAGCACCGCCCTGCCCCGCGCCGCCATGATGTCGATCGCATCATGCGGCCTCGCCCCGCTCGCCCGCGCCCGGGTGAAGGTGTCGCTGAGCGCGGTCGGCGGCACACCCTCCACCGGAATCAGCAGGGCACCGACATCCGCAGCGGCGGGCCGAGGGGAGGCCATCGGCGCCGGCGCGTCGGCCGGGACGATCCGCACGCAGAACTTCAGAAAAGCGGCGCAGAGCAGGACGGCCAGACCGATTCCGGCCCAACCGCGCGCGCTCATGGCTGGAACACCGCCTTCACGCCGGACTGCACCATCTGCGCCAGCCGCGCCGCGTCCCAATTGGTCAGGCGAATGCAGCCATGGCTTTCCGTCCGGCCGATGGTCTGCGGCTCCGGAGTGCCGTGAATGCCGTAATGCGGCTTGGAAAGGTCGATCCACACCACGCCGACCGGGCCGTTAGGCCCCGGCTTCAACACCGCTTTTTGATCGGTGGAGGACGCATCCCAGAACAGATCAGGATTATAATGAAAGTCAGGATTGCGGCTCAACCCCTTGATTTCCCATGTTCCGATCGGCAGCGGATCATGTTGCGACCCCATGGTGGCGGGAAATTGCGCGATCAGCCGATTCTGCGCATCATAGGCCCTCAGCACGCCGTCCGATTTGTCGACGACGATATGGTCGGCCTGCGGCTGGTCCCTGGCGACTCCCAGCGACGCCAGGGTTTCGCCCCAGCCCCGCTCGTCCCCCTCGATCCGTGCCACCGGCTGGTTCGCGATGGCGGGCACGCGGATAGTGGCGCCCGCGCCGACCTTCGTGTTCGGCGGATTAAGGGCGAGCAACACCTCCGGCCGGGTGTGGAACCGCTCGGCCAGCTTCTCCAGCGGATTGCGATAGCCCAGCGCGGGCAGCTTCGCCTGGTCGTTCAAATCCTTGGGGACCGCGAAGAACGGCCCCTTGGCGAACCCCGCCGGAATCTTTACCAGCCAGGTCGCGGGTTGCGGCCGGTCGCCCAGCAGCGCCCTGGCCGTCGCCTCGTCATATTCTCCTGTCGGCGGCAAACCCCTTGCCTGCTGAAAGCCCTTGAGCGCGGTCGCGAAGGACATGCCTTCCTTTCCGTCCAGCACGCCGGGCGAAAAGCCCGCCCGATCCAGCGCCACCTGCGCCTGAAGCACCGCTTCCACCCGCGCGGGCGATCCCGCCGGTTCCGGCAAGATAACGAAGCCATAGGGATCGGCGGGCACAGGCGCGGTATCCTTCGCCTGAGGGGAAGCGGCGTTGGACTGGGCGCTTTCGTCCGCTTCCGTCACGGTCATATTGCAGGCCGCGCACAGCAGAGCCAGGATCAGGGCATGGTTTTTCAAGGCGATACTCTCCCGATTGTGGGAGAGAAAACGCGCCAGATGCGGGAAAGCTGCCTGCTGCCTTACTGGCCCTTCAACACCGCCTCGAAAGCCGCCACGCCAGCACGCGGCCCTTCCGGATGGTTCCACACGGCGCTGCTGACAGCCAGAAAATCCGCCCCAGCCTTCACCAGCGGCGCGGCATTGTCCGCAGTGATCCCGCCAATGGCGACGCAGGGCAGTTCGAACAGCGCCGTCCACCAGCCAAGGATCGACGGATCGGGCCGATAGTGGGTTTCCTTGGTCGTCGTCGGATAAAAGGCCCCGAAGGCGACATAATCCGCCCCCGCCTCTCCCGCTTCCATCGCCAGATGGCGGCTGTCATGGCAGGTGACGCCGATCTGCACCGACGGCCCCAGCAATCTGCGCGCTTCCTTCGGGTCGCCATCCCCCTGCCCCAGATGCACCCCGTCCGCGCCCAATCGCTTGGCCAGCGCCATGCTGTCATTGACGATGAAGGCGATATTCCGCTCGCCGCAGAGCTTCTGGAGCGGTTCGGCGGCGCGGGCGACGGCGTCTTCGTCCAGCCCCTTCAACCGCAACTGGAACGCCGCGACGCCCCCCCCGTCGAAGGCGGCGGCCAGACTATCGACGAAGTCCGCGCCAATCTCCGGCGGAGAGATCAGATAAAGCTGGCAGGCCGGACGAAAGCCCTGCTCGAAACGGTCGGCGAAATTGGGGTCGAGGGCGAGTTCTTCGTCGGTGAAATCGGTCATGCCCCTCGCCTTAGCCGCTTTTGGTCGGATTGGAAAAGAGGGGGAGCCTATTCCACCCCTGCGACGTTCCTTTCCCATGATCAGGATCGGCTGCTCAGGATGGAATTATCGGGATTGGCGCGGGCGCTTCTACCCGGAAAAGATGGCGACGAAAAACTGGTTCGCCTTTTATGCCGAACAGTTCGACACGGTGGAGATCAACAACAGCTTCTACCGCCTGCCCAATCCGGAAACCGTCGACAAATGGCGCGAACAGGCGCCCAAGGGCTTCTGCTATGCGGCCAAGGCGAACCGCTATCTGACGCAGATGAAAAAGCTGAAAGACTGCGAGGAGCCGCTGGAAAGGATGATGGCGTCATTCGAGCATTTCGGCGCCAGCCTTGGCCCTATCCTCTATCAATTGCCGCCGCATTTCACGCTGGACCTGCCCAGGCTGGAGGATTTCCTGCGCATCGCGCCGCGCCATCCGGTACCGGTCTTCGAGTTCCGCCATCCAAGCTGGTATGTGGATGAGGTCTATACGCTGCTGGAACGCCATGGGGCCGCCTTCTGCGTCCACGACATGCCCGGCTCGGTCAGCCCTCGGCTGGCTGTCGGTACAACCGCCTATGTCCGCTTCCACGGCACGAAGGGCAAATATCGCGGCGGCTATTCCCGCGAAAGACTGGAGGACTGGGCCGAATGGATGAAAGCGCGGAGTCGGGAGGGCCGGACCGTCTGGGCCTATTTCAACAATGATTATGACGCGCAGGCGATCACCGATGCGCGCATCCTGAGGGAAGCCATCGAAAGCCGGAACTGACCATCCCTCATTGGTCAATAGCCGCCACTAAAATCCTCCCTACGCGCAGCGTGGGGAGGGTCGAAGAGAGTCACGTGCCTCTCTTCGACGCTCGCCAAGCGAGTGGTGGAGGGGAAATGCGGAGGTCGTGCCCCATTTCCCTCCACCATGCTTCGCATGGTCCCCCTCCCCATCTCTCGATGGGGAGGAATAGGATAGGTTCACGTCCTACCCAAATTTGCCCAAAACCCCGCCACCAGCCGGTCTCCATCCAGGCCGGCAGGCGCTTGAGCATATCCCGATCAGGCCGCCTTCTTGGTCGAAGCGCCGTGGATTTCGTCGATCGCTTCGCCCAGCGAGGCGTTGAACTCATCGTCATTCATCTGATGACGCAGATCGTTCAGCAAAGCGCGGCTGAAGCTGGCGATGATGCCGCGATTCTTGGCCAGCTCGACACAGGCTTCCGAGCGTGAGAAGCCGCCCGACAGCGCCACCACGCGCAGCAAGCGGGGATGGTCGACCAGCGGATCGAACAGGCCCGCCTTGACCGGCAGCGACAGCTTCAACATCACCTTGTCGTCGCCCGTCATCGCGTCCAGATTTTTGAGGATTTCTTCCAGCAGAATCTGGTCGGCCTCGGCGCGTTCGGGGCTCTTGATGTTCACTTCCGGCTCGATGATCGGGACCAGACCTGCGGCCAGAACCTGCTGGCCGACTTCGAACTGCTGCTTGACGACGGCGGCGATGCCCTCGCGATTGGCGAGGTTGATGACCGAACGCTCCTTCGTGCCGAACACGCCCAGCGCCTTGGCGCGGTGCAGCAGCGTGTCGAGACCCGGATTGGGCTTCATCAACTGCACGCCGTTCGCTTCATCCTCCAGGCCCTTGTCGATCTTGATAAAGGGCACCACGCCGCGCTCGATCAACGCCTGCGGAACGGACTTGCCGCCCGCTTCGCCGTCCATGGTGCGCTCGAACAGGATCGCGCCCAACACCTTCTCGCCCGAAAAGACCGGCGAGGTGATGATGCGGCTGCGCATCGCGTGGATCAGGCCGAACATTTCCTCTTCATTGGTCCAGGCGTCTTCCTCGATGCCGTAGCCCTTCAGCGCCTTGGGCGTCGAACCGCCGCTCTGGTCGAGCGCCGCGATGAAGCCGTTGCCGCCCTCGATCTTCGCCTTCATGTCCTCGAACTGCATCTGCACATACCTCTTGGTTGGATGCGCCGCCCACCCGGCAGCGCGTCTATGGGAGGGACGCCCTTAGCCCGGCGTCCCGCAAATCGGATTCAGGCCATCAGCGCTTTCACGCCCGGCAATTCCTTGCCTTCCATCCACTCCAGGAAAGCGCCGCCAGCCGTGGAAACGAAGCTGAAATCGCCCGCCACGCCCGCATGGTTGAGCGCCGCGACGGTATCGCCGCCGCCCGCGACGGAGGTCAGCCCGCCTTCCTTGGTAAGCGCCGCCGCCGTCTTCGCCAGCGCCACGGTCGCCTTGTCGAAGGGCGCCATCTCGAACGCGCCGAGCGGGCCGTTCCACACCAGCGTCCGGCAGTTCTTGAGCGCGTCGCCAAGCGCCTCGACGGCGGCCGGGCCGACGTCCAGGATCATCTCATCCTCAGCCACCTCATGCACGTTGCAGGTGCGCAGGCTGGGCGGATTAGCGGCGAATTCCTTCGACACCACCACGTCATAGGGCAGATGGATGGTGCAACCCGCCGCTTCCGCCTTGTCGAAGATCGCCTCAGCCGTCGCGGCCAGATCCTTTTCGCAGAGCGACTTGCCGATATCGACGCCGCGCGCGAACAGGAAGGTATTGGCCATGCCGCCGCCGATGATCAGGTGATCGACCTTCGCGACCAGATTGTTCAGCACGTCGAGCTTGGTCGAAACCTTAGCGCCGCCGACGACCGCCGCGACCGGCTTCACCGGCTCGCCCAGAGCAGCCTGGAGCGCGTCCAGTTCCTTCTCCATCGACCGTCCGGCAAAGGCGGGCAGCTTGTGCGCCAGACCCTCGGTCGAAACATGGGCGCGGTGCGCGGCGGGGAAAGCATCGTTCACATAGAGATCGCCGATCGCCGCCATCGCTTCCGCCAGCGCGGGATCGTTCTTTTCCTCGCCCGCATGGAAGCGGGTATTCTCAAGGATCGCGATGTCGCCGTTGCGCATCACCTTGATGCCGTCAGTCGCCGCTTCGCCCTGGCAATCGGGGATGAACTGCACATCGCGGCCCAGCACCGCCGTCAGCGGGCGGGTGATCTTCGACAGCGAAAATTCGGGGTTCTTCTGACCCTTGGGACGACCGAAATGGGCCAGGATCAGCACCTTCGCGCCCCGGTCGGCCAGTTCCAGCACGGTCGGCATGGCGGCGCGCAGGCGGGTGTCGTCCGATACGGAGCCATCCTGCATCGGCACGTTCAGATCCTCGCGCACCAGCACCACCTTGCCCGTGATGTCCCCCATGTCGTCGAGTGTCTTGAACGGCTTTGCCATGATCGCTCCCTGTAGCGCGTGAAATTGGATGAAAAACCCCGCCGGATCGGTCCGGCGGGGTTCATGTCGTTTAGAGGAACTTCGCCACGACACCCGCGGTGTCGATCATGCGGTTCGAAAAGCCCCATTCATTGTCGTACCAGCTCAGCACGCGAACCAGCGTGCCGTCGATCACAGCCGTTTCCAGGCTGTCGACGGTCGAGCTGCGCGCATCGCCATTATAGTCGATCGACACCAGCGGCTCGTCCGAATAGCCGAGCACGCCCTTGAGCGGACCGGCTTCCGAAGCGGCCTTCAGCAGTTCGTTGACTTCCTGAACGGTGGTGGCGCGCTTGGCGTCGAACTTCAGGTCGACGACCGAGACGTTCGGAGTCGGCACGCGGACAGACGATCCGTCCAGCTTGCCCTTCAGTTCGGGCATCACCTCTCCGACGGCGCGGGCGGCGCCGGTGGTGGTCGGGATCATCGACACGGCGGCGGCGCGGGCGCGACGCATGTCCTTGTGCAACTGGTCCAGCGTGTTCTGGTCGTTGGTGTAGCTGTGGATCGTGGTCATGAAGCCGCGCTCGATGCCGATGGCATCGTGCAGGACCTTCGCCAGCGGCGCGAGGCAATTGGTGGTGCAGCTCGCGTTCGAGATCACGATGTCGTCGCCGGTCAGCGTCTCATGATTGACGCCGAACACCACGGTCTTGTCGACGCCGGTCGCGGGAGCGGAGATGATGACGCGCTTGGCGCCAGCGGTCAGGTGCGCGCTCGCCTTTGCCTTGTCGGCGAAGATGCCGGTGCATTCCAGCGCGATGTCGACGCCCTGCGCCGCATGGGGCAGGTTGGCCGGATCGCGCTCGGCGGTAACAGCGATGCGCTTGCCGTTGATGATCAGCGCGTCGCCGTCGACGCTGACTTCCCCGGCCCAGTTGCCGTGGACGCTGTCACGCTTGAACAGCAGGGCATTGGACTGGGCGTCGCCCAGGTCGTTGATGCTCACCAGTTCCAGATCATGGTCGGTGCGCGAAAGAATGGCGCGCGCCACCAGACGGCCGATACGGCCGAAACCGTTGATTGCTACCTTCGTTGCCACTGCACTTGTCTCCCGGTTTGGATTGAATTTCAGTCGAGCGCGGCCGCGATCTGCGGCGCGATCTTGGCGGCGGTCAGGCCGAAATGATCGTAAAGAACTTCCGCCGGAGCCGAAGCGCCGAACGTGTCGATGCCGAAGCGCAGCCCGGCGATGCCGGTATAACGCTCCCAACCGAAAGTCGTGCCCGCTTCGATCGAGCAGCGCAGCACATGATGCGGCAGCAGATCGTCCTTATAGGACTGCGGCTGCGCGTCGAAATGCGCCCAGCTCGGCATGGAGACGACGTCCGCGCCGATGCCCTGCTCTTCCAGCAGCGCGGCGGTGGCGACGGCGATCTCGACTTCCGAACCGGTGGCGACCAGCACGACCTTCCGCTCTGCGGTCGCGACCTTCAGGCGATAGGCGCCCTTGGCCGACAGATTCTCGCTCTTCTCGGTGCGCAACTGCGGCAGGTTCTGACGGGTCAGCGCCAGCACCGACGGGCCGGTCGCATCCTTCAGCGCCAGTTCCCAGCATTCCGCCGTCTCGACGATATCCGCCGGGCGGTAGACGTCCAGATTTGGGATCATGCGCAGCGACATGACATGCTCAACCGGCTGGTGGGTCGGGCCGTCTTCACCCAGACCGATGGAGTCATGGGTCAACACATGGATGGCCCGCGTCTGCTGGAGCGCGGCGAGACGGATTCCCCCACGCATATAGTCCGAAAACACCAGGAAAGTGCCGCCATAAGGAATGACGCCGCCATGCAGCGCCATGCCGTTCATCGCGCAGGCCATGCCGAATTCGCGAATGCCGTAATAGACATAACGGCCCGAATAATCGTCCCTGGTCAGCGGCCCGGTCGACTTGGTCTTGGTGTTGTTGGAACCGGTCAGGTCCGCCGAACCGCCCAGCGTCTCAGGCAGCAGGTCGTTGATCGCGCCCAGCGCCAGTTCGCTCGCCCTGCGGGTCGCGACCTTCTGCGGATTGGCGATCAGCGTGTCGATATAGGCGTCGAGCGAGAAACCGGCGGGCAGTTCGCCAGCCATGCGACGCTCGAATTCCGCCTTCTGCGCATTGGCGTCGAGACGATCCGCCCAGGCCGCATGCGCATCGCCGCCCTTGGCGCCGATGGCCTTCCAGGCGGCAGCGATATCTTCGGGAATGACGAAAGGCTCTGCCGACCAGCCAAGGAACTCGCGAGCCGCGGCAACTTCCGCCTCGCCCAACGCGGACCCATGAACGCCCGAAGTGCCCGCCTTGTTCGGCGCGCCATAGCCGATCTTGGTGGCGCAGGCGACCAGCGACGGCCGCGGATCGGCCAGCGCCTCGTCGATGGCGCGGCGCACGTCGGCCACGTCATGCCCGTCGCACGACACCACATGCCAGCCGGTCGCGGCATAGCGGGCCCGCACATCCTCGCTGCTCGACAGGTCGACCGCGCCGTCGATGGTGATCTTGTTGTCGTCCCACAGCACGATCAGGCGGCCAAGGTTCAGATGCCCCGCCAGACCGATGGCTTCATGGTTGACGCCCTCCATCAGGCATCCGTCGCCCGCCAGCACCCAGGTCCGGTGATCGACCAGATCGTCGCCGAACTGCGCATTCAGATGCCGCTCGGCAATCGCCATGCCCACGGCGGTCGCCAGACCCGAACCCAGCGGCCCGGTGGTCGCTTCCACGCCCGCCAGCTCGAAATTCTCCGGATGCCCGGCGCAGGGGCTGCCCAACTGACGGAAGTTCGCAATGTCCTGGATGGTCGGCTTGGCGTAACCGGTCAGGTGCAGCAGCGAATAGATCAGCATCGACCCATGGCCCGCCGACAGCACGAACCGGTCGCGGTCGGCCCATTTCGGCGCCTTGGGGTCGAACTTCAGATAGTCCTTGAACAGCACGGTGGCGACATCGGCCATGCCCATCGGCATGCCCGGATGGCCGCTGTTGGCGGCCTGCACCGCGTCCATGGAAAGCGCCCGGATGGCGTTGGCGAGGGACTTTTCGGAAACGGTCATCGAGGCGGCGTCTTTCCTGGCTTTTCAACCGGCCCCCTGTTCAGGCCGTCGAGTCGAGTTTGCGCCCCCTTTGTCGACTCAGGGACAAGGCGTCAACCACAGGCGGCCCCGGTGGCGCGCCAAGCCGCCCAATGACGGCTTTTGCGCGGTGAAAACTTTGTCTATGGCAGCATATATGGCAAGCGAGCGCATGATGAGGGCTATCGCCACGCTGGAGCGTGCGATCGGCCGGTTAGAACAGGATGTGGACGGGCTTTCGACAGGCCCCTCCTCCGCCCCCTCCGCTGACATGGACAGGGCGGCCGCCCGCGCGGCGCTGCGGTCGCTGGACAATCTCATCACCGAATTGAAGGGGCAGGATCAAAAGGGGCGGGTCGATGGCTGAAACCACATTGCACATCGCCGGGCGCGCCTATGACCTGCGCTGCCGCGACGGGGAGGAGGCGCATCTGGCGCATCTGGCCAACCTGATCGAACGCAAGGCGCGGCTGGCGCAGCAGAATACGCCGGGCCTCACCGAAGTGCGCACGCTGCTGTTCGCCGCGCTCTTCCTGGCCGACGAACTCAACGACCTGAAGCGCGAGGCGATTGGCCGCCAGCAGAGCCTGGCGCTGGAGCCGGAGGACGAACCGGCCGTCCATGCACTGGAATCCCTGACCGCCCGCATAGAAAAGCTGCGCGAAAGGCTTGTCGCCGCCGCGCCCGAAGCCTAGATAGAAAGGCGACGGGCACTGCGCGGTACGAGCTTTAGCGAACATCCCTGAGGCGATAATCACATCCACGGGGGCTGTCCCTGGGCGGGCTCCGGCCCGATCTACATGGTTCCCACCTGACGTTGAGGCGTCAGAGGATATTCCAGCACACGGCCGAGGCGGTCCCGTCACCCCCCTCTCCCCGCAAAACCGGATCACAGGATGAGCGAAGACACCGAAAAGGCGGCCCTGCGCGCCATCGCCCGGCAGAAGCGGCGCGCCTTCGTGGCATCGCTGGACCCGCTGGCGCACCGGCTGGCGTTCAAGGTGGTGCCATCCCCGCTCGCCCGGCGGCTGAACGATGCGCAGGTAGTGGCGCTTTACATGGGCCTGGATGACGAAGCCCCGGCGCAGCGGCTGGCCGCCCCCTTACAGGCGATGGGCAAGACGCTGGCCCTGCCCCGCGTGATCGATCGCCTCGGCAGCATGGATTTCCTGAGCTGGCGGCCGGAGGACCAGCTTTTCCCCGGCCTGTTCGGCACCAGCCACCCTGAACCGGCGGGGAATCCCGTGACGCCCGACGTCATCATCGCCCCGCTGATCGGCTTCGACCGGTCGATGAACCGGCTGGGCCAGGGCGGCGGCTATTATGACCGGGTGTTCGCCCGCTATCCCGATGCGCTTCGCGTGGGGCTGGCCTGGTCGGTGCAGGAGCATGACGACCTGCCCGCCGATCCATGGGACTTGCCGCTCAACCTGATCCTGACCGAAGTCGAACTGATCGAAGGCGAAGAAGCATGAGCATCGACCCCCGCCACACCTACAAGCCAAGCTGGCGCAAGCCGGTGGGCATGTTCGCCATATTGGGGCTGATCGCGCTCTGGGCGGTGCTGGTCGGCAGCCTGTCGGGCTTGATCGGCGGCCTGCCGATGGTTGTGCAGGTGGTGATTTATGTGTTTCTTGGCTTGGTCTGGATATGGGTCTTGCCGTTGAAGCGCCTCCTCGCCTGGATGGAAACCGGACGCTGGCGCAGTTTTTAGGCCAATTTGGATAGCAACCCGACCTATCCATTCCTCCCCATCGGGAGATGGGGAGGTGGCAGCGCGAAGCGCTGACGGAGGGGAAGATGCGCAGGTCGCGCCATTTCCCCTCCACCAGCCTTCGGCCGGTCCCCCTCCCCATCTCCCGATGGGGAGGAATAGGATAGGTCCACTCTCCACCCAAAGCCTCAACCAACCCACCAAGGACAATAGGTGGCCCACCGGCCACAACATCCTCAAAAAACTTCCTATTTCTCCAACACCCCAAATTCACCCTGTCCTATTCCCCGCCAACCCGCCTATCCTTCCCGCCTCTTTGAAACGTCCGCTACGCAACGCATACGCGCGCCCAGGCACGCGCGCGCATACACTGTGAACTTCGGCAAAAAATGACGGAAATCAGCCATTGCTGATGGACGCAAGGCCAGCACCCCATCCAACAACATCAACAGGCGATCATGAAGAGAATGGCGCGAGTGACGGGGCTCGAACCCGCGACCTCCGGCGTGACAGGCCGGCGCTCTAACCAACTGAGCTACACCCGCGCAGGGCGGCATCTTGGCGTGACCCATGCGGGCCACCAGACGATGCTGATCTGGAAAACCATCCACTTGCCCTTCAAGGAAAGTGGCGCGAGTGACGGGGCTCGAACCCGCGACCTCCGGCGTGACAGGCCGGCGCTCTAACCAACTGAGCTACACCCGCGCAGGGCGGCATCTTGGCGTGACCCATGCGGGCCACCAGACGATGCTGATCTGGAAAACCATCCACTTGCCCTTCAAGGAAAGTGGCGCGAGTGACGGGGCTCGAACCCGCGACCTCCGGCGTGACAGGCCGGCGCTCTAACCAACTGAGCTACACCCGCGTTCGGTGTGGGCGGGCATCTATGCGGCCCCGTTCCCCCTGTCAACTGCCTGCAACATCTGTTTCGCGGCTTTCGTCATTTTCTTTGCGCGGGGCCACCGTCAGCGTCCCCCGCTCGAACAGGAAACCGGCGATGTCGGGGGTTCCGGCCGCCGACACGACGGTCTGGATGATGATCAGCAACGGCACGCCCAGCAAGGCCCCCGGCGTCCCCCACACCCATCCCCAGAAGGTCAGCGACACCAGGATCAGCAGCGGATTCATGGTCAGCCGCCGTCCCAATATCGTCGGCGTCACGAAATTCGCCTCGACCAGATGGAAACCGATCTGGAGCGCGGCGGGCAGCAGCGCCTTCCACACATCGTCGAACACCATCAGCCCGCCCAGCCCCAGCAGCGCCGCCGCCAGCATCGGTCCGAAATAGGGCACGAAGTTCAGCAAGGCGACGATCCCGCCCCACATCAGCGGCGAAGGCATGCCGATCAGCCACAGGGCGAAGGCGACCGCCAGCCCCAGGCACAGGTTGATCGTCGCGATGGTCAGCACATAGGCGGAGGTCGCGTCGACGACATTCTGGATGACCCGCGCCACCGCCATCGCGCCGTCGAAACTTTCCCGGCTGTTGATCGTCCGCCGCCGCAGCTTCGTCCAACCGGCCAGGAAGAAATAGATGATGAGCAGCGCGAACACCATCTGGATGATGGCCGATGGCGCCGAAGTGGCGGCGAATTGCAGCAGGGATCGCGGCGCATCCACCGCCGCCGTCTGCGCCGCCGCGACCGGCCCGGTCGCTAGCATCTGCACCGTTTCGTCCACGAAACGCTGAAGCTGCGAATAGAAATCGATCAGCGGCGCCAGGTTGTTCTGGATCTTGGGCAGCCGTTCGGGGAGCAGGCGAAACCAGTCCGCCGCCGGAACCACGATCAACACCAATGCCGTATTCGCCACCAGCAGGAAGGCGATCACCGCCGTCAGCGCGGCCAGCGGCGAAGGCACGCTCCGCCTTTCCATCCACTCCAGGAACGGCACCAGCGCAATCGCGACCACCAGGGCGGCAGTCAGCGGCAGGAAGAATTCCGCCCCCTCCCGCAAGGCGAAGGGCATGGCCAGGACCAGCCCGATTCCCGCCGTCAGCGCGATCGAGGCCAACAACCGGTCCCGCCGCCTGTTGATTTCCTGCTGTTCCTGAGGTGTCACGCCTGAAATATCCCTGCCCCGCCGCGCTTTTTGTGCACCGACCGCCGCGCTCCGTCAATTTGCATCAGCGAAACAATGGATAGGAAAGAAAACAGGGCATTAACCAAATCTTCGGCACCCGATGCCACCTTCAGGGCATGACAAGTTGGGGGATTGGCATGAAATCGGTGGGATGGCTCATCGCTCTGGGCTCTATTGGCGCGCCGCAAATGGCTTTGGCGCGGCAACCGATCAAGCTCGACACGCAGATGTTCGTGGAGCGGACGAGCACCGACATCAACGGCCGCGCGCGCCGCATCCTGCAAAGCGCCGACCGCGCCGGATCGGGCGACCAGCTCATTCTCGTGGTCAACTGGCGCAATGAGGGCAGCCGCCCGGTCCGCAACCTGGCCGTCACCAACGCCGTTCCGCGCGGCGCTCAGCCAGATCTCACCGATCCTGCGATGCAGGTGTCTGTCGATGGCGGCGCTCATTGGGGCCGTCTCGCCGACCTATGGCTGCCGACAGCGCTGGGCGGCACCCGCCGCGCAGTCCCCGCCGACGTCACCCATGTCCGCTGGACCGTGCCCGACGAAATATCTCCCGGCGAAAACGGCCGCCTCACCTATCGCGCCACGGTGCGCTAAGAGCGCAAGTTAAATCCTCCCTACGCGCAGCGTGGGGAGGGGGACCGTTCGCGAAGCGATGGTGGAGGGGAAATACGCAGGTAGTGCCCCATTCCCCTCCACCACGCTTCGCGCGGTCCCCCTCCCCATCTCCCGATGGGGAGGATTTGGATAGGTCCTCTCCCAGCGCCAAAACTCGACAAGCTAATCCGCAAACAACAAAACCGGCGTCTCCAGCAGCTTCCGCACCGCCTGAACGAAACTAGCCGCATTCCATCCATCCACCACCCGATGGTCGCAACTGATGGACAGGTTCATGAGCTTGGCGGGCACCACTTCCTTCCCTCGGAACACCGGCCGTTCGATGATGCGATTCGGCCCGATGATCGCGACTTCCGGCCGGTTGATCACCGGCGTCGTCGCCACCCCGCCCAACGGCCCCAGCGATGTCAGCGTCAGCGTCGACCCGGACAGTTCCTCCGACTTGGCCTTGCCCGTCCGCGCCGCGTCGGCCAGACGCCTGATCTCCGCCGCCAGTTGCCAGACATTGCGGTCCTGCGCGTCCCGGATCACCGGCACCATCAGCCCCGCGTCCGTCTGGGTCGCGATGCCCATATGCACCGCGCCATAGCGCGTCACCACGCCCGCCTCATCGTCGTAGCGGGCGTTCAGCATCGGAAAGTCCGGCAAGGCGCGGCAGATCGCCACGACCAGCAACGGCAACATGGTAAGCTTGGGCCGCTCGCCGCGATTGGCGTTCAACTGCTCCCGCATTTCCTCCAGCGCGGTGACGTCGATCTCCTCGACATAGGAGAAATGCGGAATGGCGCGCTTGGAGGCGGCCATATTCTCGGCGATGCGGCGGCGCAGGCCGATGACCTTGACCGCCTCATCCGCCCGTCTGGCTGGTCGGCCTGCGGGCCGATAGCCCTGCCCCGTCCCATAGAGCAGGAAGGCATCGAGATCGGAGTGCCGGATATGATCGCCGCTGGGCTTCACCTGAGCGAGATCGATCCCCAGTTCCTTCGCCCGCGCCCGGACGGCGGGGGAAGCCAGCACTTCTCCCCTCCCTTCCAGGGAGGGAGCGGGCGTGGGTGTTGACGCAATCGGCTGTTCTTCTTCGACGACCGGTTGAGGCTCGCTCCGCTCGCGGTCCTCCCCCGCCCCCTCCCGTTCCGGGAGGGGAGCTATTGGGGTGAGCGCCGGAGCCGCGTCCCCCTCCATCTCGATTTCGACCAGCATCGATCCGATGGCGATCTGCTGGCCCGGTTCCCCCGCCAGCCGCACCACGACGCCCGAAACCGGCGATTCCATCTCCACCGTCGCCTTGTCGGTCATCATGTCGGCAATCGGCTGGTCCTCCTCGACCCGATCGCCGACCTTCACGTGCCAGCCTACAATCTCTGCTTCCGCAATGCCTTCGCCGATGTCCGGCAGCCTGAAACTGAAAAGCGCCATGACCTTAGTCCTTCAAAATCTTGTTGATGGCTTCGCGGATGCGCACCGGGCCAGGGAAATAGGCCCATTCCAGGCTATGCGGATAAGGCGTGTCGAAGCCTGTCACCCGCTCGATGGGCGCTTCCAGATGATAGAAGCAGCGTTCCTGCACCTGCGCCACCAATTCCGCGCCAAAGCCGCTGGTCCGCGTCGCCTCATGCACGATCAGGCAGCGCCCGGTCTTGCGCACGGAGCGTTCGATGGCTTCGATGTCCAGCGGCACCAGGGTCCGCAGGTCCAGTATCTCCGCATCCACACCCATTTCGGCCACGGTATTTTCGACCACATGGACCATCGTGCCGTAGCAAAGCACCGTCAGCGCCTGGCCCGCCCGCGCCACGCGCGCCTCGCCCAACGGCACGCGGTAATAGCCCGTCGGCACCTGCGCCTGATCATGCCCGGCCCAGCTTTTGGCGGGCGTGTCGTAATGGCCGTCGAACGGGCCGTTATAGATGCGCTTGGGTTCGAAGAAGATGGTCGGGTCATTATCTTCGATGGCCGCGATTAGCAGCCCCTTGGCGTCATAGGGGGTCGCGGGAATCACTGTCTTCACGCCCGACACATGGGTGAAGATGCCCTCCGGCGACTGGCTGTGCGTCTGCCCGCCGAAAATCCCGCCGCCAAAGGGCGACCGCACCGTCATGGGTGAGATGAACTCTCCCGCCGACCGGTAACGCAAGCGCGCCGCTTCGGAAACGAGCTGGTCCAGCGCCGGATAGATATAGTCGGCAAACTGAATCTCCGGCACGGGCCGCAGGCCATAAGCGCCCATGCCCACCGCCACGCCGATGATGCCGCATTCGGTGATCGGCGTATCGAACACACGGTTCTTGCCATATTTCTGCTGCAACCCCGCCGTAGCGCGGAAGACGCCGCCGAAATAGCCGACATCCTCACCCATCACGACAACATCCGGGTCGCGGCCCATCATCACGTCCAGCGCGCTGTTGATCGCCTGGATCATGTTCATCTGCTGAATGTCGGTCACGACTTCCGGTTCGGTTGCTTTGCTCGCGACTTTCGCTTTTGGTTCGTTCGCTTCGCTCACAGGCCCGCCGCCTTCCATTCGTCCAACATAGCCTGCTGCTGTTCCCGCAGATGCCAGGGCATCTCCTCGAACACATCCTCGAACATCGATTCCATCGGATGATGCAGGCCATGGCCCAATATGCCGTTCTTCTCGGCTTCCCGCGCAGCGTCGCGGACCATCTCCGCCAGTTCCCTGTCCATCGCCGCGTGGCGTTCCTCGTCCCAGATGCCCAGGCCAATGCAATGTTTTTTCAACCGGGCGATGGGATCGCCCAGCGGCCAGTGGCTGGCCTCATCCGCCGAGCGATAGGCACTGGGATCGTCCGATGTGCTGTGCCCCTCTACCCGATAGGTGAAATGCTCGATCAGCGTCGGCCCGGCATTGGCCCGCGCCCGGTCCGCAGCCCAGCGCGTCGCCGCATAGACCGCCAGCGCGTCATTGCCGTCGACCCGCAGCCCGGCAATGCCATAGCCGATGGCTCGCGCCGCGAAGGTCGTCGCCTCCGCTCCCGCAAAACCTGAAAAGCTGCTGATAGCCCACTGATTATTCACGACATTCATGATAACGGGCGCGCGATAGACGCTCGCGAAGGTGCAGGCGGAATGGAAGTCCCCCTCCGCCGTCGATCCTTCGCCGCACCAGGTCGCGGCGATCCGCGTATCGCCCCGTGCCGCGCTGGCCATCGCCCAACCCACGGCCTGCGGATATTGCGTCGTGAGATTGCCGGAAATGGAGAAAAATCCAGCCTCCCGCGCCGAATACATGATGGGAAGCTGCCGCCCCTTCAGCCGGTCGCCCTTGTTGGAGTAAATCTGGTTCATCATGTCGATGATCGGCCAGCCGCGCGCGATCAAAATCCCCTGCTGGCGATAGCTGGGAAAGCACATGTCGTCGCTCGCCAAGGCCAGCGCCGCGCCAATCGACACAGCCTCCTCACCGGTCGATTTCATGTAGAAGCTGGTCTTGCCCTGCCGCTGCGCACGGAACATGCGCGCATCGAAAGCCCGCGTCAGCGCCATGGCGCGCAGCATTTTCAGCAGCGTTTCTGCGGGCAGGTTGGGATTCCATGGTCCGACCGCGATGCCATCCTGGTCCAGCACCCGCACCAGGCCATAGGCCAGATCGCGCATCTCGCCCGGCTGCGCGGCTTCGTCCGGCCTTGCCTGCGCGCCTGCGGGCGGAATGTCGAAATCGCTGAAGTCGGCGGTGTCGCCCGGCCGGAATTTCGGTTCCGGCACATGCAACCGGAGCGGGGGCAGATTGCGCCCAGATCCAGGCGTTGCTCCATCGCTTCCAGCGTCCGAATCGATCCGGTCGCTCATCCTGCCTCCTCTTGTGCGTTGCAATAATATTGCTGAGTGCAATTATTATATTACAACACCCACAAAGGCAAGCCTTACTGACCCAATTCGCCGCATCTGGTTCCGCCGCTAGACGGCGACCGGCGCGGCGATATGCCTTTGCGGCGCGTAATCGACCACTTCGAAATCTTCGATCCGATAATCGAAAATGGATGAAGGCCGCCGATTGATCCGCAATTTCGGCGCGCCAGACGGATTTCGGCCGATCTGTTCCTCCACCAGTTCCGCGTGGTTGAGGTAGAGATGGACGTCCCCGCCCTGCCAGACGACCTCGCCCGGCTTCAGATCGCATTGCTGCGCCAGCATCCGCGTGATCATCGACAGTCCGAAGATATTGAAAGCGAAACCCAACCCCAGGTCGCAACTGCGCTGGAACAGCAGCCCGTTCAGCCGCCCGTCCGCCACCTGGAACTGATAGGTCATATGGCAGGGTGGCAGCGCCATGCGCGATACTTCCGCCACGTTCCAGCCGGTGAACAGCAAGCGCCGTGAACCCGGATTGTTCTGAATCCCTTCGACCAGATCAGCGATCTGGTTATGCCCCTGCGCCGCCTTCCGATAGAGTCCGTCCTCCACCGCCTCATAGCGCGGCCAGTTCACCCATTGTGCGCCATAGACCGGCCCAAGGTCGCCCCAGCGCGTCGCGAAGGCTTCATCCTCAATGATCCGCGCTTCGAAGGCATCCCGGTCGATATCCTCACCCGTGGCGCGCCGGTAAGCATCCAACGGCCAGTCGGTCCAGATATGCACCCCCTGTCGCACCAGTTCGCGGATATTGGTGCCGCCGGTCAGGAACCACAGCATTTCCCGCGCCGCGACCTTCCAATAGACGCGCTTGGTGGTCAGCAGCGGCACGGCATCGTCGGCCAGGGAAAAGCGCATCGTCGCGCCCAATATGGATCGCGTGCCCACGCCGGTCCGGTCGATCCGTTCATCGCCATGCCGCCATATATGCCGCATAAGGTCCAAATATTGCTGTTCATAATGTGGCTGGGACGAGGAAGTCGGGCTGGTCAAGGCGGAGGGCTTTCTGATTCTGGAACAGCATCCATGTAGCCCAGCCGCCCGCCCGCGCCAAATGCTGCAAAACGGATCAGATTGCGCCCGATCCGCTCGAAAAGGGATCATCCTTCCTCTATCGTAAACGCATCGCAAGAGCATGGTCGGCGGCATGCGCGACCCCGCCACCCTGCAACTGCTCGTCCTAGATGATGAATGGCGCCCGCTCCATCGACTGCATGCCGATCATGACTGGCGCCTCACCATGGATGCGCTGCTTCAATGGGACAGCCATTGGCTGGCCATCGAACAACGGCGAACCGGCGGTTCCCTCCCCTATTGGACGGATATCCGCCTGACCCGCGCCCTTTCGAAACGATTGAGGCCGATGGAAATCAGCCTGGCGGACCATGTGATCCACAGCGGCCAGGGCCGTTTCAGCTTCCGGGAGGCGGGGCTTTTATGAGCCGCCCAAAAAAATCCTCCCATCCCGCTTGCCAGCCGGAAAAGCCGCCTCTATAGGCTGCGGCCTGCCCAGCGGGACCGCCTTGAAAACGGACCCGCTATCGGTCGGGGAGTAGCTCAGCCTGGTAGAGCACTGTCTTCGGGAGGCAGGGGCCGGAGGTTCGAATCCTCTCTCCCCGACCAACATATTTTTCTGAAATCATCTGGCTTTTTAATGTGATCGCCTTCGGCTTTCGCATGACAACGCCGCAATTCGGTCAGTACAAATGATCGCCCGCAAAAAAAGGGCGCGTTGCCGCGCCCTTTCATGCCGTCCTATCGCCCGGATATTATTCCCCGAACACCCGGCGGAAAATGGTGTCGACCTGACGGAAATGATAGTCGAGATCGAACTTCTCCTCGATCTGCTCTGCGGTCAGCGCCGCCGCGACTTCCGGGTCGGCCTTCAACAATTCCATCAGTGAAAGCTGGCCGTCCGATTCCCAGACCTTCATCGCGTTGCGCTGGACATAGCGGTAGCTGTCCTCTCGCGACGCGCCCGCCTGGGTCAGCGCCAGCAGCACACGCTGCGAGTGGACAAGGCCGCCCATCTTGTCGAGATTCTTCATCATCCGCTCAGGATAGACGAGCAGCTTATCGATCACGCCGGTAAGGCGGCCCAGCGCGAAGTCGAGCGTGATGGTCGCATCCGGCCCAATATAGCGCTCCACCGAAGAGTGGCTGATGTCGCGCTCATGCCACAGCGCGACATTCTCCATCGCCGGCAGGGCGTAGCTGCGCACCATACGGGCAAGGCCGGTGAGATTTTCGGTCAGCACCGGATTGCGCTTGTGCGGCATCGCGGAGCTGCCCTTCTGGCCGGGCGAGAAATATTCCTCCGCCTCCAATACTTCGGTGCGCTGAAGGTGGCGGACCTCGACGGCCAACCGTTCGATGGACGAGGCGATCACGCCCAGCGTGGCGAAGAACATCGCGTGCCGGTCACGCGGAATGACCTGCGTCGACACAGGCTCGACGGCCAGGCCCAGCTTTTCCGCGACATGTTCTTCAACGCGCGGATCGATATTGGCGAAGGTGCCGACCGCACCGGAAATGGCGCAGGTGGCGATTTCCTTGCGGGCCGCCACCAGACGGGTGCGGCAGCGGCTGAATTCGGCATAGGCCTCCGCCATCTTGAGGCCGAAGGTCACCGGTTCGGCATGGATGCCGTGGCTGCGGCCGATGGTCGGGGTCAGCTTATGCTCATAGGCGCGGCGCTTGATGACCTCCAGCAGCTTGTCGAGGTCTTCGATGAGCAAGTCGGCGGCACGGCTGAGTTGCACGGCGAGGCAGGTGTCCAGCACGTCGCTGGACGTCATGCCCTGGTGCATGAAGCGGGCTTCGTCGCCCACCTGTTCGGCCACCCAGGTCAGGAAAGCGATGACGTCATGCTTGGTGACAGCTTCGATCGCATCGATTGCGGGCACGTCGATGGCGGGGTTGGTCGCCCACCAGTCCCACAGCGCCTTGGCGGCGGATTGCGGCACCACGCCTAGCTCGCCCAGCTTTTCGGTCGCATGGGCTTCTATCTCGAACCAGATTTTGAAGCGGGCCTCCGGTTCCCAGAGGGCGGTCATTTGCGGGCGGGCGTAGCGGGGGACCATCGGGCGAATCCTGCGTGCATGAGTTGAAAGTCGCTGCGCCGCCTAGCAGCACCGCCTTTCCGGGGCAAATCGAGGGTCATAATGGCCCCGGCAGGGTCGCTTTTTCGTGCTTCGTCCCATTAATCGCAGCATCAGAAGGCGAATCGAGCCAAATCCAAAGGCGAATCGAGCCGGGTGAACAAAAATTCAGGAACTCCCCATTTCATTTAGCTATTATCGCAGGAAATCGGACTGTTGTTCTGGAGAATATCATGATCCGCGCCTGTCTCTTGACGACGGCTCTTCTGTTCGCGGCCCCCGCTCTGGCGCAGGGTGGCGCGGCGCCTCAGGGCAACGCAGTGCAGCCCGCCGCGCCCGGCGACGCGGTGGCCTCCATCGTGGACACTGAATTTCCCGCCTATGACCAGAATCATGACGGTCAACTCGACAAGGCCGAATTTTCGCGCTGGATGGTGGCGCTGAAGGATCAGGAAATGAAGGCGACGGGGAGCAGTCTGGCGCCAGCAGAGGTTACCGCCTGGGCCGATGGCGCATTCGTCACGGCTGATACGGACAAGAACGCGACAGTCAGCAAGCCGGAACTGATCGCCTATTTAAGCGGCGGCGCAGGATAAAAAGCCATTCCCCGTCCCAAGGCGGGGATAGAACCCTAAAACGGGTCGCATCATGAGGCGGTATGGAGCGAAGGCCATGCCGCCTCTTTTTTGCGCAGCGCGGAAGGTCAGCCCCGCTTCTTGTTCGTATAGAGCAGTGCCGCGACGATCGCGGCGGAGCCGATGCCGACGGCGGTCCCCATCCATACGGCCTTGCTCGCCGACTTGCGCGCAGCGGTGGCCATGTCGGGCTTATCGGCGGTGAGGGCTGGGGCGGCGGCGCTTTCAAGCGCGTCTTCGGTCGGCTTCGTCATGGTGATTCCCGATATGCAGCAAAGCATCGGCGCAGAAAAGGCGGATGCGGCGAAAATATTGGACCGGCATCATCCAACATCGTTGCGCGACCGCACGTAAGGGCTTGACCGACAAGCAAGTTGCGTAGCAGCCATGCGCAGGCGATTTTTCGCCTTCGACCCCGGCATGCGCGGACAGGCCGGTCATATCGCGACTATACAGGATGCAGAGAGGATCAATCATGTCCGAAGGAAGCGCCGAGCGGGTCAACATGGCCTTCATCGCTGCGATTGTCGCGGTGGCGACCATAGGCGGTTTTATGTTCGGTTATGACAGCGGTGTCATCAACGGCACGCAAAAGGGGTTGGAGGCTGCCTTCGACCTCGGCAAGCTGGGCATCGGCGTCAATGTCGGCGCGATCCTGGTGGGATCGTCCATCGGCGCTTTCATCGCGGGACGCATGGCTGACCTGATCGGACGGCGCGGCGTGATGATGCTGGCGGCGGTGCTGTTTCTGGGCAGCGCGTTGATGGCGGGCGCTGCGGATTCCTCCGCCATATTCATCATCGCCCGCATCATAGGCGGGCTCGGCGTTGGCGCGGCGAGCGTCATTTCACCCGTCTATATCTCCGAAGTGACGCCTGCGGCGGTGCGCGGGCGGCTGTCGAGCGTGCAGCAGGTGATGATCATCTCCGGCCTGACCGGGGCGTTCGTCGCCAATTTCGTGCTGGCGCGTTATGCGGGCGGGTCGACGGCGGAATTGTGGCTGGGCTTCCCGGCCTGGCGCTGGATGTTCTGGCTTCAGGCGATTCCGGCGGCGATCTATTTTCTGGCGTTGCTGGCGATCCCGGAAAGCCCCCGCTATCTGGTGGCGCGGGGGCAGGACGAACGCGCCCATGCCGTTCTCACCCGGCTGTTCGGGGCGGAAGCGGCGACCCGCAAGGTGGCGGAGATTCGCGCCAGCCTGGCCGCCGACCATCACCAGCCGAAGCTGAGCGACCTGATCGACCCGGCGAGCGGCAGGATTCGTCCCATCGTCTGGACCGGCATCGGCCTCGCCGTGTTCCAGCAACTCGTCGGCATCAACGTTGTCTTCTATTATGGCGCGACATTGTGGGAAGCGGTCGGCTTTTCCGAAGATTATGCGTTGCAGACCAACATCCTGTCGGGGGTGCTGTCCATCGGCGCCTGCCTGACCACCATTGCGCTGGTCGACCGGATCGGGCGGAAGCCGCTGCTGTTGATCGGATCGGCGGGCATGGCGGTGACTCTGGCGACCGTCGCCTACGCCTTTTCCACCGCGATCACCGGGCCCGACGGCGCGGTGACGCTGCCCAGCCATAATGGCGTGATCGCGCTGGTCGCGGCCAATCTCTACGTGATCTTCTTCAACATGAGCTGGGGACCGATCATGTGGGTGATGCTGGGCGAAATGTTCCCGAACCAGATACGCGGATCGGGCCTTGCCGTGTCGGGCTTTGCGCAGTGGATCGCCAATGCGGCGATCTCCGTCAGCTTCCCGGCGCTGGCGGTGTCGCCGGGGCTGGCGATCACTTATACCGGCTATGCGATTTTCGCCGCCATTTCCTTCTTCTTCGTGCGCGCGCTGGTGCATGAGACGAAGGGGCGCGAACTGGAGGATATGGTCGGCTAAAGGAAAATCCGCCGCGCTGCCGGCATGGATCGGATCAGATAATAGGCCACGAGCGGAATCAGCAGCGCCTGCACCAGCAGCCAGGGCTTGCTGAAATAGGGCGAGAGATAGTGGATCACCGCGACATGCAGATACATGATGACGAGTGAAGCGCGCCCGACCGCCGCCGCCCAGCCCGCAAGGCGCGCGATCCTTGCCGAAAGGCGGAACAGCAGGAGGCTGGTCGCGACCGCCGATCCCATGGAGAGCAATGGCCAGCCATAATCCGCCGCCTTCATATTGAGCGTCGGCATCAAGCCCATCAACCCCGCCAGCGACAGCAGGACAAGCGGCGCGACCGTCCAGCTTCGCCAGGCGACACGCTGCCAGGCCGCGCCGGTCCAGAGCAGGACCAGCGCCATCGGCGCGGTCAACGCGCCCAAGGGCGACAGGCTGGTGTACATGCCCACCGCATAGGCTGCCGCAAGGCACGGCAAGATCGCCCATGCCCAGCGCCGGTCGAGGGGATCGGGCCAGCGCGCCAGCCCGATATTGAAGAATATCCGCGCCATCATCAGACAGGGCACGAACCAGAAGATGGTGAACGGCCCCCGCAGCCAGGAACCGCCCAGCAGGACAGGCAGCAGATCATGCGGCCAGTCATGGAAGATCGGTCGTCCGCCCTTCATCGTTTCGATGATCTGGTCCGCCACCACCAGCAGGATCAGGAAGGCCGCATAGGGCCGCATCTGCGACGCCAGTTGCCGCAGAGCAAAGCGCGCCACCGGCTGCGGCCAGGACAAGATGCCCGACAGCAGGAAGAAAAGCGGCATATGGAAGCTGTACATCGCATCGCGCAGCCCTCCCCGCGTCCACACATGGCCCACGACCACCGCGACGATGCCGATGCCGCGCGCGACATCGATCCATTCCAGCCTGCCGCCGCCCGGCGGGTGCGCCTCATGCCCCCTATTCTCCATGACTTCCACGCCCTATAGGAAGCCGCAGGCGCGTCAATCGCTCCTCCCTTCATTTACGGAAACGCCTTTGTCCCTGCTTCACGATCGGGTCCTGTTCATCGATGGCGAGGCCATCATCCTCGACAAGCCCGCCGGCTTGCCGGTCGACGCGCCGCGTGACGGGTCACTGGCCCTCGAGAACCATCTTTCCTCGCTGACCTTCGGCTTCCAGCGCTGGCCGCTGCCGGTGCACAGGCTGGACCGGGACACCAGCGGCTGCCTGCTTCTGGCCCGCAATCCCAAGGCGCATAAGCGCTTCTCCGCCGCCTTCGAAGCGGGGACCGTCGCCAAACGCTATGTCGCGGTCGTGGACGGCGTTCCGGCGGAGGAGAGCGGCGTCATCGAACTTGCTCTCAAGAAGATCAGCACGCAGGCGCAGGGCTGGCGCATGATCCCGGCCAAGGCGGGCAAGGCGGCGATCACCGAATGGCGCAAGATCGCGGAAAAGGATGGCCGCGCGCTGATCGTCTTCACTCCGCGCACCGGGCGGACCCACCAGATTCGCACCCATGCGCTGCACGGACTGGGCTTCGGCATCGTCGGCGATCCCGTCTATGGCTCCGGCGCCGGGCCGATGCTGCTGCACAGCCGGTTCCTCAGCATCCCGCGTGGCGAGAAGGCGCCTGCGGAAGCGACGGCTCCGCTGCCGGAAACCTTCGCGGCGGCGGGTTTTGGGCAGGAATTGCTGGAACGGGCGGGGCTGTAGGGCTTGGCGCTGATCCCCGTCACCCGGTCGATCGCCATCGACACTGACGAGCTTTCGGAAACTTTCGTCCGCTCGACCGGCGCGGGGGGCCAGCATGTCAACACCACCGACAGCGCCGTGCAATTGCGCTTCGACGTCGCGAACAGCCCTTCGCTGCCGGAAGCGGTGAAGCATCGGCTGGCGATGATCGCCGGGCGGCGGATGACGGCGGAAGGCGTGCTGATCCTGCGGTCCGAAGGCTCCCGGTCTCAGCTATTGAACCGGCAGGAAGTGTTGGCGCGGCTCGTCGAATTGATCCGGGAGGCGACCGTCGTGCCCAAGGCGCGCAAGGCGACCAAGCCTGGCAAGGCCGCCAAGGCCCGGCGCGTCGACGCCAAGAAGGCGCGCAGTTCGGTCAAGGCCGGGCGGGGGAAGGTTCGGCTGGATTAGCCGAAGCTCTGGTCGATGGAGCGGGCATTTCCTATATGCCGGGCATGTTCGATTTCGCTCCCCCGGCCGACGCAGACAAAGCCGCGCTCTATGACGACCTGCTCTCCGCCGCCGACGCGCTGACGGCGGGGGAGTCCGATGCCATCGCCAATATGGCCAATGTCTCGGCGCTGATCTGGCAATTTTTGCCGGACCTCAATTGGGCAGGCTTTTACCGGATGGTGGGGGACGAACTGGTCCTTGGTCCCTTTCAGGGCAAGACGGCCTGCATCCGCATTCCACTGGGCAAGGGCGTCTGCGGCGCGGCGGCGGCCAGCGGCGAGACGCAATTGGTCGAGGATGTGCATGCCTTTCCCGGCCATATCGCCTGCGACGCGGCGAGCGCTTCGGAGATCGTCGTGCCGGTGGTCGCAGGCGGCCGGATCGTGGCGGTGCTGGATCTCGACAGCCCGGTCCGCGCCCGTTTCGACAACGCGGACAAGGTGGGGCTGGAGGCCCTGATCGGCCGGATCGCATCGCGGCTGGGCTGAGCCATGCCCTGCTCCGTTTCGGGACAGGGCGGGAAACGCGAACGCGTGGATCGCCGCAGCCCATCATGCTAAACAACTCGTTAACAAATGAGCCGAAACAGGGGTTCGAGCATGCATATCCGGAGCGTCATCCTGGCGGGTATCAGCCTGACGGTGGGGTTGGCCACGCCCGCTCTCGCACATGGCCCCGCCAAGGGCGGTGCCGCCCGGCCGGTCCAGAATCCGGGGACGACCGCCCATCGCTGGGGTCCGCGGTATAATGGTCGCTGGTATGCCGGCTGGTCCGCCCCAGGCGGTTGGGCCGCTTATCGACGGCCGGTCGTAGGTTATGTGCTGCCCCGCTACTGGATCAGCCCCACTTACCATATCCGCAATTACGGCGCCTACGGCCTGCCTGCTCCGGCCGGCGGCTATGGCTGGTCGCGCTATTATGACGATGCGGTGATGACCGACCGTGACGGCCGCGTGCGCGATTATCGCGGCGGCGTCGACTGGGACGACCGGGACCGCGATGCCCAGCCCGGCCTTCGCTATGATGACGAAGTCACCACGCCGGACGGCCCGCCCTCGCCGCCGCTGGGATATGAAGGCCGCTGGAGCGGCACATGGCGCGACAAGGACGGCAAGACCTATAGCGGCGATTATGAGGGCCGCTTCGAGGGTCGGGTCGGCGGCAGTCCGGGCGTCGATTTCGACGCCCCGCCCTATGCCGCCGAGCCGCACCCCATAGTCCGCACCACCGGTCCGGGGGAACCCGTGGTCACGACGACGCAAACCCCAGGCGTTATATCCGGCGGCTATTATTATCCCGGCACGACCACCACGACCGTCGTGATCCAACCCACCGTCACGACCACCCGAACCTATGTAGCGGAGGCGCCCGCGCGAAGGCGCAAAGCGCGTTAGGCGGCCTGCGACCGCACTGCCGCCCAGGGGCGGGGCCGCCCCATCAGATAGCCCTGGCCGATGATGCAGCCGCGCGCGATCAGAAGATCGGCCTGCCCCGCCGTTTCCACGCCTTCGGCCACGACCTCCATGCCCAGGCTGTTGCCCAGGTTGACGATGGCGTCGACAATCACAGCGTCCCCGGCATCCCGTTCGATATTGCTGATGAAACTGCGGTCGATCTTCAGCACGTCGACCGGATATTGCTTCAAATGGCTGAGCGAAGCGTAGCCGGTGCCGAAATCGTCCAGCGCGATCCGCACTCCCGCCGCCGAAAGGCGATGCAGCGCCCGCTCCACCTGTTCGGCGCCGCGGCCCAGGAACACCGTCTCCGTCACCTCGATTTCGAACCGCTGCGGCGGGACGGCGTAGCGCGCCAGATGGGCGAGGACATGGTCGGCAAAGTCATGCTGCATGAAGTCGGCAGCCGAAGCGTTGATGGCGACGCGGCCTGGATCGTAACCGGACCGCAGCCACCGGTCGACGTCGCGAACGACCTTCGCCAGCATGATTTCCGTCAGTTCGACCGCGATTTCCGCATTGTCGAACGCAGCGGCGATGGTGTCGGGCGCATGCACGCCGGTGCGAGGATGTTCCCAGCGGAGCAAAGCCTCATAGCCCAATATGCGGCCCGTCTTCATATCGGCCTTGGGCTGATAATGGGGCACCACCAGATCGTCGGCGATCGCCTGACGCGCCATATGGATCATCGAACTGCGCTGCTGCGCCTCGGCCCGCAATTGCGACTGGAACAGCGTCAGCCGCCCTCGTCCCGATGATTTGGAGGCATAAAGGGCCAGGTCCGCCGCCTTCAGCAATTCGGCCGCATTGTCCCCATGTTCGCCGAAGACGGCCCCGCCGATGCTGATGCCGCAATCGAGCGAGCGGCCATTATGAACATAGGGCGTGCGAACGCCGCCCAGCAATTCGGCGCTCCATGCCGTCAGCGCCGCGCCGCTGGTCAGGGAGGGCGCGATCATGCCGAATTCGTCGCCGCCCAGCCGCCCAACCATGGCATCGGCGGGCGCGCAGGCGGCAAACCGCTGGGCAAATCCGCAAAGCAACGCATCGCCCGCATCATGGCCCAACATATCGTTGGTCCGCTTCAGATCGTCGATGTCGACCAGGATCAGGCCGAAACTGTCGCCGCGACGGCGCGCCTGCTCGGTCATTTCCTCCAACGTCGCCTGCCACAGCGCCCGGTTGGGCATGCGCGTCATCGGATCGTGCGTCGCGGCCCAGCGGATGCGATCCTCGCTATCCCTTTCCTCGGTCACGTCCTGGAAGGTGACGATGACGCGCAGCGGCCGACCCGAATCCGAAAAACTTCTCCAGCCGACGCTCTTGATCCAGCGCAGCGCGCCGGTATCGGCCCTATATATTCTGAGGGTCGCTTCGAAATGCGGCGGCATCCGCTCGCTCGCCACCGCGTCGAGCATGACGGCCAGGCGGGGTCGATCCTCCGGATGCACCAGCTTCAGCGCCAGTTCGCTGGTCGCCGGTTCGGTATCCGACAGGCCCAGCATCGACCGGAATTCCTGCGACCATGTCCGCGTGCCCGCGACGGCGTCGAAATCCCAGATGCCCAGGCGGGCCGACTGCACCGCGAGGCGGAAGCGTTCCTCGCTGTCCGCCAGCTCGCGCTGCGCCAGCTTCTGCGCGTGAATATCCTCCAGCGTGCCGTACCAGCGAACGATGCGTCCCTTCGCATCCCGCCGCGCCGATGCCCGCGACCGCATCCAGCGATAGCTACCGTCGACCAGCCGCAACCGGTAGTCCACATCCACCGGATCGCCCGAACGGACCTTTTCCATCCAGATCGACGTCGTACGTTCGACATCGTCGGGATGCAGCGAATCGATCCACCCGCTGCCCTTCGCCTCTTCCGGGTCGATGCCGGTCAGATCCCGCCAGCGCGGACCGATTTCCTCAACCTCGCCATCGGGAGCCGCGGTCCAGGGCACCTGGGGACTGAGTTCCACCGACCAGCGATAATGTTGCCTGCTTTCCGCCAGCGCGTCGGCCAATGCCCGGCGGTCCCGGTCATAACGCTCGTCCACATCCTCGACCGTTCCGTACCATAGCGGCTGCTCGTCCGGTTCCTGGACCCGCGTCATGCGCACGATCCCCGACCTCGTCTCCCCCAACAGGGTGCGCATCCGGACGGGAACAGGGGTCGACCCGGACGATTGCCGCGCCGCTTCGGCCAACGCCTTTCGGTCGCGACGGTCCAGCATGGCGCGCCAGCCATTTCCCGTCATGTCCGAGGAAAAATAACGCGCGAACAAATCCGAAGCGATCTCTCGCGACAGGATGCGGCCGCGCGAATCCGCAATCCAGCGAATCAGCGGCGGCGAGACGCGCTGGAATACCGGCGAAAAGAGCAATTCATTGCGATAGTGAAAACTGTCCCAATCCAGCCCGTCCCGAGCCAGTTCGGTACCCAGTTCCTGAAATCTGCGATCAGCAAAACGGTCCATGCGTCAGCCTTGGTTCACCGCCAATTCTGCAATTCATCAGGATGTGGTAATGGAAAAAGTTAAATAAGCTTTCCAACTCCCTAGCGGTAAAAAGTCCGTAACGGTGGAAAGGATTCCCGGCGGTCGGGCTGCGCACCCCGGCCGCCCAGGCCGCTTTATTTGCGGAAGATCGCGGCCAATTCCCGCGGCAACGCAGGCTCGTCGCGGCTTTCCACTTCCCGAACGGCATGCGCCTGCTCATCCGGATCGAAACGGGTCCAGCCATTGCGGCTCAGCCGCTCCAGCGGGCGGTAGCGGATCTTGTACTGCATGCGCTGCGAACCCTCGACCCAATAGCCGAGATAGACATAGGGCAGCCCGGCCTTCGCGGCGCGCAGGATATGGTCCATGATGATGAAATTGCCCAGGCCCTTGCGATGCTCCAGCTCCGTATCGAAGAAGCTGTAGATCATCGACAGGCCGTCGCCCTGCCGGTCGGTCAGGCAGGCGCCGATCAGCTTGCCGGGGCGGCCATCCTCGCCCGGTTCGCGATATTCGACGACATGGCTTTCCACCGGGGTCTGTTCGACCATGTCGGCAAAGTCCATCTCGTCCATTTCGGTCATTCCGCCGCCGGGATGCCGGGCGCGCAGATAGCGCTGGAGCAGCGCGAACTGCTCCTCCGTCGACCAAGGCTTGCAGGCGGTGATGACCAGATCTTCATTCTTGCGCAGCAATTTGCGCTGGGTCGCATTGGGTTCGAACTCGCCCGCGACGACGCGAACCGAAACGCACGCCGAACAGTCCGCGCAGCTTGGACGATAGGCGACATTCTGACTGCGGCGGAAACCGATGCGGCCAAGGGCGTCGTTCAGTTCCGAAGCATTGTCGCCGCTGAGTTCGGTGAACACCTTCCGCTCGCTCCTGCCCGGCAGATAGGGACAGGGGCTGGGGTTGGTGACGAAGAAACGCGGAAAGCGGAAAGGCGCACTCACGACCGCATCTCCCCCACAGCGCTGCCCGACCCCTGATTCATGAATCGACTATGCCGTCCATGGGCCGCTGTGAAAAGATTATTTACCACGAAAAGTGGTTAAGCGGCAGAGAAGAGGTCGGGGCTTATGGGATGGATGGGATATGGCCAGGAACGGCCCTATCCAAATCCTCCCTACGCGCAGCGTGGGGAGGGGGACCGCCGCTGAAAGCGGTGGTGGAGGGGAAAAGCGCAGGTCGTGCCATTTCCCCTCCACCAACCTGGTCCCCCTCCCCATCTTCCGATGGGGAGGATTTGGCAATGTCCGTCTTCGACCCAGCCTGGCTCGACCTAAGCGACTTCGATCGGCGCGACCTCATATCCTACTGCGCGCAGGGCGGCGATCAGGCGCTCCAGATGAGCGCCGTCGCGCGTCTCGCACTCGACGTCGAGGCTGAGGCCCTTGGCCGGCAAATTGGTAAAGATACGCTGGTGCGATAGCTCCAGGATATTAACCGCTTCCTGGTCGAAGATGCGCGCCACATGGAAGAGAGCGCCGGGCCGATCCTGAAGGATGATGCGCAACCGCGCCAACCGGCCCGAACGCGCCAGATCGCGCAGCAGCACATTGGCCAGCAGCCGCGTGTCGATATTGCCGCCGGTCAGGATCAGGCCGACACTGCGCCCGGCAAATTCTTCCCTGTGGGTCAGCAACGCGGCAAGGCCGGCTGCCCCCGCCCCTTCCACCACCGTCTTTTCGATCTGGAGCAGCAGGCTGACCGCTTCCTCCAGGTGACGCTCGCTGACCAGCAGCACATCGTCCGCCAGCCGCTCGACGAAGCGGCGGGTGAGTTCGCCCGGTTGCTTTACGGCGATGCCCTCCGCCAGCGTATCGCCGTCGCAGGGCAGGTCCGCGCCCTTGATATAGTCGTACATCGACGGATAAAGCTCCGCCTGTACGCCATAGATCTTGATGTCCGGCTTCATCGCCTTGGCCGCCGTCGCCATGCCCGAAAACAGACCGCCGCCGCCGATCGGGATGATCAGCGTGTCGATCTCCGGCGCGTCCTCCAGCATCTCCAGCGCTACCGTGCCCTGCCCGGCCATGATGTCCGGCTCATCGAAGGGATGGACGAAGGTAAGGCCCTGTTGGACCTCCAGTTCGCGGGCATGGGCATAGGCATCGTCGAACTTCTCGCCAAATTGGACGACCGTGGCGCCATGTCCCTGCGTCTGCGTCACCTTCACGGTCGGGGTGGTGGTCGGCATGACGATGGTCACGGGCACGCCCAGACGCTTGCCATGATAGGCGAGGCCCTGCGCATGGTTGCCCGCCGAAGCGGCGATCACGCCCTTCTTCTTCGCTTCCTCGTCCAGTTGCAGCAGGCGGTTGAGCGCGCCCCGCTCCTTATAGGCGGCCGTGAACTGAAGATTTTCGAACTTCAGATAGACTTTGCAGCCGAACATGGTCGACAGCGTCTGACTGACCAGCGTCGGCGTATGCACGACGGACCCCGAAATTCGCACCCGCGCCGCGAGGATATCGTCGACGGAAATGGGCAGCGGCGTGGCGCTCTCGATCTTGGTCAGGGTATTCATGGCGCGCCACCTACCTTAAAATTGCGGCGGAAGGAACTGGCACTCGCGGAAAACTCTGCCTATGGCTGGCGGGCGCGCATCTAACTGATCGAGGCATATGGCTAAAATCGCTTTTATCGGCCTGGGCGTCATGGGCGGCCCGATTGCGGGGCATCTGGCGAAGGCGGGACATGACCTTACCGTCTACAACCGCTCCATCGGCAAGGCGAAGCGCTGGGCGGAGGCCTATGGCGGCGCGGTCGCGATCAATCCGGCCAAGGCGGCCGAGGATGCAGAGATCGTCATCAGTTGCGTCGGCACCGACGACGATCTGAGCCAGATCACGCTCGGCCGGGACGGCGCATTCCGCTCCATGAAGCCGGGCGGGCTGTTCATCGATCACACCACAGTGTCGGCGCGGATTGCGCGGCAATTATTCGTGGAAGGCGAAAGCCGCGGACTGCACTGCGTCGACGCACCGGTGACGGGCGGTCAGGCAGGCGCGGAAAAGGGCAGCCTGGCCGTCATGTGCGGAGGCAGCGAACCGGCTGTCGCGGCGGCCAGGATCGTGATGCAGGCCTATGCGCCGCGCATCGTTCATGTCGGGAAGGCGGGTGCGGGCCAGACCGCCAAAATGGTAAACCAGATTTGTATTGGGGGGATCGTTCAGGGACTTGCCGAAGCGTTGCGGTTCGCGCAGGCGGCGGAACTGGACCTGGACAAGACCTTTGACGCGATCTCCGGCGGCGCGGCGCAAAGCTGGCAAATGGATAATTATTGGAAAACGATGGCCGCGGACAGTTTCGATTTCGGTTTCGCCGTGGATTGGATGCGAAAGGATTTGGGGCTGGCGCTGGAGGAGGCGCGGGCCAATGGCGCGACCCTGCCTGTGACGGCGCTGATCGATCAATTCTATGCCGACGTGCAAGCGATGGGCGGCCATCGGCAAGACACCAGCGCCATCGTGCGGCGGATTACGCGGGCATGAGGGCTGCTCTGCTGGCGGCGGTTGCCGCGCTCGCCATGCCTGGCGCGGCGCTGGCTTCAGGCGTGATCGACAATGTGAACGGCATCGCGCTGGACGCGGCCGGGCGGATTGTGCGGTTCAGGGCGCTGGCTATCGATGACGAGGGCAAGGTCGAAAAGCTGCTGCCCGACCGTTATCAGGAACCGGAATATGTGCGCCCCAAGAAGCGCAAGAAGAATGAACCGGAGCCGGCTCAAGCGAAAAGGCTGGACTTCAAGCTGGATGCGGGCGGCAAGACACTGATCCCCGGCCTGATCGACGCCCATGGCCATGTGATGGGATATGGGCTGTCGCTGATCACGCTGGACCTGTCGGGCACGAAGTCGTTGGCTGAGGCGCAGGCAAAGATCAGGGCCTACGCCGCCGCCAATCCGGGACGCAAGTGGATTATCGGAACAGGGTGGAACCAGGAGCTATGGGGGCTTGGGCGCTTTCCGACCGCCGCCGAACTGGACGCGGCGGTCAGCGACGTGCCGGTCTGGCTGGAACGGGTCGACGGCCATGCGGGCTGGGCCAATTCGCTGGCCATCAAGGCTGCCAACATTACCGCCGCGACCAAAGCCCCCGTCGGCGGGCGCATCGAAATGGCGGCGGGCAACGCTGCGGGCGTGTTCGTCGACAAGGCGATGGAATTGGTGACGCGGGTCGTCCCGCCGCCCGCCCCCAAGGATCGCGACATCGCGCTGGAAAAGGCGCAGCAGGCGCTGCTCAGGCAGGGCATCACCGGCATTGCGGACATGGGCACCGCCATGGAGGATTGGCAGGCGTTCCGGCGGTCGGCGGATCGGGGGGCGCTGCGTATCCGCATCATCTCCTATGCGCTCGGCCTCGACAATATGGTGCTGATCGCGGGGCCGGAGCCGACGCCCTGGCTATATGACGATCATCTGCGCATGGGCGGGATCAAGCTGATCCTCGACGGCGCGCTGGGATCGCGCGGGGCTTGGCTGAAGGCTGACTATGCCGACGCGCCGGGACAGCGCGGACTGCCGATGATCCCGTCGACCCAGCTTCGCAACATCATGAGCCGGGCGGCGATGGACAATTTCCAGGTGGCGGTCCACGCCATAGGGGACGCAGCCAATAGCGAGATATTGGACGCCGTTCAGGAATTGAGCGAAACCTACAAGGGCGACCGGCGCTGGCGCATCGAGCATGCACAGATCGTCGACCCCGCCGAACTGCCGCGCTTCGGGCAATTTGGCATCGTCGCATCGATGCAGCCGGTTCATGAAACCTCCGACTGGCGCATGGCGACGGCGCGGCTGGGCGAGGCTCGTCTGAAGGGCGCCTATGCGTGGAAGGCGATGCTGGACAATAGCGTGCCCCTGGCCTTCGGGTCGGACGTGCCGGTGGAAAGCCCCAATCCCTTCGCCGGAATCGCCGCCTCCATGAGCCGCGAGGATGCCTCTGGCCAACCGGCAGGCGGATGGATGCCGGAACAGCGGGTCAGCTTTGCGGCGGCGCTGGACGGATTCACGCGACAGGCGGCCTATGCAGGCTTTGCGGAAAAGCGCTTCGGCAGTCTGGTGCCGGGACAGCGGGCGGATTTCCTGCTGATCGACAGGGATATTTCATCCGCAAGCCCGACCGATATCCGTGCCACCCAGGTGCTGGAAACGTGGATCGGCGGCAAGCGGGTTTATGTGAAAGGGCAGTAGAAGCTACGTGTTCCTGCGCAGGCAGGAACCCCCACTCCAAACGCTGGATCATGTCACCAACGGCGGAACTGGGCTCATGCCTGCGCAGGAGCACGGTACGCTAAAGCACATCCCCCGCCGCGTTGAACGCCTCTTCCTCGGTCTCTGGCAACGGCGGCTGGACCGGCTTGTCGCAGCCTTCTTCCTTCATATGCGCGCGCAGGGCATCCATGCGCCCCAGATTCCAGCGCGCCAAGGGCACGCCCAAAGGCCGGAACTCGGCGCGGTCGAATAGTTCCACCACATAATTTTTGCAGAGATTGTCCACCTGATCGAGCGTCAGCATGCCCAGGTTCATCACCATCGGCTTTCCCGGCACGCCATTGCGTCCCCGCACCAGATCGGTCACGTACAGCCCGCCACGCGGGTCCACCAGCACGACATCGGCCTGCGACGCGTCGATCATCCGGTGGCTCGCCGCATAGGGCGCGACGAAACCATGCGTACGCCAGACAAGATAGGCGCTGCTGAGCAGGGTGATCCCCACCCCCAGAAACACCGGCCGCATCGCCCCCTTGCGGAAGCGCGCCCAACCCAGCCCCGCCAGCAGGCAGAACGGTCCGATAAAGCCATGGGCATAGCGATAGCCCCAGCCATAGCCCTGCGCCAAAGCCAGGCCGCATCCCGCGAAACACCCAAGGGCGAGCGGCAGCGCGATTTCCTGCCCCCGGATCGCCTTGCGCCATTGCATCGCGAACACACCCAACGTCGCCAGCGGCACCATCAATATATTGTTCCAGGCGGCAAAGCGGCTGAGATTCACCAGAGGCTGCCACCGGTCGCCCAGCCGTTCGAACAGGCTGCCCACCTTATCCGCCACGCCTGCCGAGGGTCGAATGTCGGTCGGCTGGCCCAGCACGTGAGTCAGGAAGGCGGGCCATAGCTTGGCCCAGACGATGACGATGGCCGCCAGCACCAATATGTGGAAGATCGCGACCTTCCACCGCCGCCCAAGCACCATCCAGAGGATGAAGGGCACGATGAAGATCGGCGGGAAGTGCCACTGATGCAGCCCCGCCGCCGCCAGCGCAACGACGCCCGCGCTCAGATGCCCGACAAGCCCCCCGCGCAGCACCAGCGCCAGCCACACCATGTTGAGCGCGAAATGCCCGGTCATGGCATAGGGCGTCATCGCCGTGACCCAAAGCTGCGCCGAGGACAACGCCAGCAGCATCGTCACCCACACCGCATCGGGCCGGTCCGGGAACAGATGCAGCGCCACCCGCCACAGCGCGAACAGCCCGGCCATCAACAGTACCGGCCCTGCCAGATTGGGATCGCCCAATCGCCAGAACAGGGCCTGGATCGCGCTATTCACCGGCAGATAGGCGGCCGTCCAATAATCCGCCGCGCCGAATGGGGAGAAGAATTCCGGCATGATCGCCCGGCGATAGGCTTCCCATTCCATCGGGATGGGCCGCGCCAGAAACCCTTCCCGCATATAGGCGGCGGCGAAGCGCGCCACCTCCTCGTCGCGGGAAATGGAATAATCCTGGAACAGCCAATAATGACCCGCCCAGGCGACAAGGCCGAACAGGACGATCAGCGGCACCGTCACCCGCGCCCTCGGCAGCGGCAGACGCCATCCCAGCCCTTCGGCAAAGGGCGCGACCAACGCCAGCAACAGCAACGCACCGAGCAGCGCCGGAAAATCCTGATCCAGGAACAGGATGACTGCCAGGCTGATGCCCTGTCGATAGGTCACATGCCAAAGAAAAGTCGCGCCCAGCCAGAGCGTCAGCCCGATCGCACCCGCAAGGAACAGGCGAGTGGCGCTGACGGATGACCGGCTGCCCTGCATCAACGGTCCTGCGGCAAATATGCCTGATTGACGAAGATGCCGTCCATTTCGACCAGCAGCGGGAAATGCCCCTTGTTGTTGGCGAAGAAGGCAGAGGGAACAAAGGCGTGATCGGCCAGCCAGTCGATCATCACGCGATAGCCGGTGCCGCCTTCATAGATTGGCCGGACGCCGAGTTCGGTCTGGACCCCGGCCATTTCGCTCAACACCGCGCCCGCGCCTTCGCAGACGGAGAGATCATGTCCCTGCGTGTCCATCTTCAGAAACGGGCGGGCGAAGTCATGCGCCGCCTTCAGTTCGGGCAGCAGATTTTCAAGGCGGCGGCACTGCATATCGACAGTGCGCGTCACCTTGTTGCGGTCGGCGAAGATCGCGTCCTGTTCTCCGGACGGCTTCTTCAAGGAACTGAACTGGTCGGCGGCCATGATGTTGAAGCTGGCCGTACCGTCGAATTCGGACAGCGCCATGTTGAACGCATGCCATTTGCCGTCGGACGCCGCATGGCGTTCCAGTTCCGCGAAAACCTGCGGATTGGGTTCGAAGGACAGGATCGTGCCCCGGAACCCCGCATCCTTGCGCAGCATCGTTGCATATTGGCCGCGATTGGCGCCGACATCGAAGACGCAATCGACGGCGAAGGCGCTCAGGAACCGGCGCAGCGCCTGGATTTCGGGATATTGATGGACGCGGCCCGCCAGTGCCAGCCGCACCGCCAGCGCCCGGTCGCGCAGTTCGCGAACATAACGGCTCATGCTCCCGTCACGCTCCGATAGATCGCGATGGTGGCCCTAGCCATGTCCTGCCAATTACCCATTGAATCTCCATAGGTGCGCGCGCGCGCTCCCAAAGCCTGCCTGATGGCGGCGCTTTCTACGAGGGGCAAGAGGGCTTGCGCAAGCGCCGGCGCATTTCCCGCAGGCGTCTTGACGGCAACCTCTGGCGGCAGGGTCGCGAACATGCCCGCGTCGGACGTGACCATCGCCTTGCCATGGTGCAGTGCCGACAGGAAGGCACCGCTGCTGTCGATATGGCGATAGGGGAAGAGCAATATGTCCGCCTTCGCCATATGCGCGTCGAGCCGCTGTTCGGTGAGGAAGCCCAAATCGGCGATCAGCCGCTCGCCGAAACCCGCGCTGCGCACTCTGTCGAGCAGCGGCGCGATGTCCATGAATGGCTTGCCCGCGAGCGCCAGTTCGAAGCGATGTCCCGCCCGCCAGAGCGACAGGCAGGCCTCCACCAGCAGATCGACGCCCTTATAGGGCCGGATCGTGCCGAAAAAGAGGAGGCGCGGCAGGGCGGCGTCCGGCACCAGCGCCAGATCGTCCGGTCCGGCGGACGCGAGGCGCATCGGCGGATGCGGCGTCACATGGATGCACGCCGGGTCGACACCCTGTCGCTCCAGCGCCGCCTGCGTCGTTTCGCCATGGACGATCAGCGCGTCGAACAGATCGAGCAGGTCGCGATAGCCCCTGCCCTGCATCCTTGCATCGGAATGATAGGCATCGGCATTATGGACCGTGTGGACCAACGCGGTCCTGCCCTTCAGCCGCCGCAGCATGATGCGGTCGGCGGGCGCGAGCGGGAGCCACTGCATATGCGCCACATCCGCGCCGGAAAGCGCGCTGAGGTCGCCCAGGCCGCAGCTTAGCCCATATTCCGCCGCCTTGAGCAGACGGGAGGCCCGTCCCTCCCCGATCCGCGGCCGCAGCGCTTCGCTCCCGCGAAAAAAGCATGCATCATAATGATAGCCCTGCGGCACGATGGCGTCGGTCACCCTCATGGGCCGCGCAAGCAAAGTAACGTCCACCCCCTCGGCCGCCATCGCAGCGCAGAGGCTGTCGTCGTAGCGCCCGGTGAACAGGGAGGGGTCGCACATGGTCGCTTTCATATGCAGCTTCCCATCAACCGGCGCAGCGAAAGGCCATGAAGGACGGCGGCAGCGAACAAGGTCAGCGTGTAGAGGACCAGGAACAGTTGATCGAACCGCTCCGGCGCGAACATCCGCGCCAACGGCACGCTCAGCAGCGAACCGGCGAGGAAAGGCAGCGACCTTTTCAGCAACAGGCTGAATCGCCCCAGCGCGCCCTGCACATAGACCGATACGCAAATCACGGCGAGCGCCAGCAACGCGCCGTCGATCAGCAGCAGGTCGATGCGGTCAATTGCGGCGCGGCCGTCGAACAGCTTGGCGAACAGCCATTCACCCAGCAAGAGCAGGGCCGCCGAAGCGCCCACTGCGAAGAACAGCGCGACCCCAAGCGCCCGCCCCATCAACTGCCGCAAACGCGCCCTGTCACCCGCGTGAAAGGCCCTCGTGATCCGGGGCAAGGCCGCCTCCACCATCGCCCGCACCAGCATCGAAAGCGACCGCGACATCTTGAAGAAAAAGTCGAAGACCAGCATCGGCCGCGCATCATGGGTAACCGCCACGATGGTAAAATAAGGGGCGTTATAGGCCAGTATCTCCGAAATGGTGAATGCCGCTGAAGCCCCGATATCGCGCAGATAATGAGCCCGGACATGCCCTCCGCCGACCCGGAAGGACAGCCAGTGCCGCGCCTTCATGCCCAGGCGGCCATGCACCAACGCTATGGCATAGCCGATCACGACGACACTGACGCAAAGCTGCAAGGCAACCGACAGGCGCGGGTCGAGACCCTGCAGGATGAACAGCAGCAATGCGATCGTCATCACCCGGCGCAGGCAGTCGAGCGCTTCCCAAAGGAAATTCCCATCCACCGCCGCCAGCGCCCTCTTGGCAAGCAATGCGGGCAGGTTGATGCAGGCGGAGAGGAAGAACAGCAGGAACAGCAACGGCATGCCGGTATGCAGGCCGCCCAGGGCGAGCGCCGCAAGCAGGATGGCGAAACCGCCAGCGATCAGCAGGCCAAGGAACAGGAACAATATTCCCATCTCTTCCAGCCGAAAACCGCCTTCATCGTCCTGCCCCATGGCCAGCCCCAAATGCCCCAACCAATGCCGCCGCAGCCGCGCATAGATGATGCTGGTGAGGCCGAATTCGGCGGAAATGGTGAAATTGCCGAACGCCACGAGTAGGAGGAAGGACTGAAATTCCCTGATCGGCAGGACGCGCACGAACACATAGGTGACGGCAAAGCCCCAGATCAGCGTCAGCCCGACATTAGCGAGCTTGATCAGGGCAAGGATGCGGGCCGAAGCCTCCATCCGGGCGAGCGCCCTGCCGAGCGGTTCGCTCACCGGGCTGCGCTTCCCTGCGGCTTGCGGGCGCGGAACAGCCGGTCGTCCAGCGCATAATAATGCCGCGTGTCGGCATCGATGCCGCTGGCGTCGATCTCCTCCAGTTCAAAGCCAGCGGCGCGGATGCGGTCGGCGAAATCCGGGCCATATTGACGCACATGATCCCATTGGCCGAAACGCCGTTCGCGCTCGCGGGGAGGGATGTCGAAACTGCCGTCCTCGGTCGGCTTCTCCCAAAGCGGCACGATCAGCCAGGCCTCGCCGCCTGGCTTCAATGCGCGGTGGATGTTGCGCAGCACGGCATGATCGTCGGGCACATGTTCCATCACATGGCTGGCGTAGAAGAGGTCGTAACGCTCGCTGGCGTCCAGCGCCATCAGGTCGACGCGCCGCATGTTCGGCACAGGGTAACGGCCAGGATCGAGGTCGGCGGGCGTATAATCTGCGGCGGCGGAAAAGCGCTTCACCAGACTGGATTCATTGGGCGCCATGTGCAGCACGGCCCCCCCGGCTGGCACGGTCAACACTTCCCCTGCGATCAGATGGTTCATCAATCGCTCACGGGGGGAAGCGCCGCAGTTCGGGCAACCCCATTCGCCATTGTCGCCATAGCGGAAGAAGCCGACCACCGCCTGCCCGCAGGCCGGACACCCCCGGCTGGCCCGCGCGCCCAACGCCTTGCGCACGGCCAGCATGGTCCGGGTCAGATGCTTGCCGGCGGCTTTCGCCACCCGCTGGAAAGTAATCACGCCTTGGCTCCGCAAAAGGATCGCTCGCCTATACAATATGCCACCGCTTTGGCGAGAGGGATCAGCGCGACTTGGCGGGATTCCAGATGGTGACGGTGCGCCCGGTCATCGCCTTCAACACCCCCTGGAGCGTGGCGAAATAGGCGATCACGATATCCACCAACGCCGCAAACGGTCCACCCCTGGAACGCAAGCCCCGCCAGAGGACGAAAACGCCGGTCAGCCCGCCAACCATATAGAGCGTCGGCGAAATCCGCATCGCCAGCGTCCCGGCCGCAACGATTCCGGTCAGGATGAAAATGCCGCCGAACCACCGGACGATCTTGCGAGAGGCATATTTGAAGCGGTCCAGGATCCCCATGCGCCGCAACTGCGGCCGCAAATGGCCATGCGTATGCCAGGCGCGGGCAGCGATGCGGACCTTGCGCCGATATTCGTCGCGCCGCGCCGCCACCAGCCGCTCGCGGGCGATCACATCCTTTGCCTTCACCAACCGCCTGCCTGCAAAGACCACCGCCATGGAAACGGTCAGGTCGTCGAGCACGCTGTCGGGAAATTCCGGATAAAGCGCCCGCCGGATCGAGAAGATCGATCCATCCGCCCCCAGCACGTTGCCGGTGCGCGATTCTTCGTCCTTAAGCCTTTCCTCGATCCGCCAGTAAAGCGAACCGACCGAGGCGGTCGCGCTTTCCCCGTCGCCCATATAATGAAGCGAACCCAATACTCCGCCAATCTCCGGATCGGCATAGCGCGCCAACAGATTGTCGATGGCGTCGGCGTCCAGCATCACATTGGCGTCGGTGAAGATCAGCACGTCGCCCCGCGCCTTGGCCGCGAGCAGCTTCATGCCATGCGCCTTGCCGCTTCGCCCCGGTCCGCGCAGCAGCGTCACCAGATCGCCCTGCCCGGCGATAAGCGCCGCCGTCTCGTCGGAAGAGCCATCGTCGAAGGCGAGGATTTCCAGCCCTGGATAACGGGTCTTCAACATCGCCAGATTGGCCAGCTTTTCCGGCATCGCCGCCTCTTCATTATAGGCGCAGAACAGCAGCGACGCAGTCGGCGGCGGTCCGGGGATGGGATGTTCCGGACGGATGGGCAGCATCCGCAGGATCAACGGATAGAAAAGGAACGGCCAGCCCACCGCCGCCAGCGACAGCAGCAGCACGGCCGCCGCGACAAGATCGATCGCATCCATCAATAAGCCTTGTGGTGCACCAGCACGCCGATGGTCGCCACGATGATGCGCAGGTCGCGCCAGATCGACCATTTGGTCACATATTCCAGGTCCGACTGGAGCCGGTCGATCAGATCTTGATGATGATCGGTCGACCCCCGATGGCCACGCACCTGCGCCAGCCCGGTCATGCCCGGCTTGATGCAGTGCCGTTCCCAATAGCGGTCGTCCACCTCCCAATAGAGGCTGTCCCCGGCCTTGGCGGCGGCGGCATGGGGGCGCGGGCCGACGATGCTCATGTCGCCGCGCAGGACATTGAAGAGCTGCGGCAGTTCATCGATGCTGGTCTTGCGCAGGAAGCGGCCCACCGCCGTCACCCGATCATCGTCGCGTCCAGTCAGCTTGTCGGCCTTGTGATCGCTGGCTTCGGCGCGCATGGACCGGAACTTGTAGATGCTGAACGGCCGGGCGTCGCGGCCGATACGCGGCTGGCGGAAGATAACCGGGCCGGGGCTGGTGAGCTTCACCGCCAGGGCCGCCGCAATCAAAACCGGCGACAAGGCGATGGTCGCCGCCGTCGCCACGATAATGTCGAAGAAGCGCTTGATCAGCCGGTCGCGAAACTGGAAGGGTCCGCCCGCCACGATGATCGTGGGCTGGCCGTCAAACTCGTCCACCCGCGCCGGGGCGAAGCGCAGCAGTTCCGGCACCACTATCTCGCCGCGAGCTGAAAGCGACTTCAGCGCTACCGACCAGTCATCCATCCGCTCCATCGGACAGGCGACGATCACCCGCTCCGCCATGCCGACGGCGGCGGCCAGGCGGGCGGCCATGTCGGCATCATGCCCCTTGGGATGCAGGCCGGCGGCGGCGGCCTCTATCACATGCATATGCGGACCGGCGTCGATCGGCACGCCGTCCATGATGACGACGGTCAGGTGCGGCACCTCGCCCAGCAGCCGCGCGCCCAGGCGGCCGATAGCCAGCCGCACCATCGCCACCCCGACCGCCGAAAGGGCCAGCCCGACGATGAAGGTCAGACGCGAAAGCTGCTCCGCGATCTTGCCCAGATAGACGATCAGCAGCATCAGCATCGCCGCCTGCGCGAGGGCAAGCAGCCCCCGGAAGATGCCGCGCCGCAAATCCTCCAGCATATGGATGCCGTAGGCGCCGCCCTGCACCCCCAGCAGCACGTAGAGGGGCGCGATCATCGCGAACATGACCAGGCCGTGCGGCTTGCCCGGCTCGCCCGAAAAGGCCCCCAGCACCAGCCAGTTGGCGAACAGGAAGGACAGGAAAAGCCCCGCCATGTCCCCCAGCAGACACAGCAGGTACAGGCGCACCCGCACGATTTCCTTGGAGACTGTCACCTATGGACCTTAATTGCTTTGCTCGAAAATCCCGTTGGCATTGCTCGCCACTGCTTTCAAGGGTTTGAATGCCACGGGACATCAGAACATCGCGTTCCTGCGGAGGCAGGAGCACGATGGTGCCAGAATCAAAGGCTGAACAACCTTCCCAAAGCCTTATCCAGCATCAGCAACTGCCACAACAGCCGTCCATGATCGGCCAGCCCGGCCTTATGATCCGCCGCAACCTTGCCCAGCATCTTCGCGTCGAACCAGCCGGTCTTCGCCAAAGCCGATCCCCCGGCGATCGCCGTCGCCTCCCCGGCGAGCGGTCCCCGGAACCAGGCGCTGATCGGCGTCACGAAACCCATTTTCGGCCGGTAGAGGATGTCCTGCGGCAGATAAGGCTCCATCGCCTTCTTCATCAGATATTTGCCGCTATTGCCCCTTATTCGCTGAGCGACCGGCAGACGGGCGGCGAATTCCACCAGCCGGTGATCGAGCAGCGGTTCCCGCGCCTCCAGGCTGACGGCCATGCTCATCCGGTCGGTTTTGGTCAGGATATCGCCGGGTAGCCAGATGCGAAGATCGGCATATTGCGCCCGGTCCAGCGGGTCGCGGGCAGGCGCCTCGGCCATCGCCTTGATATATCGATCCTCTGCCCTATAGGCGCCCAGCCGCGTCTTCATATCCTGGCTGAACAATCTTTGCCGCAGCGCGTGAGGCGTTGCCCCGACCGAAGCGGCATAGGCTTCCCCGCCTTCCCCCGCCAGTTCGAGGAAGGTCGATTTGGCCCGCAAGGCCCGCGGCGCCCAGTCCGCCTTGGGATAATAGCGGCCCAAAGTGCCGAACAGAGGCTGGCGCACCGATGCCGGTATCAGTCCGCGCAAACGCTCGCCCTGCATCTGGAACCGGTGCCGTCTATAGCCCGCGAAAGCCTCATCCGCGCCATCGCCGGACAGCGCCACCGTCACCTGCTCCCGCGCCAGTTCGCATACCCGATAGGTCGGCAGCGCGGACGCGTCGGCGAAAGGTTCGTCGAAATGCAGGGCGAGCGTATCGATCAGCCCATAATCGTCGGGCGACACGATCCGCATCCGGTGATCCGTAGCGAAACGCCGCGCAATCCGGTCGGCATAGGCGGTTTCGTCCAGCGACTTGACGTCGAAGCCGATGGTGCAGGTCTTGACCGCCTGTTTCGACGCCTCCGCCATCAGCGCGACCACGCTGCTGCTGTCCACGCCGCCGGAAAGGAAGGCCCCCAGCGGCACGTCAGCCACCATACGCGACCGCACCGCCTGCCGCATCAGCGCGACCAGTTCCTCCTCCAGCGCCTCCGGCTTCGCCCTGCTGCGGTCGGCAAAGCTGACGTCCCAATAGCGCTGCGACTGGGGCATCGGGCGTCCGCGCACGATGCGCAAGGTCTCGCCCGCGCCCAGCTTGCGCACGCCCGCCACCATGCAAGCATCGTCGGGCACATAGCCGTAAGCGAGATAATCCTCGACCGCCGACAGATCCGGCGCCCGGCGCAGCAAGGGATGGGCGAGCAGGCTCTTCAGTTCCGATCCAAAGATCAGGCTGCCGTCGGACAGCAGCGCATAATGGAGTGGCTTCACCCCCAGGCGATCGCGCACCAGCCAAAGCGCCTGCGCCCGCGCATCGAACAGGGCGAAGGCGAACATGCCGTTGAATTTCTCGACGCAGGCCTCGCCCCATTGGCGGTAGCCGTGCAGGATGACTTCGGTGTCGCTTTCCGTGCGGAAGACATGGCCCTTCGCCTCCAGTTCGGCACGGACCTCCCTGAAATTGTAGATCTCGCCGTTGAAGACGACGGCAAGGCTGTCATCCTCGGTCAGCATCGGCTGCGATCCGCTGCCGAGGTCGATGATCGACAGGCGCAGATGGCCCAATCCCACGCCCGGCGCGGTCCAGATGCCGCTGTCGTCAGGCCCGCGCCACGGCATGGCGTCCAGCATCAGCCCGACCCGCGCCGGATCGACGGGCTTGGCCGTTTCAAGGTGGAAGATGCCCGCAATTCCGCACATGCGAAGGCTCTTAGCGGGTTCGGAGGCTGCGGTCAGCCAAATCCTTCACATCGCCCAGATCATGGAGAAAGGCAGCAATCGCGGCATCAGAAGAACGCCCTTCCCCTTCCTCTGCCGAGACCAGGATAGCGGCGGCGCGCTGATCGCCGCGCAGCAACCTTGCCTTCATCGTCTCCAGCTTTACCAGATGGCCGCTGCCGGTCGGACGCCCCGTTCCAACGATATAGAAGCTCACCACATGGCGGACCACGCGGCCCGGACCGGTGATCTGTTCGCCCCGACCGTCGGATGGCGCTGGAGCCGGCTGCGCCCATGTCCAGTCGCCGTCGGGGTCGGCCGCCCCCTGCGCGAAGCCGACCAGTTCGCGCCCCTCATCCTGCCGGTCGAAGGTGGCGACGGCAAGGTCGACGACCTGCCCCGCCGCATTGCGATAGCGCGCCATGCTCAGATAGTCGGCGCCGTCGAAGCGCGGCCGCCATGGATGGAGCGGATTTTCGTCGCTGCGCACCCACCCCTTCACGTCGGGCATCGCGGGGGCAGCGGGCAAAGCCGGGCCTGCCGCCGCGCTCGCCGCCAGCCAGAGCGGCGGCGCCACGATGATCGCCAAGGCGCCGCCCGCCACCGCCCCCGTTGCCGATCCCCCTCTTTGCCGCAGACGATCCGGATCGAACCAGGGATCGCCCGGCTTGCGGTCGAAAAAGGGCCAGGCGGTGGCCATCACCACAATCATGATAACGGCGAAGAACAGCCAGCCATAGACGACATGGTCGAACCCCGCCGCCGCATCGATGGTCGTCATTTCCGCGACGAAGATGGTGGCGAACGCCCGCACCCCATTGGCCAGGATCGAGAGGGAAAGCGCCCCGGTCATGAAGGCGATCCGCCGTTTCCAACGAGTGAAGCAGACATTGCAGACCAACAGGCCATAGGCGGTCATGGCGATCACGAACTTCGCGCCGGAACAAGCCTCCGCCACCTCGAAATAGCCATTGGGCGTGGTGATGAAGATACCCTGCATCTGCGCGGGAATGCCCGTCAGATCGAGCAAAATCATGCTGATATGCGCCGTCACCAGTTGCAGGGGCGCGACGATCTCCTCCCCGAACGGCACCATGAAGAGGGCGTAGAAAAGCGGAAAAAGCAGCGCCCGTGCCACCGCCGGGCCGAGCAATGCGATCACCGACCCCTGCAACATCAGGATCAACGCGCCATGGCGGACCACCGCCACGCCCGCCGCCGCGCCCAGCATCCAGGCGAAGGCGCCCAGCCCCAGCCAGAGCAGCCCCGGCATCCAGGCGGTCGGTTCCAGCTTGCGCAGGCCCGGCAAACGCTGCTGCACCAGCCATGCGATGATGATTGGAATGAACAGGCAGTGGCCATAGGTGGAGGCATTCCACCAGATCGCCATCATGCCCAGCACATCGCGATGAAACAGCGCCAATATGGTGAAGGCGATAATGCCAAGCGCCGTCAGATGACCGCGCCAGCCCACCAGTTCGCCCTCCGGCTTCATCGACAGGATGCGCTCGATCATACGGCCTCTCTATCGGCGGGGAGCGGCGATCCAAGCAGCATCTCCGGCAAACCGGCCAACGTCGCGGACCAGCGATAGCGTTCCTCCATCCGCGCGCGCGCCGCCCGGCCGAGACGTCCGGCGCGATCCTTGTCCGACAGCAAGGCGATGATCTTCTCCGCCTCCTGCGCGGGGTCGGCGGCGATCTGCAGATGCTCTTCATCCTGCGCGTCGATCCCTTCGGCGGCTTGCGGAGAGGCGACCACGGGCCGCGCCATGGCCATGGCCTCCAGCACCTTGTTCTGGATACCCCGCGCAATCCGCAGCGGCGCCACGACCACATCCGCCGCCGCCAGCCAACCGCGCACGTCGGGCACGGCGCCGGTCACGATCACGCCGGGAAGCCCGGCCAGCGCCTGGACCGATTTCGTCGGATTGCGGCCGACAATGGCGAAAAGCGCCTCCGGACAACGGGCGCGGATCGCAGGCAGGGTTTCGCGGGCGAAGCTCTCCACCGCCTCGACATTGGGGCGGTAATCCATCTGTCCGGTGAAGACGAGCAGAGGACCGTCCGGACGCTCCACCATCGGGAAATCAGAAGCGGGATCGAAATAATCCAGCGCCACGCCATTATCGATACCGACGATGCGATCCGGTCCCAATCCGCTCGCCTGCCGGAACAAGGCCGCCTCCGCCTCGCTCACGAAGGCGCAAAGGTCGGCGCGCTCCGCCACCTTCCGTTCGAAGTCGAGCAGAACCCGTCCCTCGCGCCGATTGATCCACGCCATTGGCCCGGCACCCTGCGCGCCATAGGCCGCATATTTGGCCGAATCGAAATCCACGAAATCCATGACGAAGCGCACCCCATCGGGCAGCGGCGGAACGAAATGCGCCATCTGCGCGGAATAGGCGGCAACCGCCCTTATGGGCCGTTCCTCCAGCAGCTTCGCGACCCAGCGATGCAGGTCCGGATGATCGAACAGCGACACCAGCAGCGGCTGCCCCGTTGCCAGACCTTTCAAGCCCGCCACCACCCGCGAACGGTCCCGCATCAGCAGGCACTGGCTGGCAGTCAGCTTCGCCATGTCCGGCGCGAATTCCATGTCCCGCGCATCGTCGGCGAAACAGCCCACATGCACCGGCGCGACCTGCGCCATCCGCTCCAGCAGATGATAGGATCGAATCTTGTCCCCCCGGTCCGGCGGAAAGGGGATGCGGTGGCAGAGAAAGAGTATCTCTCCCGTCACCCCAGCCCCCGCGCTATGAAAGGTCCGATCAGGTTCGCAACCGGCAGGGGCAGCTTTTTCCAGAGGTCGATCCGCCGCTGATATTGCGGGCTGTTGGGATTGATGTCGCGCCGTTCGCCGGTCGCTGACCAGCTATGATAGGAAAGCGGCATCGGATCGAAGCCGAAACTCTTCTTCCACGCGGCCTGCCCACTGCCCGCCTTGGACCGCCCGAAGTCGAAGATGCGCATGCCCCGCGCCCGCCCATGGCCCATCAACCGGTAATACATGAGTTCGTTGGACCGAAGCCGCCGCGCATCCGCGATGCCGCCGCCCCAGAAGGGCATCACGCGACCCTGATGATAGAGGGTCAACACCGCCGAAACCGGCCGATCGCCTTCCAGCACGACCAATATGTCGGCATCCTCGCCAAAGGCCGCCAGCACTTCGCGGAACAGCCGCGCCGGAAAGACCGGCGTGCCGAGATTGCGGACGCTTTCCGAATAGACGCGATAATGCGCCTTCAGATGTCGCACCTTCCGCCCGACTTCGATCCGCAGCGCATCGTTCGCCAGCGCCTTGCGCAATTCCGCTCGATGCTTGCGGGGCACGGCCAGCAATTCCGCCTCATCGTCCTCCGCAATCGGCCGCGCAAAGCCGAGATGGCTGCCCTCGTGCAGCGCCCAGCCCTCGCCTGGGACCGGCCCGCCGCGTAGTTCCACCGAGTCTATGCCGCCACCCCGCGCCATGCCCTCGCAGGCGGCCGCCAGTGCGGCGACGACCGCCGGATCGCTGGCCAGAATTCCGCCATCGACGGCAAAGCCCGAAGACACCAAAGCCTGCCCGAACAGGGCGCTCTTCACATGATGCAACGGCAGCAGCCCGGCAATCTGTCCCGACGGCGCCACCGCGGCCAGCATATGCGCCGGATTGCCCGTACCCCGCGCCACGGCCGTCAACCAGGCCGGGCGGTGAAAGGGGGTGCCGTCGGCATGCGCCATCACGAACGCGTCCGCCGCAGACCGTTGCGCCGGATCGGTCAGATCGAGCGATGTGACCATGCTCTCTCCGGCCATCATGCCGCCCGCTCCGCTTCCTGCGCCGCCAGCGCATCGACGCGGCCCCAGGCAAAATCACGTGTCAGGCGGCGCAGCTTGGCCGCCATTATCGAGAGATTAGTGTAATGCCGTACCCGTGAGCGCAGCGGCGCGCCCTCTACGCGGGGCTGCTCCGGATCGATCTCCCACGGATGGAAATAGATGATCGCGGGCCGCCGGTCCCGCCCGTTGACCTGCCGGATAGCCCAGCGTGAAAAGCCATAGGGGAGCAGCCGGAAAAACCCGCCTCCTCCGGCGGCCAGATTGCGGCCGGCCAATCTGGCCGTCGTCACCGGCAGTTCGATCAGAGGCGAACCAATCACAGGCTTCCAGGCAAAGCGCGGACTTTCCGGCCAGCCATAATGATCGTGGCGGATCGGAGCGACGCTGCTGCTATAGGCATAGCCTTCCTCGGCCAGCACCTCATGCGCCCAGGGGACTCGCCGGTCGATGGAGAAGCTGGGCGCGCGATAGCCGGTTACCGCCTGCCCGCAAGCATCCTCCAATATCGCGCGCGAGCGGCAGAGATCGGCCCGGAATTGCGCGCCGTCGAAGGTGAACACCCGCTTATGGTCATAGCCATGGCTCGCCACCTCATGCCCTGCATCCACGATGCGCCGCATCAGCGCCGGATGGCGTTCCGCCACCCAGCCCAGCGTGAAGAAGGTCGCCTTGACCCCAGCCTCCTCGAACAGCGCCAGCACTGCGTCGGTATTGGCTTCGACCCGATGGGGCAATCCGGCCCAATCCTCGCGCCGGATCGTGCGCTCGAACGCGCCGACCTGGAACCAGTCCTCTACGTCAACGGAAAGGGCATTGAGCATGGATCACGCAGCGGCGCTGTGCGGCGCATCGCCCATCCGTTCCTCGCGCTCGACCCATTCGACCAGCAAAGTCAGCACCCGGCGCAGCGCCGTATCCTGTTCGGTCACGCGGAATTCCAGGGTGGAAAGCCGTTCCTCGATCAGGGTGAAGCAGTCCTTGAGCGCTTCGGGATCGACGGTCGGCACGGCGCGGGCAAAGTCGTTCTCCGCTCGCAACGTATCGATTTCCGCCCGCAATGAGGCGATTTCTTCCAGCAGACCGGCCGCCGGTTCCGGCGGCGCGCTGCGCAGGGCTTCGACTTCGGCCCGGAGCGCCAAGACTTCTTCCGACACGGCCGGATCGGCGGCGACCGGCGCAGGCGCCTCGGCCAGTTCCTCGGCATCGTCCAGCACGCTGCGCGCCATCGGTTCGGGCGTTACGTCGGCGTCGGCGCCCATGTCGTTGACGACCGCATAAACCACTTCCGCATCGATCACCGACAATTGATCGAGCGCACCCAGCAACAGCACCCGGCTCACCAGCACGTTGATCCGGCGCGGCACGCCGCCGGTCGCGGCATAGATGGCGGCGAAGGCCTCCGGCGTGAATTGCGGATCGCCTTGCCAGCCGACCAGCGACAGGCGGTGCAGGATATAGGGTTCGACCTCGCGCCGCATCATCGGGTCGAGATGATGGGTGGCGATCACGCGCTGGCGGAGTTGTTCCAGTTCCGGCGACTTCAGCAGGTCGCGAAATTCCGGCTGGCCCAGCAGGAAAATCTGCAACAGCGACTGCCCACCCAACTGGAAGTTGGAGAGCATCCGCAATTCCTCGATGGCCGAGATCGGCAGGTTCTGCGCCTCATCGACGATCAGCAGCGACCGCTTGCCCGCCCGCGCCTGTGCGTGGAGATAGGCTTCGATCTGCTTCAATATCTGCGCCTTGGGCATGCCGTCGACGGCAAGGCCGAAGCTCTGGGCGGCGAGGCGCAGCATGTCGTCGCCTTCGACCTGGGTAGAGACGATCTTGACCGCCGTCAGTCGCGAAGGGTCGATGGTGTTCATGAGGTGCCCGACCAGCGTCGTCTTGCCCGCGCCGATGTCGCCGGTGATGACGATGAAGCCCTCACCCTGCGCCAGGCCGTAGCCCAGATAGGACAGCGCCTTGCGATGGGTCGCGCTTTCGAAATAGAAATGCGGGTCCGGCGTTAGCTGGAACGGGCGTCCCTGCAATCCGTAGAACTGATCGTACATGTCTATCTCTCCACCCGACCGGGCATTGGCTTAAAAAGTGTAGCGAAGGCCAAGCTGGCCCATGGCGTTGATGACGGCGTCCAGATTGTCCGCCTTGGCGCTGTCGACGCCGACCGAGGCCGACGCCTGCAAATTGCGCGTGATCAGGCGGTAATAGCTGGTGAAGGCGCCCAGGTTCAGCACATCCAGGCGATTGCCGCTGGCGTCGAAATAATTGGCGTAGACCGCCGTATCGATGCTCGACTGGCTGTCGACCCGGTAAGTGAGCGAGGCGTTGCCGTACCAGTTCTGGTCCCGCGAGCCGCGCACCAGCACCGTCTCGCCGGAGGGGGTGACGAACTTGCGCTGCGAATAGCCAAGGCCGATGCCCATTCCCCATGGACCCCGCTCTGCGGCGAACTGGGCTGCGACGCCGCGATAGCGGAAATTCACGCCGGTGACGCCTGCCAGCGCATCGTTGAAGCATTGCCCGCCACCGGTGGTGGAGAAGGCGCAGCCGGTGAAGTCGCCGGTGAAGGGGTTGCGGACGATGTTGAGGTCGCTGCCCGACATCGCCGCGACGTTGGAGGTGATGACCCGGCCGAAACTGTCGATGCCGTCGAACACCACCAGGGCGAAGGACTTGTTGCGGCCCTGCCAGATGAAGCTGCCCGAATAAGTCATCCCGCCATAGCGTTCGCCGACGCGGGCGGTCAGCGAGGTGCGGTGGCTTGGTCGCCAGAGGACGCCGACATCCCAGATGATGTCGTCGAAATCATAAATGAGTTGGCGAGGTGACGTGGTATCGGTGACATAGCGGCCGTTGGAGGAAATGACCGGTAAGCCATTGGAATCTAACAAAGGAGAGCGCTGGCTGACCTCTATTTTTTCATAACCGACGCCGCCGATCAGGGCGAGCGTGGGCGAGACCGGCAGGGTCGCGTCGAGCCGTGCCCATTTGTCCTCGAAACGCTGGTCGAGCTGGTCCGCGTCTTCCCGGCTGTAGCCCGCGCTGGCGACGAGGCCTAGCGGCATCCAGACGCCGGGGCCGACGCCCACCGATCCCATCAGGTCGTGGGTGGTCGATTCGGCGAATCCGTTGCCCAGCGGCGCGCCGGGGAAGTCGACATTCACGTCATCCTCCACCCGCGCATAGCCGAGGCGATAGGAAGCGCCGATATCGAGGTCGCCCAGCCGCGTGGTGTAGGACGGGCCGATATAGGCGGCATAGACCTGGCTGCTATAGCCGTCGTTGCGTACTGACGCGCCCGACAGGCCATCGGTTCGCACGCGGGTCGCGAGGCCGCCTGCGTTCAGCGTCAGGCCGCGCGCCAGGCCATATTGGCCGCTGACGATGCCGCTGATGATGTCCTGATCGCTCAGGTCGCCGCCCCAGCCGAAGCTGTGCGCATATTGCAGGTCGGCCGAAGCCTCCAGACGGCGGGTCTGGATGCTGGCGGTCACGCCCGCGGTGACGTTGGTGTAGGTGAGGACGTCGCCATCGCCCTTGATCGGCGCGACCACCACCTGATCGATGCCGAGATAGGGGGTGACGTCGACCCGGCGCCGTTCGTCCTGCGCGATGGCGGGCGAGGCCAGGGCGATGCCTGCGAGAAGGAGGGCGATGCGGGAGATCATCAGTCTGCCTGCTCCGCACTGTGCGCCTGGGCATAATAGCTGCCGAAGCGGCGGTTATTTCTGCCGAAATTCACGCCGTTCATCAGCAGCTTCACCTTGGACGCGCCCTTGAGCAGGCCGGCGGCGTCGCGCAGCGCGCCTTCGCCGGTGCGGTCGGCGCGGACCACCAGCAGGGCGATGGCGACATGGCCCGCCAGCACCGCCGCCGGAGAGGCGGCCAGCAGGGGCGGCGAATCGAACAGGATGATGCGGTCGGGGCGGCCTTCGGTCAGGCTGTTGAGCAGCATTTCCGTGCGCGCCGAGGCGAGATATTCAGTGTCGTTATTGCTGCGCTGTCCGGCCGGGAGGATGGACAGGGACGGAATGTCGGTGCGCAGCACGCAATCTTCTATGGCGATGGCGGGATCGGCCAGCGCGTCCATCAGGCCCGGTCCGGCGTTCAGGCCCAGCGCCTCAGGGATGCCGGGCTTGCCGAAATCGGCGTCGACCAGCAGGATTTCGCGCTCCTTTTCCGCCGCGAGGCTGAGCGCCAGATTGATCGCGCAGAAGCTCTTCCCCTCCCCGCTATGGGCGGAGCAGATCAGCACGCGGTTGCCGCGTCCATTGCCCGCCAGTTCGGCCAGCAGGTCGCGCTTCAACAGGCGGAATTCCTCGCTCATCGCGGTGACGGGGCCGTCGGGCAGCAGATAGCCCGCCTCCACCAGCGCGATGCGGTCGATGGGCTGCACCGGGCCGGTCCAGTCGGGCGCGCGATAGCCCGCCTCTGGCGTTTCGGCGGCGATGGGCGCGGGCGGAGCGACCTCTATGACAGGCGCATCCTTCGGCACTTCGACCGCGGGAGCCGCCCGGCCGCGCAGGGCTGCGCCGAAATCGTAAATCTGCGTCGCCCGCTCGATCAGCGATCCTCCGCCGGAAAGGGACTTATGTTCGTTCATTTCCAGTCCCCCCTCAGGCCAGTCCGCGCTGGACGAATTCAATGACGACCAGCAGCACGCACAGCGCCGCAAGGCCGCCGCTGGCGCCCGCGAACCACTTCATCCGCTGCCTTTCCACCGCGACCTGCGCTGCGTTCACCGTCTGGCTGATCGATCCGATCACCGGCACGCCCAGCGCCTTTTCCAGCCGCGCCGCATTGGGGAAGCCGCCCTTCAGTTGCGCCATGGCGAAGGCCGTGCCGACGCCCGCGCCGATCCCCAGGATCAGCACGCCCAGCAGTAGCAGCGGCCGGTTGGGCGCGTCGGGCACGGTCGGCAGGTTGGGCGGATTGACGATGCGGAACTGGATCGATCCGGTTTCCGACTTCACGTCGCCGCGCAGGCGGATTTCCTCCCGGTCGGCCAGCATCTTGTCATATTGGGTCTTGAGCACCTGATAGTCGCGGTCGAGCCGTTCCTGCTCTGCGGCAAGGCCCGGTTCGTCGGTCTGGCGGGATGCCATGGCGTTCAGGTCCGCCTGCAACTGCGCCTTGCGGGCGGAAAGCCCCTGCACCGTCGCGGCGCGTTCGGCCTGCATCGAGCGGATCGAGAGATAGGCGGGATTGGGCGTGCTGCCCGCGCCGCCGCCGCCCTGCCCGCGCAGCAGGTCGACCTGCCGCTGGGCCGCGATCACGTCCGGATGGCTGTTGGTGAAGCCCCGCGCCCGCATGGAGGCAAGGTCCGCCTGCGCCTGCGACAGGGCCGAAGGGCCGCCCGAAGCGCCGACGCCCGGCAAAGTCTGCGGCGTGCCAGCCAACTGGCCGTTCATCGCCGCCAGCGCGCTTTGCGCCTGCACCAGTTGCGAATCGATGCTATTGATTTCCGACCGGGCGGCGTCCATGCGCTGGCCGATCGACCCCGCGCCCGGCAGCATCCCGGCATAGCGCTGTTCGAATTCGACGCGGCGCTGTTCGGCGGCGGCAAGCTGCTTACCCCGCGCCTCCAGTTGCTGGTCGAGGAAGCTGAGGCTCTGTTTTGTTTCGACCTTGTCGGAGGACAGGTTGGTTTCCTGGAAGATGTCGACCAGCTTCTGCACGATCTGCTGCGAAATGCGCGCATTGGCGCCGTCCGACAGGCCGGAATCGGCCCATGTGGCGCTGATGTCGATCATGCTGGGGTCCAGTTGCGCGACGACCATGATGCCTTCGCGCAGCTTGACGATCTTGGCCGCCAGATCGCGGGGACCGTCGACCGTCCGGCTGAGGTCGGTTTCCTTGACCACCCGTTCCAGATTGGCGGTGCTGGCCAGCGTCTGGCGCACGCGATCCAGATCCTGCTGCGACTGGACCTGGGTGATGCCCACCTTGTCCTCCAGCAGCGACTGGGTGTTCACATAGACCCGCGCCTTCGATTCATAGCTGTTGGGGATGAGCGCGATGCCCAGCCAGCCCAACAGGCACACGCCCCATGCGACGGCGAGCGCCAGCCAGCGGCGGAGCCAGATGCCGTGCAGGATGACCAGCAGTTCGTCGACCAGCGCCGCCATGTCAGAACATGCTTTCGGGAATGATGATGACGTCGCCGGGCGCCAGCATGACGTTCGCCTTGCTGTCGCCGCGCTTCAACAGGTCGCCCAGGCGGACCTGATATTCCTGCTGCTTGCCGCTTTCCCGGTTGAAGCGGACCAGCTTCGCCCGGTTGCCCGCCGCATATTCGGACAGGCCGCCGACGGAGATCATCGCGTCCAGCAGGGTCATGTTGGCGCGGTACGGGATGGACGCGGGCTTTTCCGTCGCGCCGACGATCCGCACCTGCTGGCTGAACGTGCCGGAGAAATTGTTGACGATCACCGACACCAGCGGATTTTCGATATATTTGCCGAGCGCGACCTTCAGGTCGTCGGCCAGTTGCTTGGGCGTCTTGCCGACGGCGGGCATGTCCGAAATCAGCGGCGTGGTGATGCGTCCGTCCGGCCGCACCTGAACCTTCGCCCCCAGATCGGGGTTTCGCCACACGAAGATGGTGAGGTCGTCGAGCGGGCCGATCACATATTCCTCGCCCGGCCCCTCCTGCGTCGAGACGAAGGATGCGGGCGGCAGGTTCGGCGCGCTGCCGTTCGACGCGCAGCCGGAAAGGGCGATGGCAGGCAGCGATACGCCGATCAAGGCCCGGGAAACCGACAGGAAACGCATGCTCTTCACCCTCTTGCTTGCGGCCGCGCGCAAGAGGCCGCCAAGGGACAGGCGGGCCATCGGGCACGAGGCTTTGGGAGCCTTCATGCCCGGAAAGGGTAAATATACCGTTAGAGTTAAGTTGTTGGCAAATCAGCCTATCAAAAGTTCTAGGGGAGCCGGATGACCAAGGAAAGCGGCGGGGCTGGCCGACGCGCCATAGGCCCCGGCGAGGAAGATCGCGATCAGGTCGCCCTCCTCCACCGGCGGCAGCGCGACCTTGTCCCCCAGCCGGTCGATGGGGGTGCAGAGGCAGCCGACGACCGTTGCGGCTTCCTGCGCGGGAGCCTGCCCGAAGCGGTTGGCGACGGCGATGGGATAGTTGCGCCGGACCACCGTGCCGAAATTGCCGCTGGCCGCCAGTTGATGGTGCAGGCCGCCGTCGACCACGATGAAGGTTTCGCCCTGGCTTTTCTTTATGTCGACTATGCGGGTCAGATAGACGCCCGCCTCGCCCACCAGCCAGCGGCCCAGTTCCATGGCGAATTCGCTGCCCTGCAATATGTCGGCGCGTTGCTCCAGCAGCTTGCCCAGCGCTTCGCCGATGGGCCGGATGTCCAGACGCTCGTCGCCGGGGAAATAGGGGATGCCGAAGCCGCCGCCCAGATTGACCAGCGGCGGCGTGACGCCCACCGCATCGGACAGGCGCGTGGCGAGGTCGATGGTGGCCGCCTGCGTTTCGATCAGCGCCTCCGCGCCCAAAGCCTGGCTGCCCGCGAAGATGTGCCAGCCGCGCCAGTCAGCCCCCGCGTCGATCACCCGGCGGGCGAGATCGGCGGCGCGATCCGCGTCGACGCCGAAGGGCTTGGCGCCGCCGCCCATGCGCATGCCGGACCCTTTGAGGTCGAAATCGGGGTTTACCCGTATCGCCAGTTTCGGCGTTCGGCCGCGCTGTTCGCCAAGGGCGATGGCGCGGCGCGCTTCGCCTTCCGATTCCAGATTGATCGTCGCGCCGCTGTCTATGGCGACAATCAGTTCGTCGTCGCGCTTTCCCGGCCCGGCGAAGCTGATATGGGCGGGGTCCATGCCCGCCTCCAGCGCCCGCGTCAGCTCGCCGCCGGAGGCCACGTCGAAGCCGTCGACCAGCTTCGCCATGCGTTGCAGCAGGGGCGCATAGGGGTTCGCCTTCACCGCATAGTGGAGCGACAGGGTGAGCGGCATGGCGTCGCGGAAGGCCCGTGCCTGCTCCTCTATTATGGCCATGTCATAGACGAACAGGGGCGTGTCGCCTGCTTCGTCGACCAGGCTGGCCGCGCCGCTGCCGCCGATCAGCAACATGCCCTCCTCGCTGGTGAAGAAGGGGGGGATCGGTCCCATCGGCTTCATGCGCCATGCGCCTTCGCCAGCGCCACCCGGTCGATCTTGCCATTGGGATTGCGAGGGAATTCGGGGAGCATGAGGATTTCTCGCGGTTGCATGAAATTGGGGAGTTCGGCCTTCAGCCGGGATTCGACTTCCGCCTTTAGCTCCGGGGAGGTGGCGCGCAACAGGAGGAGGACGGCCTGGCCCAGGCGGTCGTCCTTGATGCCCAGCGCTACGGCTTCGGCCACGCCTTCGACGGCGGCGGCGGCTTCCTCTATTTCGGTGGGGCTGATGCGGTTGCCTGCGGACTTGATCATCGCGTCGTCGCGGCCGACGAAATAAAGCAGGCCCTGCGCGTCGCGGCGCACCGTGTCGCCGGACCATACCGCCATGCCGCCGTAGCGGGAGGCTTTTGGGGCGGGCTTGAAGCGTTCGGCGGTGCGGGCTTCGTCGCGCCAATAGCCCTGCGCAACCAGCGGGCCGCAATGGACCAGTTCGCCCGGTTCGTCGTCGTCGGTGATGCTTCCGTCGGGGCGGACGACCAATATTTCCGCATGGGGGATGGCCGATCCCATGCTGTCGGGGTGGCTTTCCACCAATGCGGGCGGTAGGAAGGTCGAGCGGAAGGCCTCGGTCAGGCCGTACATGGGGTAGAGGTCGGCTTTCGGGAACAGCGCCCGCAATTTCGCTACCAGCGGGCGGGTGAGCGCGCCGCCGCTGTTGGTGAGGCGTTTGAGCTTGCCCGCCACCTCCTCCGGCCAGTCCAGTTCAGTGAGTTGCACCCAGAGCGGCGGCACTCCGGCGAGCGTGGTGATGTCGCGGCGGTCGACCGACTTCACCACGTCGCGGGGCGTCAGATAGTCGAGCGGATAGACGCAGCCGCCCGCGAACCATGTGGAAAGAAGCTGATTCTGGCCATAGTCGAAGCTGAAGGGGAGCACGCAGAGCGTCCGGTCCTGCGGGGTGAGATTGAGGTAATGCGCTACCGATGCCGCGCCCAGCCAGAGATTGGCGTGGCTGAGCATCACGCCCTTGGGCCGTCCGGTCGAGCCGCTGGTGTAGAGGATGGCGGCCAGATCGTCCGGCGCGGTTTCGGATGGATTCAGCGCCTCGCCGCCGCTCATCGCGCATGCCGCGTCGTCTTCCCGGTGGAGGCGGCATGGTTGCGGCACGTCGGAGGGGTGCAGGGTCGAGAGGCGACTCGCGGTGCCGATCAGGAGGGATGCGCCGCTGTCGGCCAAAATATGGGCGACCTGGGCATGTTTGAGCAGCGGGTTGACCGGTAGATGCACCAGCCCGGCGCGGGGTGCGGCGAGCGGCATCAGCGCGGCGACCGGCCCCTTGGCGATCCAGCTTGCGACTCGCGCGCCCTTTTCCAGTCCGAAACCGGCGAGCCAGGCGGCCAGGCGGCCCAGCGTGACTTCCAGTTCGGCATAGCTTTGCGTGCCCGAACGGCCGTCCAGCGCGGGGCGCGCCGGATCGCCGCGCAGCAGCAGATGGTCGATGGGGCGCACTTCCGCGCCGTCGACCATCATGGGCAGGGGGGAATCGCTTAACTCCATCTCCAGACTTTTTTCCTAATTTCGGGGAGTCGTCGCCGGGGAGATAATGGTTTGCTGGTCGCAAGGGAATATCGCAGCGTCATGGAAGCGCGTCAGGCGCTGGGCGATGCGCTCGACCGGGCGGCCATGTCTTCACTGTTCGAGCGGATCGAGTGGTTCGAATCGCTTCATGCGCATTGTTTCGCGACGACGGAAGCGCGGATTTTTCAGGCGTTGGAGGGGGAGCATCAGGCATGGCTTTTCCTGGTCGCGCCCAAGGCCGGGCGGGTGAGCGCTCTGGCCAACTGGTATAGTTTCGATTGGGGGCCGGTCTTTCTGGGGCCGCCTGACTGGACCGTGCGCCGCCGGTTGGTGGAGGTTATCGCGCAGAATTTGTTGAAGGACAGCGCACAGGTCGACCTCTATCCGGTGACGGAGGCTTCGGACCTGCTGCTCGAAGCCTTTCGCCGGGCCGGATGGTTCGGGGTCCGGCGGCCGATGGGCGGACGGCATATACTGGATCTGAACGGGCGGAGCTTCGAGCAATATTGGGCGCAGAGGCCGGGGCGGCTGCGTACGCTGATCAGCCGCAAGGGCCGGGCCAGCCGTTTCACGCTGAGCATTTCGGACCGGCTGACCGATGCGCTGTGGCGGGATTATGTCGCGGTGCATGGGCGAAGCTGGAAGCAGCCGGAAGCGAATCTGTCCTTCCTGCGGGCGCTGGCGGAGCGGGAAAGTGCTGCGGGGACGCTGAGGCTGGGCTTTGCGCGGCTGGAGGAGCAGCCGGTCGCCACCCAGATGTGGACCGTGGAGAATGGGACGGCGCTGATCCACAAGCTGGCGCATGATCAGGCGTTCGACGGCGCTTCGCCGGGCAGCCTGCTGAGCCATGCCATGTTCGCCCAGGCCATCGACCGCGATCATGTCGCGACGATCGATTATGGCACGGGGGACAATGGCTACAAGACCGACTGGATGGAGCGGCGCGAGACGCTGTACCGGCTGGATTTCTTCAACCCCCGGCGCGCCTCCGTCTGGCTGCCCGCGGCGCGCACGGCCATTTCCGCGCTTGTAGGTTAGCATCGGAACGATTAGGTAGGCGCCCATCATGCGGGCGGACAATAGTCAACCGGTCGACCGGGCAATGGATATCGAAACGATGATGCGCGCCCTGCTGCGCGATGTGCTGGCCCTGTCGCAGGACCGGGTCGACGCCTTCGATGCGGACACGCCGCTATTCGGGGCGCTGCCGGAACTGGATTCCATGGCCGTCGCCGGGCTGCTCACCGAAATGGAGGACCGATTCGGCATCCTGATCGAGGATGAGGATATCGACGGCGACACGTTCGAGACGTTCGGCTCGCTGGTGGCTTTCGCGCAGGCGAAGGTCGGGAACTGAATATCGCGGGATTATCCCGCCGCTTTCACGATCTCCGCCCAGGCGGCTTCGTCGATCACTTCGATCCCTAGCGCGGCGGCCTGTTTCAGTTTGGAGCCCGCGCCGGGGCCTGCGACCAGCAGGTCGGTCTTCGCGCTGACGGAGCCTGCGGCCTTGGCGCCCAGGCGTTCGGCCTGCGCCTTGGCTTCGTCGCGGCTCATGGTTTCCAGCTTGCCGGTGAAGACGACCGTCTTGCCCGTAACCGCGCTGGCGGTGGTTTCGACCACATAATCGGGCGGGGAGACTTCGCTCAGCAGGTCGTTCCAGACATCCACATTATGCGGTTCGTGGAAGAAATCGGCCAGCGCGTGGCCGACCGCCGAGCCGACATTCTCCACGCCGATCTGTTCGGCGATGGTCTTGTCTAGGCGGTTGCGGAAGCGGCTTTCCTCCTCCCCCTCCGCAGGAGCGGCGGCGGCGCGCAGGGCGATGATTTCCTTCGCCAGGCCGTGGATGGCAGGCAACGTCGTATAGCGTTTCAGCAGGTCGCGGGCCGTCACCGCGCCGATATGGCGGATGCCCAGGCCGAAGAGCAGGCGGGCGGCGTCGGGGCGGCGCTTGGCCTCTATCGCGGCGAGGAGATTGTCGACGGATTTTTCCTTCCAGCCCTCCCGGCCCAGCAGGTCGGGGCGATGGGACTTCAGGCGGAAAATGTCGGCCGGTTCCGCGATCCAGCCGAGGTCGAGAAATTCCTCTATGCTCTTTTCGCCCAGTCCCTCGATATCGAGCGCGGCGCGGCTGACGAAATGGCGTAGTCGTTCGAAGCGCTGGGCGGCGCAGATCAGGCCGCCGGTGCATCTGATGTCGACCTCCCCTTCCTCGCGCACGGCTTCGGACTGGCAGACGGGGCAATGGTCGGGGAAGGCGAAAGGGCTGCGCGGATCGTCGCGGGTCAGGTTGTCGACCACCTGCGGGATGACGTCGCCTGCGCGCTGGACGACGATGCGGTCGCCGGGGCGGACGCCGAGGCGGGCGATCTCGTCCGCATTGTGCAGGGTGACGTTGGAGACGACGACGCCGCCGACAGTGACGGGGGTCAGGCGGCCGACCGGGGTCAGCTTGCCGGTGCGGCCGACCTGGATGTCGATGGCTTCGAGCGTGGTTTGGGCGCGTTCGGCGGGGAATTTATGGGCGATGGCCCAGCGCGGGGCCTTGGCGACGAAACCCAGGCGCTGCTGCCAGTCGAGCCGGTCGACCTTGTAGACCACGCCGTCAATGTCGAAGGGCAGTTCGGCTCTGGCGGCTTCGATGGCGCGGTAGTGGGCGATCAGCGCCTCCAGCGTGTCGACGCAGGTAAGGCGGTCGGAGACGGGCAGGCCCCAGCCCGCAATCGCCTGCATGACGCCGAGCTGGGTTTGCGCGGGGACGGCGCTGACTTCGCCCCAGCCATGGGCGAGGAAGCGCAGCGGGCGGCTGGCGGTGACGGCGGCGTCCTTCTGGCGCAGGGAACCGGCGGCGGCGTTGCGGGGGTTGGCGAACTGGCGGGCCTTTTCGGGGTCTTCGGCTTCGGCCAGCAGGCGGTCGTTGAGGGCGACGAAATCGGCCTTGGCCATATAGACTTCGCCCCGGATTTCGAACAGGTCGGGGATGGCGTCGCCGGTCAGGCGTTGCGGGATGTCCGGGATGGTGCGGACATTGGCGGTGACATCTTCTCCGGTCGTGCCGTCGCCGCGTGTGGCGGCGAGGACCAGTTCGCCCTTTTCATAGCGCAGCGAGCAGGACAGGCCGTCAATCTTGGGTTCGGCGGTGAGGGCGACGGGGGCGTCCTCGGGGAGCGCGAGGAAGCGGCGGACGCGGGCGATGAATTCGGCGATGTCCTCATCCGCGAAGCCGTTGTCGAGGCTCATCATGCGGACGGCGTGCTGGACCTTTTTGAGGGCCGATGTGGGGGCGGCGCCGACCTGGGCGTTGGGGGAATCGCTGCGGATGAGGTGCGGGAAGGCGGCTTCCAGCGCGTTGTTTTCGCGGATCAGCGCGTCATAGGCGGCGTCGGTGATCTCCGGCTGGTCCTGATCATGATAGAGGCGGTTGTGGCGCGCAATCTCGCGCGCGAGGCGCATCAGGCGGTTGGCGGCTTCGGCTTCGGTCATGGACTTGGGATCGGTCATGCGCCTGTCTTTAGCGTCGGGCTTTGCGCACGGGTAGCGGATATTCTGGGGTGGTGGGGGACACAGAGGGTTGGGGTGTTATTGGGTGGAAAGCGGACCTATCCTATTCCTCCCCATCGATAGATGGGGAGGGGGACCAGCCGGAGGCTGGTGGAGGGGAAAGGGGCACAACCTCCGCATTTCCCCTCCACCATGCTTCGCATGGTCCCCCTCCCCACGCTCCGCGTAGGGAGGAATTTAATGTCCGCAATCGGTCGCTTGTGGTCGGGCTGCTTCGGCGACGCAGCGCATAACCCTGCCGTAACGAGCCTCGCTGCGCTCGACTACCCACCCCCGGCCCCTCCCTTTCAGGGAGGGGAGGAAAATGGGGCAACTGGTGGCTTGCAGTCGTGGATGAAGGGAGAAGAGCGGGACTCCGGATCAAGCCTTTATAACTTTTCGAGCAGACGTTCGGCCTGCGCCCGCGCCTCTGCCGTGATTTCGGCGCCGGAGAGCATGCGGGCGATTTCCTCGCGGCGTTCTCCGTCGCTCAGCGCGTGGACGCCGGTGCGGGTGACGGTGCCGTCACTGGATTTGGCGATCAACATATGGCCTGCGCCCCGTGCCGCCACTTGCGGGCTGTGGGTGACGACCAATATCTGGTTGGTTTGCGACAGGCGGGCGAGGCGGTCGCCTATGGCCGAGGCGACGGCGCCCCCTACCCCGCGGTCGATCTCGTCGAAGATGAGCGTGTCCGCGCCGCCCTGTTCGGCCAGCGCGACCTTGAGCGCGAGGATGAAGCGGGAGAGTTCGCCGCCCGATGCGATCTTGACCAGGGGGGCGAAGGGCGCGCCGGGGTTGGTGGAGATTTCGAATTCCACCCGATCCATGCCGTGCGGGCCCCATTGGCCTTCGTCCTGCGGCGCGACGACGGTGCGGAAGCGGGCGGCGTCCAGTTTCAGCGGGGCGAGTTCGGCGGCGACGGCAGCGTCCAGCTTTCCGGCGGCCTGTCGGCGTTCGGCGGAGAGGGTCTGGGCGGCTTCGCGATAGGCCGCCGCCTTCGCCTTCACATCGGCTTCGAGGGCAGCGAGATGTTCCTCTCCGCCTTCGATGGCGGCCAGTTTCGCGGCCATCTCGTCGCGCAGGGCGGCGAGGTCGTCGGGCTGCACCTGATGTTTGCGGGCAAGGCCGCGCAGGTCGAACAGGCGGGTTTCTATGGCGTCGAGGCGGGCGGGATCGAAGCTCAAAGCCTCGGCGGCTTCGCCCAGGCGGTCTTCGGCTTCGCTGGCTTCGATGACGGCGCGGTCGAGGGCGGCGAGGACTTCGGCGAGCGGTTCATATTCGCTGACGATGCGGTCGAGGCGGCGGGCGGCCTGACGCAATTGGGCGAGGCCGCCGTCGGAGCCGGTGAAACATTCGGTGACGGCGGAGAGATCGTCGGAGAGGCGCGCGCCCTTCTGCATGGTGGCGCGTTCTTCGGCGAGCGTGGCTTCCTCGCCGGGTTCGGGGGCGAAGCGGGTGAGTTCGTCGACCGCGTGGGTGAGGTAGTCGCGGTCGCGGGCGGCGGTTTCGACGCTGGCGCGGCTTTCCGCGAGGCGGTCGGCGGCGGCGCGCCAGGCGTGATGGGCGGCGCTGACGGCGGCCGTGTCGCAGCGGCCATAGGCGTCGAGCAGGGCGCGATGGCCACGCGGGTTGAGCAGGCCGCGATCGTCGTGTTGGCCGTGGATTTCGACCAGCGCGCTGCCGAGGTCGCGCAGCAGGGCGGCCGAGCAGGCCTGGTCGTTGACGAAGGCGCGGCTGCCGCCGTCGGCCTTGACGATGCGGCGGACGATCAGCGGTTCGCCGGGATCGATGTCTATGCCGTTTTCGGTCAGCAGGTCGATGGCGCGATGGTCGGCGCGGGGCGTGTCGAAGGTCGCGGTGACGCTGGCCTGCGCTTCGCCATTGCGGACGAGGCCGCTGTCGGCGCGGGCGCCCAGCGCGAGGCCGAGCGAATCGAGCAGGATCGACTTGCCTGCGCCCGTCTCGCCGGTCAGCACGCCGAGGCCGGACCCGAAATCCAGGTCCAGCGCCTCTATCAGCACGACGTTGCGGATGGAGAGAGCGGTCAGCAAGGCGTCAAACTCCCCCCTCCCTTCCAGGGAGGGGCCGGGGGTGGGTGTGCCGCGCCAGCGGCGCTGGTGAACGCAAGGAGTGCGCGCTCGCTTCGCTCGCGACCCACCCCTAACCCCTCCCTGGAAGGGAGGGGAATAAGAGCAGGTCAGGCCTTGTTCGGATGTTCGCGCATCAGCTTGTGGCTGCGCTCATACCATTTCGAACCCGGATAGTTGCGGCCCAGCACGGCGGCGGCCTTCTGCGCTTCGGCGGGGATGCCGAGCGAGAGATAGGATTCCACCAGGCGCTCCAGCGCTTCGGGGGTGTGGGTGGTCGTCTGATATTTGTCGATCACCGTGCGGAAGCGCAGCGTGGCGGCGAGCCATTGGCCCCGGCGCTGGTAGAAGCGGCCGATCTCCATCTCCTTGCCCGCAAGGTGATCGTTGACGAGGTCGAGCTTCAGCCGGGCGTCGGCGGCGTAGCGCGTGTCGGGATAGCGGCGGATCAGTTCGCCCAGCGCGTCCAGCGCCTGGCTCGTCACCTTCTGGTCGCGGGTGACGTCGGCGATCTGTTCATAATAGCAGAGCGCGATCAGATAATAAGCGTAGGGCGCGTCCTTGTTGCCCGTGTGGATCGACAGGAAACGCTGCGACGCGCCGATCGATTCCGGATAATCCTTGTTCATATAATAGCTGAAGGCGGACATGAGCTGCGCCCGGCGCGCCCAGGGGGAATAGGGATGCTGGCGCTCCACCTCGTCGAACAGGGCGGCGGCGAGCTTGTACTGCCCGCGATCCAGCCGGTATTTGCCCGCATTGTAGAGCGTGGACACATCGCGGGCGACATATTGGGTGTCGGCCTTGTTCTTCGACGTCGCGCAGCCCGACAGCAGGGCGGCGAGCAGAAGCGGTGCGGTAGCCGCGCCGATGCGCGTCATGGTTTTCGTCAGCATGGCCGGGTCATAGCCGAGGGAATGGCCCTCGCCAAGCGGCAGAATGGAGGGGATGGGTCACTATGCGCGGACGGGCAGGTCGAGCCGGGCGGTCGCGCCGCCCTTCGCCGCGGGATGGAGCGAGAAGCGGCCGTTCAACTGACCGGCCAGCGCGTTGGAAATGCGCAGGCCCAGGCTCTGGTTGAAGGCGGGGTCGAAATCGGCCGACAGCCCCTTGCCGTCGTCGGTGACGTTCAGGCTGATCCCGTCGTCCGTCATGTTCAGGCTGACGGATATGCTGCCGCCCTGGTGCGGCAGGCCATGTTCGATGGCGTTGTTGACCGCCTCCGTCACGATCAGCGCCAGGGGTACGGCCGTGTCGGGCTTGAAAATCAGGTCTTCGGGCGCGTCGATGGTCAGGGCGATGTCTTCGCGGCCGCTGGCCTCCAGCACGTCGGCGGTCAGGGTCGACAGGAAGGCGCGGATATTCTGCCCCTGCCCCGACGGATTGTAGAGGGCGCGGCTGATGCGGCCGACCAGCGCCAGCCGGGCCGAGGCGTCGTCCAGAGCGCGGCGGGCGTGGTCATGGTCGACATGGCGCCGCTGGAGCGAGAGCATGGCGGCCACGACCTGAAGATTGTTGGACACGCGATGTTGCAGTTCGTGGAACAGCAGTTCGCGGTTTTCGGCCAGAGCGTGGCTGCGTTCGCGTTCGACCGCCAGGTTGAAATTGGCCTTTTGCAGGAAATGGATGAGGGCGATGTCCACGGCCACCACCGCACCGTAGAAGGCCAGCGCCAGGACGACCCCCAGATTGAAGGGAAAGCCCATGCGCGGCGGGATGAAGAAATACCAGGACAGCAGGCCGCAGAGCAGCCCCGCATAGATGCCCGGCCGCACGCCGAAGAGGAAGGAGGAGAGGATGACCGCCGGGAAGAAGGAAACGAAAGGATAGCCGATGGGCAGGATGATTTCGGCGGCGCTGCGAATGGCGAGCGCGGTCAGGCACAGGCAGGTGGTCAGGAAATAGGCGTGCCAGGGTCTTCGCGGGATGAGCGGCAGGCGCTCCACGAATTTTTCGTTCTTGCGCTGCATATCCCCCCCCGAAGCTTATTGTTACAGTAACATAACTTTCGCGCTCGCCAATTGATTGAGATCAGGAAATTAACCGAACCAAAGAAAAGGGCGTCCGGATGGTCCGGACGCCCTTTTCTCTGGTTTCGGCCTGTGGCGGGGCTGGTTCAAGACCCTGCCCGTCTGGGTGATTGAGGGAAAGTGGCGCGACCTGCGTATTTCCCCTCCACCACCGCCTTCGGCGGCGGTCCCCCTCCCCATCTTCCGATGGGGAGGATTTAAGGGTCTGTGATCAGTCCTGGGTCAGGAAATCGGGCAGACCGGCGTTGCCGCCGTCGTCATCGCCGCCACGGCCGCCTTCGCCGCGCGGGCCACGGTCACCGCCACGGTCGCGACGCGGGCCGCGATCACCGCCACGGTCGCCACCGCGTCCGCCACGGTCGCCGCCGTCACGGCGCGGGCCGCGGCCACGGTCGCCACGATCACCGCGGTCGCCGCGAGGCTCGCGGGGTTCGCGCGGCGGACGGGTGTCCTCCAGTTCCTCGCCGGTTTCCTGATCGACGACGCGCATCGACAGGCGAACCTTGCCGCGCGGGTCGATTTCGAGGACCTTGACCTTCACCTCCTGGCCTTCGGAGACGACATCGGTCGGCTTTTCCACGCGCTCATTCTTCATTTCGGAGACGTGGACGAGGCCGTCCTTGCCGCCCATGAAGTTCACGAACGCACCGAAATCGACGATGTTGACGACCTTGCCGGTGTAGATCTTGCCGACTTCCGCTTCCTCGACGATGCCGAGAATCCACTTCTTGGCGGCTTCGATCTGGTTGATGTCGGACGAGCTGATCTTGATGATGCCTTCGTCGTCGATATCGACCTTCGCGCCGGTTTCCGCGACGATTTCACGGATGACCTTGCCGCCGGTGCCGATGACGTCGCGGATCTTCGACTTGTCGATCTGGATCGTCTCGATGCGCGGAGCGTGCGCCGACAGTTCGGTGCGGGTCGAGGACAGGGCCTTGCTCATCTCACCCAGGATATGGGCGCGGCCTTCCTTCGCCTGACGCAGCGCGACTTCGAAGATTTCCTGCGTGATGCCGGCGACCTTGATGTCCATCTGCATGGTGGTGATGCCCGCTTCCGTGCCCGCCACCTTGAAGTCCATGTCGCCCAGATGATCCTCATCGCCCAGAATGTCGCTGAGGACAGCGAAATTCTTGCCTTCCAGGATCAGGCCCATGGCGATGCCCGACACCGGACGCTTGAGCGGAACGCCCGCGTCCATCATCGACAGCGAACCGCCGCAGACCGTCGCCATCGAGGACGAGCCGTTGGACTCGGTGATGTCGGACAGGACGCGGATCGTGTAAGGGAACTCTTCCTTGGTCGGCAGGACCGGGTGCAGGGCGCGCCATGCCAGCTTGCCATGGCCGACTTCGCGACGGCCCGGCGCGCCGAAGCGGCCGACTTCACCGACCGAATAGGGCGGGAAGTTATAGTGCAGCATGAAGCTTTCATAATGAACGCCGGTCAGGCCGTCGATCATCTGCTCGGCATCCTTGGTGCCCAGCGTGGTGGTGCAGATGGACTGCGTCTCGCCACGGGTGAACAGCGCCGAACCATGGGTGCGCGGCAGGAAGCCCACCATCGCCTCGATCGGGCGGATCTGGGTGGTGGTGCGGCCGTCGATGCGCTTGCCGTCCTTCAGGATGGCGCCGCGGACGATTTCCGCTTCCAGCTTCTTGGTCAGCTTGATGCCGGCCATGACGGTCTGTGCGTCCAGGCCGTCGGCAGCGAACTGGGCCTTCGCCTTGGCGCGGGCTTCGTTCAGCGCGTTGGAGCGGGCCGACTTGTCGGTCAGCTTGTAGGCGGCCGTGATGTCCTTGCCGATCAGCTTCTTGAGCTTCTTCTTCAGATCTTCCAGATCGTCGCCCTTGGCGACGTCCCACGGATCCTTCGCGGCCTTTTCGGCGAGATCGATGATCGCGTTGACGACCTTTTTCGACGCTTCATGGGCGAAGAGGACGGCGCCGAGCATGACGTCTTCCGACAGTTCCTTGGCTTCGGATTCGACCATCATCACGGCGTTGCCGGTGGCGGCGACGACCAGGTCGAGTTCGCCGGTCTTCACTTCTTCCAGCGACGGGTTGAGTTGATATTCGCCATCCTTGTAACCGACGCGAGCGGCGCCGATGGGACCGAGGAAGGGAACGCCGGAAAGCGTCAGCGCGGCCGAGGCGGCGATCATCGCGACGATGTCAGGCTCGCTTTCGCCGTCGAAGCTCAGAACCTGGGCGATGACGTTGATTTCGTTATAGAAACCTTCGGGGAAGAGCGGGCGGACCGGGCGGTCGATCAGGCGGGAAACCAGCGTTTCCTTTTCCGTCGCGCCGCGCTCGCGCTTGAAGAAGCCGCCCGGAATGCGACCGGCGGCCGAATATTTTTCCTGATAGTGGACGGTCAGCGGGAAGAAGTCCTGTCCTTCCTTCACCGACTTGGCGGCGGTCACGGCGCACAGCACCACGGTTTCGCCATAGGTCGCCAGCACGGCGGCGTCGGCCTGACGCGCAATGCGGCCGGTTTCGAGCGTGAGGGTCTTTCCGCCCAGCTCGATTGATACCTTCTTTACATCGAACATAGATTTTTCCTTCGCCCGCCTGGCCCTATTGCCGGGCGGGGCCTTTGGTGGACCGGATGGTCCATGAATGGAGAGCCTATCTCTCCTCCGTTCGGGCTGAGCTTGTCGAAGCCCAATCCTTTCCTTCAAAAGAAGGAGTGCCCTTCGACTAGCTCAGGGCGAACGGTGTGGGGGATGTCCCCCGGATCATGACGCCGTGCCGGATTGCCCAGCGCCATGTTGTCAGAATCGGAAACGGCCCCGACATGGGGGCCGCTCCTTCTTTAGCAGGCTTACTTGCGCAGGCCCAGCTTGCTGATGAGGTCGGTGTAGCGACCCGCATCCTTCTTCTTGAGGTAATCCAGCAGCGAACGGCGCTTGTTGACCAGCATCAGCAGGCCGCGACGGCTGTGGTTATCCTTGTGGTGACCCTTGAAATGCTCGGTCAGGTTCGAAATGCGCTCCGACAGGATCGCAACCTGAACTTCCGGCGAACCGGTGTCGCCTTCGGCGCGGGCATGTTCCTTGATCAGCGCTTCCTTGCGCTCAGCAGTAATCGACATCGGCTTCCTTTCGTAACATCTAGAGATTGAAGCCGCGCACCACCCTGATTTCCCTAAGGGTTTCCGGGCCACTGGCCTCCACCAGCGCGACGGGCGTTGCGCCCTCCATCGCCAGCATGAGACCGGTATGCGGTTTCCCCACGAGCACCTTCCCCTGTCGGAGAGCCAGCGCTTCATCGGGAGAGACTGCGAGAGCCGGGATGTCGTCCAGCCCTGCGGTCAACGGCAGCATAAGCTGCGCGATGCCGCCGCCCCTAGCAGCTTCGTCCAATTTGTCCAGTGAAATCGCGGATTCCAGGGTGAAAGGGCCTGCCTTCACGCGGCGGAGCATGGTGACATGGCCGACCGTGCCAAGCGCCAGCGCGATGTCGCGGGCGAGAGAGCGGATATAGGTGCCCTTGGAGACATGGGCGGTGAGGGTGATTTCCGAAATCCTCGCTCCCTCCCCCTCTCCAAGCTTCGCTAACCCGCTTTGCGGGTAAGCTGCGCTATCCTCTCCCCGGTGGGGCGAGGAGATGGCGAGGTTGTGGATGGTGATGGCGCGGGTCTTCATTTCCACGTCCCGACCGGCGCGGGCGAGGTCGTAGGCGCGCTGGCCGTCGATCAGGATGGCGCTATAGGCCGGGGGAGCCTGTTCGATCGGGCCGGTGAAGCGGGGCAAGATCGCTTCGACTTCCGCCAGCGTCGGGCGATGGTCGCTGGCGGCGATTTGCTTGCCCTCAAGGTCCAGCGTGTCGGTCTGGACGCCGAAGCTGACGGTGAAATCATAGATTTTATCGCTGTCGAGCATCCGTCCGGCGAGTTTGGTCGCTTCCCCGACCGCGACCGGCAGGACGCCGGTCGCCAGCGGATCGAGCGTGCCGCCATGGCCTACCTTCCATTTGCCGGCGCCACTTTGCCGCAGGGCGCGCTTCACCGCGCTGACCGCCTGGGTCGAGCCAAGGCCATGGGGTTTGTCGAGGATGATCCAGCCGTGCATGGCGGCGCGCTCTAACCCTCCTTTCGCCTGTTGTCAGCCCGTCGCGGCGTCAATGGCCGGAGCGCCGTTCCACGAAATGGCGGCGGCACAGCGCGACATAGCGGTCATTGCCGCCGATTTCCGTCTGTTCGCCTTCGCGGATCGGACGGCCTTTCCCGTCGACGCGCAGGTTCATCGTCGCCTTGCGCCCGCATTCGCAGATCGTCTTGATCTCCGTCAGCGTGTCGGCGAGGCCCAGAAGGGCGGCGCTGCCTTCGAACAACTGTCCCTGAAAATCGGTGCGGATGCCGTAGCAGAGGACGGGGATGGCCAGCCGGTCGGCCACGGCGGCAAGCTGCCAGACCTGGGCCGTGTCGAGGAATTGCGCTTCGTCGACCAATATGCAGGACAGGGGCGTTTGGGCATGCTGCGTGGAGATGGCAGCGAACAGGTCCGTCGCGGCGTCGAACAGATGGGCCTTCGCCTCCAGCCCTATGCGCGAGACGATCAGGCCCTGTTCGTAGCGGTCGTCTATCGCGGCGGTCCACAGCATGGTTTCCATGCCGCGCTCGCGATAGTTGAAGCTGGATTGCAGCAGGGTGGTCGATTTGCCCGCGTTCATCGAGCTATAGTAGAAATAGAGCTTGGCCATTAGCGGGCCATGGGCGCGACGCCCTTGAGGAAGCGCACAAGCGCGTCCGCCAGGGCGATGCGTTTGTCGGAGAAGCTGTGGTCGGTGGGCCAGACCATCAGCCGCGTGTCGGGATTGGCCGATTGCGCGTCGGCCGCGACCTTGCGCGCCATGGCGCCGATGCCTCTTTCCGCGCCGATGATGGAGAGCGGGCGGCGGCCATAGCCGACCAGTCGGCGGCCGAGGTCGAATTTTTCCGTCTTTTCGCGGATTTCCGTGGTCAGGCTGTCGTAAGAGGCGCCTTGCAGGGGTGGCAGGTCGCTGGCGACTTCGGCCTTCCAGGCGGCCTCGCCCTGGGGGGTGGCGAGTGCGGCGACGGTTTCGGCCGGGTCCCATGGGTCGATCAGGAACAGGCCCGCGACATGGGGTTCGGCGGCGGCGACGTCGGCGGCCATGAAGCCGCCCATGCTGTGGCCCGCGACGACGATGGCGCTGGTGTCGATGCGATATTTCGCGACGGTGGCGGATTGCTGGAGATATTGGAGGGCGTTCCAAGCGTCTTCCGAGGCGTGGGTGAAGGAGAAACGGCCGGGGCTGCCCCAACTGCCGCGATAATGGAGGGTGAGGACATTCCATCCGGCGCGGCGGGCGGCCTGGGCGAGATCAAGATTCTGTTCGTTGCCGGGGAAGCCATGGAGCAGGAGCAGGGTCGGGTGCAGGCCGGAACCGGCGGCGGTGTAGAGGACCGCGTTGAGCGCGCCGTCTTCGGACGGGATGGTGAAGGCGCTCATGCCCGCGGGGTAAGCGGCGTCGGGCGCGGGGTCCGTGGTGACGGCGGGGTGGATGGCGGGTTCTTTGGCGGCCAGCGCGGGTGGCGCGAGGGCCAATGCGACTGCCAATATGCCGATCTTTTGCATGAGTCTCTGCCCCTTTTGCTCCTGCCGGAGAGACGCTGTTAGCGGGGCTGCGCCGTTGCGTCGACGGGAGAGTGGTGGAGGGGAAGGAAGTGGAGGGCTTCGACAGGCTCAGCCCGAACGGGGTTTTGGGGTTTGGAAAGCCCCCTATTCCTCTTCGGGCTGGTCCAGGTCGCGGGCGACTTTCGGGTCGCGGAGCAGCTTGTCGATATGGGTGCCTTCGTCGAAGCTCTCGTCCGCGAGGAATTTGAGCTTCGCCGCATATTTGAGGCGGATGCGGGTCGCGACTTCGCGCTGGAGATAGGCGGTGTTGGTGCGCAGCGCCTTCAGCACCGCTTCCTCATCCTGGCCAAGCAGCGACTTGATGAAGACCGTCGCGTGGCGCAGGTCGGGGGACATGCGGACTTCGGTGACGCTGACCACATGGCTGGCGAGGACGTCGTCATGCACGTCGCCGCGCTGGAGGATGTCGGACAGGACATGGCGCACCTGTTCGCCCACGCGGAGGAGGCGGACGGAGGGACCTTCGGATTGTTGGGCCATAAGCCAAAAACTCCCCCCTCCCTGGAAGGGAGGGGCTAATATGTGGTGTTACAGCGTGCGGGCGCGTTCCTCGACCTCGAACAGTTCCAGCGTGTCGCCGGGCTTGATGTCGTTGGTGTCCTGGAGCACCGCGCCGCATTCCATGCCTGCGCGGACTTCGGAGACGTCGTCCTTGAAGCGGCGGAGCGAGGCGATGTGGGTGCGCGACACGATGACGTCTTCGCGGGTAAGGCGCGCGGCCAGCCCCTTGCGGATGATGCCGTCGAGGACGAGCAGACCAGCCGCCTTGTCCTTCTTGCCCGCCGGGAAGACCTGAAGCACCTCGGCGCGGCCGACGATGGTTTCGATGCGTTCCGGCGCCAGTTGGCCCGCCATTTCGCCGCGAACTTCCTCCAGCAGGTCGTAGATCACGTCATAATAGCGCAGCGAGATCTTCTCGCGCTCCGCCAATTGGCGCGCCTTGGCATTGGGACGGACGTTGAAGCCGATCAGCGGAGCGCGGCTGGCGGCGGCCAGCGTGACGTCACTTTCGGTGATCGCGCCGACGCCCGAATGCAGGATGCGGACCTTGATCTCGTCGGTCGAAATGCGGTTCAGCGACGACACGATCGCTTCCACCGAACCCTGCACGTCGCCCTTCACCACCACCGGATATTCGATGACCTTGGTGTTCAGCGCCGAGAACATATGTTCGAAGCTGGTCGGGGCGGCCGTGGTGCGCTTCTTGGTCGCCTGTTCCTGACGGTAGGCGGCGACTTCGCGGGCGCGGGCTTCGTTCTCGACGACGGTGAGCTGGTCGCCCGCCATCGGCACGCCGGACAGGCCCAGAATCTCGACCGGGGTCGAGGGACCGGCGGTCTTCACATTCTGGCCCTTGTCGTTGATGAGGGCGCGGACCTTGCCGCTTTCCGCACCGATGACGAAGGTGTCGCCGACCTTGAGCGTGCCCTTGCGGACCAGCACGGTCGCGACCGCGCCACGGCCTTTGTCGAGCTGCGCCTCGATCACATTGCCTTCGGCGGCGCGGTCGGGGTTGGCGGTCAGTTCCATGACTTCAGCCTGGAGCAAGATCTTTTCGATCAGTTCGTCCAGACCGGTCTTCTTGAGCGCCGAAACCTGCACGTCCTGCACGTCGCCGCCCATATCCTCGACCACGATCTCATGTTCGAGCAGGCGTTCGCGCACCTTTTGCGGGTTCGCTTCGGGCTTGTCGCACTTGTTGATCGCGACGATCATCGGGACGCCGGCAGCCTTGGTGTGGTTGATGGCTTCGATGGTCTGCGGCATCAGCCCGTCGTCGGCCGCCACCACCAGGATGACGATGTCCGTGACGTTCGCGCCGCGAGCGCGCATTTCGGAGAAGGCCTCATGGCCCGGCGTGTCGAGGAAGGTGATGACATCGCCGCCCTTGGTCGTCACCTGATAGGCGCCGATATGCTGGGTGATGCCGCCGCTTTCGCCCGCGACCACATCGGTCCCGCGTAGCGCGTCGAGCAGCGAGGTCTTGCCATGGTCGACATGGCCCATGATGGTCACGACCGGGGCACGGGACTTCAGCGTTTCGGGCGCGTCGACTTCGCCTTCCATGCCGATTTCCACGTCGGCGTCCGACACGCGCTGGATGCGGTGGCCGAATTCCTCGACCAGCAATTCCGCCGTATCCTGATCGATCGGCTGGTTGAGCGTGACGGCGGTGCCCATCTTGAACAGGGCCTTCACCAGATCCGCGCCCTTTTCGGCCATGCGGTTGGCGAGTTCCTGAACGGTGATGCTTTCAGGAACGACCACGTCGCGGCTCTGCTTTTCGCGCTGTTGGGCGCCGCCCGAATAATGGGCGCGGCGTTCCTTCTCGCGAGCGCGCTTGAGCGCGGCGAGGCTGCGGGCGCGGGCGCTGTCGTCATCCGCAAGAGCGCGGGTGACGGTGAGCTTGCCGGCCTGGCGGCGATTGTCGTCGCCGCGCTTGGCGCGGTCGGGCTTGGCTGGTTCGGGGCGCTTGACCGGCGCGACCGGGGTGAAGCGGCGCGGCGGCGGCATGGCCGAACCGGCGGCCTTCTGCTCCGCGGCGGGCGCTTCCTCTTCGGCAGCGGGGGCAGCCTGCGGGGCCGGATCGGCGACAGCCGGAGCAGCGACGGCTTCGGCGGCAGCCCTGGCCTGTTCCTCGGCCTGGCGCACGGCTTCCACCTCGGCGGCTTCGGCGGCGACGCGATTTTCCTCGGCGCGGCGCTTTTCGTCCTCGCTGGCGGCGAGGCGCTGGGCGTCCTCGCGGCGGCGGGCATCCTCCAGCGCGGTCATGCGGGCTTCCTCCGCCTCGCGCAGCAGCTTCGCCTGCAATTCCTGACGCGACATCAGGCTCTGCGGCGGGGCCGGACGCGCAGGGGCGGCAGGCTGGGGGGCGCGAGTCTGCTGCGGCGCGGGCGCTGCCGGAGCAGGCGCGACCGCGACGGGCGCGGGATCGGCCTGCGGCTCAGGCGCAGCGTGGCCGGCTTCGCCCGGCTTGCCCAGGATGCGGCGCCGCTTCACCTCGACCACGACCGTATTCTTGCGGCCATGGCTGAACTGCTGCTGCACCTGACCGGACTCGACCGTGCGCTTGATCCCCAGCGGCTTGCGGCCCAGAACCGGTTTGTCTTCCTTGCTGTCACTCATACGACTGAACTATACCCTTCACATCAACCCGGCCGGTAAGGCCCGCCGGCGCCTTCATATTCAACGGCTTGCGTCAGGCGCCCAGCGCACCAGCGGAGTCCTGCTCCCCATGCACCGGCGCCCCGTTAGCGCAACCCAGATAGCTTTCCAAGCGGCCTATGGCCGCACGCAGACGCGACGCCGCACGCGAGTCGGTCACTGCGATATGGACGACATTGTCCCGCCCCATTGCCATAGATAGGGCGTGTCGGTCCACAGGCAAGACGATGCCCGCCAAATCCGTGCCTTCCGCCTCCTGTCCGACGCGGAGCGCCTGGTCCAGTTTGCGGTTGCCGTCAGCCGCAGCATCTGAGGCATGAAGCAGCAGCGTGACCTCGCCCTTTCGGCAGGCGACGTCGATCTTTTCCGAGCCGGTGAGGACCATGGACGCCTTCGCCTCCAGCCCCAGGCGGTCGAGCAATGCCTTGCGCAGGCCGTCCTCGATGAGGGCGGGCAGCGTTCCGGGGATTTGCAGGTCGCCGGTCTTGAAGGCGCGGGCGAGCGCGCCCTTGAGCTTGCCCTTGGCGAGAGCCTGTTCGAGTTCCGGGCGGGATACGCCGATCCAGGCGCCGCGGCCGGGGGCCTTGGCGCGGATGTCCGGCAGGATTTCACCGTTCGGGCCGCAGGCGAGGCGCACCAGCATTTCCGGGTCGGCACGGTCGCCGGACAGGATGCATTTGCGTTCGGTCATGCTTTTTCTTCCCTCCCTTTAAGGGAGGGGCTGGGGGTGGGTCGCGAGTAGCGCGTATCCGCCCTCACCCAATCGCCGTTGCTGGCGATTGCTGCGCAATCGCACCCACCCCTAGCCCCTCCCTTAAAGGGAGGGGAATAAGGGGGAATAGCGCGATGGGGTCGGCTTAGCCTCTCATTGGGAAGTGACCGCGGCATTGGCGTCCTCCCCTGCTTTGGGCGCGTCGCGGTCAGCGATGAGCTGGCCGCCAGCGCCGTAATTTTCCGTCGAAACCTCCGAAATCACCACCTGCACGGCGGCAGGCGACTTCCCCAGACGCTCGACAAGCGACCGGGTGACGTCGGCGACGATGGCCGCCTTCTGCTCGCGGGTGGCGTTTCCGGCCAGACGGATGTCTACGAAGGGCATCTGCGCTTACGCTTCCTCGCCTTCGAACCAGTGGGCGCGGGCGGCCATGATGATCTCATTGCCCTGCTCTTCGCTGAGGCCATATTCGGCCAGGATGCCGCCCTTGTCCTCTTCCTTGCTCTCGCGGCGGCGGCGCTGGTCGACGCGCTTCTTGGCGACCAGTTCGTCGGTGGCGAGGTCGGCCAGATCGTCCAGCGTCTTGATGCCCGCCTTGCCCAGCGTCACCAGCATCGCTTCGGTGAGGTGCGGCATGTCGGCCAGCGCGTCCTCGACGCCCAGACCCTGACGCTCTTCGCGGGCGGCGGCTTCGCGGCGGTCCAGCGCTTCCTGGGCGCGGCTCTGGAGTTCGGCGGCAAGGTCTTCGTCGAAGCCCTCGATCGCGGCCAGTTCCTCGACGCCGACATAGGCGACTTCTTCCAGTTCGCCGAAGCCCTCGGCCACCAGAAGCTGGGAGAGGGTTTCGTCCACGTCCAGTTCGTTCTGGAACAATTCGGAACGGGCGACGAATTCCTTCTGGCGCTTTTCGGAAGCGTCAGCCTCGGTCATGATGTCGATGGCCTTGCCGGTGAGCTGGCTGGCCAGACGGACGTTCTGGCCGCGACGACCGATGGCGAGCGAAAGCTGATCGTCGGGGACGACGACTTCGATGCGCTCTTCTTCCTCATCGATGACGACGCGGGCGACCTGCGCGGGCTGGAGCGCGTTGACGACGAAGGTCGCGGTGTCCTCGCTCCAGGGGATGATGTCGATCTTTTCGCCCTGCATTTCCTGCACGACGGCCTGCACGCGGCTGCCCTTCATGCCGACGCAGGCGCCGACCGGGTCGATGCTGGAATCGCGGCTGATGACGCCGATCTTGGCGCGGCTGCCCGGATCGCGGGCGGCGGCCTTGATCTCGATCACGCCGTCGTAGATTTCGGGCACTTCCTGCGCGAACAGCTTCTTCATGAATTCGGGATGCGCGCGGCTGAGGAAAATCTGCGGCCCGCGATTTTCGCGGCGGACGTTCAGGATTACCGAGCGGATGCGGTCGCCGACGCGGACCACTTCGCGGGGGATCTGCTGGTCGCGGCGGATGACGCCCTCGGCGCGACCGAGGTTCACGACGACATGGCCGAATTCGACCGACTTGACGACGCCGGTGATGATCTCACCCACGCGATCCTTGAATTCCTCATGCTGGCGCTCGCGCTCGGCGTCGCGGACCTTCTGGAAAATCACCTGCTTGGCCGACTGGGCGTCGATGCGGCCCAGGTCGATGGGAGGCAGCGGGTCGACGATGAAGTCGCCGATCACGGCATCCTTCTTCAGCTTCTGCGCCTGACGCAGATCGACCTGCTTGAAATAATCGTCCACGGCCTCGACCACTTCGACCACGCGCCACAGGCGCAGATCGCCGGTTTCCGGGTCCAGTTTCGCGCGAATGTCGTTTTCGGCACCGTAGCGGGCGCGGGCGGCGCGCTGGATCGCGTCTTCCATCGCCTCTATGACGATGGCCTTGTCGATCATCTTTTCGCTGGCGACGCTGTTGGCAATCGCGAGCAACTCGGCCTTGTTGGCGGAAATGGCGTTGGCCATGATCGTGAACCCTTATTCTTCGGTTTCGAACTCGTCCGCCCCATCGGAGGAGAGCGGCATACTAGCAGCAATCAATGCGTCGGTCAGTATCAGCTTGGCGTCGCCGACCAGCGCGAAAGGGATGGCGACGTCGCCAGCCTTGGCGTCGGTGAACAATATGTCCTCGCCTTCGATGCCGTTCAGGACGCCGCGAAAGCTCTTGCGGCCGGACACGGTTTCGGTGGCGGCGATCTTCGCCTCATGCCCGGCCCATTCGAGGAAATCGGTGAGGCGGGTCAGCGGACGGTCGATGCCGGGCGAACTGACTTCGAGGCGATAGGCCTCCTCGATCGGGTCGACTTCGTCCAGCACGTCCGAGAGGCGGCGGGAGATGGTGGCGCAATCCTCTATGACGAGTTGCTTCGTTTCAGGGCGTTCGGCCATGATCTGAAGCGTATATTCGTCGCCCGACCCGAACAGCTTGATGCGCACGAGGTCGAAGCCCAGGGCCTTCACCTCCGGTTCGATCAGGGCTGTCAGTTCGGCGATGTCCGCCATGAAGTCTCCACAAGCAAATATGCAGCTTCCCTGTTGCCGCAGGCGTTCCGCCCGCGACCCCGACATGTTTGACGATGTAAGGAAGCAAGGGCGATATAGGCGCGATGCCGCAAAGCTGCAACATTATTTGTCGCGGGACATTTCATCGTCCGACGAGGAGGAAAAAGATGCGCCATTTCGCCCTGACCGCCCTGCCGCTGGCCCTGATCGCCTGTTCGGCGGACAATGCCACCGGGCAGAACGCAGTGCTGGAAAAGCCGTTCAAGACTTCCGTGATCGCGGATTTCGATGCGCCATGGGCGATGACATTCCTGCCCGACGGGCGGATGCTGATCACCGAGAAGGCGGACGAGATGATCCTGTTCGATCCGAAAAATGGGACGAAAATTCCCATTGCGGGGATTCCGAAGGTCGACAGCGCGGGACAGGGGGCGCTGATGGATGTGGTGCTGGCGCCTGGCTTTGCGGAGAATAAGAACGTCTATTTCAGTTTCTCCGAAGCGGGTCCGGGGGGCAAGGGCGTGGCGTTGGCCACCGGGCGCTTCGATCAGGCGAGCGACGGGACGACCAAGCTGGACGGGGTGAAGGTGATTTTCCGGGCCAGCCCATATGTCGATGGCAACGGACATTATTCGGGGCGGATCGCCTTTTCGCCGGACGGGAAATATCTGTTCTTCACCAATGGCGAGCGGCAGAAATTCGATCCGGCGCAGGCCCCGAAATCGACATTGGGGAAGGTGTTGCGGTTGAATCTGGATGGGACGGCTGCGGCGGGCAATCCGTTGGCGGCGAAGGGGTTCCATCCGGCAGTCTGGTCCTATGGGCATCGCAACCTGTTGGGAATCGCGTTCGACAAGGACGGGCGGCTTTGGGAGCAGGAAATGGGGCCGAAGGGCGGGGATGAGGTCAATCTGATCAAGCCGGGGTTGAATTACGGCTATCCCCTCGCCTCCAACGGCAGCCATTATGATGGGCGGGATATTCCCGATCATAAGGCGGGCGACGGGTTTGAGGCGCCTAAAGTGTGGTGGAATCCGGTGATCTCTCCGGGTGGGCTTGTCTATTATTCGGGCGACCTGTTTCCGCAGTGGAAGGATTCGCTATTCATCGGCGGGCTGTCGAGTCAGGCGCTGGTGCGGGTGAAGCTGGACGGGGAGAATGCCGCCAAGGCCGATCAGTGGGATATGGGGGCGCGAATTCGGGAGGTGGAGCAAGGGCCGGATGGGGCGCTCTGGCTGCTGGAGGATGGCGGGCAAGGGTCGCGGGGGCGGTTGTTGAAATTGACGCCTGTGGGGTGAGGCCCCTCCCCTCCCCGTGCGCTGGGCGTTTCTCGACTTCGCTCGAAACGAACGGGTTGATAGGGTTTGCGCAGGAGGGGCTGAAATGAAAAACGGGGCCATTTCGGCCCCGTTTTCTCTTACACCAACCGGCTTTGCTTGACCGCCGCTTCGATGAAGCTGGCGAAGAGCGGGTGCGGGTCGAAGGGTTTGGATTTGAGTTCCGGGTGGAACTGCACACCGACGAACCAGGGATGGTCGGGCCGCTCGACGATTTCCGGGAGCGTGCCGTCAGGGGACATGCCGGAGAAGATCAGGCCGCCCTTTTCCAGCGGTTCGCGATAGCCCGCATTGACTTCATAGCGATGGCGGTGCCGTTCGCTGATGTCGGTGGCGTCGTAGATGCCCGCGACGACGCTGTTGCCGGTGAGTTTCGCCGGATAGGCGCCCAGCCGCATGGTGCCGCCAAGATCGGTTTCGGCTGTGCGCTTTTGCAAACCTTCCTTGCTCATCCATTCGGTGATGAGGCCGACGACCGGCTCGCTGGTTTCACCGAATTCGGTGGTGGAGGCGTTGGCGATGCCAGCCGTGTTACGCGCCCCCTCTATGCAGGCCATCTGCATGCCAAGGCAGATGCCGAAGAAGGGCACATTGCGTTCGCGGGCGAATTTGACCGAGGCGATCTTCCCCTCCGACCCGCGCACGCCGAAGCCGCCGGGGACGAGGATGCCGTGCATCGGTTCCAGGCGGGCGGCGATGTCGGCGCCCTCTTCCTCGAACAGTTCGGCGTCGATCCACTTGATGTTGACCTTCACCCGGTTGGCGAAGCCGCCATGGTGCAGGGCCTCGTAGAGCGATTTATACGCATCCAGCAGGCCGACATATTTGCCGACGACGCCGATGGTGACTTCACCCTCCGGATTCTGCTGGCGGTCCATGATGTCGTGCCAGCGGTCCAGCTTGGGCGCGGGGGCGTTTTCGATGCCGAAGGCGCGGAGCACTTCGTCGTCCAGCCCCTCGGCATGATATTGCGTCGGGACGGCATAGATGCTGCTGGCGTCGAGCGCGGGGATGACCGCTTCGGGGCGGACGTTGCAGAAGAGGGCGATCTTCTTGCGCTCGCTGTCGGGCAGCGGATGTTCGCAGCGGCAAAGGAGGATGTCCGGCTGGATGCCGAGCGAGGTCAATTCGCGCACGCTGTGCTGGGTCGGCTTGGTCTTCAGCTCGCCCGCCGCCGCGATATAGGGGACCAGCGTCACATGGACGAAGATGGAGCGGTTGCGCCCCAGATCGTTATGGAGCTGACGGATCGCCTCCATGAAGGGGAGCGATTCGATGTCGCCCACCGTGCCGCCGATCTCGCACAGCACGAAATCGAGGTCGTCGGAGTCGGCCAGGGCGAAGGCCTTGATCTCGTCCGTGACGTGCGGGATCACCTGCACCGTCGCGCCCAGATAGTCGCCGCGCCGTTCGCGCTGGATGATGGTCTGATAGACCCGGCCCTGCGTCACATTGTCCGACTGCCGCGCCGAAACGCCGGTAAAGCGCTCATAATGGCCAAGGTCGAGGTCGGTTTCCGCCCCGTCGTCGGTCACATAGACTTCGCCGTGCTGATAGGGGCTCATCGTGCCCGGATCGACGTTGAGATAGGGATCGAATTTCCGAATGCGCACACGGAAACCTCGCGCCTGCAGCAGTGCTGCAAGCGAAGCGGCCATAAGGCCCTTGCCAAGCGAGGAGACCACGCCGCCGGTGATGAAAATATACCGCGCCATGGGAGAGGAGGCTTAGCCTTTTACAAACAAGTTGGGCAAGCGCGCGAATCATCGCGCGTGCGAAAAAAGATCGAAATGATCGTCAGGTGGCTTAGTTTGCGAGCGGAACCGCGCCGTTGGCGGCGTTGCTGCCCGCCGCGCCCGCCAGTGGATCGCTGCCGGTTGCCGGGGCAGGAGCGGTCGCCGGACTCTGGGGCGCCTGCTTTACCAGCGAGGTGTCGATGTCGCTGGGACGATGCTGGACCGAGGCGATGACCGCCAGAACGACCGACAGGGTCACGAAGATGCCCGCGAGGATCGTGGTCGAGCGGGTCAGGAAATCCGCCGCGCCCCGCGCCGACATGAACCCCGCCGGGCTGCCGCCGACGCCCAGGCCGCCGCCTTCCGACTTCTGCATCAGGATGACGGTGACCAGCAGAGCAGCGACAATGGCCTGCACGACGAGGATGAAGGTGAACATGGGGGCGAACTCTGTCCGGTAATGGGTGTGTTGCCGCGCACATAGCGGCGATGGGGCGCGGGGGCAACTGCCAGCGGCGTTCTGCGCTGGCGGATAGGATGGAAGCTCGCTTCGCTCGCGCCCACCCCTTCCCCCTCCCGCCTGCGGGAGGGGCTTATTTTTTGTCAGGCCGCTGCGGCGATGACGGGGGCGAATTTTTCCGCCGTCAGGCTTGCGCCGCCGATCAGGCCGCCGTCGACGTCTGCAATCGCGAGCAACTCCGCCGCATTGTCGCCGTTCATCGATCCGCCGTAGAGGATTCGCATCGCATCGGCATCCGCGCCGATCCGGCTGGCCAGCGCAGCGCGCAAGGCCGCGTGCATCGTGGCGACCGCTTCCATGGTGGGGATGCGGCCGGTACCGATGGCCCAGATCGGTTCATAGGCGATGGCCAGCCAGTCGGACGCCGCACCTTCCGGCAGGGAGGCGAGCAGTTGCGCCGACACCACCGCCTCCGCATTGCCTGCGTCGCGGACGTCCAGGCTTTCGCCCACGCAGAGGATGACCTTCAGGCCCGCAGCCTTCGCCGCCAGCGCTTTGGCCGCGATGTCGGCGTCGGTTTCGCCCTGGTCCTGACGCCGTTCGCTGTGGCCGACGATGGTCCAGCTTGCGCCCGCTTCCGCCAGCATCACGGCGGAAAGGCATCCGGTATGGGCGCCATTGGCCTTCATATGGCAATCCTGCGCGCCGATGAAGGCACCGCCCTTCACGCCGTCCGCCGCCGCGATCAGCGTCGCGGGCAGGCAGAGGCCGACTTCCACCGCCGCATGGTCGCGGGCCAGGCCGCCAATTGCTTCCACTTCGCCCAACTGGGCGCGAAGGCCGTTCATTTTCCAGTTGCCGACAACCAGCTTGCGCCTGCCCATCGATTGTTCCCCTTGTGGTTATTGCTGCACGTGTCCGGCAGCGCCGCTTTCCCATGCGACGCGCCAGCTTGGCCGAGCCGATGGACGGCGGGCGGCCATTTGTCCAGCCTTCCGCCCGTCGCGCCCCTTGCCCACGCGACGATCCGCCCTTAAAGCGGGCCGCCATCAAAGCCGCTTTTTACGGACTTTCCTCCATGCTTTCAGTCTTTCGCAGCTTCATCCGCTCCAAATTCGGCGCATTCACCGCGCTGATCTTCCTGGCGATCATCGCTGCGGCCTTCATCATGGGGGACATCACCAGCGGCAAGTTCGGATCGTCCATCGGCAGCGGGGAAACCGTCGCCAAGGCGGGCGGATCGAAGCTGACGATGGCGGAATTTCAGGACCGGGTGCAGCGCGTCTTCGAAAATGCGCGCCGGTCCAATCCAGGCCTCCAGATCGGCGATTTCCTGGCGCAGGGCGGCGGGGCGCAGGTCTATGACCAGCTTGTCGCGTCGATGACGCTGAAGGAATATGCGAGCGACCAGAAGGTCCATATCTCCAAGCGGCTGGTCGATGCGCAGATCGCGCAGATCCCGGCTTTTCAGGATGCGGCGGGCAATTTCAGCCAGGAAAATTTCCGGCAATTGCTGCTGCGCGAGCGGATCACCGAGCAGGCGCTGCGCGACGATATCAGCCGGGAGATATTGGAGCGGCAGATGCTCGCGCCGCTGGGCCTGGGCGTGAAGCTGAGCGATTCCATGGTGCTGCCCTATGCCTCCCTGCTGCTGGAGGCGCGTCAGGGCACTATCGCCGTGATCCCGGCCAGCGCTTTCAAGGATATAGCGGAGCCGACCGACGCGCAGCTTGGCGACTTCTACAAGAAGAATGCGGCGCGCTACACCATCCCGGAACAGCGCCGCATCCGCTATGCCGTGATCGACGTCGAGCGCTTTGCCCAGGCGGCGCAGCCGACCGATGCGGAGATCGCGACCTATTATAACCAGAACAAGGCCGCCTATGCCGCCAGGGAAAGCCGCGATTTCGAGCAGTTGATCCTGCCAACGGAAGCGGGCGCGAAGGCCATCGCCGATCAGGTGAAGGGTGGCAAGTCGCTCGCCGCCGCGGCGCAGGGCGCGGGTCTTTCCGTGTCGGAACTCAAGGATCAGAGCCGCCAGGGGCTGACCGCTACCGCTTCGGCCGCCGTCGCCAATGCGGGTTTCGCCGCGAAGCAGGGCGAACTGGTCGGGCCGTTGCGCGGTTCGCTGGGCTGGGCGCTGTTGCGCGTCACGGCGGTGAAGTCGACCCCTGCCCGCGCGCTGGACTCCGTGAAGAGCGAGATCGTCGCCACGCTGCGGACGCAGAAGGAGAAGCGGCTGCTGAACGATTTCACCGGCAAGATCGAGGATCAGGTCGCCAATGGCGGCAGCTTCGAGGAAGTGGTGAAGGATAATGGGCTGAAGCTGGAAACCACGCCTTTCCTTATCTCCTCCGGCAAGCAGGTCGAGGATGCGGCTTATCAGCTTCCGGCGGATGTGCAGCCGCTGCTGGCCCCCGTCTTCGCGATGAGTCAGGATGACGATGCGCAGTTGATCCCGATCGCCGCCGACAAGCGCTATGCGCTCGCCGCGCCGGGCGATGTCCAGGCCGCCGCGCCGCCGCCGCTGGCCAAGGTGAAGGCGCTGGTGGCGATGCAGTATAAGCTGGCGCAGGGCAATGAGAAGGCGAAGGCGCTGGCAGAGCAGATCAGGGCGAAGGTCGCCAAGGGCGCGAAGCTGGACGAGGCGGTCGCCGCCGCCGGTATCGCCCTGCCCAAGCCGCAGGTGGTGGGCGGACGCCGCGCCGACATCCTGCGCGACGGGCAGCGCCCGCCCGCCGAGATCGCGATGCTCTTCGCCATGGCGCCGAACAGCGTGAAGACGCTGCCAGCCGGGCAGGATCGCGGCTATTTCGTGGTGCAGTTGAACGGCATCAAGCGCGGCGACGCGGGCAGCGACAAGGCGCTGCTCAATCAGGTCCGCGACCAGTTGAGCGACGTCGTCGGCCAGGAATATGGCCAGCAGTTCGAGCGCGCCGTCGAGAAGGAACTGGGCGTCAAGCGCAACCCCAACGCGGTGGCGGGCGTCCAGCGCGCCCTCGCCACCGCCAATAATGGCGGTCAGTAAGATGGTTGGGGGAACGGCGGGGATGGACGGTATCGGGAGCGCGCGCACGGCGCTGGCGGCGGGGCAATCCGCGCTGGTGTGGCGGCGCCAGATCGCTGATACCGACACGCCGATTTCCGCTGCGTTGAAATTGTTCGAGGCCGACCGGGGCGACTTTCTGCTGGAATCGGTCGAGGGCGGCGCGGTGCGCGGCCGCCACAGCCTGATCGGGCTGGCCCCCGATCTGGTTTTCCGGGCGCAGGGCCATGCGGCGGAGATCAACCGGCAATGGGCGACCGACCGGGACGCCTTCGTGCCGGAAAGCGCCGATGCGCTGGATGCGTTGCGGGCGCTGGTGGCGGAATGCCGGGCGGAGCTTGATCCGGCGTTGCCCCCTGCCCTTGCCTGTCTGGTCGGCTATTTCGGCTATGAGACGGTGGGGCTGGTGGAAAAGCTGCCCCGTCCCGCTGAAAATCCGATTGCCCTGCCCGACATGCTGTTCGTGCGGCCGACGGTCATATTGGTGTTCGACCGGTTGGCGGACGCGCTCTATCTGGTCGCACCGGTGTGGAAGGGCAGCTTTGCCGATGCCGACCGCGCTGTGGATCAGGCGCTGGAACGGATCGACGCCGTGGCCGCGAAACTGGCGGCGCCGCTGCCCGCGCAGGCCGCTCCGGCCGAAATCGCCGATGTCGCGGTGACGCCTGTGCTGGAGCCGGGGCGCTATGCCGCGATGGTCGAGAAGGCGAAGGATTATATCGTCGCGGGCGATATTTTTCAGGTGGTGCTGGCGCAGCGCTTCACCAGCCCCTTCACATTACCGCCCATCTCGCTTTATCGGGCTTTGCGGCGGATCAATCCGTCGCCCTTCCTCTATTATCTCGATCTGCCCGGCTTCGCGCTGATCGGGTCCAGCCCGGAAATATTGGTGCGGGCGCGGGACGGCGAAGTCACCATCCGGCCTATCGCGGGCACCCGTCCGCGCGGCAAGAATGCGGTAGAGGATGCGGCCAATCGCGAAAGCCTGCTGGCCGATCCCAAGGAACGGGCGGAACATCTGATGCTGCTGGACCTTGGCCGCAACGATGTGGGCCGGGTCGCTGTGGCGGGCAGCGTGACCGTGACGGACAGCTATGCCGTCGAATTCTACAGCCATGTCATGCACATCGTTTCCAACGTCGTCGGGCGGCTGGCGCCGGAGAAGGATGCGCTGGATGCTCTGTTCGCGGGCTTCCCGGCGGGCACGGTTTCCGGCGCGCCCAAGGTGCGGGCCTGCGAGATCATCGCCGAACTGGAGCCGGAGACGCGGGGCGCCTATGCGGGCGGGGTCGGCTATTTCGGGCCGGACGGCAATATGGATAGCTGCATCGTCCTGCGCACCGCCGTCCTGAAGGACGGGGTGATGCATGTGCAGGCGGGCGCGGGCATCGTCGCGGATTCGACGCCCGAATATGAACAGCGCGAATGCGAGGCGAAGAGCGGCGCGCTGCTGGCGGCCGCGCGGGAAGCCGTGGCGCTGGCCCGGGAAGCCGGGTTCGGGCAGTAGAATGAGGGCTGCCCGCACGGGGCGCGGGCGCTGCTCTCCTTATTCCGCCGCGACGGCTTCGAAATCGGCTTCGGCCAGGAATTTCTCCACGTCCAGCGCCGCCATGCAGCCCATGCCGGCCGCCGTCACCGCCTGACGATAGACCTTGTCGCTGACGTCGCCCGCCGCGAATACGCCGGGGATAGCGGTCTTCGTCGTGCCCTTCTCGACCAGCAGATAGCCCTCGTCCATCGGCAGCTTGTCGGCGAACAATTCGGTGGCGGGCTGATGGCCGATGGCGACGAAAGCGCCGTCCGTCTCGATATGCGACTTGTGGCCCGTCACCGTGTCGATCAGGTCGACGCCCACCAGTCCTTCCGGATTGCCGCCGCCTACGAAGCGTTCGATTGCCTGATTCCACAGCACCTTGATATTGGGGTGCGCGAACAGGCGCTGTTGCAGGATCTTCTCCGCCCGCAGCGAATCGCGGCGGTGGATCAGCGTAACGTCCTGGCTGTGGTTGGTGAGGTAGAGGGCTTCCTCGACGGCGGTATTGCCGCCGCCGATCACCACTACCTTCTTGCCGCGATAGAAGAAGCCGTCGCAGGTTGCGCAGGCCGATACGCCCTTGCCCTGCAAAAGCTGCTCGCCCTCCGCGCCGAGCCATTTGGCCTGCGCGCCGGTCGCGATCACCAGGCTGTCGGCATAATAGAGCGTGCCGCTGTCGCCCTTGAGCCTGAAGGGCCGTTCGCTAAGGTCGACGTCGACGATCTGGTCGTACATCATCTGCGCGCCGACATGTTCGGCCTGCGCCTGCATCTGCTCCATCAGCCAGGGGCCCTGGATGACGTCGCGGAAGCCGGGATAATTTTCGACATCGGTGGTGATGGTGAGCTGCCCGCCCGGCTGCATGCCCTGCACCACGATCGGCGCCAGACCCGCGCGCGCGCCGTAAATGGCGGCGGACAGGCCAGCGGGGCCGGAACCGAGGATCAGCATGCGGGTCGAATGGGTGGCGGTCATGAAACTCTTTCCGGCTGCGATTCGTGTGTCGGGATGAGATAGGCCAAGCGGGCGGGGGCGCAAGCGATGGATTTGCTTGATGGGGTGGAAGCTGAGCCTCTTCGTCTCGCCTTCCCTCGTTGTCGTTATCGCGGCGTAGGCTGCGATTTCAGGCGATGGGGCACGGCATAGCCGCACGAGATCCCAGCCTGCGCTGGGATAACGGGTTAATCAAGGACGTTGGGCAAATCCTCGAAACCCTTTCGCAGTGCCGCTGACCAGCTATGCGAGAGAAGTTGGAATTCCTCATTGTCCGCCTCTATCCGCGTGCGCACGCGGAAGTCGAAGGCGTCCCGCTCGATCACCGTCAGGTCCAGCGGCATGCCTACCGACAGGTTGGAGCGCAGCGTCGAATCCATCGACACCAGCACCGCCTTGGTCGCATCCTCCAGGCTGGTCCCGCGCTTGATGATGCGGTCCAGGATCGGCTTGCCATATTTATGCTCGCCAATCTGGAAGAAGGGCGTGTCCTCCGTCGCTTCGATGAAATTGCCCGCGGAATAGATGAGGTAGAGGCGCGGCTTGCCGCCCTTTCGCTGGCCCGCGATCAGGATGGAGGCGTCCGCCGCCGCGCCCTGCATCTCTATCGTGCTGCGATAGCGGCCCTGCATGGCGCACATCGCATCGCCCACGATTTGCGCGGCGCGGTGCATGGTAGGGCAGTTGAGGATCGTTTCCACCTGCGGATCGATCGCCGAATCCTTGATGGCGCGGCCCAGCATCGCCTTCACGCCCTGGGTGATCGACAGGTTGCCTGAGCACATCAGGGTGATCGCCCGCTCGCCCGGCACGCTGTAGGTGAAGCTCTTCCGGAAGCGCGCGATATTGTCCATCCCCGCATTGGTGCGGGTGTCGGACAGCATGACCAAGCCCTGGTCGACGCGCACCGCCACACAATAAGTCATGGCCCAAAGGGCTCCTATAGTCGTTCAACCCTGCGTGGTGGTCTGGGCGCTTTGTTGTTGCTGCCGTTGCAGTTGCCGCTCTTCCACCCCATCCTCCGCCTGCGCGATCCGGACGTCCGCGTCAATCCAGATATCGCCCGCCACCGTCACGGAACCGCGAATCGGAGCGGCCTCATCCGCGTCCAGCCCGCAGGCCAGGCGCAGATAACGTTCCGTCACGCAGACGCGGTTGGAGGGGTCGAAACCGACCCAGCCCAGTTCGGGCACCAACGCCTCCGCCCAGCCATGGGTTTCGTGCAGCACATCGCCCTCATTGGCGAGCAGATAGCCCGACACGTAACGGGCGGGGACGCCGAGAGCGCGGGCGCCGGCGATGAAGACCTGCGCATGGTCCTGACAAACGCCCGCTCCGAGCGCGAAAGCCTCCGCCGCCGTGGTGCTGGCGGTCGTGACGCCGGGGCGATAGGCCACGGCATCGCTCACCGCCGCCGACAGGGAATGGAGGCGGGCCAGCGGCCCCTCCTCATCGGGCAGGGCGAGCGCCATGTCGCGGATGGCCGGAGACGCCGCTGTCAGCCGCGTATCCCGCAGGAAATAGCGCGGATCTACCCGGCCGCCGATCCAGCCGAGCACGCCATGGCTTTCCTGCGTCTCGACCAGTCCTTCGGCGACGATCACGGCATTGTCGGTGCGGTCGTGACGGACCCAGATCGCCTCCATCTCGCCATAGCTGTTGGGGCGAAAGCCGGTCAGCGGATCGCCATTCACGCTGATTTGCCAGTCCAGCACCTTCTGGCTTGGCGTGTCGACCGGCATCAGTTTCAGCCGCATCGCCACCCGGCCCGCCGCAGCCTCATAGCGGTAGACCGTCTGGTGGCGGACGAGCAGTTTCATGGGGGGCGCGCCTCAGCCGAAATGATAGGCCTGGGCGATCTCCACGCCCAGCCGGTTGGTGCTCATCAGGCCGTTCTGAACCGTTTCGTGCAGCCCGGCGCGGAAGATTTCGCCGCTGTCGAGCTTTTCCAGATCGGCCACCATTTCCCGGACGGTGTCGTGGCAGGCGGCGCGGGCATTGTGCCAGCCCGCCAGCCGGTTGAGCCGATAGGCAAGCTGGTCGTAGCAATAGGCGATGCTGCGCGGGAAGAGCCGGTTCAGCACCAGGAAATCCGTGATCTGCCAGGGCGTGTAGGTGCCGCCATAGATATGATGGAAGGCCCGCGCGCCCGACAGCGCGTACAGCACCGACGTCCATTGATAATGGTCGCGATTGCCGCCCACCACCTCGGTCTCCGGCAGCAGGACATAATATTTGACGTCCAGAAGGCGCAGCGTCATCTGCGCCCGCTCCAGCGCCGATCCGGTGCGCAGGAAATCATGCCCTTCGTTGCGGAGTTGACCGGAATGGGCTGCGCCGCGGAAGGTCATCACCCGCGTCTTCACCCAGTCGATCAGGGCGGGGAGTTGCTGGCGCGCTTCGGCCACGTCGTAGCTGTCGAGCTTGCGCCAGCCCTCGTTCAGCGCCTCCCACATGTCCTGCGTCAGCATGGTGCGGGCCGATTTGGCGTTGGCGCGGGCCTTCAGCAGGCAGGAGCGGATGGACGAGGGATTGTCGAGGTCCAGCATCAGGAAGGCGATGGCGTCGCTCTCCGTCACCTGCGCGCCTTCGGGGAAATGGTTGAGCGCGCCTGTGGCCCGCACCACCGAGCGCCATTCGTCGCGATGATGCGCGCCGGGCAGGATCGCCATGCGCTGGCCCATGGTGAGCAGGCGGGCGGTCGCCTCCGCCCGTTCCATGTAGCGGGCCATCCAGAAGAGATTTTCGGCGGTGCGGCTCAGCATGCTACGCGCTCCCTCTCTTCCGTCATTCCCGCGAAGGCGGGAAACGCCAGTTCGGCGCAGCCAATCCATCTCCCAATCGTTCCGCTGGAGGATAGGACAGGAGATGGATTCCCGCCTTCGCGGGAATGACGAAGAGAGGCGATGAAAATTCTAGGCATCATCAATCCTGCAAAACCCAGGTGTCCTTCACCCCGCCGCCCTGGCTGGAGTTCACGACGAGCGATCCTTCGGTCAGCGCCACGCGGGTCAGCCCGCCCGGCACCAGCCTGATCTGCTTGCCCACCAGGCAATAGGGGCGGAAATCCGCATGACGCCCGACCACCGCCGCCGGGCCGAGCGTGGGTACGGTCGACAGGTCCAAGGTCGGCTGGGCGATGAATTCGCCCGGATTGGCCCTGATGCGATCGGCATAGGCGGCGATCTCGTCCTTGGTCGATTTCGGCCCGATCAGCATGCCGTAGCCGCCCGATCCATGGACTTCCTTGGCCACCAGATCGTGGAGATTCTCCAGCACATAGGCGCACTCGTCGGGCTTGCCGCATTGCCAGGTCTGGATATTGTCCAGGATCGGCTGTTCGCCGAGATAGAAGCGGATCATCTCCGGCACGTAGATGTAGACCGCCTTGTCGTCCGCGATGCCCGATCCGGGTGCTGACGCCAGTGTCACGCCGCCATTGCGATAGACGTTGAAGATGCCCGGCACGCCCAGCAGGCTGTCGGGGCGGAACACCAGCGGGTCGATATATTCGTCGTCGATGCGGCGGTAGATGACGTCGACCGCTTTCGGCCCCAGCGTGGTCTTCATCCACACCCGGTCATTGTCCACGAACAGGTCCGCCGGTTCGACCAGTTCCACGCCCATCAGGTCGGCCAGGAAACTATGTTCATAATAGGCGCTGTTGAGCGAGCCGGGCGTCAGCACCACCACCACGGGATCGCCCTTGCAGGCCGGGGGCGCGACTTCCTTCAGGCTTTTCAGCAATTCCGCCGGATAATCGTCGACCGGCGCGACCACCCCCTGCGCGAACAGTTCGGGGAACATGCGCGTCATGATCTCGCGATTTTCGAGCATGTAGGACACGCCGGAGGGGGTGCGGCAATTATCCTCCAGCACCTCGAACCGGGTTGGGCCGGTGCGGACGATGTCGATGCCGACGATATGGCTGTAGACCTTCCCCGGCGGGGTGAAGTCGGCCATTTCGGCCAGATAGGCGCTGTTCCGGTAGATAATGTCGGCGGGCATGATCCCCGCCTTCACGATTTCGCCGCGATGATAGACGTCATGGAGGAAAGCGTTGAGCGCGCGCGCCCGCTGGCGGATGCCCTTGTCCAGCACACGCCATTCCTGGCCGGTGAAGATGCGGGGCAGCAGGTCGAAGGGGATCAGCCGTTCCGGATCGCCCCCCTCCCCATAGACGGCGAAGGTGATGCCGATGCGCCGAAAGATCGCCTCCGCCTCATCCATCCGACGATTGAGTCCGGCAATGCCCGTCCGCTCCACCCAATTCTGCACTTCCGCATAGCAGGGGCGTATCGAACCGTCCGGCTCAAACATTTCGTGGAAGGGCAAAGTGTCGTTCCTCCCTCAGCCGGCATTGGGCTGGTTGTGCATTGCAACATTAGTGCAACAGGAAAGGACGAATGCAAGCGGAAAATCCGCCTATGCCTAACGGGATGGAAAGGATGGTACTGAATGAAGCGCACCGTAACGCTGGCCTGTCAAGCCAGACGATCTTCGGCTTGCACACCGATCGTCGAATTGACCACGACTTTGCTGCCCTTCCGTTTGTTGCTAATCGCTCTCTAAATTTGCGGGAATTCAGCCAGGGTGGGGAAATGGAACGAAATGTCTCCGTGCGAGCAAGCCGTGCAGCATGGCTTGTGATCGCCGCATTGATACTCGGTTTTCAAGCGGCACTGGTGCTGCTGCACGAGCCTTGGCTAGACGAATGGCAATCTCTACAGTTAGCGGTACAATCGCCAAGCTTAGCCGAGTTGCTGGCTAATTTGCGGTACGAAGGTCATCCCCCACTCTATTACTTGTTACTTCGCGCTACAGCTAGCATCGTACCGCTACCCTGGGTCTTTGCGACAGTTCAGCTACCCATAGCTCTCTCAACCCAGGGATTAATCCTATTCAGAAGCTTTCCAAATCGCTTATATCGGCTTTGCTTCGCTCTAAGCGCATTTGTTCTCATTGATTATGGCACGATAGCGCGCAGCCTTTCTCTCGGCGTATTATTATTTCTGACCGCGTGGGCTTTTCGCAAGTATCGGTGGGCTTGGGCAGCGCTCATCCTTCTGCCCGCCGTCGACTTCCTTTTCGGAGTTCTGTCTTTAGCCTGTCTTTTGATATTCTGGCTTGATCGAAATTGGTCATGGACCGGATTTGTCTTGTGGATGGTGAGCGCACTGTTTGCTGCATGGACCGTTATTCCCGCACCGGATGTGGTCCCGGCACTTCCTCCGCCATCCAGTCCGCTAGTTTCTGTACTGGTCTTTTTGGCAAACCTCGCGCAGTTGCTTGTGCCGCTGCCTCTCAGCACCAAGGGCCTTGCCTGGAATACAACTTTTCCTGTCGTGATTGCGTGCATAACAGGCTTTTTTGCCATAGTTGCTGCCTACTTCATGAAACTGGCCATACCATATCATCGAATTGCGCTTGGGGTATTTTGCGGCATTTGTTTGCTCTTCAGCCTGCTTGTTTACATGCTGCCAATCCGCCACCTGTCTCTCCTCGCTTTGCTTCTCATTGCGCTGGTCTGGCGCGAGCAAGAAATGGGAATCAGGCATTCGCCCCTGTTTCCAACCTGGCTTTTCGTAACGACAGTATGTGGGCTTTTCCTTGGGGGCGTGAATTTGGTGTACCCATTTGATACCGGCGCTCAAGCCGCAGCCTGGCTTCGCCAGTCCGGGCTCATGCATAAACATTGGGTTTCTGTTCCTGATAGTCGAGCGCAAGGCATAGCCATGCTCAACGGTATGCGCTTTACGCGTTTGGGAAAGGTATGCCAGCAAGATTTCACTCGATGGAACAATGACTTACATCCAAGATCGGACACAATGAATATCGAACAGTTAAAAAATCTAGCAAAATATTATGGGAGATTTTACATATTAAGCGATAGGCGAATTATTATTCCAGGGGAAATCAGACAGCTATTCTACGTGCCAAAGGGCTTTAACGGCCAAGATTATTATTTTTACGAATTTGGTCATCATTTAGCTGAATCTGGATTGCGGCCGTCAGAATGCCGGCCGGGCACCCTCCGCCTCCCTCCATGGTCATTGCAGGAGCAAAAGGTTCGCAGCCGCATACGTCAACGATTCCAAGCGTTATTTGGGCTTGATCTGACGAAGGACGAGGTTTTGCTACGCTAGCAGGGATACACTACTTATAAGTGCTTGAAAAATGGTAGCGGAGGAGGGACTTGAACCCCCGACACGCGGATTATGATTCCCTGACGACACGTTGATTTTACACGATTTTTCCCCCAACTAGGGGAATAAAGGGCCGTGCAAGATCAATACGTTACATCGGAAAGTCCAACTGACAGTGAGGCTCACAGACACGAAAACGCCGCCCCGGATGGTCCCCGGAACGGCGCTCGCGTGTTTCTACATGGCCGCCCGGACGATGCCCTAGAAAACCCGGATCGACGGGGGCAGGATTACCATTCCGGCGCTTCCCCGACAAGCAAACAAGGGGCGGACAAGGCCGCTGACGGGGGCAAGACCCGGCAGTCCCCAGAGAAGCCCGCGACGGCGATTCCGGCGTCTGGCGGGCCTGCCGGTTATGGTGAGGCGGGATCGCGCGCCAGTGCCGCCCCGGCTGACGATTTCATGGATGTCCCGCGCAACATGGTCGCGGCGCTCGACCTCGCGCGGCAAGGGCTTGCCGTTTTCCCGATCCGCCACCGTGGCACGGATGACAAGGGCCGAGAGAAGTGGACGCCGATCAGCGGCTGGCAGGATTCGGCGTCCGACGACTTCGCCCGGATCGTGGAATGGTGGACCGATTGGCCCGATGCCCGCGTGGGCCTGCCGACCGGCAAGCGCAATGGCATCGTGGCGCTCGACCTCGACACGAAGAACGGGAAGGACGGCGTGGCGGCCATGGCTGCCGTTGGTTTCGCGGATGTCGATTCCCTCTCGCCTGTCAGAGTGCGGACGCCAAGCGGCGGTTGCCATCTGCTGTTCAGCCATGAAGCGGACCTCCGCAATTCTGCATCGCGGATTGGTCCCGGCATTGATGTCCGGGCGGAGGGCGGATTCATCGTCGCGCCCGGATCATGGAAGGGCGACCGCCGCTATATGCCGGAGGGGGAGCCTGTCGGCACGGTCGCCTTGCCGTCGTTCCCGGCGAAGCTGGCGGAGATGGCCGGGCATCGCGCGCCCGCGCCGGACTCTCCGGCGGTCCCGGACAACGGCGAAGATGACGACGAGATTCCCGTCATCCCCCAGTGGGACAGGATGCGGCGCGCGGGCGTTGCGCTTGCGGAAGGTGGCCACCTCGAAAGCCATGACCCGTGGTTCAAGATGGTCGCGGCGATCCACCATGCGTCGAGCGGGAGCGGCAAAGGCTTGGCGCTTGCCGACGAGATTTCGCAGCGGTGCAGCAACTATGATGACGGGGAATTGCGGGAGAGGTGGCGGTCCTTGGGCAAGGGCGACGGCAAGCCGATCCGCGTTGATTCGCTCTATCGGATGGCGAACGATCTGGTCCCGGAGTGGCGAAAGCAGGCCAAGGCCGCAGCGCCACGGGAGCCTTCCCGGCTCCAGCTTCTCACCCCAGCCGATTGCATCAATGCCCCGGCGCGCGGCTACATCATCAAGGGCCTGATCGCCCCGCGCGATGTCGCCTGCATTTTCGGCGCTCCGGGCGGCGGCAAGTCCACCATCGCCCCGCATCTGGGCTATCATGTCGCGCGGGGCGAGTCCGTGTTCGGATTGCGGACGAAGCCGGGCAAGGTCCTTTATGTCGCGGCGGAGGACGCCCACGGAATGAAGAACCGCGTGGCGGCTCTCTGTCGCCGGGATGGCGATGCCCCGGAATTCGCGGTCATCCCCAACGTGACCGATCTGTTGGCGGAGGACAGCCCAGACCTCGCGGCCCTTCTCGAAATCGTGGAGGAGGTCCGTCCGGCGCTGGTCTTTATCGACACGCTGGCAATGGCTTTCCGCGATCTGGAGGAGAACGACGCCCAGAGCATGAATCAGGTTGTCCGCATTGCGCGGTCGCTGACGTGCCACGGTGCGGCTGTCGTCCTCATCCACCATGGAACGAAGGCGGAAGGATCGACGCCGCGCGGGCATAGCGTGTTGAACGGCGCGCTGGACGTGGCGCTCCAGCTTCTCCCGGCGGACAGCGACCGGGTTATCCGGGGCAGGCTCAGCAAGAACCGGAACGGGCCGCCGGACCTCGACATCGCGTTTCGCGTGGCATCGGAGGAACTGGGCCGGGATGAGGATGGCGACGCGATCACGGCGGCCATCGTCAGCGAACTTGCGCCCGGCTCTGCACCACGAGGAAAGCCCTTGCCGCCCGCTCTCCGGGAGGCGCTGGCGATCCTGACCGAACTGGAAGCGGGGGACGATCCCGTCACCGATGAGGTTTGGCGGGATGCCTGCGTCGATGGCCGTCGCGTGTCGCAACATGAGGACCGGGACAGCCGCCGCCGCACGTTCAACTATGCCCGCAAGGCGCTGCTCGCTGCCGACCGGATCACGCTCCGCGATGATGGCCGCGTCGCGGTGAAGCCCATTCAGATTCAGACGTTCGACGATGAGGAGGGCGACCAGTGGGACCGGGAATAACGGGAATGGACGGGAATTACCCGAGAATACCCGCTGAGCATGTCGTCGGTAGGCCGGGAAGGAACGGGAACGGGGTCTTTAGACCCGTTCCCGTATTCCCGGTCCCGATGCTGGCCGCCTCTCCGGTGCCCGGACAACCCCTGTCAGAGTCTGAAATCGCGGGTCCCTCCCACCGGGGGCCGTTGGGGGGACGCTGAGCCGCAGCATTTCAATCTGGGAAATAGAATCATGATGAGTTCAGACTCTGAAATCGGCGTCATAGAGCTTGCCGACCTGTTGGCTGTCTCTGAACGGACAATCGGGAGCTATGTGCAAAAGGGCATCCTGTCCCGGAGCCGCCGGGGCAAGTTCATGCTCCGGGAATCCGTCCGCGCGGTCGCCACGCATCTCCGGGAAACGGCTTCCGCCCGTGGTGCATCATCGGCGGAGGGCCTGACCGCTCAGCGCGAACGCATTGCACGGGAGCAAGCCGACAAGCTGGAGATGCAGAACGCGGCTGCCCGGCGCGAGATGCTGTCCCGGCAAGAGGTGGTGGACGAATGGGCTTCGATCCTCCGGCTTGTCCGTTCCCGGATGCTGGCGGCCCCCAGCCGGATTCAACAGACCCTTGGGCATCTGAGCGCCCATGACCTCGACATTATCGACCGCGAACTTCGCGACGCTCTGGAGGAGCTTGCCGACAATGGGCTTTGAGAGTCCGATATTCGCTGCCCGGCTGGAGGCGCTGCAATCCCTCCGCCCGCCGCCGCGCCTGACGCTGAGCCGATGGATTGAATCGAACCTCCGGCTCCCGGACGACGTGTCCGCGCTGCCCGGCGATGTCCGACTATGGCAATTCCAACGCGAGATTGCCGACGCCATGAGCGACCCGACAATTGAGCGCGTAACGCTCGTTAAATCGGTTCGCGTCGGACTGTCCACGCTGTTGACCGCGACCGTTGGCAGCTTCGCCGCGAATGAGCCGTCCCCGATCCTGCTGCTATTGCCGACGGAAGCTGATTGCCGGGATTATACCGTCTCCGATCTGGAGCCGATCTTTGCCGCCACGCCCGCGCTTGCCGGGCTGCTCAGCGACGATAGTTCCGAAGGCGGACGCAATACGCTGCTGTCCCGGCGCTTCCCCGGCGGCTCGCTCAAGATCGTGGCGGCCAAATCGCCCCGCAACCTCCGCCGCCATAATGTCCGCGTCCTGCTGATCGACGAAGCGGACGCCATGGAACCGGGAGCGGAAGGCAGCCCGGTCCTGCTGGCGGAGCGCCGGACGCTGAGTTTCGCAAACCGCAAGATCATCATGGGATCGACCCCAACGCTGGAGGCGACCAGCAATGTCCTTCGATCCTATGCCCAGTCCGACCAGCGTGTCTTTGAGGTCCCGTGCCCGGAGTGCGGCACATTCACGGAAATCCTTTGGTCGCATATCGAATGGCAGCCCGACCAGCCGGAGACGGCGGCCTTCCGCTGCCCGATCTGCATGGAAATGATTTCGGAGAAATTCAAACCGGCGATGATCGACGGGGGACGCTGGCGCGCGACACGCCCGGAGATCGTGGGACATGCCGGTTTCAGGATCAATGCGCTTGTCAGTCCCCATGCGAACGCCGCGTGGGGCAAACTGGCGACTGAGTTTCTGGCGGCCAAGGGCAGCCCGGACACGCTCCAGACGTTCGTTAATACGATCCTCGCTCAGGGATGGAAGGAAGCGGCGGACGAACTGGAGGAAGGCGAATTGCAGGCGCGGGCGGAGCCGTGGGGCCTTGACGCGATCCCGCCGGAGGTCCTTGCCGTCACGGCTGGCGTGGACGTTCAGGATGATCGCCTTGAAATCACGTTCATCGGCTGGAGCCGCGATGCCGCGTTGATCCTTGGGCATGTCGTCATCTGGGGCAGCGTCGCCGATGACTCCACATGGGCCGAACTTGATGACCTGCTAAAGACAAGCTGGCCGCATCCGGGCGGCGGAACCCTCCGCCTGGACTCCGCGATCATCGACTCCGGCGATGGTGAATGGACAGCTTCCGTCTATTCGTTCTGTCGCCCCCGGTTCGCCCGGAAGATCATGGCCGGGAAAGGCGTGGCAGGGACCCGCCCGCCCGTCACCGCGTCTCAGGCGAAGGGCGTCCGGTTGTTCCTCGTGGGCGTGGACGGCCTGAAATCGCAAATCCTGACTCGCCTGTCGCGGGGCCGGTCGATCCGGTTCAGTGCCGATCTGGAGACGGCGTGGTATGAGCAACTAGCATCGGAGCGGCGCGTCGTCCGCTATGTGCGCGGGCAGCCCGTCCGCCGATTTGAGCGCAAGCCGGGCATGAGGGCGGAGGCGCTGGATTGCGTCGTCTATGCCTTTGCTGCCCGGCATCTGGTCACGGCCAACATGGATCGACGCGAGGAGGAGCTATCGACGCCCGCCGCGCTCCCACCGGTCTTGTCGCCTGTTATCCGGTCGAAATGGATGAGCCGCTAATTTGTCAAACCCGCGCGCCGATACATGCCAATGAAAGACACATTCATGCCGTATTGGCCGATCCAGTTCTCCTCATCGACTTCCAAAGTTCCGTCATCGTGGAACGTCAATGTCGATATGGCGCGCTCGTCGCCATCGCCGCGAATGAAGGTCATCCGCTGGTGGCTGTCTATCTCGCCAACAAATTCAAGAGTGCCCATATTGGGACCATATTCCCGATGCGCCCCCCATAGAGCATAGCCCGATATGAAGTAGCGTTTTTCACCTTCGATTGAATCAGGAAGGGGAGTGAGCGATATTTCGGCGCTATCTTTGCCCGACCCTAAACGAATATATTGACCAGCATAAGGGTCGGCGGGCGGCGTCATCATTTCGCCAAAATGGACCTGCTGAGTAAATGCCTTGTTGATTGTCCGGTAAAGCTCGGCGCGAAATTCTTTGACTTCGCCGATGGTGAGATTTTTTCGCTGAGATGATTTGCTGTCATATTCGTCGTGGTGATGAAAGCAAAGAAAAGCCAAATTGCTTTCGGCATTGTTCGTGTTGTCTTTGTCCAGATGCGCGATTTGCCCCGATTGAAGGCTGGTATCACGGTTCAAACCGAAGCATATACAGCATCGCCGTCGTGAACTGACGAGAACGGCAGTTTCAACATCTTTCGCGACGGGCTTCCGGGTCACTGCGACTGATTTCCGTCCAACGCATATTCTATTATCTCGCGCACCTGCTGAGCGTCATCGGTCCTGCCTCGTTCGTCTAGCTTGGTCGCAGCGGCTTCGAGTTCGTGGAAGATGGCATGGACTTGGCCGACATTCAGCGCGCCGCCCTGTGCAAGGCCCCGGACAATAGCTCTCAAAGCATAGATTGCAGGCACTGACATAATTTCCTCCGAATATTTGTCAGAGGTCTATCAACTCACGAGAAAATAGAAAAGGCCGCCCGGAGCTACGACTCTCCGGGCGACCCCAACCATTTCCAAGATGACAGGCCCGCTATGGCTTGGCGGACCAATCAGGAGTGCCAGACGGGAGGTTCCTGCTCCCCCGCCCGGCGAATCACTCCTACCTCAGAGCTTCTTAGATTGCAATATCCTAAATCTCGCTGAGATTGCGGTTGACCAAGTTTGGCGGATCAGGCATAACCTCAGCGATATTTTGGTTATGGAGGTCGAAAGTGGACGACGCGAAGCTCTTTACGAAGGACAATGCAGGCCCGACGCTCAAGGTCGGCAAGGCCGCTGAGCGGCTGGCGGAGCCGGGCCTGTCGGTTGAACATGCGGCGGGGCAGCTTCGCGGCCTTGCGTCCCGCAAGCTCGTATGGGCGAACGGCGGGACCGTGGGCGAGGGCAAGGTTGTCCACAACCTGTTCACGCTATGGGACCTCGCTGTCGCGAAAGTCCTTTCCATCCTGACTGTCGATGCCGCCGTGAATGATCCTTCCATTTTGGGGGCGGTCAGCGCGCAACTTTACGGATGGCCGGAACACTATTGGGACGAACGCGACGCGCGCTACCCCAATTCGATCCGCGCGGCCCTCGCTGGCGTCGCTCGCGGCGAACCTTGGGTCTGCCGTATCGACATCCGACGCCACGAAGAAACCGGAAGCAAGATGGTCCAGACGACCCTTTGCAACGCGGAAAAGGGAATCCCCAAGTTCAAGGGCGCGGATGGCAGCTTGCCCCGGCTCAGCTTCACCATCGCTCTCCAGCCGCCGTTTGAGCGACTGCTGACCGAACCGAGCAAGGCGCACTAAGCCATGCGTCGCCTGTCCTTCCTTGACCGGCTGTTCAGCCGCAACGCCAAGCAAGAGCGCGCGACCCGCCGCGACGTGCTGCAACGGCATTGGGATGCAGCGTCTGGGCATCGGGGCAATCCGTCGTTCGGCAGCTATGGGCCGGAGACGCTGGCAGGCAGCGCCATCATCGCCCGGAAAGCCCGCCATGCGGCGGAGAACAATGCTTGGATTGCGAACGGCGTTGCGGCCCACGTCACGGCGCTTGTCGGGCCGGGGATCGTCCCGACGCCTCAGCATCCGAACCGCGAAGCCCGCCCAGTGGTGCAGTCAGCGTTCAACCGCTGGGCACCTGTCGCCGATTATGACGAACTGACCGATTTCCACGGACTCATTGCGGGCATGGCTCGCGATATGGTGGTTAGCGGCGAAGCGTTCGCCCAGATGATGACGACGGACGAAGGTTTGCGGCTCCGCCGGATTGCGCCGGAGCAAGTGGACATTGCCCAGACCTCCGAACTGAGTTCCGGCGGTCGCATCATCGCGGGCGTGGAGTTTGACGCGGAAGGCCGCCGGGTCGCCTATTGGATTCGCCCGATTGATCCGACTGCCATCTTTGAGGGCTATGCGCCGCCCGTCCGCGTCCCCGCCGCCGATATTGTGCATCTGTTCAAGCCACTGGGGCCGGGACAGGTTCGCGGCATTTCGTGGCTGGCCCCTGTCCTGATCCGGGCGGGCGAATTGGACCAGTTGGACGACGCCTTGCTTGTCGGCGCGAAGGTCGCCGCCATGTTCGCGGGCTTCCTTATCGACCAGAACGGGAGCGCCGCCGGTTTTCCGTTTGAGGGCGTCACCGCTGACTCCATCATGCAAACCGGATTGGAGCCGGGGACCCTCAAAGTCCTGCCTGCCGGTTTCGACATCAAGTTTTCTGGCCCCCAGAACGCACAACAGACGGTGGATTTCGCCAAGCTCCAGTTGCGCGGCATCGCCGCCGGGCTGGGCGTCCCGGAGTATATGCTGACCGGGGACCTGAGCGGGGCGAACTATTCCAGCCTCCGGGCTGGGCTGTTGGAGTTCCGGGGCCGGGTTGAGGCTGTCCAGTTTCAGACGATCATTCCGCAAGTCCTGACTCCCGTTTGGCGACGGTTCATCACAACCGCCGTTTTGGCGGGCGATCTGGATGCCGCCGATTTCGAGTCCAATGCGGGCGACTGGTTCGCTTGCGAGTGGATTCCCCCGGCGCGCGAATGGATCGACCCGGAGAAGGATGCCCGCGCAACCGCCGAAATGATTTCCGCCGGGCTGACCTCCCGCCGCCGGGCCGTCGCGGCTCAGGGTTATTCCGTGGACGAACTGGACGCGGAAATCATTTCCGACCGGGAGCGCGAACGCGAACTGGGGCTGTCCTTCGGCGAAACGACGGAGGCGGCAAATGCCCCAGCCTAGCCCCGCCTATTCGATCCGCATTGAACCGGCGGCAACCGGCATGGCGCGTATCCCGACCATAATCCATCTGGGGCCGCTCGCGCCGCTGCTGGCCGATCTTTTGGCGGACAAGCCCGACGCGAAGGCCCGCCTAGAGGCTGCCGACGCCCTTATCCGCAAACCGGCGAAGCCGCTGCCCGCCGATGAATTTGGGGGCCTGTAATGACGACAATGGAACTTCGCCGCCGCCACGCCCGGACGACCGGGATTGAAATCCGCCGGGCACGGGCGACCTTTGAGCCGTCCACGTTGAACCGCGATGCCCGCACCGTGGAAGCTGTCATTGCGACGGACTCCCCGGTTCCGATGCCGGGCCGTATCGAGCGCCTGTCCATCGTGCCGGAGGCCGTGGCGCTGCCCACGCGGATGCCGCTGATCGACGCCCACAATCAAGGCAGCATCGGCAACATTCTCGGATATGCCGACAATTTCCGGTTTGATGCAGGCGGTCGCCTCTGGGCGATGCTGCACATTCGCGACGATCATGCCTTTGAACTGGTCGCCGACGGTATCCTAACCGGCGTCAGTATCGGATACCGAGTCCAGAAATTCACCGACCGCCGCGAAGCCGGGACAGGCCAATTGGTCCGCACCGTGACTCGTTTCGCAATAGTCGAGTGTAGCCTTGTCGTTGTTCCTGCCGACGAAAATGCCCTCATCAGGAGCAAGACTATGGAAGATGATGAAGTGATTGAGCCGGGCACGGAAACCATTTCCGAAAATCCCGGCAATGAGACGCGGGCGGAGGTCAACGCCCAAATTCGCAGCATTGCCCAAAGCGTCGGGCTGGGCGACGACTTCGCTAACCGCATGATCGACGAAGGCCGGGACCTGCTACATACGCGGGCCGCTGCTTTCGACGCCATGCAGCGCCGGAACGTGAATATCTCGACTGTCCGCGTCGGGCCGTCGGGCGACGATCCCGCCGTGGTGCATGAGCGGATGGCGGAAGCTCTGGCCTGCCGGGCGACTGGCACGGCCCCCAGCGATGCCGCCCGTCCATACATGAACATGGGATTTGCGGACATGGCCCGCCTGTCGCTGCAACGGGCGGGCGTTCCCGGCGTCAATATGATGGGCCGGGAAGAACTGGTGACGCGCGCCATGCACGTTACCAGCGATTTCGCCAATCTGACGACGGCGACCGGCAACCGGATTCTCATGCCCGCATATACGGCGGCGGAATCCCGACTCAAGCGGCTGGCCCGCCAGCGCACGGCGGACGACTTCCGCCCCATGTCGCTGCTCAAGCTGGGCGAGTTCGGGAAGCTCGCGAAGGTGACGGAGGCGGGCGAGGTCAAAGCCCTGACGACCGGGGAGTCCGTGGAGGGCTATTCGCTCGACACGTTCGGCGGCCTGTTCAACCTCAGCCGCAAGGCGATCATCAACGATGACCTTGGCGCGTTTGCCCGCTGGGCGGAGATGATGGGCCGGGCCGCTGCCGAAACGGAAGCGGACCAGCTTGTCGCCCTGCTGACCGGAAACCCGGTTCTCAGTGACGGCGTGGCGCTGTTCCACGCCAGCCACGGCAACCTTGCCGCCAGTGGGGACGTGCCGGACGTGGACACGCTCTCCGCTGCCCGGCTGGCGCTCCGCCGTCAGACCGGCTTGGACGGCGTTTCGCCGATCAGCGCGACGCCGAAATTCGTCCTGGCCCCGCCGGAACTGGAAACGACCTTTGAGAAGCTGCTGGCCGAACTGGCAGCCGCCAAGGTGGACGACCAGAATCCGTTTACCGGCAAGCTGACGCTGCTGGTGGAGCCGCGTCTGACCGACGCCGCCGCGTGGTATGTTTTCGCGGACCCGGCAATTCTGCCCGTCCTCGAATATGCCTATCTGTCGTCCGCTCCGGGTCCCCAGCTGGCCAGCCGCGACGGCTGGGAAACGCTGGGCCGGGAGTTCCGCGTCGTCCTCGACTTCGGCGCGGGCGCGGTGGATCACCGGGGCGCTTACCGCAATCCGGGGGACAGCCTCTAATGGCGACCTTGGCCGACCTCCAGCAACGGCGTGACGCCCTGTTCAAGGCCCTGACGGACGGAATCCGTTCGTTCAGGGACCAGAACGGGGAAGAAGTCGCCTTTTCCTCCGGCTCCGAAATGCGGGCGGCCTTGGCTGCTCTGGACCGGGAAATCGCGAACCTGAGCGGCGGTCGGCCCCCTTCCACGATTATCTTTCGCACAAGCAAAGGACTCTGAAATGAAGAACTATGTCCAGCGTGGCGACACGCTCACCCTGACCGCTCCGGCGGCAATCGCTTCCGGCGATGTTGTCGCCGTCGGCTCGATCATCGGCGTTGCCAATGGCGATGCCGCGAACGGCGCTCCGGTCGATGTCGATACGGTCGGCGTTTTCCGCCTGCCCAAGGTGTCGGCGCTCGCAATCGCGGCTGGCGATGTCGTCTATTTCGACGCGGCGACGAAGCTGGTCAACAAAACTGCCAGCGGCAACACGAAGCTGGGCGTGGCGACGGAAGCCGCCGCAAACCCCAGCCCGACGGTCGCTGTCCGCCTGAGCGGCGCTTTCTGAGGCTCCAATGGCCCGGACGCCCGCCAACTTCAAGCAAACGGACATGGTGAGGGCGGTGAAAGCCGCTCTCGCCGCCGGGCTTGATATTGTGCGGACGGAAGTTCTGCCGGATGGCACAATCCGGCTTATACATTCTGACTGCTCCTCTGTTCCTGCCTCAATCGACCCTTTTGATGAGTGGAGAGCCAAAAAAGATGCGCGTTCGCCTCAAGGGACTTAACCGGATCACGAAGAAACTCGCGTCCGGAAAGTCCGTCACCTATTATTATGCTTGGAAAGGCGGCCCTCGACTGGAGGGAACACCCGGCTCCCCGGAGTTCATCGCCAGCTATAACCGGGCGGTGGAAGCGCGGCGCGCGGCCCCCAAGGATCAATTGCAAACCGTGTTCGACGGCTATGAGGCGTCAACCGATTTCGCGGACCTCGCACCCCGGACCCAGAAGGATTACCGCAAGCTATTGCGCGTCATCGAATCCGAGTTCGGCGATTTCCCGATTGCCGCGCTGGAGGACCGCCGGACCAGAGGCGAGTTCCTTGCATGGCGCGAACGGCTGGCGGTGAAGTCCCGGCGGCAAGCGGATTATGCTTATGCCGTTCTGGCCCGCACGATGTCATGGGCGCTCAATCGTGGCATTGTCGCCGTGAATCCATGCGAGCGTCCGGGCCGCCTCTATCGTGCCGCTCGCTCCGATAGCGTTTGGACGGAAGCCGATGAGGCCGCGTTCTATGCCAAGGCCCCGGCTCACCTTCATTTGGCGCTCCGGCTGGCGCTCTGGACCGGACAGCGGCAAGGCGATTTGCTCCGGCTGACATGGGCCGCCTATGACGGCGACACGATCCGGCTCCGCCAGCGCAAGACGAAGGTTCCCGTCGTGGTGCCGGTGGGCGCTCCGCTCAGGGCGGCGCTGGACGCTGCAAAGGAGAAGCTGGCGAACCGCGACCCGGCGAACAAGAAACCGCTTCCGATGACGATCCTTGCGACCGAGAACGGCACGACATGGACCGAATCCGGCTTCCGCGCCTCGTGGCGCAAGGCATGTGCGAAGGCGGGCGTCGTGGGCGTCACATTCCATGACCTTCGCGGGACCGCCGTAACTCGACTGGCAGTTGCCGGATGCACCCCGCCGGAGATCGCGACCATCACCGGCCATAGCCTCCGGGATGTCGGCGCGATCATGGACGCGCACTATCTCCACCGCGACCCGGAGCTAGGGAAATCGGCTATCGCAAAGCTCGAAAGGGGAACAAAAACTCCCAACTGACCGCCCAACTGCCTTGGGCGCGTCCAATGACGATCTGGGGAAAGTCGTGCAATATCAATACGTTGGAATGGTAGCGGAGGAGGGACTTGAACCCCCGACACGCGGATTATGATTCCGCTGCTCTAACCAGCTGAGCTACTCCGCCCCATGGGCATGCCGCCGGGCGCTGCCCTGCGGTGAGGCGGCGCTATAAGCAGCGCGGGCTGATGGGTCAACGGGGTTTCACCGCATCATGAAAATTCTCTGCGCAGGTCATGCACCTGCCCCCGTGGTCAGCATCGAAAGCCACCATCCAGGCACCGCCGCCACGGCCAGGAAAGTGCCCAGCGGCACTCGCGTGGCGCCATCGACCGTTCGGCCGATCGCCATCGCCGCGAGAATGGCCAGCAGGCCAAGGCTTGCCGCCAGCAACAGGATGAAGGGCAAGGCCTGCCAACCGAACGTAAGCGGTAAAAATCCCCCACATGGCATTTGAGGCGGTTCTGTAATTTGGGATGGTCAGGCGGCGCTTGCGATGCCGTTCAGTTCGAACGAAGCTTGCGCGGCATTGGTGTCGACCCAGTTGTACGGCA
>NZ_JFHR01000014.1 GCF_000722875.1 Sphingobium chlorophenolicum | reverse complement strand
GTTCAAAAACAGCTCTGCCCAGCAGGGCAAATCCCGAAAGGAGAAAACCCCATCTTGACCCACCGATGATATCCGAAACATAACCTTCAGGCGGGTCACTTCTCGGTGGAAATCCCGGGTCAACTCTCAGTGGCAATCAACACATAGTTGCCGCATCAGGCGTTGCTCGCCTGCCGAACCCTTGCCCCTCCCGCAGTGCGTCGCAGCGCGTCGATCGCATCCCGACAATCTTCCACATTGGTGTAGGCGCCACTGGATGCACGGACTTGGCCATCGGGCGCGCATAAGCGCCACCGCCATTCCGCCGCCTCACCGCGAAGGAAAGGGGCCGGGGCGGGGATAAGCTGGTAGATCTCGAAATAGGTTTCGGCACGGTCGTTGGAAACCCAGAGCGGAATGGAGCGCCAAGGCGCCTTCCCGCGCAAGCCTCCATCATCGAGCGCCCGCGAAGCGTGACCGGTACGGGATTGCCCTTCAGTCTCTTCATGCATGTCGGCATCGGCATTCTCAGCGGCATAATTCCGAAAGCCGTCGAGCAAGGAATGGTCTAGGGAGTCGGACATCATCATCCTCCTGCGTTGCAAGCGAGAGCACATCAGTCTCTCTGTCACAGGGGAGCTTGCGGCTGGAAATCGCGTGATCAGGCTTCATACCATGGTTCAGCCATCGGGCTTGCATCAATTCGTGCAAGGCGATCGGGCAGACAATCGGATCGTCAGCCCGGCTCGTCCGGGAACGCGCGTTGCCTGAGCTCCGGCGTGTCACGGGCCGGAATGTCCGGACGCCGTTCATAAGCCCCCGCGTCGCCGGACAGCCGTTCATGCTGGATGATGTCTGCCGCATCAGCGTTGGAAAGGCCGAAGCTGCGCAACGCATATGCCGCCAGGCCGAAGGATAGTTCGCGCGTCCCCATGATGGCGAGCCCGATGCCTTCCTCTTCGAAATAGGCGATGTCGGCAGCGCTGTGCGTACGTACAGTTGTGTCGATCGCGGGATTGAGTTGCCGGGCGATCTCGATGATGCGCCTGGTTTCGAATCCGTCAGGCGTGGCAATAACCAGCAGTTTGGCGCGGGCCGTACCGGCCGCCTCCAGAATGCCGGGGACCGAGGCTTCGCCGTAGATTGCGGGCTTGCCGCGAGCGCGAAGGCCTTCGACACGCCGGCGATCCTTGTCCACGATCACGAACGACAGACCCTGTTCATCGAGAATTTTGCATACGAGACGACCGACCCTGCCGTGGCCCACCACGACAGCGTGGTTTTGGACGCCTTCGTCGGCCATGTCCGGAAGATGCGACAAGGCCCCGCCATCCTCCTTCTCGATCATCGCGAGTAGCCGGGGCCGCTGCCGGAGCCACCGCTCCAGAAGGTCAGTGCCAAGGAACACGAGCGGATTGAGCGTGATCGAAAGCAGCGCTCCGGCGAGAACCATGTCCCGCGCTTCTATGGGGACCAGCCCGAGCGTCACCCCGAGGCCGATCAGGATGAAGGAAAATTCGCCGATCTGGGCGAGGCTCGCCGAGACGGTGAATGCGGTGCGCGCCGGGTATCCGAATGCCAGGACGATGCCAAAGGCCACGATGGATTTGCCGAGGACGATGATCGCCAGCACCGCCAACACGCCGATCGGAGCGCGCAGGAGGACGGCGGGGTCGAACAGCATGCCGACCGATACGAAGAAAAGAACCGCGAAAGCGTCCTTGAGCGGAAGGGAATCGGCAGCCGCCTGATGACTGAAATCGCTTTCGTTAAGCACGACGCCGGCGAAAAACGCGCCAAGCGCAAAGGATACCCCGAACAGGACGGCGGAGCCGTAGGCGATGCCGAGCGCGGCGGCGAGCACGGCGAGAGTGAAGAGTTCGCGGGATCCCGTGCGTGCGACGCGCTCCAATATCCAGGGCACCGCGCGGCTGCCCGCAATCATCATGATTGCCAGAAATGCGGCCACCTTAACGAGTGTCACCACCAGATCGAAGGCGATCCGCCCAACATCGTCCGCCGGTTCCGAAGGGCTGCCCAGGATACCTGCCAAGGCGGGCAGCAATACCAGTGCGATGACCATGGCGAGATCCTCGACGATGAGCCAACCGACCGCGATGCGCCCGTTGATCGAATCGAGAATGTTGCGCTGCTCCAAGGCGCGCAGGAGGACGACCGTGGACGCGACCGAGAGCGCCAGGCCGAACACGATGCCCGCACCGATCGTCCACCCCCACAGGCACGCTACGCTTGCCCCCAGCGCAGTGGCGGCAAAAATCTGCACAAGGGCGCCCGGTACGGCAATCCGCCGTACGGACACGAGATCGCGAATCGAAAAATGCAATCCGACCCCGAACATCAACAGGATGATGCCAATTTCCGCGAGCTGGTTTGCCAGACCGGCGTCTCCGACGAAACCGGGCGTGAACGGCCCAACCGCGATGCCCGCAACCAGATAGCCGACCAGCGGCGGCAGCTTGAGGCGGCTCGCCGCAAAGCCGCCGACGAAAGCCAGCACGAGGGCCGCGACAATCGTCGTCAGCAAAGAGGTGTCATGCGGCATGGACTGCCTTTCTTAAGGCACCGCACGATTGCGAGCCGAAAATGTCGGGCACCCGCCGTGAATGGTCACGATGCCCCGCGGCGGTTGCTCCCACCATGCGGCGTTTCTGCGATGGACCCGCGATCGACAATAGCTCGCTTTGTTATGCCCGGTCCTGTACTTTCCGAAAATCGTTCGCGCATTTTCCGCAGGCTGCGATCGACTGAGAGACCCGATCGCGCTCCCGCTTGCCTATGGGAGACCGAGATGGACGAGACAATGCACCATCCCCATATCGCGCGCTGCTGGCATGAGTGGGAAATCGATGGGCGCGAACGGCGAATCATCCTCGTGGTCGAAACCGATGTCGAGATGCAGCCGGAGGCCGACGGTTACGATGCCGCATTGATGGAAGAGGTTCGATCGGCGGCCGTCGCGCGGATGCGGGCAACCTCCAGCGCAATCGACCGCATACGGATCGTTCCTGCTCGCTACTGATGCCTATTTTAGCTGTGCTGCCGAAGGCCCCGCCAGCAGTGCTGCCTCGACAGCTTTGAAACCGTCGAGACTCGCTATGGCAATGTCGAGCGGCCGACCGCCCAATTGTGGATCGGAACCATTGAGGAACGCGATCGCTGCGACCTGTCCCAGTGTCATGAACGCAAGATGCGAGACGCGGCCCTGCCGGTCAGCCTGTTCGGGCGAAAGGCGGGGGGTATCGCGACGTTTGCGAAAATTATGGTTCATATGGATTGCCCAAGAATTATTTTGCGACCCGCCTGCTGCTTTCGTCCGTTTTCGCTTCGCAGCACCCGGTTCGCCATGGCCCGGCAGGCTTTTTCGGAGCGTAGGCAACGTTCCCGAACATTCATCAGGTCAGTTTCCGACGCTTCGTGCGCGCTCTGTGCAGCACGGGCTAGAAAGAAATCGCTGTTAGCGGACATATGGGGGCTTCCTTATGTTGACATGGGCTTCTATCCTACCATTTCGGCTACAATCCGACGCAGTTCCTGCCGGGAGAGATAGCCGGTCATCCGGGCGGATTTCTTTTTGAGAGGCCCAACCGATTGCGGACTGGAAAGAGGAAGTAAAATTTTCTTGAAAATCATGTAAATCCTTGCGCGCCAATGCGCGCGTAAATCTGGTCGATTATTTGCGAAGGGGCGATGAGCAACCCATTATCTTAATGGTCGCGTGTCGATTATACTGGCGCCGCGACATCATCGCCGCTTGGGGCGAGACGTTGCACTTGTCGGCACGGGTGCCCGCTCTCGAAAGATGATCCGACCCTTGTCCGGATCGTAGAGAGTCATCTCGACCCAAACCCGATCGCCAACAACAGGGCGCACATGAGAATGGCGCATCTTGTCTGCCGCATAGGCGATGACCCGGAGTTCATTCTCCGGATGGATGCGAAAGCGCCCATCCGGAAAAATTTCTTCAATAATGCCATCGAGGACGATGAAGTCCTCATTGGCCAATCTCAGGCCGCTTCGAGATTGATGGCGGACTGCTTGCCCCGACGATCATTCTCGATCTCGTAGCTGAGCCGCTGGTCCTTCTGAAGCGTCACCATTCCGGCGCGTTCGACCGCACTGATATGAACAAAGCTGTCGTCGCCGCCGTTTTCAGGGGCGATGAAGCCGTAACCCTTGTCTGGATTGAAGAATTTGACGGTACCGATAGGCATGCGATGTTTCCTTTCACGAAAACAGGTAATCCGCCCGCAAAAGCGCTGGCGGAGCTGGTGGCGTGAGAAAGGAAGGAGAAGCCGCGAGGCGGGGTCAAATTCCGTCGCAGGCGACGTTAGCTCTTCCCATATGGGCTATAGGGGATAAAAAGTCAACGCATGGTCTGACCGGCTAGGCACTTAGTCGGTCTATTTCACCGAGCACGAAGCGGGGATCGAACGGCTTGGCTATAAAAGTGGCGCGTGAGGGCATCTCGGCAGCGCCGAGCGGGACCGCACCCGATACAATCACAAGCAATGTCGGAGGCCAGCGTCCGCGAATGACGTGGGCAAGCCTCAAACCGTCCATTGAACCCGGCATTTGCACATCGGTCAGCACCACACTGATGGTGGGATTTTTTTCCAGCACCGCGATCGCGTGATCGGCGCTCTCCGCTTCAAACACGTCGAAACCCCGGTCCGTGAAAAAGTCGGCCACGTCAATCCGTATCAGTGGCTCATCATCGACAATAAGGATCGATCGGCTGCCTGCAAGATGATCACCTTTCAAGTCCCTATGCCTTCCGCCTGCGCTCCGGCCAGCGGCGCGTCTATCTGAAATATGAGTCCGTCGGGATGGTAGCTTATCGCCGTTTCTCCTCGGAAATATCCCCGCAGCGAACGCTCGATCATCAGCGAGCCAAATCCTCGCCGGGTCGGCGGCTGGACCAAAGGCCCACCGATTTCTCTCCAGGTCAGATTGAAACGCCCCTCCTCGCCATTAGGTCCCGGCTCAACCGACCATTTCAGGTCCACATGTCCGGTTTCGTTCGAAAGCGCCCCGTATTTGGTAGCGTTGGTCACCAGTTCGTGAAGAGCCAGGGCAAACGCCAGCGCCACCTCCGAACGGAACCGCACGGGCGGGCCGTTTGCCCTGAACCGGTCGGCAATGCTTCCATGAGTCGCGAGCGCGCCCCGCACGAGCGTATCCAGGTCGGCATCATCCCAATGTGATGCCGTAAGGACATCGGCTGCGCGTCCGAAGGCCGCAAGTCGAAAGGCGAGAGCCTCGTTGGCCGTTTCGAGATCCAGCGACTGGCGCAACGTCTGGCTGGCCACAGCCTGAACGATGCTCAGCAGATTCTTGAGACGGTGACCAAGTTCGCCGGACAATATCTTCTGCCGCTCATGGAGCTCTATCTTGTGCGTGGTCTCGGTCACCGTATCGAGCATGCCCAGCACCCGCCCGTGGGCATCCCTGATCGGGCTATAGCAAAAGGTAAAATGGACCTTTTCTGGATAGCCATGCCGCTCGATGGTGAGCGGAAAATCTTCAATATATGTCGCCTCGCCTTTGAAAGCCTTTTCGACCATCGGCATCAGCGACGGCCATACTTCACTCCAGACTTCGTTGAAAGGTCGACCAAGGGCCGAGGGCTTATCTCCCAGGATTGGCAGAAAGGCATGATTCGATATCGTTATGAGCGAGGGCCCCCACACGATGCATTGGGGGAAGTGGGAGCCAAGAACCAGCCCGACCGTGGTCTTCAGTTCTTGAGGCCACGTCTGCGGAGGCCCCAAAGGCGAGTCCGACCAATCATGCGACCTGATGGCATCGGCTATCGATCCCCCGCCTTCCAGGAAACTCAGCATATGATGGCATCTCCTGACGCTGCCTTCTTCAACATCAGGAGGCCATGTGAATGGAATTTTCTGGAATGACGAGCATCATCGCACCGAATAGAATGCGCTTTCCTACTGGACTTTCTCCAGAGCCACGTCTGTACCGATTGGTCTTGCAGAAATGCTGGTCTCCGACAGGTAATCTCATGCTTTAGCGTGATCCAAGGGGAGGTCCTATCGCTCAGCCAGAGCTAGGCGCGCGCCTGCTCTTCATGTTTATTTTTCTCGTCGGGACGTAAGGCGGGATCGGCATGGTTCAGTTCCGGCTGTCTGCGGCGGTCGAGATAATCGAACCAGTTCATGGCTATTTCCTGTGAAGCGAGGGAGTCCATTGCCGCGCCATGTGGGACGCGGATCGCTTGACGACGCCGTCGATCAGCTTGTGCTTCATCAATATGCGAAAAGCCTCCGCATCCCTGGGATCGAGCATCACGACCCTTGCGCCACCGGAAACCAGCGCTTCCACCGCGGATATCCGGAAAGCGTGCTTGGTGCAGGCTTCCTTGATGACTTCCGGCGTGGCCCAGACATTGACGACCCTGCTCATGCCGCGCCGCCTTCGACGTTGAACGGAAAGGGGTTGAACGATGCGGAGCCATCCGGACGCCGGGAACGATATGGATGAGGATGGCGGCAAATCCGCGCCGCATATCCTTGCGCGAGCCGCTGATGAGTCATGCGAACCACAGGGCTATGTGCGATCCGGGCGCGCAGCAATTCTTCCTGCTCGCGCTTCAGCAGATAATTCAGGTCTTCCATGGGAATGCTCCTCGGCTGGCAAGCGGGAGCACGACGGTCTCTCTGTCACGGCGAATGCTTGCAGCAAATTTCGCGCAATAATGGTTTAATAGCATAGCGGATCGTTCCCGTCTCAGGATAAAGCCATGTAGATTTCAAAAACTTCTGTTCCGGCGAGAATGGGGCTGCTACGAAAGATAATCGGGTTCTTCTTCCGCGCGATCCGACAGAGAGACTTGAGTGCTCCCGCACATTGGGGAGCCGTCATGCAGGAAGATTTCTTCTCTCTTCAGGCAGCATTGATCGCATCGCTGGTCGTGCTGATTTTCCTTGGCTGGCGCGTCCTGGGTCGCGGCAGTTGATATCGGCGCAGACCCGCCCGTTGTCCAACCATGATCGAAAGCGTATGACGATCCAGCTTCAAACCCCTCAATCGCTATCTAGAATTCAACAGAACTGGCTTGCCGCTAATGAGCGGCAATTGCTCAACTGGCTGTGCCATCGGATGCCGCGCTGGGTCACGCCGGACCGGCTGACAGCAATCGGCATGGTCGGCGCCATCATGATTTTTACCGGCTATGTCGCGAGCAACATTGCCTCGTCATGGCTGCTGCTCGCCATTGCGGGCTATGCCGTGCAATGGTTCGGCGATTCGATGGACGGCAGCCTAGCGCGATACCGGCGCATCGAGCGTCCTTCCTATGGGTATTTCATCGACCATAGCTGCGATGGGCTGGCGACGCTGCTCATCCTTGCGGGGATCGGCCTCAGCCCGTTCGTGACGATGGATGTCGCAATGGTCGCGCTCGCGGGCTATCTGCTCTTGTCCATCCATGCCTTTCTGTCGGCGCGGGTGTTGGGCGAATTGAAGCTTTCATATCTCTCCGCCGGGCCGACCGAACTTCGCCTGATGCTCATTGGGCTGACCGTCATGATGATGGTGCTTGGAACGGCGCCGGGTCTCTTTGGACGCTTATCTGGCTTCGATATATTCGTGGGAACCGCTGGCTCGATCCTGATCGTCCTCTTCATCGGCCAGACGCTCGTCACGGGAAGAAGGCTTGCCCTTGTGGAAGCGGAACGCCGCACCTCGAAGTGAGGAGCAGGAGCGCTGCGCCTTTTACGGTCTTGGGATCGCATATTTGCCGGAGACAGTCATGAACGCTCGCCTTGCCCATTTCGCCATTGAAGCCGACGGCGAAAGCTATCACCTGAGACTGACCCTGGATGACGGCACGATTTTCCAGATCGGCGCCTCCTTCGATCAACTCGACGAATTGGGCGCGGAGATAGACCGGCGCCTCGATGCCGATCAGGATTTGTTTCCGCCCGCATTTTGAAGGCGGTCAATCCGCATGTCCGGGTGTCCGGGGCCACGGTATGAACATCGCCAGCATCGCGCGGCTGTCGGTCGCATAGTCGAGGAGGGCTATGCTGTCGATAACATTGCGTTGGGCAATTAAAATGCGTCGGATTGACGCATTGGGGGATCATGAAGTTGCGAATACGCCATGAAACCCCCTACCGCTATCGCAATGCGGTTGTCAGTCCAGTTCAAGCTGGAGAACGACCTGACAAATCTATCGCGAAAAATGTCAACATTGCTGCCTGCGGCATGGAAACCAGTCAGTGCATGGAGGCAAAACGCCGCTGCTCCTCAATTCAGAATGAGCAAGTCACGCCGCCGCCATCTTCTCAAGCTTTGCGAGGAAGAAGCGGTCGCTCCATAATTCCAGCGACTTTGCCTCCGTTGGGCGCAGGAAGCGCCTGACGTCGTCGGCGGCGGCTTTCCAGTCGATAGCGGCTATGATGTTCCGCAGCGTGTCCTCCAGCCATGCCATGTCGATCTTGAGGCCTTCCTGCCCCGCCCATGGGCCTGCCTGGATGAAGGCGGCTTGGAGGTGCGTCAGATTGGGAGGCACCCCGTTCGAGACATACCAGGAGAAGTCATACCAATCCCGCCCTTTCAGATAGCTTCGGCAAAGAAGCGCGTGGATTTTCAATGCGAAGTTAGAAGGCAGATCCTGATGCCGCACCTCGTAATCGGAAGGAAAATCGAGAAAGGTGCTGGCTTCCCCGGACCCGGGCGGTGGATTGGTGTCGATTTCCAGCTTGATCCTGATGGTCTTGCGACGTCCCGTTCCCGCGAAGGTCAGGTCGAGCTGGCTCGCGATGGAATTATCCTTGAGCACCGCCTCCCGAACCGCCTTGTCCATCCTTTCCCTCGGCTGGGCATCGAGTTTCAATCCGAACTGAGCGAAAACCTCGACCAGAATTTTGAGATATGGTGCCCAGTCGAACTCGGGGTTGGGTGACCGGAGCATGAAATCGAGGTCTTCGGAAAACCTTGGCAGACGGTGCAGGATACGTAGGCTCGTGCCGCCCTGGAAAAGGGCAACATCGAAAAAGTCGCCACGCCATAGCGCGTACAGAGCGATCTCCTGGATGATCTCCTTGGTCGCATTCTCTTCCTCGACCGCGTTGGTCGCTCGATATTGGCGAAGCTTCTCCTGAATGATTTCAATCATCCGCGAGGCGTCCTTTGGCTGCGCCTTTGTACGTCAGAATGGCGTCTTCAAGTGAATGGAGAAAATCGTTGGCGGCTTTGTGTTTGTAAACGAGGTGGAGTGCCGAGAAATCCTTACGCTTAAGCGAAAGCAGCCGATCCTCGTCGATCCGCATACCCTTGGTGAGCCAATCCAGACCGGACCAGCGTTCTTTTCTTAAGGCGATGAGATCGATTAGTGCCCGCAAAGGCTGCGCGACGAAAGCCGCAAGTTTGCCGAACTTTTCCCGATCCACGCTCGTCAGAAACTGGTATTCTCGGAGCGCCAGGGGGTGAAAGCTGAATTGCCCGAGGGATGGCGTATCATAGGTAATCGTCTTGCGGCTCGGTGAAACGCTTGCCGTGGTGAAGACGGCTTCCGGAATCCAGCCGTGATAGGCCAAAGCTGTTTCAAAGGAGATATAGCTACCCGGCAGGAGCGCCTGTGCCGCAGCGAAGGGGTGGATGGCATCGTTGCTGGTTCTCTGACCCAGCATATAGGTAGCCCGTTTGAGACGGATCAGCGAACCGTCCTTCAGGGCCCTATGTACCAGAGCATAACGGCGGGCATCGCTGCCGCCCAGCAGCTCACGAAGCTGATCTTCGTTGAAGATCCGCTCAGCAAGCTTTGATCCTGAAACCTGTTCAGAAAGGGCATTCATAAATTCTAGATACTTTCAAAATGTGAAAGTTTCAAGAATTTCATGAGTCGCGTTCGCATGACCGACCAAGCCTTGTCGAATCATCTGCCGACGACATGATTTTGAACGTCGGGACTCGAACCGCCCCAATAAAAAGTCCCAGGGTATCGGTCATGGTATTGCGTAGTGATGGCTCTCAAGAAATGGCGGTTTTCTGCGCCAAAATCGCTCGTTTTCGAGTCCTCTTCTGGGCACCATTTGTTCTTCCGGCTACGTCCGGGAGATCCAGCAAGCGGCTGGTTCACAGCAAATTTCGATCGTACTTCGGCAGACACCATCCGGTGGCATCCCGTCGGAACCATCAAAAGCACATCAAGAAGTTGGTATTGCTGATGGTTCTCGGAGCCCGCCACCGACCCGTGGCATCACCACCCCCTTCCTGAACAGCCTTGGCGGTGAGTTCGGCGATCGCTCCATCTTTCCCCCGCAGATTGATAACGCAATGGCGCAAAGCGATTGCGTCGTTGCGGCTCTTCAGGAGGCTGGAAAAAATGCCTTCTTAAAAAAGGGGTTACGCCGATGCGAGATGAAGGGCGGCACGGAGCGATTGCGCATTCGGTATCGAAAGCAGGACGATTGGCGAGCGACAGTATCGCGGCGCTGGTCGTGGGCGGATTGATGATGGTGCCTGACGGCGCGGAAGCGCAACCGGCGCTGCGCTTTTGGGATGGCAGCGATCCGGCCAAGCGTGAGAATGGCGTCATCGACGGTGGTTCGGGCGTCTGGAGCGCCACCGATCCGAGCTGGACCGACAGCAGCGGCACGGTGAATGGGCCGATGCGACCCGTGCCTGCCTTCTCCGTTTTTCAGGGCCAGGCCGGCACGATAACGATCGACGACAGTGAAGGGGTTCCGGCTGTCACCGGCATGCATTTTCTGACGGACGGCTATCGCCTTGCCGGCGGGCAACTGAAACTCGATGGCGGTGCCTATACCTCGGTTCGTTCGACGGCGGGGGCGACCACGCGGATCGACGCCGAACTGACCGGTAATGGAAGCGTGTTCTTCAATGATTTCGGCACGGTCATCCTGACCGGCGCGAACAGCTATCAGGGCAATATGCGGGTCGATGGCGGCACGGTGATCGGCAACACGGATTCGATCCGCGGCAATCTGGAAAATGGCGGCACCGTCATCTTCGATCAGCATGAGGACGGACTCTTCGCCGGGGGCGTCAGCGGCCTGTTCAGCTTCTGGGGCTTCATGATCAAACGGGGTGAGGGCACGCTTACCTTTGACGGCGGCAGCAATCTGGACTGGCGCGTGGAGGAAGGCGCGCTTGTGGCCCCCGCGGCCGGCTTTGGCGGCAATGTCGAGATAGGTGCGGCGGGACGGCTGACCTTCGATGCGGGCGAGGGGGCAGGGGCGGAAACCATCTATCCCTACGCCCTTTCAGGCAATGGCCGTTTCGACGTCAGGGGAGCCAATATGCTCGTCCTGACCGGCCAGTCCACCTTCTCCGGCCGAACCGAGATTGCCGACAGCACACTGCGGGTCGATGGCACGCTGGGCGGCACGCTCCATGTCGGTGCGAACGGCGTGTTGGGCGGCCGTGGGCAGGTCGGGGCCGTGGAGATCGCCACGGGTGGACGCCTGACGGGCAGGGCTGGGGCGACGCTTCATATGGGACATCTTGCACTTAACACCGGTTCGATCACCCAAGCTACATTTGGGGAGACGAATGATCCGGCGCTGTTCGATGTGGCGGGCGATTTGACGCTGGACGGCACGCTGCATGTCGCCAATGGCGCGCCGCTGGGCGAAGGGCTTTATCGGCTCTTCAGCTATGGCGGCAGGCTCACCGACATGGGGCTGGAGATCGGTGCGGTGCCTCCCGGTCAAGCTGTCGACAGCCTTTCGATCCAGACCGCGACCGTGGGGCAGGTGAATCTGCTTTCCGGCACGGCGGCGCGCCCCTTGCAATTCTGGGACGGCGGCGACCCGACCCGCTATGGCAATGGCCGGGTGGACGGCGGCCCCGGCACCTGGCGCAACGGAGCGCTCAGTTGGACCGGGCAGGACGGGGCCAGCAACGAGGCCGGAAAGGCCGATGGCTTTGCGATCTTCACCGGCAATAGCGGGCAGGTGCTGATCGACAACAGCGCCGGGGCGGTAAAGACGGGCGGATTGCAGTTCGCGACCGGCGGCTATGTCCTGTCGGGAGGCACGCTGACATTGGCTGGAGGGGATCGCACGATCATCCGCGTCGGCGCGGGCAGCGAGTGGGATGCCAGCCTGACCGCCGAAATCGCCGCGCCCCTGTCCGGAGCCACGACCCTGGTCAAGCGCGATGCGGGCACGCTCATCCTGTCCCGCGCCAACAGCTACACGGGCGATACCGAGGTCGAGGGGGGCACGCTGGTCGGCGATGCCCGCGCGCTTCGCGGCAATATCCGCAATGCGGCGACGGTGGTGTTCGATCAGCGGGACAATGGCAGTTTTTCCGGCGCGATCCGGGCGCTCGATGGGAACGCCGGGACGATGGTGAAAAGGGGCAGCGGCGTGCTGACGCTCACCGGTGTCAGCTCGCTCGACTGGCGATTGGAAGAGGGGCGGCTGGCGACCGCCGCGAGCCGCTTTACCGGCAATGCCGACTTGCGGCAGGGCGCGGAACTCCGGTTCGCAGAGACCGGCAGCAGCAGCTATTCCGGCCGGATCAGCGGCAGCGGGCGGTTCATCAAGGCGGGCGGCGGTTCATTGATCCTCAGCGGCGATTCCTCCGGCTTCACCGGCAGCACCCAACTTCAGTCCGGACGCCTGGTCGTCGACGGAAAGCTGGGCAGCCAGATTGCAGTGGAGGCAAACGCGCTACTGGCTGGCCGCGGTACATTGGGGTCCGTCCGGGTCGCTCCGGGCGGCAGGATCGGGCCCGGCCCAGGGATCGCCACACTGCACGTCGAGGGAGATCTGACCTTCGCGCCGGGAAGCCGCTATGAGGTGGAGGCCGATCCGTTCGGCACGTCGGCGGATGCGATCATCGTCACCGGCGTCGCGACGCTGGGCGGCACAGTCGCCCATATCGGCAACAACGGCAATTACCGGCCCAGTTCCACCTATGTCATCCTGCTTGCGGAGGGCGGCGTGCAGGGCCGGTTCGACGCGGTTACGTCCACCTTTGCCTTCCTGACGCCTACGATCCGCTATGGCCATGACAGCGTGAGGTTGAGGCTGGATCGCAATGACGTCCGGTTTAGTGCTGTCGCCGCATCCCCGAACCAGCAGGCGACCGGCGCGGCGCTGGAAAGGATGGCGGCGGGCAGCACAGTGCAGGACGCCGTGTTGATGAGTGACGCCGAAACGGCGCGCAAAGCCTTCGATCAACTGTCCGGTGAATTTCACGCCTCGCTGCGTTCTGCATTGATCCAGAATAGCAGCCTGTCGCGTGATGCGGCGCTGGACCGACTGCGTGGGACGGTTCCGGACCGTCCGGGGCTGACCTATTGGGGGCAGGCGCTCGACGCCTGGAGCCATTGGCGCAGCGACGGCAATGCCGGGCGGTTCGACCAGAGTTCGTCGGGCGGACTGATGGGCATTGAGGTTCAGGCGCCCGACAGCAGCTTTCGCCTTGGCATGATCGGCGGTCACAATCGCGATCGCATGAGGGGAGAGGGGCAGGCGGATGTGGATAGCTACCACGCCGGGCTCTATGGCGGCGGGACGCTGGGCCGGGTGGCGTTGCGCGGCGGGCTGGCCTTCGCCCGGCAGGATGTCGCGGTCCAGCGTTCCGTACGCTTTTCCGGTTTTGCCGATGGGGTCGCCACGCAGTATCGCGCAACGACCGCGCAGATATTTGGGGAGACCGCATATCGCATCGAGACGGCGGCCGGATCGATCGAGCCCTTCGCCAGCATCGCGCATGTGCGGCTGGATGTCGGTCGCGGGCAGGAAAGCGGCGCGTCGGCGGCGCTGCAACTGGAGGCGGATTCCCTGCGCACCAGCTACGCGACCGCAGGCACGCGCGGCGACCTCGATCTGGCTGTAGGAGGCGCTCGGCTCGCGGTGCGCGCCTCGGCGGGCTGGCAGCATGTTTTCGGAGATCAACTGCCGGTGGTTCAGGCGGGCCTTGACGGCCAGCGTTTCGCGGTCAGCGGCCTGCCGATTGCACGCGACAGTCTGATCAGCGAATTGCGGTTGCATGGCGCGATCCGCAACCGGTTGCAGATCAATCTCGGTTATCGGGGCGCGATTGCGCGAAGTGGGCAAAATCATCAGCTTCAGGCCGGGCTGAACTGGCAATTTTGATCTTGCGGAAGAGCAATTGGTCTGGCTGAAGAAAGGCTGGCGCCTGGCTGTGGAAGGGGTGGCCTGATCGCTTTGCGTGCCCTCATATCCGGCCATGCAGCGTTGCATCCGCAATCCATCGCGGATGACATCTCGGTGCTGGAGGAATGGAGCGAGGATGATGGACCGGCGCTGTCGCCCGGTCCCCTCCGCCTCACATGATCACGGTGAAGCTGTTGCTACCCGAAGTGCATCTTTCCTGCCTGATTTGCTCAAGGCGCTGGCGAATATGGCGGCGGCGATGGAACAGGCAAAATGCCCGCTTGACCAAGCTAGTCACGACCCTCTCCCTCTTATTTTGCGCGAAATCTAGCATCGGCTTTCGTTGCCACAATATATCGTTAGGCATGCGAAACGGACGGGTTGCGCCTGGCTTTTGAGAATCAAGGGAAAATTGTCGCAACGGCCGCAGGCCGCCTTTCCTCATGGGATAAAGGCGCGGGTTTTATGAGGGATAATGGAAAGGTGGCGGAGACGGAGGGATTCGAACCCTCGGTAGCCCCTTAAGGCTACGACGGTTTAGCAAACCGCTGGTTTCAGCCACTCACCCACGTCTCCGCACGAATTTGCCCACCGGATGAGGTGAGCAGTGGCTAGATGTCGGCCTATAGCGGCGGGTTTCATGCATGGCAACGGTCCCCAACAGAGAAAAATCGCGCTTATTTCCAAAAGAAGATTCGGACTGGCGCGGAATCGACTCGGGTCGCCGTTCGTTCATTGTCGTTTCAGCTTGTTCCCCGATAATCTGAAATATGGTTGAAGAGCGGGTCCTTTGGGGAGTAGCGGGCATGATCGGGTTTTTGGGGCGGGTTTCAGGCCGCGCAGCGCGCGCGGGCGCTTTGGCGGTCGCGCTGGCCGGCATGGCGCTGACGCCGGTCGCCGTGCAGGCGCAGGTGCGGACCGTCGATCCCAACAGCGCCATCGATTCGGACCTGGCCCCCGTGCCGCAGCAAGGCGGCACCCCAACCGATCCGGGCGTCGATCCTGCCGTCCAGTCCGGCAGCGGCGTCCCCGCCGACAATGGCGCGGCCTATAACCCACCTCCCGCCAGCGCCGGTTCGACCGCGACAGGCGCGCCGGTGACGGCCAACTCTCCCCCGGCGGCGATCGCTCCGGGCGATTCCTACCAGGAAGACGATCTGATCGGCGCGGCCGAGGGCGTGTTCGGCAAGGGCGCGGAAGGGCTGGCCGGCATCATCGAGAAGATATTGAAGGATCAGGGCCGTCCCAACGCCTATATCGCCGGGCGCGAGGCGTCGGGCGCGTTCGTGGTCGGGCTGCGCTACGGATCCGGCACGCTGAATCACAAGGTGGAGGGCAAGCGGGAAGTCTATTGGACCGGGCCGTCCATCGGCTTCGACGTGGGCGGCAACGCGGCCAATACCTTCGTGCTGGTCTATAACCTCTATGACACGCAGGATCTTTATCACCGCTTCCCCGCGGCGGAAGGCACCGCCTATCTGGTGGGCGGTTTCACCGCCAGCTATCTGCGCTGGGGCAGCGTGGTGCTGATCCCGATCCGGCTGGGCGTCGGGTATCGTCTGGGCGTCAATGCCGGTTACATGAAGTTCACCGAGAAGCGGAACTGGCTGCCCTTCTGAGGGATTTGGAGCGTGGGCCTGAAAATCCTCCCTACGCAAAGCGTGGGGAGGACTTTTAGGCCGTTCCTATAAGGAGAGGTTGAGTTGTCCGCCGACCTCTGCCGGTTCCTCATGATCCAGATTGTGCACGCCCAGCCCCAATAGCCGCGCTCCCATGCGGAGCGGCAGTTGCGCCCGGAGCAGGGCCCGGCCCGTCTCCGCCAATATGTCGGGCGAGCGCACCGGGCCGCCGAAGCTCTTCGATCGCGTGATGATGCGGAAATCCGCGAACTTGACCTTGAGCACCACCGTCCGGCCATAGGCGCCGCTCTTTTCGATCCGGCCCCAGAGATTCTCCGCGATCCGATCGATTTCCGTGATCAGCGCATCCTCCGCCGTCAGATCGTCGAAGAAAGTATCCTCCACGCTCACCGATTTGCGTTCCTGCCGCTCATGCACGGGGCGGTCGTCCTCCCCCCGCGATGCGCGATAATAGAACAGCGCGGCGCTGCCGAAATGATGCTGGAGGAAAGCGAGATCCCGCGCCCGCAAATCCGCGCCCGTCTCTATGCCCAGCGCCTGCATCCGTTTCGCCGTCACCGGCCCGACGCCATGGATGCGCCGCACCGGCATCTTGGCGATGAAGGCCGCGCCCTCCTCCGGCCGGACGACGCAAATGCCGTCGGGCTTGTTCTGGTCCGACGCCAGCTTGGCGATCAGCTTGTTGTAGGAAACGCCCGCCGATGCGGTGAGGCCGGTTTCCTCCCGGATCAGGCGGCGGATTTCCTCGGCTATGCGCGTGGCGGAAGGGATGTCCGGCTTGTTCCGCGTGACGTCGAGATAGGCTTCGTCCAGCGAAAGCGGCTGGATGATGTCGGTGAAGCGCGAGAATATCTCCCGCACCTGGGCCGATACGGCGCGATAGACCTCAAAGCGGGGGCGGACGAACAGCAGGTCGGGGCAGAGCCGCCGCGCCCTGGCGCCGGGCATGGCGGAGCGGACGCCATATTTGCGCGCTTCATAGCTGGCGGTGGCGACCACGCCGCGGGGACCGCCGCCGCCCACCGCCAGCGGCTTGCCGCGCAGGCTGGGGTCGTCGCGCTGTTCGACCGACGCGTAAAAGGCATCCATGTCGATATGGATGATCTTGCGCGGCGGGGTTTCCATGGGGGCGTTATGCCACAGGGCGAGCCGGAAGGCAGCCCTCGGCGTGGCAACAGGCGCAGGCTATCGGGCAGCCCGCGCCAGCCTCATTTCTTGTCCTTGAGCGACAGCAAAGCGGCGAAGGGACTGGCCTGCTCCTCGCTCAGCACGCCCGCTTCGCGCAGGACGGCGTCGGCTTCCGGCGCGCGCGGATAGGGGGTCATGGCCAGGGCCACCGTCTCGGCCACCGCTTCGCCCATGTCGAGGACCAGGCCGTCATAGCCGATCGTGTCGCAATCCTCGGCATCCAGTTCCAGTTCGTCGCCTTCGGGCGCATCCTCCCCTTCCCGGACGAAGCGCAGGAGGAAATCGGTGTCGACCGCTTCCGGCACGGCGACCCCGGTGGCGACGCAGGGCTGGGCGAGATCGGCGCGCACCCGTCCCTTGGCGTAGATCGCGCCATTTTCCTCGCTTAGCGCATAGTCCGCCTCCAGCCGGTCGAGCGCGAGCAGGTGGAATCGCTTCGCCAATGCCTCCCGTTCGGCGGCGTCGGCTGTGATGGTCACCGGCTGCGCATGGCGGGCAAGCTGGTCGACCCGCACGGGTCGCGAAAATTCGGGCGCGGCGCTCATCCAAGGTCTCCCGCCATCAGCGCATCGCGGCTGACGCAGCCGAGCCGGACCCAGCGCGACCGCAGATGCGATTCGACATGCGCCAGCGCGTCGGCGGAGGGCGCTTCGCCGCGATAGAGGTTGCGGGCAATCGCTTCGCCCAAGTCTGCTTCACCGAGGTCCGCTTCGCCCGACAATGCGGCGCGATAGGCCGCCAGACGCCCGCCCAGCGCGCTTACCATGCGGCCGATATGCTTGCCGACGACGACGTCGCCAATCCCTTCCTGCCGCAACTGGCCGTCCATGTCGTCCACGAACAATTCGGTCAGCCAGACGCTTTCCTGCGCTGCGCCCAGCGCCTCCAGCCGCATCAGCGCCTGGGCGAGGATGGCGACGATCATGTCGAAGCGGCCGTCCATCGTGTCGGGAACCTGCCCCTTCACATACCAATGGGGCTGGCGTCCCTCCGCGACGATGGCGTTGTAGAGGGTGCGCATCGCGTCCCTGGGGTCGCTTGGCGCGAACAGGCGCTGGAAGATGCTGGGCATGACGAAATAGTTTCCTGGCTGAACCGAAAGGCGGCCCCTTGCCGAGGCCCACGCATTTCCATATTGATCGGCCAGCCGCCCGATGCAATGGCGGCTTTGTTTTTCGACAAGGTCCGGGGCGTGCCCCCGCAGGAGAAGTTCATGCGCCAGTTCAGCCGCCAATCCCGCAGCGGGCGGATCCTGCTTGGCGCGGGCCTTTGCGCGCTGCTGCTGGGCGCGTCGGGTTGCGCGCGCATCCGCACCCATCAGGGCTATCAGGTCGACAAGCTGCTGGTCGATTCGGTGCAGCCGGGCATCGACAACCGCGCATCGGTGGAAGGCACGCTGGGTCGACCCAGCTTCGTCGCGCAGTTCGGCGATCAGGACTGGTATTATGTGTCGCGCGACATGCGCGCGCTGGCCTTTTCCAATCCTAAGCCGGTGGCGCAGACGGTGCTGCATGTCCGCTTCGACGCGGCGGGCAATGTCGTGGCGGTGGACCGCATGGGGCTGGAGCAGGTGGCGAAGATTTCCCCTTCGGGCGACAAGACGCCGACGCTGGGCCGCCATCGCAGCCTGTTCGACGAGATTTTCGGCAATATCGGCGCGGTCGGCGCCGGTGGCATGGGCGGTGGCGGCGGCGGCGGCGGCAGCAACACCGGCGGGCCGAACGGGAGCTAGAGGCTGTAGGCTGACCTCTCCTATTCCTCCCCATCGGGAGATGGGGAGGTGGCGGCGCGTAGCGTCGACGGAGGGGAATGGGGCATGACCTCCGAATTTCCCCTCCACCACGCTTCGCGCGGTCCCCCTCCCCACGCTTCGCGTAGGGAGGATTTTAGGCACAGCGCCGCTCCTACAGTTTCAAGCCGTCAGCCAAGCGCGTCGGCTGACATCCCAATGCCCGCAGTCGATCGATATTGAGGGCGGGGAAGCCCCAATCCTCCTTGCCCACACCGTCATCATGCACGACCGGCGCGCCCGTTTGCTCCGCCAGCAAGGTCGCCAGTTCCGCAATCGTCGTGCGAACGCCGCTGCCGACATTGAAAGCCCCCGCATTCTCGCTGCCCAGCAGCAGCAGCATGGCCCGCGCCACATCGTCCACATGGACGAGATCGGCCCCGAACCCGCCGCTGCCATGCACGCGGATCGGCCCACCGCTGGCGGCTGCCTGCGCCATCACGGCCAGCGCGCCGCTCTGCTGGCCCGGCCCATAGACCGACGCCAGCCGCAGCGTCTGGAGCAGCACATGTTCCCCCCGACAACGATCCGCCGCATAGATTTCCTGACAGACCTTCGAACCGAGATAATAGCCTCTGCTGCCCGGAAAGAGGGGCGCATGTTCGTCCGGCGATTCCGGAGTCGGCGCATAGGCGTTGGCGCTGCTCACCTGCATGATCCGCCGCACGCCCGTCCTGATCGCCGCATCGACCAGTTTCAGCGTGCCGAGCGCGTTGATCCGCCAGCAGCGTTCCGCTTCGGCGGGGTCGCCATGATGGGCGGGGATATGGGCAGCGAGATGCACCAGCGCCGCGCAGCCGGAAAGGTCTACATCCTCCACCGCCGACAGATCGAGAAACGCCCATTCGTCCGCCGGATCGGCATCGGGCGGCGGGCGGCGGCCGAGATGGCGGATGCGCCAGCCTGCCCGGCGCGCCATGGGCGCGAAAGCGCGGCCGACAAAGCCCGAACCGCCGGTCAGGGCGAGCAGGGGGAACGACCCGCTCATTGCACCGCGTCGATGCGCTCATGCGGCACGAACATCTCGTCCAGATAGCGCAATATGACCCCCGGACGGACCGGCGGCTGGACGATCGGCGTGCCGTGCAGCAATTTCCGCACGCACATCTCCACCTCGTTGAAGCCCGCCATGGCGCGCAGCGGCGTCGTGCCGGAAAAGCGGGCGTTGATCTCGAACACGCGGGGGGTGCCGTCGGCGTCGGTGCGGAACTGGAAATTGGCGGGGCCATGGGGTTGCAGCGCCCGGCCCAGCGTCCGCACCTGATCGTTCAGTTCCGGATAGTCGCCAACATAGGCGCGATAGGTGTTTCCGTCGCGCAGGTCGCGGCGCATCACGATGGACGCCTGCACCTCGCCATCGAAGACGAGGGTGGACGCGGTATATTCGCAATCGGCGCTGCCCACGCATTGCTGCACGACAAGCCCGCCGCGTCCCTCCAGCGCAGATGCCAGTCCGGCGCGGTCATGCACCACCGACACGCCGACCGAGCGCGCGCCGATCCGGGGCTTCACCACCAGCGGAAAGCCGACCTTGGTGATCAGCGCTTCGACCGCTTCCTCATCCTCGCCAGCGGCGGAGGCAGGGTGAGGCAGGCCGACGCTTTCGAAGAAGCGCGCCGTTTCCAGCTTGTCGTCGGCGATGGCGACGACGCGAGGATCGCTGACCAGCACATGCGTCCCGAACAGCGCCTCCAGCCGGTGGCGTTCGGCGGCGAACCAGGACAGTTCGACATCGGTTCCGACCAGCACCACGTCCGGCCGTTCCTGGTCCAGCAGTTGATGGATGCGGTCGCCAAAGGCCGGGTCATCGGCGAAGGGCAGGCGATAGGCCCCGTCCGCCCAGTAAAGGCCGGAGGAAAGCGGATTGGGATCGGCGGCGATCACCCGGCAATCCAGCGCCGATTGCCGCAGCGACTTGATAATGCCCTGCCCCAGCACCGCGCCCGCTCCGGTAACGAAAATCTTCATGCGAAGAACCGGCAGAGCCGCTCCTGCGTGGGGGCGGACAGGGTGGTGGCGCGGATCGCGTGCATCTGGTCCTCCGGATCGAAATCGATATCGCGGGTTTCGATGGTCACAAGCTCCCCCCTGATCTCGATCATTGCCCATTTCGGCATGCGGTCCCGGTCGTCGCGGGGCTGGCCGAGCGAGGCGAGGGTGAAGATGGTGGCCGCCCGGCAGTCATAGCGGCGATGCCGGTGGACATGGCCGAACAAGCCGTAGAGAAAACCCCGCGCCGCGACCGTGGCGGCGGCTTCCTCCGCCTCCCGCGCCGAACGGATATAGCGCCAGTCGCCGAAATCGAAGGGGTTGGCATGGGCGGCGAACAGCGGCCCCTGCGTCCAGCTTTCGCGCCAGTCGAACGCCTTCATGCAGCCGGGCGGGATATGGGCGTCGGTCCAGTCCACGCTCTCCCGCAGCCAGTCTGGCAGGTCGGCGCGATAGGCGTCCGCAGCGGCCGATCCCTGATAGAGCAGGTCGTGATTGCCGCTGATCAGGATCGCCCCGTCGCGCGCCGCCGCGCCCTGCACCAGTTCCAGCGTCTCCAGCGGCTGCACGCCATAGGTGAGCAGGTCACCCAGGATCAGCATCCGGTCGAACCCCTCCCGCCGCGCAGCGGTGAGCGCGAGTTGCAACGGCTCGCTGGCGGCATGGATATCGGTCAACACCGCTATTCGCATGGCGACACCGGGCGGGTCAGGGGAGGCGCGGAGAGATGCGGGCGGCGGGCATCGATCAACTGCCGGTAGAGGTCGAGATGCGCCGCCGCGCAGCCTTCGATGGAGAAGCGCCGGGCGGCTTGCAGAGCGCCCTGCGACAGCGCGGAATAGCGGGCATCGTCGCTCAATGTGTCCAGCATCGCTTGCGCCAGCGCGGCGGGGTCGGATGGCGGGACGAGCGCGCCGTTGACGCCCGGCGTCACCATTTCGCGATTGCCCGCCACGGCGGTCGCGACGATGGGCAGGCCGCTCATCGCCGCCTCGATCATCGCGATGGGAAACCCCTCCCAGAGGGAGCAGTTCACGAACAGGTCGGCCTGCCGCATCAGCGCGTCGACATCGTTGCGCGCACCCAGCAGCTCGACGGGTTCGTCCACGGCTTGTGTCCGGAGTTGGACGAATTCCGGTCCTCCGCCCGCGATGCAGATGCGAGCGCTGCGGCCTTGCGCCGCCAGTGCTTCGGTCAAGGGGCGGGCGGCGCGCAGCAGGGTCGGATAGTCCTTCTGCGCCGACACCGTGCCGACGGCGAGGATCATGGGATCGCGCCGGGCCGCCATGCGCGGCTCCTGCGCCTGGAACCGGTCGCTGGCCGCATTCAGGATCATGCGGATGGGCTTGCGCGCATGGCCGCGCAGCAGCACCTGGCACTGGTCGCTGATCGCGACATAGCTGTCGACGATGCGGTTGAAGAGCGCGAACGCCGCCGGGGGGAAGGACAGGCGGCTGTTATGATGGGTCAGCACCACCGGCACGCCGGGCATGGCGAGCGCAAGAGGAAACAGGGCGCGAGCGCTGTGGGCATGGATCACATCCGGCCGGATATCCCGCAGCGCCCGGCGCAAGGCCAGCGCCCCGCCCAGCCAGTCGTTGCGGTTGGCGAGGCCCAGGGAAAGAGCTTTCGCGCCGCCCGCCCGTACCCGCGCCATCATCGCCGCTTCGGTATCGGACGCATTGCCCACCTGCGCGGCGTCGCTGAGCGCGATGACGGCCGCTTCATGCCCCCCGCCTGCAAAGGCTTCGGCCAGATTGCAGACCAGCATTTCCGCTCCGCCGGAGGTGAAGCTGGTGATGATGGAGCAGATGCGCATGTCACAGATCCACGCCGGTGGCGGCCAGCAGAGACAGGGCGCGTGGCGACAGGTCGGCGCGGCAGCGTTCCAGCACCAGATCGGCCTGATCGGGGCTGAGCCACGCGCCGAAGCCGCCCGCCTTGCCGCTGCGCATGCGCAGGCTCTGGTCGTCGTTGCGGTCATAATCATGGCCGGGAATGCCGCCATCGCGTTCCTTGTCACGCATCCGGTCGAACTGCGCGGCGGCGACGGCGCGGGCGAGGATTGCGGGCTGCGGCTCCACGCCCAGAAAGGCGAGGATGGCGGCGACGGTCGGCATCGGTTGGCCAAGCATTTGTTCATAGCTGATCAGGTGATGCGGCCGCCCCTCCAGCCCCGCCGCCCAGCCGTTCAGATAGTCGGTCAGCGCGGCCATTCCATATTTGGGTTCGTCCAGGAAAGCGGCCATGTCGCCGGAAAAGCTCTTCTTGTGCCGGGTCGCGTGGAAATAGGCGGACACGATCACGTCGCGGGGATCGCGGACGAGGAACAAGACCGGCCGGTCGCGGAACAGCCGCTCTCGGAAAGGGAGATGGCTGACCAGCACCAAGGGCAGTTCCCCATCGCCGCCGCGCCCGACAAAGGCGTCGATGCCGCGCACGGGATCGCGGTCGAAATTGGGCAGGATGCGGAAGGTGCTCGTGAGGTCGGGTTCGAAACCCAGGCCGGCGCTCTCGGCGAAATAGCAGGACAGCAGATAGCGCAGCCAGGTTCGCCCGCTCTTGGGATAAGAGACGAGGAAAGCGTCGGCCCGCGCCGCCGCCAGCCGCAGATGCGGTTCGTCCCGCAGCCGTCGCCGCATCGCCCGCGCAAAGCCCTTGAGCGACATCATGTTCATATTCCGGCCCTCACGCGATGACGGTCGAGAAGGCTGGTGACGACCGACTGCCACTGGGCGAGCACCTGATCATGGCCGAATTGCGCCATGCGTTCCCGTGCCGCCGCGCCCAGGGCTTCGCGCCGCGCTTCATCGGCGCAGAGGGAGACGATCGCTTCGCCCAGCGCCGCCGCGTCACCATTGGGCACCAGCAGGCCGCTCTTGCCATGTTCGATCATTTCCGCCGGACCCCATTGGCAATCGAAGGAGATCACCGGCAATCCCGCGCCCATCGCTTCGCCGACGACGATGCCCCAGCCCTCGAAACGGGACGAGAGGATGAAGATGTCCGTGCGGGCAATCCATTCGCCCGGCTTTTCCGTCACGCCGGGCAGGCTGACCCGATCCGTCAAGCCAAGGCGCGCGCATTGCCCCTCCAGCGCCTTGCGTTCCGGCCCCTCGCCCCAGATCGTCAGGGTCCAGTCGGGGATGCGCGCCGCCACTTGGGCGAAGGAGTCAAGCAGCAGGTCGAAACCCTTTTGCGGCACCAGCCGCCCGACCGCGCCGATGGTACGACCTCCGACGCGGCGATCCCCGCCCAGAGCGGCGGGCGGCACGGGATTGGGGATCACCCAGCCCTTCACGTCCATCGTTGCCCTGAACCAGTCCATCGCCCCCTGCGTCATGGTGATCAGGCCGGCCGCGCGCGGGTAGGTCATCCGCCGTAGCCTGCTCCACACCGGTCCCACCATTTGCAGCGCGGGATTGTTGCGTTCCGACACGATCACCGGAATGCCCAGCGGCCGGGCGGCGAGAAGCGACAGGATATTGGTGCGCGTCAGGAAGCTCACGACCAGTTCGGGCCGGACTTCCTCCAGCGTCCGGCTCAGCAACCGCTGTCGCCGCAGCATCGCCAGCATCCCGGCGGGCGCGGCGCGGCGGCGCGATTTCATGCCCAGCCGGATGATCCGCACCTCCGGACGATAGGCGTAATAGGAGGGGACAGACGGCTCCTCGAACACGATCAGGCTGATCGCCCAACCCTGCGCCGCGAAATGGTTGCAGAGCAGGCTGACGATATGTTCCGACCCCCCGGCGCCCAATCCCGGCAGGACGAACGCGACTTTGGGTGGCCTGGATGCTCTTACCAGCATGGCGGCGGGGTTCCTGTATGATCACGCTGTTACGCCGGTCAGTGTCCTAGCCGGGGCGGCTCAAGTCCATTGCGCGAAGGGATTAGCGGCTGCCTCTTTGGATGGCGGCGTCAATAATGGACGCGCAGTTCCAGGCCCCCGCGGAAACGGTCGAATTCGTCAAGCGCAACGCTGCTGTCGCGTTTGGAAAAGCGCGCCGTCGCCGCGATGGCGACGCGGCGGTTGACGGCATATTCCAGCTCGCCCGTGACGCCATAGAGATGGTCGGTGTCATCAACGCCGAAATATTTGCTGCGGCGGTAGAGAATCCCCAACTGGGCCGACAGATTGTGGCGGATTTCCTGTTTGATCCCCAGCCGGAAGCGCATGTCTTCGCGAGACTGTACCCCGGTTCGGTAGGTGGCGACATTGCCGACGAAACCCTCCAGCGAGATCGCCGTGCGCGGACGAGGGGCGTAGGTCAGGGCGATCTGCACCGACATACGGGTTTGCGATTCGATCAGCTTGTCCTTGGCGTCCAGGCGATAGACGCCCACCGCCGCATCGCCGCGCAGCGTGCCGCCCGGATCGATGGCGATGCCGATCCGCGCGCCATAGGTCGACGCATCGCGGTTGAACTGGCCCGGCGCCGGGGCCAGCCGGAAATTGCGATGCGCCGCGACCCCCTCCACGAAAGCGCTCATCAGCGGCGACACGCGCAGCATCACCCGCGCAAGGCCGCCGACCGCATCCAGATCGCGTTCCTTATCGATGGCGCGGGTGTACCGCATCCGCGCGCCGGTCGCCTTGACCAGAAATCCGATGCGCGAACCCTGATGCAGATAGGACAGGTCGCCATCCACCAGATTCAGTTCACGCGGGCCGATACTGGGCAGGGTGTTGCCCTCCGGCTCGCCCCGATCCTCTATGAGATGCTGCCAGCCGGCGGCGACGGTCAGCCGGTCGGCGGCTGACGGGTTCCAGTTCAGCCCGGCGGACACGCGCCCGCCCTCCGCATCTTCCTTGTCATATTGGAAATATCTGCGGAAATCCCCTTCCGCCCGGGCGGTCAGTTCCAGTGCGCCGCCCTTGCGCAACAGGTCGACATAGGGACGGACCTGAAGCCGGAAATCATCCTTCTCGCCAAAGGCCTGGGCATAGATATTGCTGTCATATTCCAGCCGGGCGCTACCGCCGATCCTGACGGTCGCGCTGCCCAGCCTGAGCGGCGTCGGTTCGAACAGCGCGGCAGGCTCGCCCTGCAAGGGGGTCGCCGGGTCGAGATCCTGCGCATGGGCGTCGGGAGGGGTCGCCATCAGCAACAGAGCCGCCGCGCCGCCCGAAGCGGGACCGAAAACCGGGCGGCGCATCAGAACCACTTTTCATAGATGCGCACGGTGTCGCCGGGCTGGATCATGTCGCGCTCGCCCGCCCGGCCGACCACCTGGCGGCCATCGACCATGCGGGTGATGGCGACGCTGCCTTGTTCGGCGCGGAAGGTGTAGCCGCCCGCGACGGACACCGCCGCCAGCACCGACATGCCTGCGCGATATTGATATTCGCCGGGACTTTTCACCTCGCCCAGCACATAGAAGGGGCGCAGCTTCACCGGCTGGACGCTGACCGTCGGCGCGTTGAGCAACTGGCGCTGGGTCAATTGCTGGGCGATGCTGGCCTGCAATTCCGGGACCGTCCTGCCGCCCGCGTCGATATCGCCTAGCACCGGCAGGGAAATCTGGCCGCGATCGTTGATCGTGTAGCTGCTGTCGCCGGAATCGGTCCCGCTGAGGCCGGGAATCGCCACCCGCACCTCATCCCCCGCGCCCAGGCGATAGGCGACGGTCGGGGCGGGCGGAAGGCTGGCGAGACCGGACAGCCCGCTCGAACAGGCTGTGCTCAGGGCGAAAAGGCCGAGGAAAAGGCCATGATGAAGCCGGTTGCGCATCTGCGTCCCCTCTCGATGGATATGGCGTAAGTTTAAGCCCTTCGACTGATTCAGGGACGGGCAATAACGGGTCGCGGCAGGCAAAAAGGGGCGAGAGGCCGAACGCTTTGGGGATGATTCGAAGGAGAAGTGTGGGAGAGCCAGGCCATCCTCCGCGCACTCCGTCATGCTGAACTTGTTTCAGCATCCATTTCTCCCCAGGCGACCAAAGCGTCAGGAGGCACAATGGATGCTGAAACAAGTTCAGCATGACGAATGGGAGGGGGACATTCTAAGCCGCCAGCCGCCTATCCTGCCGCCAATGGCTGAGATCGCGGCCGATCAGATCCTCCAGATCGGCGATGTCCCGCGCATAATAGTCGACCATGCGCTGGCGCAGCGCCGGGGCGAGCGGCGGATAGGCGATCTGCCGGGCGAACACACCGCGCACCCGTTCGAACACGACATTGCCGCGCAGCGGACGCACCGCCTGCTTCAACGGCGCGAGCGCGGTGCGCACCGGCAGGGGCAGGAAATATTCGCTGCTGTCGTTACGCGGATCGGACCCCACCTGCGTGGAATAATGGCAGGGCGCGCCGATATGATCGCTGACGATGGCGACCGTCACTTCGGGGGCGGCCTTCACATCCTCGAACAGGATCACCTTGATCTGATCCGCATCGAAATGGTCAAGCCAGCGGCGCAGATGGCGGGCATAGAGGCCATCCTCCAGAAAGCGCGGCTGGCCGTTCGGGCGGCCGTCCAGATAATGTTCCGGCCCCTCCGTCACGGTGCCGCGCCGGAACAGCATCTTGTAATCCGAATAGGCGCGGTCGACCGGGTTGCGAAGCTGCACCACCAGCCGCGCTTCGGGCAGGACTGCCGCAAGGCGGGCGGCCGCATCGGGATGGGCCAGATAATCGGCGGACTTTTCCCCCAGCATCTGGTCGGGCCGCGCTCCGTCGAAGAATTGGCGATAATGGTCCAGGCCAAGCGCATAATCCTGACTGAAGAAATGCGGCTCCGGCGCGGGCAGGTAGATGGCCGGATTGTCCTGAAGCTGGTTGTGAATCCAGGTCGTCGCGCCCTTGACGGCGCCGATGATGACGAAATGCGGCAGGCGGTCGTTGCTCATCGTCTCATATCCCCTTTCGCGGGCAATCCTGCTCCGCCAGCGCGATCTCAAGGCAGTTGGCGAGCCGGTGCATGTCTCCCTCGTTCAGCAGATGGTCGACCGGGAAGGCTATGCTGCGGCGGCCAATGTCCTGCGCCACGGGCAGCCTGCCGTCCCGGCGCACATCGATGCCTGCAAAGGCCGCCTCCTGCGTCATGTCGGCGCAGGAGCCGCTGCCGACCGGCATGCCCATGCGCGCCATCCGGTCGATGATCGGCGCGGTTCCGCCTTCGCCCAGCCGGTCGGCGGCGATGGTGACGTAAAGCCGGTAGAAGGCATGGCCCACATGATCCGGAATCTCCGGCACCTCCACCGCCGGATCGGCGCGCAGCAGGCGCATCAGCACCTGCGCGTTGCGGCGGCGGCGGGCGATCCAGCCGGGCAGCTTGGCAAGCTGCGCCAGCCCGATGGCCGCCTGCATTTCGGTCATCCGCCAGTTGCTGCCGAAACTGTCGTGCAGATAGCGGAAGCCGCTGGCCGTGGCGGGCGTGAAGAATTTGTCCGGATTCTTGCCATGGTCCTTATAGGCCCAGGCCCGTTTCCAATGCGCCTCGTCGCGCAGCAGCAACATGCCCCCTTCCCCGCCGGTCGACATGATCTTGTCGGTGCAGAAGGAGAAGGCGGCGGCGTCGCCGAAGCCGCCGACCGGGTCGCCGCGAAAGGTCGCCCCATGCGCCTGCGCGCAATCCTCGACCAGCCACAGCCCCTTTTCGTCGGCCAGCGCCCGAAGCGCATCCATGTCGCAGGGCCATCCGGCGAGGTGCACGCACAATATCGCCCGGCTGCGCGGCGACAGCATGCGGCGGACCGATTCCGGATCGATGGCGTTGCTGGCCGGATCGATATCGGCGAAGACCGGCATCGCGCCCACCGCTACGATGCAGGCCGCGCTGGCGAAGAAACTGCGCGAGGGCAGGATCACCTCATCCCCCGGCCCGACGCCCAGCGCCCGCAGCGCCAGTTCCAGCGCGACCGTGCCGTTGCTGACGGCGATGCCATGGGGCATGCCGCAAAAGGCCGCGAACCCGGCTTCGAAGGCGCGGCTCTGGTCGCCATGGACCATCGCGTTGACCCGGCCGCTCTCCAGCACGTGCATGACAGCCGCGACCTCATCCGCCTCATGCTGGGGCCAGCGCAAGGCGGGATCGTCGAGCGGGCTGGCGCGCGGAGGGAGTGCGGCGCGGGCAGGGGCGGCTTGCATCATGCTTCTCCCAAAATCAGGCGACATCGCGCGGCAGATCGGTCGGCAGGGCGACCGGGCCTTCCGCCGGGCGCGGCGTCATGAACAGCGTGTCGGCGCTTTCCGCCGCCAGCCGCCGCAATATCTCCGCCCAGCGCGAACTGGCCGATGCGGCGACCATCTCATGGGTCAGGCGCACCAGTTCATCCGCATCCCCCGCCGCTATCAGCCGGGCAAGCTGGCCGAAACCCTCCACCAGCATCTCCAGCGGAATGGGAGAGGGCATGGCCTCGAAAATGCCGGGAATGGCACTTTCGATCTTGTCCTCCGACGTGTCGAACAGTTCCTCGAACAGTTTTTCGCCGGGACGAAGCCCGATGAACTTGATCGGCACGTCGATGTCCGGACGCAGCCCCGCCATGCGGATGACGCGGCGGGCGATCTCCACGATCTTCACCGGTTCGCCCATGTCGAGGACGAAGATGGTGCCGCGTTCCGAATCCGTCTCCAATGCCCGGGCGCTGCTTTGCAGGATCAGCAGCACCGCCTCCTGCACCGTCATGAAGAAGCGTTCGATGTCGGGATGGGTGACGGTCAGCGGCTTGCCGTTCGCCAGTTGCTGCTGGAACAGCGGGATCAGCGACCCGCTGGACCCCAGCACATTGCCGAAACGCACGGTCAGGAAGCGGGGGCTGTCGGGATCGCAACTGCCGATCAGGTCGAGCGCCTGGCAGTATAATTCGCCCAGCCGCTTGGTCGCGCCCATCAGGCCGACGGGGTTCACCGCCTTGTCGGTCGATACCTGGATCATCGCCCGCGCCTCGAACTCGCAGACGGCGTCCGCGACGTTGCGGGTGCCCAGCACGTTCGTGTGCACCCCGGCGCAGGGATTGGCCTCCACCATCGGCACATGTTTGAGGGCAGCGGCGTGGAAGACGATTTCGGGCCGCCGCCGTTCGAACACCTGCCACAGCGCGGGACGCTGGCGGATCGAGCAAAGTTCGGCGTGGAAGCGGACATGGGGGAATTTCTCCCGCGCCTCCATCTCTATGGCGTAGAGATTATATTCGCTGTGATCGAGCAGCACGATCTCCACCGGCGAATAATAGGCAAGCTGGCGCACCAGTTCGCCGCCGATGGTGCCGCCCGCCCCCGTCACCATGATCCGCGCTCCGGTGACGACACGCTCCAGATAGCTGTGCTGCACCGTGATCTCCGGGCGCCCCAGCAATTCGGCCAGCGGCATCTTCTCTATGGCCAGCCGGTCGCCGTCCATGGATTGCGCGCTGGTCCAGGGATTGCGGAAGCGCGAGACGACCAGATTTTCCTGCTCGGCCAGATTCGCGATGCGCAATATCTGCTGCCGGTCCAGCCGTTCGCTGCTTTCCTGCACCACCAGGCTGACCGGACGCTTGCCCAGGCGGTCGAGGTCCGCGACGATCCGGGGCAGCATCTCCGGCGATCCCAATATCGGCAGGCCGCCGACGTTCAGCCGCCGCTCATGCCCGTCGAAGGAGATGAGGCCGACAATCTCCAGCCCCGATCCGCCGTCGGTGGGCACCAGGTCGGCCATGACCCGCGCCCAGTCCAGCTCGCCCAGCAGCAATATGCGGCGGCGCGCCTGCACGGTCCGGCGCAGCCGGGCGGAACGCACATGTTTGTAGAAGGCTCGGCGCGAAGCCCGCGCCGCCAGCAGCAGGACGACGGTCAGCGGCACGTCGACCGTCAGGAAGATGGTCATCACGCCGCGCATCATCTTTTGCGGGGCGATCAACCCGGCGGTGATCATCCAGATGAGCCAACTGCTGGCGAGCAGGCTGGCCGCCAGCGACAACGCGTCCCCGACCGACAGGAAGCGCCAGCTTTGCCGATAGGTGCGGATGACGAACAGCATCGTCAGGTTGACGCCGACGAACAGGGCCATGAACCAGGGGTCGAACAGCGTCCGGGGCATCGGCAGATCGGACAGGATCAGGCGGGAAAGCATGAAGCTGCCCAATATGATCAGCGCGTCCAGCATCAGGATGATGATCAGCCTGATCGCCTGGAAACGCGCCGCCCCCCGCGCCGCGAAGGCGCGGACGGCGGCATCCAGCCGCAGGAGGGGCGTGTCCGCGACGGCTTCCGTCCCGTCCTGCCCGGCTGGCGCGATATTCGGCATCCGCTCGTCTCCGATCCCTTGGTCCGCCGGTTGCGGTGGAAGAGGGTTGCCTGGAGGCGCCGCCCTGCATGCCCGCCGCAACCGACGGTAGGCACAAGGCTATCGAAACGGGGGCTTCCCGGTAATCGGTCGAGCGGACATCATCCTTTATCCCTTGCGCGGCCCGGCCGGGACGGACGATCTCCCCTTATGGCTATGCCGCCGGGACCGTCGCACCGCCACCGGCGCCACGCAACACGCGGAGGGGATGTGACCTGCCTCAAAGGGGTAATCTACCGATGCACCGCCGAAGCGGGATGCCCGTTGTGATACCTCCCGTGCTGAATGGTTTCGGGAGGCATATGCGCCATGAAAGTCGTGATCCTCTCCAGCCTGTCCTGGTCGCTGATCAATTTTCGCGGCGCGCTGATCGCCCGGATGATCGGGGAGGGGCATGACGTCGTCGCCTGCGCCCCCGACGAAGAACCCCAAGTGCTGGCGAAGCTGGCGCAGATGGGCGCGCGTTTCCGCCGGACGCCGATGGCGCGGGCGGGCACCAACCCGCTGCATGACCTGCGCACCCTGCTCCATTACCGGCGGCTGATGCGGGCGGAGCGGCCCGATGTCGTCGTCGCCTATACGCAGAAGCCGATCATATACGGCGGGCTGGCCGCTCGCCTGTGGAGCCGGGCGCGCTATTTCGCGATCATGAGCGGCCTTGGCTATGTCTTCAGCGGGGAAGCCGACAGCCGCCCCTGGCTGCGGACCGTCGTGTCGCAGCTGTACCGGATCGGCGTGGCGGGGGCGAAGTGCATCTTCGTGTTCAACGGCGACGATCATCGCGTCATGCGGGAGAGCGGGATCGTGGCCCCCCGACAAAGGGTGATGCAGGTGCCCGGTTCCGGCATCGATGTCCGGCATTTCGTGGAACGCCCCCTGCCCGATGGCCCCTTCACTTTTCTGATGATGGGCCGCCTGATGCGCGACAAGGGCGTGGGCGAATATGTGGAGGCGGCGCGGATCATTCGAACCCGCCGCCCCGACGCGCGATTCCTGCTGCTGACCCGGCCGGAGACGGAGAATCCCACCGGCTATACCGCCGCAGATCTGGACCGGTGGCGCAGCGAAGGGCTGATCGAATTCCTGCCCGAAACCCGCGACGTGCGGCCGTTCATCGCTTCGGCCCATGCCTTCGTGCTGCCATCCTTCTATCGCGAGGGCCTGCCGCGCACGATATTGGAGGCGCTGGCAACGGGGCGCCCGATCATCACCACCGACATGCCTGGGTGCCGGGAGCCGATCCGCAACGGCGTCAACGGCCTGCTGGTCCCGCCACGCGACGGGCCAGCCCTGGCGGTCGCGATGGAGCGGCTGATCGCCGACCCGGCAAGGGTGGCGGCCATGGCCCGGTCGGCGCGGCAGACGGCGGTCGACATCTATGACGTCGACAAGGTGAATGCGACGCTGCTGGACGTCATGCAATTGCGCGGCGTCGGCCAGCCCATGCCCGTCCCTGCGCCCTCCCCTGCCCTGCTGGTGCCGGAGCGGGCATGATCGCCCTTCTCCGTCCGGCGGGGCTGGCGGCGGTCGCGCTTCTGGGCCTGCTGTCCCCCCTGCTGCTGCTGCTGTCGGCGCTGGTGCTGATCGACGTGGGGCGGCCCCTATTGTTCCGCCAGTTCCGCAGTGGCCGGGGCGGGCGGCCCTTCATCATGATCAAGTTCCGCACCATGCGCGACCTGCGCGACCGGCAGGAGGCCTTGCTGCCGGATGCGCGGAGGGTGACGGCCTTGGGGCGGTTCCTGCGCCGGTCGCGGCTGGACGAGTTGCCCGAACTGGTCAACATCGCGCGCGGCGAGATGGATTTTATCGGGCCGCGCCCGCTGCTGCCCGACACCGTCGATGCCATGGGGCGTGACGGCGTGGAGCGCGGCCTGGTGCGCCCCGGCCTGACCGGCCTTGCCCAGGTCAGCGGCAACACCCTGCTCAGCCTGGAGGAGAAGCTGTGCTTCGACCTGCGCTATGTGCGCAACCGCAGCGCCCGGCTGGATGCGCGGATCATCGCCCGCACGCTGCTGGTCGTGGCCAGGGGCGAAAAAAGGATCGACTGGCATGCCGACGAAGCGCGCCCTCCTCATCGGGGCGGTTGAAACCACCCGGATCGCCTTCGATGCGATAACGCGCCATCCCGGATGGGATGTCGCCGCGCTCGTGACGCTCGATCCCGCGCACGCCGCCCGCCATTCCGATTATGTCGACCTGCGGCCCGCCGCCATGGAACAGGGCTGCCGGATCGTCCATGTCGACAATATCAACCGGGAGGACGCCCTTTCCGCGATCCGGGACGCAGGCGCGGACATCGCCTTCGTCATGGGCTGGTCGCAGATTTGCGGGGCCGCCTTTCGCGACCTCTTTCCCGGCCGGGTCGTCGGCTATCATCCCGCCGCCCTGCCCCGGCTGCGCGGGCGGGCGGCCATTCCCTGGACCATATTGCAGCAGGAGCCGATCACCGCCGGAACGCTGTTCTGGATCGACGCGGGGACGGACACGGGGGCGATCCTCGACCAGCAATATTTCCATGTCGCGCCGATGGAGACGGCCGCCTCGCTCTATGCCAAGCATATGCGGGCGCTGGCCCTCATGCTCGACCGCTCGCTGGAGCGGCTGGCGGCTGGAGACGCACCGCGCTTGGCGCAGGACGAAAGCTGCGCCACCTGGGCGGCGCGCCGGACGCCGAAGGATGGGCTGATCGACTGGCGGCGGCCCGCGACGGAGATATTGCGGCTGATCCGGGCCACGGGCCACCCCTATCCCGGCGCCTTCACCCGGTCGAACGGCGCGGAGCTGCATATCTGGGCGGCGGAGCTGTCGGACATGGGCGGTCGCCATGCCGCATCGGCCGGGCAAGTGATTGCCCGGACGGCGGAAAATTTCACCATCTTCTGCGACCAGGCGACCGCGCTGACCGTCACGCAGTGGAGCGGCGTCGACAAGCCGCCCAGGCTCCACGCCATATTAGGGGAATAGCCCATGACGCCGCCCTTCAACGCCCGCCGCATCGCGGTGGTCGCGCCCCATCCCGACGATGAGATATTGGGCTGCGGCGGCACCATGGCGCGGGCGGCGGCGGCGGGCGCGCAAGTGCATGTGATCGTCGTCACCCGCGGCCAGCCGCCCCTGTTCGAAGAGGCGCTGGTGCGGCAAATCCGCGCCGAAACACTGCGCGCGCATGCCATGATCGGCGTGACGGACACCCAGTTCCTGGATTTCCCCGCCGCCGGGCTGGACCGGATTCCGCGAAGCGAACTCAACCATGCCCTGTCATCGGCGCTGGCGCGGATCGAACCCGATCTGCTGCTGATCCCCTTCATCGGCGACATTCATCTGGACCACCAGATCGTCTTCAACGCCGCCCTGGTCCACGCCCGGCCGCGCAGCGGCAACGGCCCCGGTTGCGTCATGGCTTATGAAACGCTGTCGGAGACGAACTGGCTGGCGCCCGGCGTCACCCCCGCCTTCATCCCGAACATATTCGTCGACATCGAAGAGACGCTGGACAGGAAGATCGCCGCCTTCCGCCTGTTCCAGACCCAGGTGAAGCCCAGCCCCGACGAACGGTCGCTGGAGGCCATTCGCGCGCTCGCGACGCTGAGGGGGGCGACGGTCCATCGACACGCCGCTGAAGCCTTTGTTCTTGTTCGCCAAATCCATTAACATGGATTAGTTTTTTCGCGAATCACCCTAAAGGTGGAGCTGTGCAGGGATTTCCCCTTTACACCCTTCGCGATACCACCAAAGTGGTATGAAACGTCGCCGCAGGTGCAACATCTCCTATAAGCGGCACTAAAAATTCAGCACCTTAACAATGTGTTAACGCCTTATTGCGGCAACCCCAAATTTCCATTGTACAATGCAGGACTTCGGCTGCACAAATATGGTAATGATAAGTCGTTGAAACGAAAAGAAAGGGTCGCACTTCAGGCATTTTATTACTGGTCTTCTACATCCCATTTGGGGCCTGCTTATGGGGGTGGAAGAGATCATGAGGGGACCACCCAATGTCTTACCCAGTCAATGTGCGTCTGTTGTGCGGTAATGCAATCGTTCGGGAGGGGCTTAGCCGCATCCTGATGGAGAGGGATTTCCGCGTAACCCAATATCCCAATATCAGCACAGCCCTCCAACAGGTGGAGGTGCCGGAAGAGGATGTGGGACCGGCCCTGCTGCTGATCGATGATGGAACCGAGGCGATGGACGTCGAAACGCTGTCGGTTCTGCAGAAACGCTTTCCCTGTTCCTACCTCGTCCTGTTGTCCGACAGGTTCGATTTCCAGATCATGCTGAAGGCGTTCCGCCTGGGAGCGCTGGCCTATATCGTCAAGGAAATTTCCTGCGACCGGCTGGTGGCGACGCTGCGGCTGGTGGCCATGGGCGAACGCGTCCTGCCGCCGCAACTGGCGGACGAGCTGCAATCGCGGCCCAGCCTGACCGACGCGCTGGAGGTCGAACGGCCGGTGGACGCCGCCTGCCTGTCCGACCGGGAACTGGAAATCCTGCGTTGGCTGATCATGGGATGCCCGAACAAGGTCATTTCCAAGCGGATGGACATCAGCGAAGCGACGGTGAAAGTCCATGTGAAGGCCGTGCTGCGCAAGCTGCACGTCAAGAACCGGACGCAGGCGGCGATCTGGGCCGCCAATCACGGCATGCGCGGGCGCGTGACGGAGGTCGAGCCCGAATTGCCCGTCGCCATCCCCCACCCGGCGCGTCTGCCGGTTCTGGAACTGGCGGGCGTACCCAGCCACGCCTGATCTTCACGACCCCAAGGGGGATCGTCATGGCTTATGACATGATGGGCGTGCTGACCGCACGCGCCCTGCCCATGCTGCGCGGCCGGTTCGGAGGCTTCCTGGTCAAGGGAAGCCGGGGCCGGCTGATCGCGGTGGGTCATCTGCTGTCCGGCAACTTCCTGAACGCGCTGATCATGCTGGTCAGCGTGGCGATGGCGGCCCGGTCGCTGGGACCGGCAACCTATGGCGTCATGGTGCTGGTCCTGTCCTATAATCGCGTGGTGGAGCGCATCCTGCGCTTCGAATCCTGGCAACCGCTGATCCGATTCGCCGTGGAGGAGGAATCGAGAGGTTCGCCCCGTCGCCTGCAACGGCTTTACTGCTACGGCCTGATGCTGGACATGGGCGCGGCCGCCGTGGCCGCCGCCAGCGCCGTCGGCCTAGCATGGCTGTTCGGGTCGCTGTTCGGCCTGAAGCCGGTGCATCTGGAACTGGTGGCGATCTATTCGGTCGCGACCCTGTTCAACATCGCGGGCGTGCCGACCGCCGCGCTGCGCCTGTCCGGCCAGTTCAAGATGCTGGCCTATGCGCAGGTCGCGGGCAATGTGCTGCGCATCCTGCTCGCCTTCCTCTGCATGATGATGGGGGCGGGCGTGATCGGCTTCATGGTGGCGTGGACCGTATCCCAGGCGCTGGGGTCGGTGCTGGTCTTCTGGGTCGGCTTCCGCGCCTTGCGGCAGATGGGGATACCCAATCCGCTCCACGCCAGGCTGAAAGGGCTGGCGAGGGATTTTCCCGGCTTCTTCGGCTTCGCCTGCTCGACCAACCTGTCGCTGACCCTGCGCGTCATCACGACGGAGGCGGACTCGCTGTTCGTCGGCGCGGTGGCGGGCAGTTCGGCGGCGGCGGTCTATTATCTCGCCAAGCGCATCGCCAAGGTCGCGACCCAAGTCGGCGCGCAGGTGCAGGCGGTGGTCTATCCCGATGTGGCGCGCATGTGGGCGAACGGCAATATCCGCAACTTCCGCGCCGCCACGCTGCAGGTGCAGGCGGCGCTGGCGGCGGTCGGCTTCGCCATGCTGGCGGGGGCTTGGGCATTCGGGCCGCTGCTGATCCGGATGGGGCCGGGCGCGGCCTATTCGGAAACCTATATGCTGCTGCTGACCCAGTTGGTGGCGGTGATGCTGATGCTGCACGCCGCCCCGTCGCGGTCGGCCATGCTGGCCATGAACCAGAGCTGGAAGGTGCTGGCGATATCCGGCTTCGGCACGGCGCTGTTCGTGGCGGTCGCGGCCTATGCCGTGCCGCGCTATGGCGCGATCGGCGGGAATGTCGCGCATGTCCTGCTGGGCGTGGTGACGGCCGTGCTGCTGGACATAAGCTGGCTGCGGCGGGCCAAGGTCCGTCCGGTGGCGGCCGGTTTGGGATAGAGTTGGTTAAATCCTCCCTGCGCGAAGCGTGGTGGAGGGGAAATTCGGAGGTCCTGCCCCATTCCCCTCCACCAGCCTGCGGCTGGTCCCCCTCCCCATCTCCCGATGGGGAGGAAATGGATGGGTCCGCGCTTTAATCCCCGCCGTTGGCCCCCTTCAGCAGATGCGCGACGATCTGCGTGCGGTTGGACGCGCCGTTCACCGCCATGATTGCGCGCACATGCACCTTGACCGTGCTTTCGCTGATGTTCAGCCGCTGGGCGATATCCTTGTTGGAGGCACCCTGGGCAAGCAGGCGCAACACGTCGCGTTGCCGCTTGGTCAGCAGCTTGAACTTGTCCACGGCCAGCGCGACCCGTTCGCCCAGGCTTTCCGAAGCACCAGGCGCGCGCGCCTGCAGCATAGCGACTAGGGAGGCATGATAGACCGCCAACCCCTCCCTGAGCAGGAGGAGCACGCGGCGCATGGTGGCGATATCGGTGCTGGAGCGCAGCAGGGCCTGCGCCCCCGCCGCGATCGCGGCCTGCATCAGCGCTTCGTTGCCATGGTCGGCGATCACCAGGATCGCGGCGGCGGGCCACAGCCGCCGCGCCTGGGCGATCTGCATCGGCAGGGCATCGCTTTCCAGTTCGGAATCGCCCGTCTGGAACAGGATGATGTCGGGCGGCTCGCCGCTGTCCGGCTGGTCCAGGCTGGCCTGCTGCAATATGCGGGTGCCCGCCGTCTCCAGCGCGACGGCGATGCAGGCCCGGCGAAGCGGGCTTCCGTCGAGTATCAGCAGGTTGAGACGGGGAGCATCCTCTTCCATTATTACGGTTCCGGAACGAATGGAAGGCAAGGGCGCCTCCCGCGATGGGGGCGGGCCGCTCACGCGGCCTTGCGCGTGAAGGCGTGGCGGACCCGGTCCGCCCAGCTTTGCCGGGCCGGGAAGGCGTCGGAATAATAAGCGGCCGACCCCATGTAGAATTGGACCGCGTCGCCATAGCCGCGCCGGGCATGATCCTCATAATCGACCTGGTTGAAGACGGCCCCGACCACCTGATTGTTCACCATCTGGAGCGAGGCGCGCAACTGTTCGACCGTAGTATGCCCCCAGCGCACGACCATCAGGGTCGAATCCGCCAGGGAGGAAAGGGTCCGCGCATCGCGCACGGCCAGGATGGCGGGCGCGTTGATGACGACCAGATCGAACCGCTCGCGCAGTTCGTCCAGCAACCGGCCGATCTGCCACCCCTGCACCACGGCGGCCGGATTGCGGATCTGTTCGCGGGTGCTGAGCACCACCGGCATCAGGGCGGTCGGGGCCGCGCCCTCCGCCGCGTCATGCTCCACATGGCGTTCGGGCTGGGGGATGAGCCTGCGGCTTTCGCCCGCATGGGTCAGCACGTCGATCAGGTCGGGCGTCCCGGCCCCGTCCTGGATCGAACGCAAGATGCTGGGGCCGGGGCGGCGCAGGTCCAGGTCGACCACGATGGCGCGACGGCCCATGGAGGCGGCGGCCGCCGCCAGCGTCAGCGCGACGCTGGACTTGCCGTCGCCCGGCAAGGGCGACGTCACCAGCACGCGCTGGCTGGTCCCCTGATGCGGCAATTCCTCGATCTCGCTCGCCAGATTGCGGGCGACTTCGGTGAACAGCGATTGCGGCTGTGTGGTGACCGGATTCTCCTCGATCGTCGCGCCGATCGATTCCTCCAGCTTCGGCAGCATCGCCAGCGTCCGCAGGCCGAAAAGGCGGCGAAGCTGGTCCCCGCTGCGCAGCCGGTTGTCGAACATCTCGATCCCCAGCACGATCAGGAAGGCCAGAACGGAAGAACCGACGAAGGCGGCCAGCGCCATTTTCTTGGGCGCGGGCGCGACCGGCTGCAGCGGCACGGCCGCGGCCGACACCATGGTCGAATTGACGCCGGTGGTCTGCAATTCGGACTGCACCGTCTGGGCGCGCTGCGCGGTGGTAAGATAGGCCTGCCGCGCCACCTCCGCCCGCCGGTCGAGGATGGAGAGGTCGACCAGATTGGCATTGTTGCGGAAGGCCGCGCCGGTGATGGCGTTGAGCTTCGACTGGAGCTGCCCGGCGCGGGCCGAGGCGGCGCTCGCCTCCGCCAGCGCCAGCGCCCGTTCGCGCCCGGCGTCGGTGTCGTTCTTCGTCTGCTGGGTCGCGACGACGGCGGCCCGTTCCTGGACCAGCACTTTGCTCACCTGCGCGATCTGCGCGGAAAGGGCCTGCATCTGCGGATGGTTCGCGCCCATCTGGACGGAGATTTCGGAACGCTGCCGGATCAGGTCGTCATATTGCTTCTGCAGATTGTCGAGCGCGGGGGACGTCGCGCCCGCGACCGTGCGCATGCTGGCGGCGCGGCTGACGCCTGCCGCCTGCGCCTGCATCGCGCTGCTCATCGCGGCGGTGGAGGCGGCCTCCACGGCGATGCGGTTCATCTGTTGATAATCCTCCGCGCTGCCCGCGCCCATCGGCATCAGATGCTCGCGGCGGAAATCAGCGACGGCTCGTTCCGCCAGTTCCACGTCATGGGCGAGGCGGGCGGTTTCCTTGTCGAGCGCGACGCTCAGGCCATCGCGCCAGGTCTGGCGGCGTTGCGAGCGCATCTTGCGCAGGCTGTCGACGAAGCGGTTGGCGATCCGGGCCGCCAGTTCCGCCTTGCGCGACTGGACGGTGATGTCGATGAAGTCGGAGTCGGTCGAACTGACGACGCGGGTGGTCTTGGCAAGTTGCGCCGCCGCCTGCTGCACCGTCATCGACACGCCATGGGTGAAGGCCTGGTTGCGGTTGAGATTGAGGTCGCGCACCACCTGTTCGGCCAATGCCTGCGACCGGTACATGCGCGCCTCATTGGCGACGCGCTGCTGGTTGCGGGTGGCGTCGGCCTGGTTGGAGCCGGTGGAATCGTTCAGCTCCACCTGCACCGTCGCGGTCGCCTCATAGCGGTTGGGCAGTTGCAATTGGACGATCAGCACCACGGCCACGCAGGCGATGACGATGCTCCCCACCAGCTTCATGTGCCGCCGCAGCAGGAACCAGATCTGGCGCGCCGACATCTGTTGCAGTTCGAAGGACAGGTCGCGCGCCTTTTCCGCGCCGCCGCCCGACGCGGCGCCATCGATCAGTGTCAACTGTGCGGACGCCATGACAATCTCCCATGTCGCATCGCGAAGGCGCAGGAGCGCGGCCCATGCGAAAGGCCGTCCTCCGATCCGGGCGATATTGCGGGCTGCGGCGCGCCAGGGCAAAAGCGCATCGGGGCCTGGGGGTGCGCATTGGTGCTAACCCTTCGGATGAGGATCGGGCCAGCCGCCCCCTAAACATTTCTGATGCATGTCTGACTATTCCGGATCGTCCCAATCCGCGCCATTGAGCGAGAGTTGATCAAGGATAAGAACGCTCCGCACAGGGGAGCGCCCAATGATCGCGGAACTGGCATATCGGGATCTGGAACCGGGTTCGCTGGCCCGGCTGTTCGGCGCGGGCCATGCGGCGGTGCTGGTGCGCTGTCCGGAAATCGTGGCGGAGCTATGGTCCGGGCTGCTGGAGGATTCCGCCGAACAGATGCCGTGGGAAGCGCCGCTGATCGACATTGCGCGCAACTATCATGGCAGCGGCGACATCACCGCCAGCCTGGGCGACCTCTTCTATTTCCAGCCGGGACGCCATGGCTATATCGCCCGGAAAATGGCCCTGTCGCGGGACGGACGGGAAGGACAGGTCAGCGCGCGGCCCGCTCATTTCGTGCAGGGGACCGGGCAATATAGGCCAGGCCAAGCGCTGCTGGACCAATGCTGGACCGTCGGCGGGCGGCTGATGGCGGCGCTGGCCCCCGAAGGAACGCCGCCCGCGGATTTCCAGGTCGTGGTGCAGCGGTTGAAATATCAGGAAAACGCCGCCGACTTCGCCCGGCTGGACGCGCTGGCCCGCAATTCGCTGGGGCGGTGGGGACGGGCGGGCTGCGCGCTGGACGAAAGGCGGTGGCAGGCGGCGGGGATGCTCAGCCCGCGAGGATTGTCCGATCTTTACGGCCTGCTGGCGGATGCGCCCTTCGTCGGGCCGTTGGTGCGCAGCCTCAACCGCATGGCGCTGCGCCGCGACCGCAGCCGGGACATGGCGCCGGGACAAAGGCTGATCGAAGGAGCGCATTTCGACTATCGCTATTTTTCCGCCCTTTGCGGCCAGCGGGATCATATGCTGACGCAGGTTTTCGCCGATGGGCGATGGGTCGACCTGCCGATCGATCGCGACACGCTGGCGGTCTTCCCCGGCAGCATGGCGACGCAGGCCTATGGCGTGCGCCATGTGCTGCACCGGGTGCTGCATGTGGAAAGGCCAGGGCCGGAGCAGAGCGGCAATCCCCGCACGGACGATGTGACATTACTGATCGGATCGGCCTGACGGAAGGTCCGCCTCACAATTCCGGCAATGGCAACGGCCCCACCGGTCTGGCGTAGATCAGCCGCACGGCATCGGACCGGACCGGGCGGCGCGGCGCATAGGTGGCGGCCAGCGCGACCATCACCGGCATCACCCACATGCGCGAATACATGTGCGGATAGGACATGGTGTAGATCAGGAACACCAGCACCACCGCCGCCGCCATAGCCCCTTTGTCGCGGCTGATGCGCAGGCCGTTCCCGGCCAGCAGGGCGATGAGCGCGAGCAGCAGGATCAGCCCGCAAAAGGCGATGGCACCCCCTTCGTTCCAGATCAGCAGGAAGAGGTTGTGGACCGGATTGTCATAGGCGGACAATTCGCGATAGCGGTCGACGCCCATGCCGATGATCATATTGTCCTCGGCAAAGCCCCAGGCCTCCTCGATAAGCTGGGACCGGTTGATGAAGGTGCCCGCCTGGTCGATATCGCCGCTCTCCACCGCATTGCCGACCCGTTCCTGAAAGGCCTTGGGCAACGGCGCGCCGCTGGCGAGGAACAGGCCGGCGGCCACCGCAGCCACCATTCCCAGGCGGAAGATGTAGCGCACGCCCATCAGCAGCAAGGTGGTGAAAAGCGCCAGCAGCGATGCCGCGAAGCCGGTGAAGGAGGCGCTGAGCATCAATCCCCACAGCAGCAGGACAAGGCAGGCGAAGCCGCCCAGCCCGCCGATCAGCCGATGGCGCATCGAATAGAGCAGCATGGGCAGCGAAAAGGCGACGACCGCGCCGTTGGGATTGGGCTGGCCCGCCATCGATCCCAGACGGCCGTTGCCGGTGATGAAGCCGTCGCCCAGCCAGTGCAACGTGTCGTTGAAAGTGAAGAAGAAGCTGGCGGCGATGCCGACGGCTTCCGAACAGGTGATGCCCAGCATGAAGATCAGCGGCGCGATGCGCACCGTCTTTTCCTCCTGCTGCATCAGCAGGATCGGGATGAAGAGGAACGCCACCATATATTGCAGGGCGATGTTCACCCAGCGCAGCGGATCGCCGTTGATCACCGACCCGATGAACAGGCCGCCCAGCATCATCACCAGACCAGCGAGCCAGAAGGGGGTGAGCGAACGGAAGGGCGTGACGCTGAGCCGCCCGCGCAGGCCGGATATGGCGAAGCTGATCAGGAAGAAGAAATCGGAGAAGGTGAGGTTGATCTGCCCCACCCGCAACAGGCCCCAGCCGCTGAGGAAAATCGCGACCAGCAGGCAATAGCGGGCGATCCTGTCCCAGACCGCTTCCTGCGGGGCGAAGACGTCCGGCCGGGCGGGAGCCGCTGGGGTGATCGAGGCGGGGCTGGCGAGAGTCGTCACGGAGCAGGAGGCTGCGCCCGGCGCGGGCGGCGCGCAAACGCCCTTCGGGACGAGGCGGGGGGCGATTACAGCCAGCGACCCTATCCGAATTTGCCGGTGGATCAGCCTTGTGATCCGTTGAAATGCCGGTGGGACTGACGGGATAAATGCGCCTGGGCGCCGCCGGACCCGGCAGGGCGCTTCGTGCGAAGGATGACCCCCTTGTGACGGATGCGATCCTGCCCCTGCGCGATGCCGAAGCGCCCCCGATGGCGGGCCGGACTACCGAAGCCGCCGCCCCCGCCGCCGAACGGGGCGCGATCAGGCTGATCTATGTGGCGGGCTATGGGCGGAGCGGAACCACCCTGCTGGACATAGCGCTGGGCGAGCATCCGGCGATCATGGGCGCGGGCGAGGTCACGACGCTGGCGCGGCATGTGTGGGACAGGGACGAATATTGCGCCTGCGGGGCGCGGGTGCGCGACTGCCCGGAATGGAAGGCCATTGTGGCCCGCTGGACCCAGGGCGAGCCGGAGGGATTTCTGGCGGCCTATCGCCGGGCGCAGGAACGGACGGAGGGGTTGGTCGCGCCGGGGCGGTGGCTGCGTTGGCCGGGATGGCGCAATCATCGGCGCCAGACGCTGAAATTGCTGCGCGGCATGGCGGCGGTGTCGGGACGGCCGATATTGGTGGATTCATCGAAGCTGCCGGGGCGCGCCTTCGCGCTGGCGGCGATGCCGGGGATCGACCTGCATGTCGTGCATGTCGTGCGCGATGGGCGCGGAGTCGCCTGGTCGCTGATGAAGGGACATCGGCGCAGCGTCGAAAAGGGGGTGCAGCGCGAATTGCGGCCAAAGCCGCTGCTCTACACGGCGCTGCGCTGGTCGATGGTAAATCTGGCGGCGGAAATGCTGTGCCGCCGGGTCGGGCCGGGGCGCGCCATCCGCGTCCGCTATGAGGATTTCGTGGTCGATCCGCGCCGGGAAATCGGACGGATCGTGACGCTGGTGGGGGAAAGGCCGCATCTGCCGGCCGACGGCCTTGCCCCTTTCGAACCGCGCCATCAGGTCGCGGGCAGCCGCCACCGGATGCGCAAATCGCTCACCATCCTGGGCGACGACAAGTGGAAACGGGACATGCCGGGATGGAAACAGGCGCTGTTCACCCTTTTGTGCGCGCCCTTGCTGCGCCGATACGGCTATTCGCTGCGCAGCGGGGATGCATCATGAAGTGGCTGCTGGCCGGGATCATATTACCCGTCGTGATGGCGGGCTGTTCCGGCGCGGGCAGCGAATCGCGGGCGCAGCCGGTGAAGGGCGAACCCGCCTTTCCGGGCGCTATGGGCTATGGCGCGGCAGCAAAGGGCGGGCGCGGCGGGCGGATCGTTGCCGTGGACACGCTGGCCGACAGCGGGCCGGGGTCGCTGCGCGCCTGCATCGACGCCTCCGGACCGCGCGTGTGCATATTCCGGGTGAGCGGCGTGATCCGCTTCACCAGCCGTCCGCCGGTGATCGCCAATCCCTGGCTGACCATCGCCGGGCAGACCGCGCCGGGCGGGGGAATCGTCATCACCCATGCGGGCGGCGCGGAAGGGCGCACGCCGATCCTGATCAAGAATACGCACGACATCGTCATCCGCCACATCCGCGTGCGCAACGACCGCACCGGTACGCATCGCGGGTCGGAGGACAGCTTCACCATAGAGAATAGCCGCCAGGTCATCATCGACCATGTCAGCGCAAGCTGGGCGCGGGACGAGCTGATCAACGGCTATGGCGACAATGACTGGATCACGATCAGCAACAGCATCTTCGCGGAGGGGATTCCCAAACACGACAAATGCGCGCTGCTGGCGAGCGACCCCAAGGGGCCGCAGCATCTGAGCTTCATCGGCAATATCTGCGCCCATAATGGCGACCGCAATCCGGACCTGAACTTCCCGCCCGGTTCCTGCGCGGAGGTGATCAACAACATCCTGTATAACGGCCAGTCGGAATTCGCGGAAATCTGGGAAAGTTTCGGCGGCGTGCCGGTGTCCCTGATCGGCAACAGCTTCATCGCGGGGAAGAACACCCGGTCCGACACGGTCGGCGTGGCGCGCAACGTCACGGGATCGAAGGGGATCGCCAAAGTCTATCTGGCCGACAACCGGTTCGACGGCGATTTCGTCCATATCTCCCCGCTGATCGAACAGACGAAGGTGGACAGGCCCCCCTGCCCCGCCACCATCGCGGCGGAACCGGCGGACGCGGCCTATGAATCGGTGCTGGGCGAAGCGGGCGCTTTCCCCCGCGACCCGTTCGACCGGCGGATCGTCCATCAGGTGCGCGAGCGCAAGGGGCATATCGTCAAGCAACCCGGCCTGATCGATGAACCCGCGCCCGGTGCGCCCTATCTCGATGCGGACGGCGACGGCATGGACGACCGCTGGGAAGCGCAACATGGCGCCGATCCGCGCAAGGCCGATCCCTGGGACGATGCGGATGGCGATGGCGTCGCCAATCTCGACCAATATCTCGACCAGCTCTCCCGCGACCTGATGGACGGGAGTGCGGGATGAACGCGCCCCTGCCCCGGCTGAAATCCGCCGACGCGGCGCACGATAGCCGCCTGCGCATCTGTTTTCCCTTTTCCGGGGACAGTATCGGCGGCAGCCATATTTCGGTGCGGGGGCTGATGGCGCATCTCGATCCGGCGCTCTACCGGCCGATCATCGTCACCGAAGTGCCCGACGGCATGATCGCCAATTTCTTCGCCGGGCATGAGCGGATGGACGATCCCGCCGCCCAGGCCCTGTTCGTGCCGGGGGAGGCCTTCACCCTGCGGAAATTCGGGCGCACGCTGACGGGCGTGCTGCCCCGCGCGCGCTTCCTGCGACGCAACCGGATCGACATCGTCCACATCAACGACGGGCGGAGCAGCGCCAACTGGGCGCTGGCGGCGCGGCTGGCCGGGGCAAAGCTGATCTGGCACCATCGCGGCGATCCCACGGCGCTGGGCCTGCGCCTGTTGGCCCCTGCCCTCGCCCACCGGGTGCTGGCGGTATCCTCCTTCGCGCTGCCGCCTGCGGGGATATGGTCGGCGCGGAACCGGGCGTCGGTGGTGCACAGCCCCTTCGACACCGGCCTGGAGGTGGACCGGGCCAAGGCTCGCGACGCGCTGGTCCGCGAATTGGGGGTAGCGCCGGACACGCTTCTTCTGGGCTATTTCGGGGCTTTCGTGCCAAGAAAGCGCCCCTTGCTGTTCGTCGACATGATCGCGCGGCTGCGGGCGATGACCGCTCGCCCCGTCATGGGCCTGATGTTCGGGGAGGCGCGCCTGCCCGCCATGGATGTGGCGCTGCGCAGGCGGATCGCGGACAAGGGCGTCGGGGACCGGGTGAAGCTGATGGGCTATCGTACGCCCGGCCCCTTCTGGATCGCCGCCTGCGACCAGCTTGTCGTCCCCGCTGTGGGCGAGCCGTTCGGACGGACGCTGGTGGAGGCGATGCTGGTCGGCACGCCCATCGTCGCGGCCCGCTCCGGCGGCAATATCGAGGCGCTGGAGGGAGGTCTGGGCCTATTGGTGGAGCCGGACGATGCGGATGCCCTGGCGCTGGCTTGCGATGGCCTGGGAGACGCCCGGCCCATGGCGCTGGCGGCGCAGGCCGATGCGCGCAGCCGCTTCAGCGAAGCCGCCCATGCCGCCCAGGTCAGCGCGATCTACGAAGCGCTGCGGCCATGATCGGCGGTCGGCTTCGGCAATAAATCCTCCCTACGCGCAGCGTGGGGAGGGGGACCGGCCGAAGGCTGGTGGAGGGGAAAGGGGCACGACCTCCGAACTTCCCCTCCACCATGCTCCGCATGGTCCCCCTCCCCATCTAATGATGGGGAGGATTTGGCGATGTCCGCTCTCCACCCAATCCACCCACCCTTCCTGCGAAGACAGGACGTCATCAAACCCGAATGAACACCGCTACACCCATCGGCGCACTCCCGATGGAGTAAGCATTATCCCGATGCCCCCACCGCCCCGGCGCCAATTACAGTTAAAGCTTTGCGACCTTTCACAAGGACGCTGACAGGGGGCAAGCATGGCGAATTATTTCAACGCGTTGGGCAGTCAGACCATCATAGCTGGTAATGAAAAAGACCAGTTCTTCGCCTTCACCCGACTCGCCAATCTGGACATGGTGCGTCCCGACGCGGTGCTGGCGCAGCTTGTGTGGAATTCCGCGATCCTGACCGGCGGCGGTGCGGCCTATCAACTGGCCGCGATGAATATCCAGATTTCCATGGACATGCTGATGGGCGGCACGGGAACGGACGTCATCTACGGGTCCAATCTGTCCGATGCGATCTTCTACAACAATGGCGCGATATCCGGCGGCTTCGGCAGCTTCGACAATATCGAGCAATTCTGGCTGGGCGATGGCGACGACATTATCGACCTGACGGCGCACGGCGCGGGCGGCGTCGATTATGCCAAGGACGTGCTGGTCCAGGCGGGTCTGGGCAACGACGTCATCATCGGCGGCGCGGGCAAGGACAATCTGCAGGGCGACGCAGGCGACGACATCATCTTCGGCTGGCGCGGCGGCGACACTATTTCCGGCGGGGCGGGCAACGACCTGCTCTATGGCGACGATCTGGGCTTCAACGGCATCGCCGGGGACGACGTGATCGACGGCGGCACGGGCAACGACATCCTCTATGGCGGCCGGGGCAGCGACAGGATGACCGGCGGCGATGACGACGACATCCTCTACGGCCAGGCGGGCGGCGACAATCTGTCGGGCGGCAGCGGCAACGATATTCTCTATGGCGACGACGCCGACACCAACAGCAACGACACGCTGAACGGCGATGCGGGCAACGACCGGCTCTATGGCGGCGCGGGCAGCGACGAACTTTATGGCGGCACGGGCGACGACCTGCTCGATGGCGGCGACGGCAACGACTATATGCATGGCGGCGCGGGCAACGACACGATCCTTGCGGGCGCGGGCAACGACGTGATCGACGGCAGCGGCGATATCGACACCGTCGTCTTTTCCGGCAACCGGATGGATTATATCTTTACCCTGCAAACCGACGGTAGCTTCATCGCGGTCGACCAGCGCGCCGGATCGCCGGAGGGCAGCAAGACGATCCGCAATGTCGAATTCTTCCAGTTCGCGGACATGACGACGTCCTCGACGGCATTGAACGCGCCGCCGGTCATCACCTCCAACGGCGGCGGCGCTACTGCCGCGCTGGCCGTCGATGAGAATGGCACGGCGGTCACCACCGTCACCGCGACCGATACGGACGCCGGGCAGACTGTCGGCTTCTCCATCGTCGGCGGCGACGACGCCGCCCTGTTCGCCATAGACGCGGCGACGGGCGAGTTGCGCTTCATCGCCGCGCCCAATTTCGAAAGTCCGGCCGATGCCGATGGCGACAATGTCTATCATGTGATCGTCGCCGCCAATGACGGCAATGGCGGGGTGGATACGCAAGCGCTGTCGGTGACCGTGAACGACGTGCCGGACGGAGCAGCCCCGGTCATCACCTCCAACGGCGGCGGCGCTGCGGCGGCGATCATGGTCGATGAGAATGCGACCGCCGTGACGACGGTGACGGCGACCGACGCGGACGGACCATCAATCGCCTATGCGATAGTCGGCGGGGCGGATGCGGCGCTCTTCGCCATCGATGCGGTCACCGGCGCGCTCTCCTTCATCAACGCGCCCGATTATGAAGCCCGCGCCGACGCCAATAGCGACAATGTCTATGACGTGATCGTGCAGGCCAGCGACGGCAGCAACACGGACCAGCAGACGCTGGCTGTCACCATTGCCAATCTCAACGACAATGCGCCGGTGCTGACCTCCTATGGCGGGGCGGCCTCCACAGCCCTGTCGGTGGCGGAAAACAGCCTGCTGGCCGCCACGATACAGGCCAGCGACGCCGACGGCGCGACGCTCAGCTATACGATCAGCGGCGGGGCGGACGCGGCACTCTTCGCCATAGACGCTGTGACCGGCGCGCTCTCCTTCATCAACGCGCCCGATTATGAAGCGCCCGACGACAGCGATGGCGACCGCATCTACAATGTCATCGTCAGCGCCAGCGACGGCGCCACCAGCGTCGCGCAGACGCTGGCGATCACGGTCACCAATACGAACGACAACGCCCCGGTCATCACCTCCAATGGAGGCGGCACGACGGCAACGGTCAGCATGGCGGAAAATGCGAGCGCCGTGACCGTCGTCGCGGCCGCCGATGCGGACGGCACGACGCCGACCTACGCCATATCGGGCGGAGCCGACGCGGCGCTCTTCATCATAGACGCGGTGACGGGCGCGCTGTCCTTCATCAACCCGCCGGATTTCGAAAACCGCCTCGATGCCGATGGCGACGGCGTCTATCAGGTCATGGTCCGCGCGACCGACGGCAGCAATGTCGACGACCAGATGCTGTCCATCACCGTCACCGACGTGGCGGAGGGGGGCAGGACCATCACCGGTTCCTCCGGCAACAACAGTATCAGCCCGACGACCAGCGTGCTCGCCTATCAGACCACCGCGCTCAACGACACCATCTATGCGCTGGCGGGCAACGACACCATCGATGGCGGGGCAGGCGCCGATTATATGGATGGCGGCGCGGGCAACGACATCTTCTATGTCGACACTTATTCGGACGACGGCTTTGCCGGGAATGACGATCAGGTGATCGAACTGGCGGGCGGGGGCAGCGACCTCGTCTATGCCTCGGTCAGCTATCGCCTGGCCGCCAATGTGGAGAAGCTGGTTCTGACCGGCGCGGCGGCGATCAACGGCTTTGGCAACGATCTGGCCAACAATATCACCGGCAATGACGCGGCGAACATGCTTTCCGGCGGCGCGGGCGCCGACATCCTCTACGGCTTGGGCGGCAACGACATGCTGGACGGCGGGGACGATAACGACAATCTGTTCGGCGGCGACGGCAATGACGTGCTGACGGGCGGGCTGGGCAATGATTATCTGGATGGCGGCAGCGGCGCGGACAGCATGACCGGCGGCGGCGGGGACGACAGCTATATCGTCGACAGTTGGTCCGATGATGGCGACAGCGCCAATGACGACCTGATCTTCGAACTGGCCGGGGGCGGCACCGATCAGGTGAACGCTTCGGTCAGCTACAAACTGGCCGCCGAGATCGAGAAGCTGACCCTGACCGGCATCGACAATATCGACGGAACCGGCAACGACCTTGCCAACACCATCACCGGCAACAGCGGCAATAACGGCCTTTGGGGCGGGCTGGGCAACGACACCATGCTGGGCAATGCGGGCGACGACCGGCTCTATGGCGAGGATGGGCAGGACAGTCTGGACGGCGGCGCGGGCAACGACCTGCTGGACGGCGGCGCGGCGGGCGACACGCTGAAGGGCGGCGCGGGCAACGATGTGCTGATCGGCGGCGCGGGCAAGGATACGCTGACCGGCGGGACGGAGGCGGACATGTTCGTCTTCAACCGGGGCGACACGACACTCAACACGGCAAGCTACGACCGGATCACGGATTTCAAGGCGAGTGAGGGCGACCGCATCGACCTCGATTTCCTGAACGGCTCCCTGCCCGCTGTCGATTATGCCGAGAAGGCGATCGCCACCAATATTTTCGCCGACGCTCTGGCGGCGGCCAACACGACCGCCGGGGTCAACCATGTGACCTTCGTCGCCGGGACAACCGACGGCTGGGTCTTCTACGACGCCAATGGCGACGGAGCGTTCGAACAAAGCGTGCTGCTGCTGGGGGTCAACACTCTGACGGGAGTGGATTCCAGCAGCTTCATTTAAGGCGCAGAACCTCTCCTATTCCTCCCCATCGAGAGATGGGGAGGGGGACCGGCCGAAGGCTGGTGGAGGGGAACGGGCACGACCTCCGAATTTCCCCTCCACCACCGCTCAGCGGCGGTCCCCCTCCCCACGCTGCGCGTAGGGAGGATTTGGTGGGGCGAGCTTCCCTAAGGTGCGCGCCGTTCCCAATCGGCCAGATCGCCCGGTTGGTCGATGTCAAAGCCCAGGCCCCCTCGCACGATTGCCGAGAAGGGCAGGCCCAGCCGATCCGCTTCCGCCCGATGCGCCGCGAAACTGCCCTGACCATAATGGAACTGGAAACCCGCCGCTTGCGGCAGGGGCAGTGACAGGGCGTTGGTGCCCTGTCCGGGAAGATCGGGGGCGACCGCGATGCCGGGAGCATCCAGCAGCGCCGCCACATCCGCCGCCTCCACCAGTGGCAGGTCGGCGGAGAGAAACAGCAGCCGCTCGATTCCCGCCGCCAGCGCCGCGTCGCGGGCGCTCGCCGCCGCAGGATTGAGGCCGCCGCCCGGATCGCCGAGCAAGCCCACGCTCTCCGGCAATCCATGCCGCGAAGGGCCGAGCAGCCGCAGCCGCTCCATCCCAACCGCCTTCGCCGCCGCCGTCACTGTCCGGTGCAGCATTTTCGCCACCAGATCGCGCCGCCCCGCTTCGTCCAGCACAGGCGCCAGCCGCGTCTTGCAGGCGGCGGGCGCCTTGACCGGAATGACGATCCAGCAGTTCATGGCCGTCAACCGGCGATCCGTTCGGCCAGATCGAGCGCCGCCCGCGCCACTCTGGCGCGGTCGTCCAGCGTCTTCATCAGCGTGTCGGTTACGGCATGGGGAATATCCAGTCCTTCGCCGCCATCGCGTTCATCGACCAGCAGCCCGTCGATGATCCCGGCATAATGGGCTGCAATGGCCCGGTTGGTGACGGCGAGGCCAAGTTCGCCCATCAGCTTGGCGGTCGGTCCCTTGACCGCCTGCCCGCCGACGATGGGGGAGACGGCGACGACGGGCGCGCTGGCAGCCTTTAGCGCTTCCCGCATTCCGGGAACCGCCAGAATCGGGTCGACGCTCAGCCAGGGATTGGACGGTGCGATCAATATGGCGCGAGTTTCGGGATCGGCGATCGCCTCAACCACGCCGGGGGCGAGGCGCGCCGTGTCCGCGCCTTCGAAGCGGATCGCCCGGACCGCCGGGACGCAGCGCCGCTCGACGAAATAGCGCTGGAAGGGCAGGTCGCCTTCATCGGTCGACACATGGGTGGCGACGCTATCGTCGCTCATCGGCAAAATTTTGAGGTCAAGGCCCCAGGCCGCCGCAAAACGCGCCGTCACCGTGCTCAAGGTCTCACCCGACGCCAACAGATGCGAGCGCAGCGCATGCAGCGCCATGTCGCCGTCGCCCAGCAGGAACCAATCCTCCCCGCCCAACGATTTGAGCGCGTCCATGAAGCTCCACGTCTCGCCCTCCCGCCCCCAACCCTGCGCGGCATTGGCCTTGCCCGACAGGGTATAGAGCAAAGTGTCGATATCGGGGGAGATCGCCAGGCCCAGATGGCGGAAATCATCGCCGGTGTTGACGATGGCGGTGACGTCCTGCGGCGGGCGGACCTGCATCAGCCCCAGCACCAGCTTGGCGCCGCCGACGCCGCCCGTCAGCACGACGATGCGGCCGCTCACCGGAACAGATCCTCTTCCAGCGGGCGGACCAGCGCCGCCGCGCCTGCTTCGCCGAGGGGCAGGGTCAGGCCGCGCAGCAGGGCGGCGGGCACGCTTTCCGCGCCCTCGCCCGTTGCCAGGGTCGCGGCGGTGGCGATCTGGTCGGCCAGCGCGATCTGCGTCACCTCCAGCCGTCGGCCGTCGCGATCCTCTTCGCCGCGCCGGTCCACCAGCGCGGGCAGGCCCGCCGCGCCGATCGCGACGCCCACCACGCCATGGCGCCAGGGGCGTCCGAAACTGTCCGAAACGACGATGCCGATCCCGGCCGCGCCGGGGCCTGCCAGCGCATTCAGCAATTGCCGTGCCGACCGGTCCGGATCGACCGGCAGCAACAAGGCCCGCTCTTCCTCCCCCGGCCCGATATTCGACCGGTCGATGCCGCTATTCGCCATCACATGGCCCAGCCGGTGGCGGGTGATCAGCACATGGGGGACCGCCCGCACCACGGCGCTGCTTTCGCGCAGCACCAGTTCCACCAGCCGGGCGTCCTTGCGCGTGGTCGCGGCCAGTTCCACCGCTTCCTCCCCCGGCTGGACGGTAGAAAGGTCGACCATCCGCCCTTCCGCCTTGGACATGATCTTCTGCGTCACGACCAGCACGTCGCCGCTTTTCAGCGGCCACAGGCCCGCCGTGGTCAGGCTGTCGCGCAGCACCGCCGCCAGATCGTCGCCAGTCCGGATTTCGGGAATATCAAACAGGGGATGAATCGCGATCATGCCATGCTTTAGCGCGCAAAGGCCTGTTAAGGTAGCGCTCCGATTTTCGGGACAGGGAAACTCATGGACATATCAGCGGGATTTGCTTGCCCTGGCGCACCAAGTCGAGAAAAGGGACAGCGATGATGATCAATGACGATATTTTTCCCCGCCGCGGGCGTGGGCGCGCATGAGCGAAGCGGTCGCCTTCGACAGCGGCACCTTTCGCCGGGTGCTGGGCCATTATCCCACTGGCGTGTGCGTGGTGACGGCGGTGGAGGACAGCCAGGCGCCGACCGGCATGGTGGTCGGCTCCTTCACCTCCGTCTCGCTCGATCCGCCGCTTGTCGCTTTCTTCCCGGCGAAAAATTCGCAAAGCTGGCCCCGGATCGAGAAAGCGGGGAAATTCTGCGTCAACATCCTCGCCAGCGACCAAAAACCGCTTTGCCAGCAATTCGCCGCCAAGGGCGGGAACGACAAGTTCGCGGGCGTGACGCATCATGTGTCGGCCAACGGATCGCCGATCCTGGACGGGGTGGTGGCCTGGATCGACTGCCAGCTCGAAGCGGTGCACGAGGCGGGTGACCATTATATCGTGCTGGGCCGGGTGATCGCGCTGGAAGTGGAGACGCCGGGCAAGCCGCTGCTCTTCTTCCAGGGCGGCTATGGCGAGTTCGCGAATCTGCGCTGATTGACGGCTTAAATCCTCCCCATCTATCGATGGGGAGGATTTAGAATGTGCGCAACACCACGACCCGCGTCAAACGGCAACCCCGGCCGAAGCCAGCACCGCCAGCGTCAGCAATTCCGAAGCGTTGGACGCCATGGTGGCGATCTGAACTGACTTGTCCATGCCGACCAGCATGGGTCCGATCATGGTCGCGCCGCCCACTTCGCGCAGCAGCTTGGCCGAGATATTGGCCGACTGAAGCCCCGGCATCACCAATATGTTCGCCGGACCCGACAGGCGGCTGAACGGATAATTCTTCATCACCGCCGGGTTGAGCGCGGCGTCGACGGTCATTTCGCCCTCGAATTCGAAGTCGACATTCCGCTCTTCCAGCGTCTTCACCGCGTCGCGCACATTCTCCAGAAAGCCGCCCGGCGGGTTGCCGAAATTGGAATAGGACAGGAAGGCGACACGCGGATCATGCCCCATGCGCCGGGCGACCGCGACCGTGCCTTCCGCTATATCCGCCAGTTCCTGCGCGGAGGGACGCTCGTTCACCGTGGTGTCGGCCAAGAACACCGTCTTGTCCTTCGTTACCAGCACATGGATGCCGAAGGGAGTGCGGCCCGCCGCCGGGTCCAGCACCCGCTTCACTTCGCGCAGCGTCTGGCCGAAGGGGCGGGTCATGCCGGTCAGCATCGCGTCGGCATGGCCCATCTTCACCAGCAGAGAGCCGAAGATGTTGCGGTCGCGATTGACCATCCGCTCGCAATCGCGGCGCAGATAGCCGCGCCGCTGGAGCCGGGCGTAGAGCGTATCGACCATCTCCGGCACCAGCGGCGAATTGACGCTGTTGTGCAGTTCGAAGCTTTCCGGGTCCTGCACGCCCAGTTCCTTGAGCTTGTCGTACACATGCGCCCGGCCGACCAGCACGGGGATGCCATAGCCCAGGGTGCGGAACTGGATCGCGGCGCGCAGCACCACTTCCTCTTCCGCCTCGGCGAAGACGACGCGCTTGGGATTGGCCTTCGCCACCTCGTAGGCAGTGGTGAGGACCGAAGTGGTCGGGTTGAGCCGCCCCTTCAAGGACTGGCGATAGGCGGCCATGTCCGCGATCGGCCGCTGGGCCACGCCGGTTTCCATCGCCGCCTGCGCGACGGCGGAGGGCACGACTTCCATCAGGCGCGGGTCGAAGGGCGCGGGGATGATATAGTCGGGACCGAAGCTGTGCGACCGGCCATAGGCCTTGGCCACTTCCTCCGGCACCTGTTCCCGCGCCAGATCGGCGATGGCCTTTGCGGCGGCCAGCTTCATCGCCTCGTTGATCCCGGTCGCCCGCACGTCCAGCGCGCCGCGGAAGATGAAGGGGAAGCCCAGCACATTGTTGACCTGGTTGGGATAGTCCGACCGGCCGGTGGCGACGATGGCGTCGGGGCGCACCGCCTTGACGTCGGGCGGCGCGATTTCCGGATCGGGATTGGCCATGGCGAAGATGATCGGCTTGTCCGCCATCGTCTTCACCATGTCCTGCGTCACCGCCCCCGCGACGGACAGGCCCAGGAAAACGTCGGCGCCCTTGATCGCCTCCGCCAGGGTGCGGGCGTCGGTCCTGACCGCATGGGCCGACTTCCACTGGTTCATGCCCTCGGTGCGGCCCTGATAGATCACGCCCTTGCTGTCGCACATGATCACATTGTCATGCTGCACGCCCAGCGCCTTGATCAGTTCGGTGCAGGAAATGGACGCCGCGCCCGCACCGTTCACCACCACCTTCATGCTCTTCATGTCGCGGCCGGTCAGCATCGCCGCGTTGATGACGCCCGCCGCCGCGATGATCGCGGTGCCGTGCTGGTCGTCATGGAAGACCGGAATGTTCATCCGTTCCTTCAACGTCTGTTCGATGATGAAGCATTCCGGGGCCTTGATATCCTCAAGGTTGATGCCGCCGAAGGTCGGCTCCATCAGCTCGACCGCGTCGATGAACTTGTCGACATCCTCGGTCTTGAGTTCGATGTCGATGCTGTCGACGTCGGCGAAGCGCTTGAAGAGGACCGACTTGCCCTCCATCACCGGCTTGGAGGCGAGTGCGCCCAGATTGCCCAGCCCCAGGATCGCCGTGCCGTTGGAGATCACCGCGACCAGATTGCCCTTGGCGGTATAGTCATAGGCGGTCGCCGGGTCTTCCGCGATGGCGCGCACCGGCACCGCGACGCCGGGCGAATAGGCGAGCGAAAGGTCGCGCTGGGTCGCCATCGGCTTGGACGCGATGATCTCGATCTTGCCGGGGCGTCCCGTCGAGTGGAAGAACAGCGCCTCGCGCTCGGAAAATTCCACATTCGACTTGTCGGTCATGGCTGCACCCACCCCTTTTTTGACACAATAGTTCGCCCGCAGGGCGGTCCGGCATTCAGTTCAGGCAGAGCCGAAAAGGGCGATTTTCGAGCACCGGAGCGCAGCGTACTCAAGTACGTGAGCACCGAAGCGCAGAAAATTGCGCTTTGCAGGCCCGCATGGGCTGAATGCCGGACCGCCCTAGCGGCAAGAATATCTTGTGGGCAAGTGCGAGAAGCGCAATTTTCCTGCTGTTTCCCGAAGCTCTGGTTTCCACGGATGGTTCACGCTATCCGCTTTGCCATGGCGCGAACGATCGACACATCCACGCAACAGGCGACGCCCATGATGGCGCAATATCTTGCGCTGAAGGCGGAGGCGCAGGACTGCCTGCTCTTCTACCGCATGGGCGATTTCTTCGAACTGTTCTTCGAGGATGCGAAGGCGGCGGCGGCGACTCTGGATATCGCGCTCACCAGCCGGGGCGAACATGGTGGCGCGCCGATCCCGATGTGCGGCGTGCCGGTGCACAGCGCGGAATCCTATCTGGCGCGGCTGATCAAGGCGGGCCATCGCGTCGCCATCGCCGAACAGACCGAAACGCCCGCGCAGGCCAAGGCGCGGGGTTCCAAGTCCCTCGTCGCCCGCGCCATCGTCCGTTATGTGACGGCGGGCACGCTGACCGAGGAAACGCTGCTCGACAGTCGGCGCGACAATATGCTGGTGGCGCTGACGCAGGTCGGCGGCGGGGAAGCGGGTGAATATGGCCTGGCCGCCGCCGATATTTCGACCGGCCGTTTCGAGACACTGACCCTGCGGGCAGCCGATCTGCCCGCCGAACTGGCGCGCCTGCGGCCGAGCGAGATCGTGCTGCCCGACGGACTGGAGCTGGATTTGCCCGATTCCCACCCGTTCGACCGCGCCGCCTTTTCCAGCGGCCGGGCCGAAGCCGCGCTGAAACGCATCTTCGGCGTCGCCACGCTGGACGGATTCGGCCAGTTCAGCCGCGCCGAACTGGCGGCGATGGGCGGGCTGCTCGGCTATCTCGACCATGCAGGCAAGGGCACTTTGCCCTTCCTGGCCCCGCCCAGCGCCAAGACCAGAGGCGCGCATGTCGCCATCGACGCGGCCACGCGGGAGAGTCTGGAAATCACCGCCACTATGAGCGGGACGCGGGCGGGCAGCCTGCTCGGCGCGGTGGACCGGACCGTCACCGGCGCTGGCGCCCGATTGCTGGCGCAGGATCTGTCCGCGCCGCTGATGGATCAGCCCGCCATCGAGGCGCGGCTTGGGCTGGTGCAACTCTTCCATGACGACAGCATGTTGCGCGACCAGTTGCGCGTGGCGCTGCGGGCCTTGCCGGACATAGGGCGTGCATTGGGCCGTCTGGCGATGGGCCGGGGCAGTCCCCGCGATCTGGGTCAACTCCGCGATGGGCTTGGTGAAGCGCGGCTGTTGCGGGAGCGGTTGGGCCGCCTGCCCGACCAGCCTTTGCTGCTGGCCCAACTCCTTCCCTCGCTCGACGGCCATGGCGCGCTGGTCGACAGCCTGTCCCGCGCCCTCGTCCCCAGCCCGCCGACAGAAACCGCCAATGGCGGCTATATCGCGGACGGCTATGACCCGGCGCTGGATGAGTTGCGCCGCCTCGCTGGGGATGGCCGCCGCGCCATCGCCGCGCTGGAGGCGAAATATCGCGAGCAGACCGGCATCGCCTCGCTCAAGATCAGGCATAACGGCGTGCTGGGCTATCATGTCGAGGTGCCCGCTCGCGCCGCCGACCCGTTGATGCAGCCCGACAGCGGCTTCACCCATCGCCAGACGCTGGCCGGGGTGGTGCGCTTCAATTCGATCGACCTGCACGAACAGGCGGGCCGCGTCGCGCAGGCGGGCGCCCATGCGCTGGTCGCCGAAGCCGCGCATCTGGAAGAGCTGATCGAAGCCACCCTCGCCCGCAAGGCGGAGATCGCCCGCGCCGCCGACGCCCTTGCCCGGCTCGACGTGGCGGCGGCGCTGGCCGAACGCGCGGCGGAAGGCGGCTGGCAACGGCCCCATTTCCTGCCCGAAGACGGCGAAGGACCATGTCTGGACATCACCGGCGGCCGCCATCCGGTGGTGGAGGATGCACTGCGCCGCGACGGCCAGCCCTTCGTCGCCAACGACTGCCGGCTGGGGGTGGGCGACCGGCTCTGGCTGGTCACCGGTCCCAATATGGGCGGTAAGTCCACCTTTCTGCGACAGAATGCGATCATCGTGATTCTGGCGCAGGCGGGGGCCTATGTACCCGCGCAGTCCGCGACCCTGACTCTGGTCGACCGGCTGTTCAGCCGCGTCGGCGCGTCGGACAATCTGGCCAAGGGCCGATCCACCTTCATGGTCGAGATGGTGGAGACCGCCGCCATATTGGCGCAAGCGACCGAACGCAGCTTCGTCATCCTGGATGAAGTCGGGCGCGGCACGTCGACCTATGACGGGCTGGCGCTGGCATGGGCGGTGGTGGAGGCGGTGCATGAGGTCAATCGCTGCCGCTGCCTGTTCGCGACCCATTATCATGAGCTGACCCGGCTGGCGGAGACACTCTCCTCCCTCTCGCTCCACCATGTCCGGGCGCGGGAGTGGAAGGGCGATCTGGTCCTGCTGCACGAAGTCGCGGAGGGACCGGCCGACCGCAGCTATGGCCTGGCCGTGGCGCGCCTCGCCGGGCTGCCCCCAGCCGTGCTCAAGCGGGCGAAGGACGTCCTCTCCCGCCTCGAAGCGGGCAAGGCGAAGACCGGCGGCATCGCAGCGGGGCTGGACGACCTGCCCCTCTTCGCCGCCGCCGTCGCGCAGGTGGAGGAAAAGGCCGATCCCCTCCGCGCCGCGCTGGACGGCATCGACGCGGATGCGCTTTCCCCCCGCGAGGCGCTCGATCACCTCTATCGGCTCAAGCAACTGGCAGCGGCCGGTCAGGATGGCTAGATAAGCCCTATGGTCATGCAATTTCCGAAACTGGGGTCCAGACGCGCCATCATCGACCGGCGCGCCATTTCCGACAGCATCGCCGCCCTGGCGCAGGAGCATCGGGGCGACCAGATCAAGCTGCGCGGCCTGATCGTGAAGGAATTGAAGGACGCGCTGGACGCGGGGCGGGAGGATGTCGCCCACCGCCTCGGACAGAAGCCGACCCGCGGGCGGGAGGCGGTGACCGCCTTCGCCTTCCTGATCGACCAGATTTTGCGCCTGCTCTACGACGCGACGACGCACCATCTCTATCCGGCGGGCAATCGCAGCACCGGCGAACGGATCGTGCTGATCGCGGTGGGCGGCTATGGCCGGGGCGAAATGGCGCCGCATAGCGATGTCGACATCGGCTTCATCACCCCGTGGAAGCCCACCGGCTGGACCGAGCAGGTCATCGAATCCATGCTCTATTCGCTGTGGGATCTGGGGCTGAAGGTCGGCCACTCCAGCCGTTCCATCGATGAAACCATGCGCATGGCGAAGGCGGACCTGACCGTGCGCACCGCCCTGCTGGAGGCGCGCTACATCTGGGGCGACCGGGCGCTCTATGAGGAAACCGCCGCCCGCTTCGACAGCGAGATCATGCAGGGCACGGCCCGCGCCTTCGTCACCGAAAAGCTGGAGGAGCGCGACGAGCGGCACAAGCGCATGGGCGACAGCCGCTATGTGGTCGAACCCAATGTGAAGGAGGGCAAGGGCGGGCTGCGCGACCTGCACACTTTGTTCTGGATCGGCAAATATGTGAACCGGGTGAAGTCGGTCGCGGAACTGGTCGATGTCGGCCTGCTCACCGAAAGCGAATTGCGCCAGTTCCAGAAGGCGGAGGATTTCCTCTGGGCGGTGCGTTGCCACCTGCACATGATCACCGGGCGGGCGGAGGACCGGCTGACCTTCGACCTGCAACTCGAAACCGCCACGCGCATGCATTTCACCGGCCGCGCCGGGCGTTCGGGCGTCGAGCGGTTCATGCGCTATTATTTCCTGAACGCGAAGACGGTGGGCGACCTGACCGCCGTGTTCCTGGCCCATCTGGACGACCAGATGGCGGAGCGCGGGCGGCGCTATATCCCCAGCTTCTTCCGCCGTCCCAAGAAGCTGGACGGTTTCGTGCTGGATCGCGGACGGCTGGCGCTGCCCAGCGACCAGTTCTTCCAGGACGACCCGGTCCGGCTGCTGGAAATCTTCGCTTTGGCGGACAAGCATGGCCTCGCCATCCACCCCAGCGCCATGCGCGCCGCCAGCCGCGACGCCAGCCTGATCACCGCCAAGATACGCCGCGATCCCCGCGCCAACGCCTTCTTCATGGAGGTGCTGACCTCCCCCCGCGATCCGGAAACGGTGCTGCGCTGGATGAACGAATCGACCGTGTTCGGCCGCTTCATCCCCGATTTCCGCCGCGTCGTGGCGCAGATGCAGTTCGACATGTACCACCATTATACGGTGGACGAACATACGATCCGCGCTGTCGGCCTGCTGGCGCGGATCGAAAAGGGCGAACTGAATCAGGATCATCCATTGGCGGCGGAGCTGATGGGCAAGCTGGTGTCGCGCCGCGTCCTCTATGTCGCGGTGCTGCTGCATGACATCGCCAAGGGGCGGGGCGGCGACCACAGCATATTGGGCGCGGAAGTGGCGGACCATCTCTGCCCGCGCCTGGGCCTGAGCCCGGCGGAGACGGAAACCGTGTCCTGGCTGGTGCGCCACCATCTGCTGATGTCGGCCACCGCCTTCAAGCGCGATCTGGCCGATTACAAGACCATCCTCGATTTCGTCGACGTGGTGCAAAGCCCGGAGCGGTTGCGGTTGCTGCTTTGCCTGACCGTGGTCGACATCCGTGCCGTGGGGCCGGGCGTCTGGAACAGTTGGAAACGCCAGTTGCTGGGCGATCTCTATGAGGCTGCCGAAGAAGTGCTGCGCCTCGGCCACAAGCAGAAGGGCCGCAGCGAGCGGGTCACGAACAAACAACAGGCGCTGCGCCAGGCGATGGGCATGTCGGAAGCGGAATTCGCGAAGCTCAGCAAGCGCCTGCCCCAAAGCTACTGGATCGCGGAGCCGGAGGACATCCTCATCCACAATGCGCAGCATATATTGGAGGCGGGCGATTCCCCCCTCTCCATCGCCGCGCAATATTATCCGCAGCGCGGCGCGACGCTGGTGACCGTCTATGCCGCCGACCATCCGGGCCTGTTCTACCGCATCGCAGGCGCCATCCATCTGGCGGGCGGCAACATCATCGACGCGCGCATCCACACGACGCGGGACGGCGTGGCGATCGACAATTTCCTGGTGCAGGACCCGCTGGGCGGCGCCTTCCACAGTCCGGAGCAGTTGACGCGCATCCGCAAGGCGATCGAGGATTCGCTGGCCAACCGGCACCGCATGATCACACGGCTGGAGGCGCGCCCCCTGCCCCGCACTCGCGCCGAAGCGTTTCGCATCGAACCCAATGTGCTGATCGACAACAAGGCGTCGAACCGGTTCACGGTGATAGAGGTGAATGCGCGGGACCGCCCGGCGCTGCTCTTCAGCCTGGCCAACGCGCTGTTCCAGTCGAAGGTGACGGTCCACAGCGCCCATGTGGCCACCTATGGCGAGCGGGCGGTGGATACTTTCTACGTCACCGACCTGCTGGCCGGAAAGATCGAGAGCAAGGCCCGGCTGCAAACGCTGGAGCGGCGGCTGCTGGAAGCGGCGGGCGGTGAGGTGGCGGAACTGGAGCGGGCTTAACAGACTGCCGTCATTCCCGCGAAGGCGGGAATCCATCTCCCATAAGAAGGTGCTTGGTGGACGGTCAGGAAATGGATTCCCGCCTTCGCGGGAATGACGAACCTTTTAGATAATCTCCATCACATCGCCCGGCGCCAGCAACGGCAACAGGCGCAGCATATCCGCCCGCTGCACCGCCACGCATCCGGCCGTGGTCCTCCCTTCGGACAGGTGGAAGAAGATCGCGCTCCCCTGCCCCGCCACCGGCGGCGCGTCATTATGCCCCAGCACGGCGATCACATCATAAGCATCATCGTCCCGCAGCAGATTTTCCGCCGAAAAAGCACGCGGCAAATGCACCGGCCGGTTATAAGCCGGATCGACCCCATCGTCGGACCAGCCATCCCCCTCCCGCACCCAGCGCCACGGCAGGCGGATGCCCGCCGCCTCCACCTTGCCCGGCCGCAGCAACACGCCCCGGATCGGCCAGACGCCCAGCGGCGTGCAGCCATCCCCTTCCCGCTTGTCCACAGCCGCGCAGCTACCGCCCCGCCCGATGGCGCAGGCCATCTCGATCTCACCGAAAGTCAGACGCCCCGCGCCGGTATCGACGCGGACGACGCTCATAGCTGATGCCCGGTCCGGTCCCGCTTGGTCGCCAGATAGCGTTCATTATGCGGATTGGCGGGCAGGATGATCGGCAGACGCTCCGCCACCCTGATTCCCGCCGCTTCCAGCCCCGTCACCTTGTTGGGATTGTTGGTGAGCAGCCTTACCTCCCCCACGCCCAACAGGTCCAGCATCCGCGCCGCCACGGAAAAATCCCGCGCATCGATGGCGAAGCCCAGCCGCACATTGGCGTCGACCGTATCGAAACCCTGATCCTGCAAGGCATAGGCGCGCAGCTTGTTGACGAGGCCGATGCCCCGCCCTTCCTGCCGCAGATAGAGCAATATGCCCCAGGTCGAATCCGCGATCTGATGCAGCGCTTCATGCAATTGCGGCCCGCAATCGCATTTCAGCGACCCCAGAACATCCCCGGTCAGGCATTCGCTGTGCAGCCGGATCACCGGCGGCGATGAATCGCGCTGACCGACGATCAGCGCCACATGCTCGCGCGGTTCGTCGGGGCTGCGGAAGGCGACGATCTCGGCGGTTTCGCTGGCCGATACCGGCAGCCTCGCCCGCGTCGCGATGTCCAGATGCACGGCATCGTCATAGGCGTCGACATCCTCGGCCCCGACCTCCGCCTCGACATCGCCGTCCACCGTCGCGAAATAGGCGGGCAATATTCCCGCCAGCCGCGCCAGCCGCAGCGCCGCCTTGGCCGCCAGCGGCGCGGCGAGCGCCTTCGCCATGAACGGCCCCTTCAGCGGCGAGGCAAGGTCCAGAACCGGGTCGGAAATCGCTGTCGCCACATCGGCGTCAATCCACGGCCCCCGCGCCACCAGCACCGGCATGTCGGGATCGGCCGCCGCGATCTGGTTGGCGAGCTTCAGCGTCTGCGCTCGTGCAGCGGAGATCAATATGTCCGCCTTCGCCGCCGGGTCGAATCCCGCCAGCGTCACCGCGTCCGCCCCTTCCACCGCCATCAGCCGCAACACGCCGTCGGCGGCCTGCACCCGCACCGGCCAGCCCCGGCGCAGCGCATCGATGGCGCGAGCGGCAGCACGCGCACCCATCAGAAGGCGAACTCCGTGATGATCGGGATATGATCGGACGGCTTGCCCCAGTTGCGCGCCGGTTCGACCACGCGATGGCCGATCGCCTTGCCCGCCACGTCCCTGGTCATCCACATATGGTCCAGCCGCCGCCCGCGATCCGATTCCGCCCAATCCTTCGCGCGATAGCTCCACCAGGTGTAGAGCCGCTGCGGCGCGGGGTGGAAATGGCGGCCGATATCGACCCAGTCGTTGGACGCCTGCAACCGCGCCAATATCTCGCACTCGATGGGCGTATGGCTGACCACGTTCAGCAACTGCTTGTGGCTCCACACATCGCATTCCATCGGCGCGATGTTGAAATCGCCGGTCAATATGGTCGGCTTGTCCTCCAGCGCGGAGGACCATTGGATCATCCGCTCCAGGAAATCGAGCTTCTGCCCGAATTTCGGATTCACCTCCCGATCCGCGATATCGCCCCCGGCCGGGACATAGACATTCTCTATCCTGACGCCGTTATCCAGCCGCACCCCGACATGACGCGCTTCGCCATTGGCCTGCCAGTCGAACCGGTCGTCCTCATGGATCGGCACCCTGGACATGATCGCCACGCCATGGTGCATCCGCTGGCCGTTCAGCACCTGATGGACATAACCCAGTTGCCGGAACATCGCGGTGGGGAAAATCTCGTTCACCACCTTGGTTTCCTGAAGACAAAGTATGTCCGGCGCTTCCTCAGTCAGAAAGCGTTCCACAATGTCGAGCCGGGCACGGACACTATTGATATTCCAGGAAGCGATGCTGAGCGTCTGAGACATGCTGATCCACTAGGGATGTCCGCAGTCACGTGCAAGCACCCGTGATGGGTTGGAATTTGGCTCAGGGTGGAGCGAAAAGGGTAGATTTCGAGAACCGGCGCGCAGCGACCTTCAAGGTCGTGAGCACCGGAAGCGCAGAAATCTGCCCTTTGCAGCCCTCCCTGGGGCAAATTACGGCCCATCACAAAAAGACCCCCGCTCCGGGGGCATGGAACGGGGGCCTCGATCGCGCCCTTGAAGCGCTTTGCGGCGAGAGCGGGGTCCGGGTAACAGGGGGGAAATCCCGGTCTTGTCTCGCGCCGTGGAGTTCTTTTTAGGGGCCGGGATATGAGCCTCAGATGAACGGTTCTGAAAACTTCTCGGCCCGTCGCACCTGTCGCTCGTTTAGCCGCCCGATGCCCGCCCCTTGGGCCGGGGATCGGTCCAACGAAAGGCGGAATCGGCCACCGGCACGCCGTAGCGCTGATTCGACAGTTTCACCGCCGTCCGGTTGTTCTGCGAATCCAGCGCCACCCAACCGTAAAGCTGCAAACCCGCCGGACTTCCCGCGTCGCGTTTGAAGATCATGGTGATGGTGCCATATTCCGGCCGCTTGGGATCGCGCGCCTGAACGGACAGAACGGTCGGATCTCCAGTCTGGATCACCTTGCCGAATTTCGACAGGTCTTTCGACGGGTCGATCAGCGCGCCCAGCGGCGAATTGCCGATCGGCCAGCGCTGCACCTGCCGCACTTCATAGTCGATCATGGTCAGCGCCTTGCCGTCGCCCACGATCAGCAGCGGCACGCCCTTCTGATATTGGAAACGAATCTTGCCCGGCTGCTTGATCGTAAGCTGGCCGGTCAGCGTCTGGCCGTTGCGGTCGGTCTGGGCAAAGTCGGCGGTCATGGTGGTGACGGCGCGAATATAGGCGTTGACCCTGGACAGGTCGGACTGGTCCGCCTGCGCGGCCGCCGGCATCATCGGCACGGCGACAGACACCGCAACCAGGGTCAGGGCAGCCAACGTCAGGGTGGCGGGCGCAAACATGCGCTTCATGCAATCATCTCCGGTTGTTCAGGATGAAGTGTCTAGGTGGCAGGGCTTGAACCCGCTGTGAACCCACTCGTTCCTTGGGTGCAACGAATTGGCTGTTTGCTTCGATATAGTTGGGTCCGGCGACGTCGTAGCCCGGTTTGGGAAGGAAGCGGACCCATCCTATTCCTCCCCATCGGAAGATGGGGAGGTGGCAGCGCGAAGCGCTGACGGAGGGGAAAATGCGCAGGTCACGCCATTTCCCCTCCACCAGCCTGCGGCCGGTCCCCCTCCCCACGCTACGCGCAGGGAGGAATTAATGACAATTAATGCCCAATCCCAGCCATATCGGAAAATGAAAACGGGAAGGGGGAGAGCGGCATGGCCGCTCAATCCCCCTCTGCTTCCGCTTCGCCAGTGCCGGTCTTTCCGGCGGCCCCTCTCCCAATTTATTTTTTAGGCGCTGCGGTGAGCGGCTTCTGCTTAGCCGGGCTCGACGACAAAAAAAAGGCTGATCCGAAGACCAGCCTGAAAGTTTTTAGGAGAGGATGCCTGAAAGGCAGGGCCCTCTTCGGCCAAATCGCGCCCCGCCGCAAATGCGAAGAACCGAATGACGATTGCATGAAACGCAATCAACGTTGGAAAACAGGGATTTTCGGAGCCGCTTCATAATCTTGCGGTCGTATAACAGCCCCGACGCCCACGCAAAAACCCGTTTCAGAGCGAAATGGGCAGTGACTTTTCCGCATCAGCCCAAATGAAAATTTTTCCGTGAGCAGTGGTCCGGACGGGGGGCGCGTAATGGCAGAAAAGCCGACCTATCTTGTTCCTCCCCATCGAGAGATGGGGAGGGGGACCGGCCGAAGGCTGGTGGAGGGGAATGGGGCGCGACCTGCGTATTTCCCCTCCACCATTCGCTTCGCGAACGGTCCCCCTCCCCACGCTACGCGTAGGGAGGATTTAGCGTCCGCCCTAAAGCGGATTCCCGCTCTCATCCCGCAGCACTTCGCGGCGGCCGACATGGTTGGGCGGACCCACCAGCCCCTGTTCCTCCATCTGCTCGATCAGACGGGCGGCGCTGTTATAGCCGACGCGCAATTGCCGCTGGAGCCAACTGGTCGACGCCTTCTGATTTTCGAACACCAACTGGCAGGCCTTGCGGAAAAGCTGCGCATCCGGGCTGTCATCGCCCAAATCCACCCCATCGAGCGCGAAGCTGCCTTCCTCCGGCTCCTCGGTAACGGCGGCGATATAGTCGGGCTGGCCCTGAGCGCGCCAGTGATCCGCCACCACGCGCACCTCATCGTCCGACACGAAGGGACCATGGACGCGCATCAGCCCCTTACCGCCATGCATGTAGAGCATGTCGCCCTTGCCAAGCAGTTGCTCGGCCCCCTGCTCGCCCAAAATCGTGCGGCTGTCGATTTTCGACGTAACAAAGAAGCTGATGCGGGTCGGCAGGTTCGCCTTGATGACGCCGGTAATGACGTCGACGGACGGACGCTGCGTCGCGAGGATCAGGTGGATGCCCGCCGCACGCGCCTTTTGCGCCAGCCGCTGGATCAGGAATTCGACTTCCTTGCCCGCCGTCATCATCAGGTCGGCCAGCTCGTCCACCACCACCACGATCTGGGGCAGCGGCTGGAAATCCAGTTGCTCCTCCTCATAAATCGGCTTGCCGGTTTCGGGATCGTAGCCGGTCTGCACCCGGCGGCCGAGCGGCTTGCCCTTGGCCTTCGCGGCCCGGACCTTCTCATTGTAATTGGCGAGGTTGCGGACGGAAATCGACGCCATCATGCGATAGCGGTCCTCCATCTGCTCCACCGCCCATTTGAGTGCCCGGATCGCCTTGGCAGGCTCCGTCACGACCGGCGAAAGCAGATGCGGAATATCGTCATAGGTCGACAGTTCCAGCATCTTCGGATCGATCATGATCAGCCGCAACTGGTCCGGCGTCATGCGATAGAGCAGCGACAGGATCATCGCGTTCAGCCCGACCGACTTGCCCGAACCCGTCGTGCCCGCGATCAGCAGATGCGGCATGGGCGCAAGGTCGGCGATGATCGGCTCGCCGGAGATATTCTTGCCCAGGATGATCGGCAGCGTCGCCTCCGCCCCGAACTGCTCGCTGGTGATGAGTTCGCGAAAGGACACGCCCTCCCGGTTCGCATTGGGCAGTTCGATGCCGATCACCGTGCGCCCCGGAATCGTCGCTACGCGGGCGGAAAGCGCCGACATGTTGCGGGCGATATCGTCGGCCAGAGCGATCACGCGGCTCGCCTTGATGCCGGGCGCAGGCTCCAGTTCGTACATGGTAACGACCGGGCCGGGGCGGACCTCGACGATATTGCCCTTCACATGGAAGTCGTCGAGCACGCTTTCCAGCAGGCGCGCATTGCGTTCCAGCGCCGCCTTGTCGATCTTCGCGCCCTGGCTCGCTGGAATCGGGTTCAGCAGGTCGGGCGAGGGCAGGGAGCTGTGGCCGAACAGATCGTCCTGCGACACCGGGGCCATGGCGCGCTGCACCGGCGCGGGCTTGGGCGTCTGGATGTTGATCGGCGGCTTGGGTTCATTGGAGACGGTCTTGCGCGGCGTGGCGACCCGCTCGAAAACATCATCCTCCTCATCCGCGTCGACAACCGGCGCGGGACCGGCCAGAGCGAATGTCGGCTTGGGCAGGCTGAGGCGCGGCAGGGAAGGCCTGCGCAACGCAATGATCGGCTTTTCCAGCGCCAGGCTGCGGTACCAGAGGGCAGTGCCCGCGATCAGCGTCAGCACGATCAGGATGCCGGTGATCCACCCCTGTGCGGCGGGCAATTGCGCGGTCAGGCTGGCAACGCCCCGCGCCGTCACCAGCGCGATGATGCCGCCCCATCCGGCAGGCAGGCCCACCAGCGGATTGGTCTGGAACAGCGCCAGCGCAATGCCCAGCAGCGCGATACCGGCAAAGCATTTGCCGAACTGCCCCTTCCACCCGCTCATATCCTGGTCGCCCCACAGCCGCCGGGCGGTGATCGCCATCAACGGCAACACCAAGGCCACCGGCACGCCCAGCAGCCACAGCAGGAAATCCGCGATCCATGCGCCGGGGGCCTGCATGATATTCTGCACATGATCGCCTGCGACCGTGTTCATCGACGGATCGCTCGGCTGATAGCTGAGCAGCGCCAAAGCGAGGAACAGGGTCGCCAGCAACAGCGCGATCGATCCGATCAGCGCGCCGCTGCGGATCAGGCTGCGTTTCAGCATTTCGCGCCATTCCGGCGCGCGTTTGGCTCCGCGGCTGACAGCCATGGCCTCCATGTCCCCCAAATGTTCCGTCCGGGGACAATGCGCCGAGCGGGGAGTCCCCGTCAAGACTTCCGCCCCTCGGCTCGTCCCGCCGACTCCGTAACATTCCGTATGTCGGCGGGCGGGCGGTCAGCCCAAAAGTCCGGCGAAAGGAGACTTCGCCATGATCGCTACCTTCTATCCCACCCTTGTCGTCATCGCGCTGAGCGCATTCACCGCCGTGCTGCTGGGCGTCAGCGTGCAGGATGCATTGACGCGAGGGCGCTGAGCGCTTCGCCGTCGACGCGCTGCACCGTCCATTCTTCCATCGGCCGCGCCCCCAGCGACCGGTAGAAGGCGATGGACGGCTCGTTCCAGTCCAGCACCCACCATTCCAGCCGGGCGCAATCCCGCTCCAGCGCCAGTTGCGCGAGGCGGGAGAGCAGCGCCTTGCCCGCGCCCAGACCCCGCGCTTCGGGGATGACGAACAGATCCTCCAGATAAATTCCCGGCCGTCCCTCGAAGGTGGAGAAATTGTGGAAGAAGAGGGCAAAGCCGATGGCCTCCCCGTCATGTTCCGCGATCAACACCTCGGCCATGGGGCGCTGGCCGAACAGATATTTGTCCAAGCTGGCGCGGTCGGCCTTCACCTCATGCGACAGCTTTTCATAATCGGCCAATGCAAGAATGAAGTGGTGAATTGAACCGATGTCGGCGGGAACGGCCTCGCGGATGGTGACGGACATGCTTTTCCTTTCAGGCGACGGACGGTTCGACATGCGGCGGATCGGCCGGGCCGGTGCGGGACGCGATCAGGCATCCGACCACGATCAGCAGCGCGCCGACCACCGTCGTCAGCGTCAGCCGGTCGCCAAAGACCAGCCAGCCGATGATCGCGGCCCATAGGAAGGCGGTATATTCCACCGGGATCAGCACCTGTGCCTCTGCCCGCGCATAGGCCCAGGCCAGCGCCGCCAGAGAGGTGAAGGCAAGGGTCGCGGACAGGACGACCAACGCCCATGACTCGGCCTGAGGCACGACCGGCATCCGTTGGACGGCCCCGGCGAAAAGCGCGAATACGCCCAACATCACGACATGCTGGAAGAAGGCGACCTCTATGGGGGATGCCAGTTGCGCCTGCTGCCGCTGGAGGATGAGGTTCCAGGCGAACAACACCGCCGAAACCAGCACCGCCCCCGCGCCCAGCAATGCGTCGGCGTCATAATCGCCCCGCAACCGCCCGGACAGGATGACCGCGACGCCGACCAGCCCCAGCAGCGACGCGCCGATGGCCTGCCGCCCGATCCTTTCCTTCAGCAGCAGCGCGGCAAGATAGAGCGCGACCAGCGGTGCGACGAAGGACAGGGCAATGGCTTCGGCCAGCGGCATCCGCATGAGCGCCCAGAAGAACAGGCTGGCCATCGCCGCCACCACCGTCCCGCGCAACATGTGCAGCCGCAGCACCGCCCGGTTCGGCCAGCGCTGCCGGGTCAGCAGCATCAGCGCCAGCCCCAGCAGGCTGCCCGCCACGGCGCGCCAGAACAGCGCGTCGAACAGGCCGATGGAAAGGCTCAAACCCTTCATCGCTGCATCCATCACGGAAAACAGCGCGACCCCCAGGCAGCAGACGGCAAAGGGAAGGGCGAGGGAACGGGGCGCTGTCATAGGGGTGAGAAGCGACTTATTCCGCCGCTTCCGCCTTCCCGGCGTCGGTGGTTTCGGCTTCCAACTTCGCCGCTTCGATCTCCGCCGCTTTGGCTTCGACCAGGCTGACGATATGGTCGATCATCCCCTCGTCCTGCACCGTATGATCGGTCAGGCCGGACAGATACACCATATGCTTGCCCGCGCCGCCGCCGGTCAGGCCGATGTCGGTTTCCCGCGCCTCGCCGGGGCCGTTCACCACGCAGCCCAGCACGGACAGCGAAAGCGGCGTGTGGATATGCTGGAGCCGTTCCTCCAGCGCCTGCACCGTGCGGATCACGTCGAATCCCTGACGGGCGCAACTGGGGCAGGAAATGACCTTCACGCCCCGCGTGCGGATGCCGAGCGACTTCAATATTTCGTAACCGACCCGCACTTCCTCCTCCGGCTCGGCGGAGAGGGAGACGCGGATCGTGTCGCCAATCCCCGCCCAGAGCAGGTTGCCGATGCCGATGGCGCTCTTCACCGTGCCGCCGATCAGGCCGCCCGCCTCGGTAATGCCCAGATGCAGCGGGCAATCCACCGCTTCGGCCAATTGCATATAGGCGGCGACGGCCAGGAAGACATCGCTCGCCTTCACCGCCACCTTATAGTCGTGGAAATCCTGATCCTGGAGCAGCTTGATATGGTCGAGCGCGCTTTCGACCAAAGCCTCCGGACAAGGCTCGCCATATTTTTCGAGCAGATCCTTTTCCAGACTGCCCGCATTGACGCCGATGCGGATCGAGCAGCCATTGGCCTTGGCCGCGTCGACCACTTCCTTCACCCGCGCTTCGCTGCCGATATTGCCGGGGTTGATGCGCAGACAGGCCGCGCCCGCATCAGCGGCTTCCAGCGCGCGCTTATAGTGGAAATGAATGTCCGCGACGATGGGGACGCGGGCGGCGCGGACGATCTGCTTGAGCGCTGCGGTAGACGCCTCGTCGGGGCAGGAGACGCGGACGATGTCCACGCCCACCTCCTCGCAGCGGCGAATCTGGTCGACGGTCGCCCTGACGTCGTCGGTCGGCGTGTTGGTCATGGTCTGCACCGTGACCGGCGCGCCGCCGCCGACGGGAACGTTGCCGACCATGATCTGGCGGCTTTGGCGACGGGCGATGTCGCGCCAGGGACGCAGGCCGGGATTATGGTCGGACATGAAAAAGGGGCTCCGTGATGATGGAGCCCCTATAGGGATTTACGACGAGCTTTAGAAGCGTGCGGTGAGCGACGCGCCGATCTGGTCCGCATTGCCGCTGGTCTGCGACAGGGTGGTCGCCGTCACCGTCGCGGGCGCGGGATAATAGCTGTCCGGACGGATGATGTTCGCCTTTTCCACGAAATTATGGGCATAGCTGAGGTTCAGCGCAAAGGCGGGCGAGATATTATAGGTCGCGCCGGCCGACAGCCAGGTGCGGTCGCCGTCCGGCACGCGGGTCGTCAGATGCTGCGGATTGGTGGGCGACCGGTCGAACATCGTTCCGGCGCGCAGGGTCAGGGCCGGGCTGACGTCATATTCGCCGCCCAGGCTGACGCTGTAGCTGTCCTTGTAATCCAGTTCCTTGTTGCTGGTCCCGGCGGCGGAGGTGATGGCGATGCCCTTGAACTTCGACCAGTTGTACCAGCGGCCGCTGATCATGGCGCGCAGCCTGGGCGTCAGCCTGTGCATGAAACCGACCGTGACGACATCGGGCAGGTCGAGCGGCGCGGAAGCGGCCAGCGTGCCGTTGGCTGAGGCTATCGGACCCAGAAGGCCGGAAATGGCCTGCGTGCCGATCAGCTTGTGATTGATGCCCGAACGGTAGGAGACCCCGACATTGGTGGTGCCGTTGGTGTAGAACAGGCCCGCATTCCAGCCGACCGTCCAGTCGTCGCCCTTCAGCCGGGCGAAACCGTCGGCAGGTGCCAGGGGCGAAAGCTGCGGCAGGGCATTGGTCAGCGTCGCCTTCACATATTGCACGTCCACGCCGCCGCCGACCGAGAAATTGTCATTGAGCTTATAAGCGGCGCTGGGCTGGATGTTATAGGTTTTGAGGTTGGTGTAGATCGAGTCATAGCGGCCGAAAAAGCCGTCGTCATAATCCAGCTTCAACCCGAACGGCGCATTGACGCCCAGGCCCAGCCACAGCCGGTCCGTCGCTTGCGCGGTCACATAGAAGCTGGGGATGGGAATGACCTTTTCGAACGGCTGTCCGCCGTCATTGCCCGTCACCGGCACACGCGCGCCGGGCAGGGTCGGAACGGTGCGATAGGTGCCGCGATTGGCCTGATGCGCCGACGCAAACAGCGCGATGCCGCCGATGGAGGTCTGAATGCCCGGCAATTCGGTCATAGCGGCGGGGTTGAAATAGACGGTGGACGGATCGTCCGCCGCCGCGCCCGCGCCCGCAAGAGCGCGTCCGGTTTCCTTGGGCGACTGTTCCTGCAAATAGAATCCGCCCGCGAAAGCCGGAACAGGCGCTGCCAACGCGCCCGATAGCAGGAGGCTGGCAATGACGGGACGACGCAAAGGCATGATGATTCCACTCCTGAAACTCGATCTGGGCAAAATGGCTTTCCCCGGAGAATGATCCCCCATGGGCCATGTCCCTATGAGCATTATGGTTAAATAATCGTTCGAAAAGCCCTAATTTGCATGGGTTTCGGCAGGCCGGGCGGCGGAATGCGCAACGACGTTACGGCATGAAGCGAAAACCGCGCCGTAAAAAAAGCAAAAAAAAGCCGCCCCAAGGGACGGCTTGAAAGTTTTAGGAGAGGATGCCTGAAAGGCCTTTTCCTTTTGCAGTGCAGCGACGATTTCCGCAAATGCGAAAAGCGGACCGCCGATTGCGTTTCATGCAATCGTCACGCTTTTGTCCGATTTCCGTAAAGGAAAACCGGCGTCCCATCAGGGCATTTCGGCTGTCCGTTCGGAGACCGAAGGGCCTTTCAAGACCGAATCACGCCCGAATCGGCCAATTGCGCATCGATGGCCGCGATCAGTCGCGTCAAGGAGGCCGCATCCTTCGCTTCCGCTCGCGCCACCAGCGAATCCTGCGTGTTGGAGGCGCGCAGCAACCACCAGCCATCGGCCGTGGTGACGCGCAGCCCGTCGGTCTGGTCGACCCTCGCGCCCGCCGCCAGCAACCGGGCGCGCACTTCCTCCACCACGGCGAATTTGCGGCTTTCGTCCACCGGGAAGCGGATTTCCGGCGTATTGGCCATTTCCGGCATCTCGTCGCGCAGGCCGGTGACGCTCCGGCGTAGCCGCGTCAGACCCCGGATAAGCCGCACCGCGGCATAAAGCGCATCGTCGAAACCATAATATTCGTCCGCGAAGAAGATATGGCCGGTCATCTCGCCGCCCAGCGGAGCGCCAATTTCCTTCATTTTGGACTTGATGAGGCTGTGGCCCGTCTTCCACATCAGCGGCTTGCCCCCCAAGGCCGAAATGCGGTCGAACAGGGCCTGACTGGCCTTCACGTCGGCGACGACCGTGGCGTTCGGCCGGTCCTTCAACACCAGTTCGGCGAAGATGCCGAGCAACTGGTCGCCCCAGATCACCCGCCCCTTGCCGTCGATCACGCCGATGCGGTCGCCGTCGCCGTCGAAAGCCAGTCCGAAATCGAGCTTCTTTGCGCGGACAAGCGCCTTCAGCTCCGCCAGATTGGCCTCGACAGTGGGATCGGGGTGATGATGGGGAAAATGTCCGTCTATCTGGGTGAAAAGCACATGATGCTCACCTGGCAGGAGCTTGACGAGCTTATCCACCACCGGCCCCGCCGCGCCATTGCCCGCGTCCCATCCGATGCGCCAGGCGGCGCCGTCGAATCCTTCCACCAGCCGGGCGGCGTAGCGGTCCATGATGTCGACGCTCTCGACTCCGCCGCTGCCTTCGCTCCAGTCGCCCGTCCCCGCCATGACGCCCAGATTCGCGATGTCCGGGCCAAAAAAAGCCCCATGCTGAAATACCAGCTTGAAGCCGTTATGATCGGAGGGATTGTGGCTGCCGGTTATCTGAATGCCGCCATCAACGTCGAGCACCGCTTCGGCATAATAGAGCATGGGCGTCGGGCCGAGGCCTATGCGCGCGACATCGGTTCCGGAATCCTGAAGGCCCTGCACGACCGCCTGTTCCAGCGCCGGGGAACTCAGCCGCCCGTCATAGCCGACCGCGACCCTTGATCCGCGCGTCCGACCGCTCCCCCGGCGCCTGACAATCGTTCCAAAGCTGCGGCCCACGGCATAGGCGTCCGCCTCGCCCAGCGTCCGGCCGACCACCCCGCGAATGTCATATTCGCGCAGCAGCGTGGGATGAAAGCGATGGGCCATGGCATCCTCTCCCTCGGCTTCAACGGCGCTGTTCGACTTCCCCGATCAGCAGGTCGCGGGCCGCGTTGATCTGGGCCGCCAGCGCTTCGGTGCCGCCCTTGTCCGGATGGACGGAGGCGATCAGGCGGCGATGCGCGGCGCGGATGGCGCGGGCGTCCGCGTCCGGCCCAACGCCCAGCAGCTTCCTGGCGTCGATCACCGCATGAGACGAAACGGGCTGCGGCGCAGGCTTGCCCGCCTTGCCCTTGTCCCGTCGGCCTCTGGCAAGGAAGAATAGCGTGGCACCGATCAGTAGCGGCGCGCCGATCAGCGGCTTGCCCTTGGCGGCCACAACCGCGCCGACCAGAGCGGCGCCCAATGCCATGCCATCCTTCGCGCTCATGCGTTGCAATCGTCCCGTCCAGATCAGCCAGGCCGCAAGCCCGATCAAAGCCAAGGCAAGCAGCCCCATCAGGCGGCGCCGAGCAGATCCAGCGGCGCGACCTCTGCGCGGGAGGGAAGGGCAAGGCCCGACACCATCTCGCGCAGTTCCTGCCGGGCGGCGATATGGCTGACGCCCAGTTCGCCCAGATGTCCCTTGTCCAGCAGGGTCAGACCCGACGGAAAGAGTTCGCGGAAGATCACCCGCTCCGAAAGGCCGGGAATCACGCGGAATCCCACGCGGCGGGACAGCTCCGTCAACGCGTCGCCCACGCGCTTCTTGTTGCGGGCGTCATGATGCTGGACGCGGTTGCGCAGCACCACCCAGTCGATGCTGACGCCATCCGCCTTGGCGCGGGTCTTGCGCGCCTCGAAAATCAGTTCGGAATAGAAGGACAGGCGCTTCACCTTGAATGTTTCCGCGTCCACCTGCCCGATCAGGTCGAAATCGACGAAACTGTCGTTCATCGGCGTCACCAGCGTATGGGCGCGGGCGGCCATGTGGCGGGCATAGTCGTCGTCGCGGCCGGGCGTGTCGACCACCAGGAAATCCTTCCCCTCGGCCATGGCGGCGGCCTGTTCCTCCAGCGCCTCGACGCTGTCGCCCTTGAACACTTCGAAATCCGGAGTCGGCAGGTCGATGCCGCGGCGGCGGGCGGTCTCTGCCCGGTTCTCCATATAGCGGGTGATGGTGCGCTGGCGCGGGTCGAGGTCGATCATGCCGACGCGATGGCCCAACACCGTCAGCGCGATGGCCGTATGCACGGCGGTCGTCGACTTGCCGGTTCCGCCCTTCTCATTGGCGAAGACGATATGGTGCGTTTGGGCGTTCGCCATCGGACCTTTATAACCCCGTTGATTGTCGCATTGTGTGTTGACCGTTCGAACCGGTCATGCCTTAGCAGGATATACCCCTGTTCATGCCCTTATCGGAGCCGTTCCTGTCGTGCAAATCCTCCGTGACCTGCCTTCGCTGCGCGCCGCCGTCGATGCGCTGAAAAGCGACGGAAAACCGCTGGCGCTGGTGCCCACCATGGGGGCGCTGCATGACGGACATATGGCGCTGGTGGAGGAAGCGCGCCGCCATGCCGGGCATGTGGCGGTGTCGATCTTCGTCAATCCCCGGCAGTTCGGGGTGAACGAGGATCTGGACGCCTATCCCCGGCGGGAGGCGAAGGACGCGCAGATGTTGCAGGCGGCCGGAGTCGACATCCTCTGGGCGCCGACGGTCGATGTCATGTACCCGGCCGGCTATGCCACCAACATCTCCGTTTCGGGCGTGACGGAGGGGCTGGACGGCGCGGCGCGGCCCGGCCATTTCGACGGCGTGGCTACGGTGGTGACGAAATTGTTCAACCAGGTCCGCCCGGACGTCGCCCTGTTTGGGGAGAAGGATTATCAGCAGCTCGCCTTGATCCGGCGCATGGTCCGCGATTTGGACGTGCCGATCGAGATTGTCGGCGTGCCGACCCAACGGGCAGAGGATGGCTTGGCGCTGTCTTCGCGCAATGCCTATCTCAGCGAGGAGGAGCGCAAGGACGCGCTGGCCCTGCCCCGCGCCCTAGGCGAAGCGGCGCGGCAGATGGAAAAGGGCGCAAGTGTCGAGTCCGCCGTCGCCAAGGCCATAGCGCTGCTGACGGCGCATGGCTTTGACCCCATCGACTATGTGACGCTGTGCGACACGGTGACTCTGGAACCGATGACGGTGCTGGACCGTCCCGCAAGGCTGCTGGGCGCGGCAAAGCTCGGCAAAACCCGGCTGATCGACAATATCCCGGTCGACCCAATTTAATGTCCGTCATCCCAGCGAAGGCTGGGATCTCAGGCGATAGGGCACAGCATAGCCTCACGAGATCCCAGCTTTCGCTGGGATGACGGCTATGTCAAAACGGCTTCACGATCACCGCGATCACGATCACCGCGGCGGCAACCCCCGGAATCTCGTTCAGCAACCGCAACCGCTTCTCGCTGAGCGGCCGCAGCCCCCTGGCAAGCTTCTTCGCATAACCCGCGATCCAGCCATGATAGCCCGACAGGCCCAGCACGAAGAGCAATTTCAGGTGAAACCAGCCGAAATGCCACGCGCCGATCTCCACCATCAGCATCAGGCCGAATACCCAGACCAGGACGATGGACGGGTTCAGGATGATCTTGAGCAGCCGCCTTTCCCGGTCGATCCACTTCCTGTCCTCATCCGATCCCACCGGGCATTGCTGGTGATAGACGAAGAAGCGCGGCATCATGAAAAGGCCCGCCATCAGGAAGATGACGAAGATGACATGCGCGGCTTTGACCCACAAATAGGCTGCTCCCAGATAAGCCATATATTCAGTCTCCCGCTGCCCGCACATAGCTAAGCAGCGCTTCGACATGATCAATGGGGGTGTCGGGCAATATCCCGTGCCCCAGGTTGAAGATATGCGGCCGCCCGGCAAAGGCGGCGCGGATATTGTCGACCGCCTCTTCCACCGCCTTGCCCCCGGCGATCAGCGCCAGCGGATCCAGATTCCCCTGCACCGGCAGCCCTTGCGGCAGAACCCGGTTGGCCCAGTGCGGATCGACCGTTTCATCGACGCCGACCGCATCGACCCCGGTCCCCGCCGCATAATCGGCCAATTTCGCGCCCGCGCCTTTGGGAAAGCCGATCACCGGAATGTCCGGATGAATCGCCTTCAACCTCTCCACGATCCGCCGGTTGGGCCGGATCACCCAGCGCTCGAACTCCAGCGGAGCCAGGCTGCCCGCCCAACTGTCGAAAAGCTGCACCGCCTCGACCCCGGCCTCGATCTGGCCGGACAGATAGACCACCGTCGCATCGATGATCGCATCGATGATCGCGCCGAATTTTTCGGGTTGGCTGTAGGCCATGCGGCGGGCCGCGCCCTGATCCTTGCTGCCCTGACCAGCGACCATATAGGTGGCGATGGTCCAGGGGCTGCCTGCAAAGCCCAGGAAGGTCACCTGAGGGTCCAGCGCGGCCTTCACCTGCCGGACCGTCTCATACACCGCCTCATAGCGGCTGAAATCGGGTTTCAGGGCCGACAGGTCCGTCTCGGCCAGGATCGGCGCCAGACGCGGTCCTTCTCCCGCCTCGAACCACAAATCCTGCCCCATGGCATAGGGCACGATCAAAATGTCGGAAAACAGGATCGCCCCGTCGAAACCGAAACGGCGCAGCGGCTGAACGGTCACTTCTGCCGCCGCCGCACTGTCATAGACCATTTCGAGGAATCCGCCCTTTTCCGCTCGCAAGGCGCGATATTCAGGCAGATAGCGTCCCGCCTGGCGCATGAGCCACATGGGCGGCACAACAGGGCAAGCGCCTTTCAGGACCGAAAGCAACGGCTTGAGCGTCCGGCCGTTGGAAAGCGCGTCATCTGGTCCCGTCATAAACTCTCTTATATTTAGATTCAAAAGGATGATGGAGATAGTAGGGCGGTTGGCAGCGGGGTTTATGCGCTGTGCCCCGATTTGCCAACAACTTGACTCTCCGGAGTCGCCGATTCCGGTCCGAGTCAGTCCGCTTATCCCCCTTATCCACAGGCTGTGGATTTTAATTTCCATCTGTTGGCGGGCTGTGGACAAGATTCCTGGAATCGGGGAGGGCGACAAGCGCCTGATTTTCCCCGCAACCTATCCCTTGCTTTATCCACAGCCTCCCCACAGAGATGTTCCTCATGTCGCGCATCCATCTCCACTTGCTTTCGGACTCCACCGGCGAAACGCTGGAGAATATCGCCAAGGCGGCCATCGGCGCGTTCGAAAATGTGGAGGCGGTGCGCCATTTTTGGCCGATGGTCCGGTCCGACGTCCATCTCGACCGCATCATGGAGGAAATCGCCGCCAATCCGGGCCTGGTGCTCTTCACCCTGTCCAACCACCAGCTTCGGCGGCGGCTGGAGACGCGCTGCCGGGCGCTCGGCCTGCCGCATGTCGCCGCGCTGGACAGCGTGACCGACGCCCTGTCCAACATATTGGGACAGGAAACCCGCAACCGTCCCGGCCGCAAGCATATATTGGACGAAGCCTATTTCGCCCGGATCGAGGCGATCCAGTTCACCATCGCCCATGACGACGGCGTGGGTCATGAAAATTGGGAGGAGGCGGACATCGTGCTGGCGGGCGTGTCCCGCGCCTCCAAGACGCCGACCTCCATCTATCTCGCCAATCGCGGGTACAAGACCGCCAATATCCCGCTGGTGATCCAGTCGCCGCCGCCGCAGGCGCTTTACGTGCTGAAGCATCCGATGGTGGTGGGGCTGACGGTCAGCCCGGAACGGCTGGTGCAGATTCGCCGCAACCGGCTGCTGTCCCTGAATCAGGCCCCGGAAACCAGTTATGTCGACATAGAGAAGGTGCAGGAGGAACTGGCCTTCGCCCGGCGCATGTTCGCGGACAATGGCTGGCCGGTGATCGACATGACCCGCCGCTCCATCGAGGAAGCTGCCGCCGCCATCATCAACCTGTTCAACGACCGCGTGCTGGCGGAAGGAGCCTGACCATGATCGTGCTGGCATCGCAAAGCGCGAGCCGCCGGGCGCTGCTGGAAGCGGCGCGGGTGCCGTTCGAGGCGCTCTCCCCCGGCGTCGATGAGGAAGCGGCCAAGGAAGCCCTGCGTGCCGACGGGCTGGACGCGCGGCAACTGGCCGACGCGCTGGCGGAACTGAAGGCGCTGCGCGTGTCGCGCCGGGTGCCGGGCGGGCTGGTGCTGGGCTGCGACCAGACGCTCAGCCTGGACGATGGCGCGATGATCGACAAGGCGGTCGACCGCGCCGATGCGGAGCGCATATTGAAGCTGCTCTCCGGCCGGGTCCATCATCTGCACAGCGCGGCGGTGATCGCGCTCAACGGCGAACCGATCTGGCGGCATATCGAACGCGTGCGGATGACGGTGCGCCCCTTGTCTGACGCATTCATTGCCGCCTATCTCGACGGCGATTGGGATGAATGCCGCTGGTGCGTCGGCTGCTACCGAATAGAGGGGCCGGGCGCGCAGCTTTTCGCGAAGGTGGAGGGCAGCCAGTTCGCGATTCAGGGCCTTCCGCTGCTGCCCCTGCTTGACTTTCTGCGCGTCAGGGGCGTTCTGGAGTCATGACCGACAAGCTCCCCTATGCCGAGGTGATCGGCGATCCGATCGCGCACAGCAAATCCCCGCTGATCCACAATTTCTGGCTCGATGCGCTGGGGATAGAGGCGGAATATAAGAAGACCCACGTCACCAGCGAGGGGCTGGCCGCCTATTTCCTCGCCCGGCGGGCCGATCCCGACTGGCTGGGATGCAGCGTCACCATCCCGCACAAGATCGCGGTGATGGACTATACCGACGATCCGGGCGGCGTGCGGGAACGGATCGGCGCGATGAACACCATCGCCAGCGAGACCGGCGGGCCGCTGATCGGCACCAACACCGATGCGGGCGGCTTCCTGCAACCCTTGCTGCGCGACAAGTGGAAGGGGCAGAGCGCGGTGCTGGTCGGCGCGGGCGGCGCGGCGCGGGCGATCCTGTTCGCGCTCACCAGCCTGGGCGTGGCCGACATCACCGTCATGGTCCGCGACGCGGCCAAGGGACAGGCCTTGCTCGACCGCGCCGGGACCAAGGGCAGGGTGATCGGCATGGCCGATGCGCTGCCCAAGGCCGACCTGCTGGTCAACACCAGTTCGCTCGGCATGGTGGGCCAGCCCGCGCTGGACCTCGACCTCAAGCCGCTGGCGGACGACGCGACCGTCTATGACATCGTCTATGCGCCGCTGGAAACGCCCCTGCTCAAGGCGGCGCGGGCGAGGGGCCTCAACACGCTGGACGGGTTGGAAATGCTGATCGGCCAGGCGGCGCTGGCCTTCGACATCTTCTTCGATGCGCAAGCGCCGCGTGAGCGGGACGAGGAATTGCGCGCCCTGCTGCTCGCCGCCTGAGATATATGAAGATTTACGGCCTCACCGGCTCCATCGGCATGGGCAAGTCCGCCGTCGCGGCCATGTTGCGGCGGGAGGGGGTGCCCCTGTTCGACGCGGACGCCGAAGTGCACCGGCTGCAAGGGCCGGGCGGCCCCCTCCTGCCCGCCATAGAGGCCCGCTTTCCCGGCACCACCGGCCCCAGGGGCGTCGACAGGGCAAAGCTGGGCGCGGCGGTCTTCGGCCATCCGCAGGAGTTGAAAGCACTGGAAGCCATCATCCATCCCGCCGTGCAGCACAGCCGCAAGGCGTTCCTGCGCCGTCATCGCTCGCGCAAATTCGTCGTGCTGGATATTCCGCTGCTCTTCGAAACCCATGGCTATCGCAAGCTGGCGGGCGTCATCGTCGTCACCGCCCCTGGCTGGAAGCAGCGCAAGCGAGTCCTGGCCCGGCCCGACATGACCGCTGCAAAATTCCGCCGGATTGTCCATCTGCAAACACCCGATGCTGAAAAGCGGCGGCGGGCCGACTATATCATCCATACCGGGACGACCTTCGCCCAGACCCGCGATCAGGTTCGCCGCTTGGTCGCTTGCCTTGGCGCGAAGAGAGTCCGATAAGAAGGGTCCGGCGGCTGGCCGGAAAGAGTCGTTGAAGAGGGCGATGCGCGAGATTATTTTCGACACCGAAACGACTGGCTTCGACCCTGCCTCAGGCGATCGCCTGGTCGAGATCGGGTGCATTGAACTCCTCAACCGGGTGCCCACGGGCCGCACCTTCCACGCTTATTATAATCCGCAGCGGTCCATGCCCGCCGCCGCGGAAGCCGTGCACGGCCTGTCGGACGGATTCCTGAGGGACAAGCCGCTGTTCGGGCATGGCGTGCAGGAATTGCTCGCCTTTCTGGAGGACAGCCATCTGGTCGCGCATAATGCGCGCTTCGACTTCGGCTTCCTCAATCACGAACTGAAACTGTGCGGCCTGCCCGAAGTGTCGATGGACCGGATGATCGACACCGTCGCCATCGCCCGGCAGATTCACCCAGGCGCCAAGCACAGCCTGGACGCGCTCTGCACCCGCTACGGCATCGACCGCAGCCATCGCATCAAGCATGGCGCCTTGCTCGACGCCGAATTGCTGGCCCAGCTTTACATCGAACTGACCGGCGGCCGTCAGATCGGCCTTGGTCTTGCACAGGAGGAAGAGAAACTCATTGTAAACATGGAACTTGCGGCGAAGGCCGCGGTTCGCCCTGTTCGTCCCGCGCGCGTTTTCGCGGCCAGCGCGGAAGAGTTGGAGAGGCATGCAGCGTTCGTCGCGACGCTGGAAAAGCCGCTCTGGCTGGAGGAGGCCTGATCACAGCCATTCCCGTTTTACGGGAGCGCTGCCTTCAAGCCTCCATGCCCACCGGGTCGCCATCCGGGGCGGTCCGGCAAGAATAAGGAGAAGGCATATGGATATTCGTGTTTCCGGGCATCAGGTCGATACGGGCGACGCGCTCAAGCAGCATGTCTGGACCCGGCTGGAGGCCATGGCCGAGAAATATTTCTCCCGCGCGCTTTCCGCCCAGGTGACCTTCCGGCCCGCCCCGCACGGCGCCTTCCATTGCGACATCGTCTGCCATGTCATGACCGGCCTGATCCTGAAGGGCGCGGGCGAGGCGCAGGAGGCGCATCCCGCCTTCGAACAGGCCGCCGAACGCATCGAAAAACAGTTGCGCCGCTATTTGCGCCGCCTGAAGGACCGCAGCGCCCAGGCCGCCGCCGCCGAAGCCAGCCGGTCCAACGGATTCGGCCCGGACGGGCTGGACGGCGCGGGCTATACGATTTTCGCTTCCCTCGCCGATGAGGAGGAACCGGCCGAAGCGCCGCTGATCGTCGCGGAAACCCGCGTCGACATTCCCGAAGCCAGCGTGTCCGACGCGGTGATGATGCTGGACCTGCGCAACACCAATGCGTTGCTGTTCGTCAATGCGGGGACGTCCGCCTACAATATGGTCTATCGCCGGCATGACGGAACCATCGGCTGGGTGGAACCGCGTCTGGGTTGATGCGCTGAAGTCCTGTCCCTGGCCGCCGGTTGACCTGGAACGGCTGGCGGCCTATGGGGCCGGACTTTAAAGATCCGGGCATTGCGTCATTTTTCCGAAGCTGGGCGCGGCTCGGCTGGGATTCGGCATGGTTCATTTCAACGATATCGTCGCGCCGGAAGCGCTGGGCACGGCCCTTTCCGTTAACGGCAAGAAGCAGTTATTTCAAAAGGTCGCGGCTCTGGCGGCCCAGGCCTACGGCCTGGACGCCGATCTGGTGGCGGAGGCGCTGCTGGAGCGCGAAAAGCTGGGTTCGACCGGATTCGGCGGCGGCGTCGCGATTCCCCATGCCAAGATCGTGGACCTCAAGAAGATGTGCGGCGTGGTCGTCCTGCTCGATCCGGCGGTGCCGTTCGACGCGGTGGACGAAGCGCCGGTCGACGTCGTCTTCGCCCTGCTTTCCCCGGCCGATTCGGGCGCCGAGCATCTGAAGACGCTGGCGCGGGTGTCGCGCTATCTGCGGGATGAGGGGCAGGTCGCCCGGCTGCGCGGCGCGAAATCGGCGGCGGCGCTCCATGCCCTGCTTGCGGGCGGCGAGGCGCGTGACGCTGCCTGAATCCGGCGCCAAGGCATCGCCCAGCGGCGAAGCGGCGCATTTCCGGGCATTGGAAAGCCTTTACCGTTCGGCGCCGATCAACCGGCTGTTCCGGTCGGAACTGACCATTCCGGAGGAAGGCCGGTCGATCATCCAGTTCGACGTGGACGAAACGCAGTTCCATGCCGCCGGGGCGGTGCATGGCACGGTCTATTTCAAGATGCTGGACGATGCGGCCTTCTACGCCGCCAACAGCCTGGTCAGCGACCGTTTCCTGCTGACCACCAGTTTCAACCTGCTCTTCACCCGGCCGATCGCGCCGGGCCGCATCCGCGCCGAAGGGCGATGGATCAGCGGCAGGCGGCGCGTCTATGTCGCCGAAGCCAGCCTGATCGACGCCGATGGGGAGGAGGTCGGGCGGGGAACCGGCACCTTCATGCGGTCGCAATTCCCGCTTTCCTCGCTGCCCGGCTATGCCGCCTGACCGGTTGACCAGCGCGTTGCTGGTCAACGCGCTGGTGCGCCGCTGCGCCGCCGCGGGCGGTTTCGCCACGGTGCTGGTCAAGGGCGACGACATCAGCGGCGTCATATTGATCCAGGCGCTGGAAAATGGCCGGGAACAGGGCTTGTTCGAGCGCGTTTCAGACTTTGCGGGCGGCTACAGCCTGACCCGCTGCGGCCCCGACCCGGAAAAGGGGGCGGATGCCATGGCCCAATATCTTGCGCGCCGTCGCGCTTCAGACCCCGATCTGTGGGTTTTGGAGCTTGATATCGCGCATGCGGAACGGTTCGCCGCTGAAACGATCTGTTAACCGTTGACTCATGTTCCGCGCGCGGGCACAGGCCCCCGACGCTTTCAACGCGCAGGTTGCCGGTTTCGTCCATGGGGGGCGGATGCGGGTAAACACGCAGACGGGGGGCGGCCGGACGTCGGTGTTTTTGGGGTTTTTTGACGTCCCCGGCCAAGAACCGCATGATTTTGAGCAATAATGAGTTTTCGTTTGAAGGCTGCGATCATCGCGGCATTTGCCCTTTCCGCCACCGCGGCGGTCACTGCGGCCGACATGTCGAGCGCTTCCGAAGCGGCTCCGTCGGTCCTGCCCCTTCCGGGAACCACTGAGCTGAATGCAGCTCCGGCCGGCGCAAAGCCCGCCGTCACCTTTGCCGCACCGCGCGAAGTCGTGCAGTCGCTGGCTCCTCTTTCCGGCACCGACGATGTGAAGGCCGACAATCTCGCCGCCCTCGTGGACGCGCAGGGCGCGGCCGAGGATGTTTCCGGCGACATGAAGTGCCTGGCCGGCGCCGTCTATTTCGAATCCAAGGGCGAAAGCCTGGAAGGCCAGTTGGCCGTCGCCCGCGTCATCATCAACCGCGCAAAGTCCGGCCGCTTTGCCGACAGCCTGTGCGGGGTGATCTATCAGCCCGGCCAGTTCAGCTTCGTGCGCGGCAACGGCATGCCGTCGATCCGCATGGGCAGCGAAAGCTGGCGCGAAGCCGTCGCCATCGCCCAGATCGCGATGGAAGATAGCTGGAACAGCAAGGCGGAAGGCGCGCTGTATTTCCACGCCCGCCGCGTCTCGCCGGGCTGGGGCAAGCGCCAGCTTGCTGCGATCGACAATCACGTCTTCTATCGCTGACTCTTTCGCGCCAGGCGCGCAGGGGGTGAAGAAGGGCCGGTTCGGGATTTCCTGAATCGGCCCTTTCCTTTTGTTCCCTTCCTGTTCTAATAACCGACTATGGAATCCGATCTGTCCGACAGTTGTTCGCCCCTGACCGATGGCACGGCGCTGGCCGTGGCGCGGGGCACGCTGCGTCTGTTCTTCCGGCACGACATGAGCGGGATATTGGAAGTGCCGCTGCCGAACGGCCGACGCGCCGACATCATGGCGCTGGACGGGGCAGGGCGGATCACCATCGTGGAGATCAAGTGCAGCCGCGCCGACCTGCTGGGCGACATGAAGTGGCCGGATTATTTCGACTATTGCGACCGCTATTTCTGGGCGGTGCCGTCCGGCTTCGACCTGTCTCTGTTCGAAAGCGAAGCGCTCTGGCCGGGGCGAACCGGGCTGATCGTCGCGGACCAATATGACGCCGAACTGGTGCGTCCCGCACCCATGGAACCGCTGGCGGCGGCACGGCGCAAGGCGGAAACGCTGCGCTTCGCGAGAAGGGCGGCGCGACGCCTGACGGCGCTGTCCGACCCCGACCATGCGGCGGAACTGGGTGGCAATTTCGGCTGATTTGGGTCGAAGGCGGACCTATCCTATTCCTCCCCATCGATAGATGGGGAGGGGGACCGCCGCTGAAAGCGGTGGTGGAGGGGAAGGGGCACGACCTGCGCATTTCCCCTCCACCACTCGCTTCGCGAGCGTCGAAGAGAGTCACGTGCCTCTCTTCGACCCTCCCCACGCTGCGCGTAGGGAGGATTTTAATGGCTGCTATTACCCAAATTCAGAACACAGGCCCCTGCACCGGCCCCTTGGGCGCGGTCGTCGTCTTCGCAGCGCTCAACGCTTCCACCAGCCCCGGCGTACGGCCGTCCCGCTCCGCATAGTCCCGCGCGGACATGCCTGCGATGGAATCGCGCCTGTCGGGATTGGCCCCCTGCGCCACCAGCAGCCGGACCAGCCCGACATCGCGCAGTTGCACCGCCCGGATCAGCGGCGTTTCCCCGCTGCCATTGGCCTTGTCCACCTGCGCGTTGAAGGTGAGCAGGCTGCGCGCTCCTTCCTCGAACCGGGCCTGCACCGCATCCATCAGCGGCGTGTTGCCGCTATTGTCCGTCAGGTTCGGGTTCGCCCCCTTCGCCAGCAGGAAGGTCAGCCATGTATTGTCGCGCCGGGCGACCACCAGGTGCAACGCGGTGTCGCCGGTGGTCACGTCCCGGCTGTTGATGACGGTCGATCCCGGCTTCTGGATCAGGTCGGTCACCTTCTGCCCGTCGGCGTCCTTGACCGCCTTCAGGAAATTATAATTGTCGGAAAACTGCGCGTGCGCGACCATCGGCATCGCGACGGGCAACAGCAGCGCCAGGGCCAGAGCGGCGGTGCGGCCAAGGCCCATCCAGGCCGGAAAGCGTCGTGTCATTTTGTCCATAGCCCCGTTGGGATTTGCAAATCGGGCCATAGCAGGGCATGGCTGGCGGCGCCATGAACAAAGCGCTGATTTCGCTCGCCCTGCCGTTCGCCACCCTGCTGGCAGCCTGCAATATGGGGGCTGGCGGCAACGCATCAAGCGGCCCCGACAATGTCCAGGGCGACCTGCACGGGGCCAGCATCGGCGCGCCCTTCACCCTGACGAACCAGGACGGGAAGAAGGTCCGCTGGGACGATTATAAGGGCCAGTACCGGTTGGTCTATTTCGGCTATACCTATTGCCCCGACGTCTGCCCGGTCGACCTGCAACGCATCATGCAGGGCTTCGCGAAGTTCGAGAAGGACAAGCCCGCTCTGGCGGCCAAGGTCCAGCCGATGCTCATCAGCCTCGATCCGGAGCGGGACACGCCCGCCGTCCTCAAAACCTATGTTGCGGCTTTTCACCCGCGCCTGATCGGCCTGACCGGCACGCCGGACGAGATCGCGAAGGTGGCCAAGGATTTCGTCGTCATCTATAATAAGGAAGAGGCGAAGGGCGCGAGCGGCTATCTGGTCAGCCACAGCCGCACGCCCTATCTGTTCGACGGCAACGGCGCGCCGGTCGCGCTGGTGCCGGTGGACGATCCCGCGACGCCGGACGTGGATGAGGGCGATCCCGCCAAGGTGATCGCCTTCCTCGAAAAATGGGTGAAGTGACGGTTGGACTTCTGGGAAAAGCCCCTCGACAAGCTGGACCGCGCCGAATGGGAGGCGCTGTGCGACGGCTGCGGCAAATGCTGCCTGCACAAGGCCGAGGATGAGGATACGGGGCGGATCTACCCCACCAACGTCGCCTGCCGCCTGCTCGACCGGCACAGCGGCCAATGCACCAATTATAAGGAACGCCGCAGCTTCGTCCCCGATTGCGTGCGCCTGACCCCCGCCAAGGTGAGGACGATAAGCTGGCTGCCCCGCACCTGCGCCTATCGGCTGCGCGGCGAGGGCAAGCCGCTGCCGCAATGGCATTATCTGATCTGCGGCGACCGGGGAGCGGTGCACCGGGCGAAGGAATCCGTGCGGGGCTGGACCATTGCGGAGGCCGATGCGGGCGATTGGGAAAACCATCTTGTCGACCGAGAGCTTTGACGCGCAAATCCTGATCGACGGCATCGCCGTTCCGGTGCGGATCCGCCGGTCGGCGCGGGCCAAGGCCTATCGCCTGTCGCTGGATCAGGCGCGGGGCGAACTCAGGCTCTCCCTGCCGACCCGCGCCAATCTGAAGCGCGCCCTCGGCTGGGCGCAGGAGCATGAAGGCTGGGTCCGCTCGCAAATGGCGCGGCAACCGGCGCAGGTCATGCTGGGCGACGGCGTCATCTTCCCGCTGGAGGGGCGGGAGGTGCGCATCTGCTGGGTGGAGGGCGCGTCGCGCACGATCCGGCTGGATGGCGACCGGCTGCTGCTCGGCGGCGCATCGGAATCGGTCGGCCCCCGGGTGCTGCGCTGGCTCAAGACGCGGGCGAAGGCGGTGCTGGAGACCGAAAGCCATGCAATGGCGCGGGACAATGGCTTGATCGTCGCCTCCGTCGGCATTGGCGACCCGCGCAGCCGCTGGGCGAGTTGCGCCTCCAACGGCGCGATCCGCTATAGCTGGCGGCTGATCCTCTGCCCGCCGGAGGTGCGCCGGGCGACCGTGGCGCATGAACTGGCGCATCTGCTGCATATGGACCACAGCCCGGCCTTCCACGCGGCGCACAAGCGGATATTGGGCGAAGATCCCCGCCCGGCGCGGGCATGGCTGCGCGCGAATGGCACCGCGCTGCACCGCTTCACGGGCTGACGGGATGGGCCGGAAGAAGCGCTATCTGACGGCCACCATGCCCGACGGCTATGTGAAGACCATCGGGCCGACTGCGGACGCCTTCACCCATTATTGGCGGATCGTGGCCGCACTGGAGAATGGCAGGACCGAGGTCTTCTGGGGCCACACCCGATCCCTGGCGGAGGCGAAGAAAAAACGCGCCGCAGCGGAAGACGGCGCCCGGATGCGCGGCTGGAAAAGCTACGCGTTCGAGATAGCCGAACTGGTCGAGACGCCAGCCAAGGGTTGAAGAAAGCGCATCGCGCTCCTGCGAAGACAGGAGCCTAGGCCGCGTGAACAAATTGAGATCATTGGGTGGATTGCCGTCATTCCCCCTCCCGCAGGCGGGAGGGGGTTAGGGGGTGGGTTAGCGCAACATCAGCGTTGTTTTGCAACGGCTAAGCCGGAAGCTCGCTCCGCTCGCGCCCACCCCTAACCCCTCCCGTTTACGGGAGGGGGAATGTCTAGAAATGACCATTTCCCAACATTCCGAATTTATCCAGACTGGCCAAGCTCCTGCTTTTCTACCCTTGCTTCCGATGCGGCCAGACCCCCGACCCGTCCGCCGCGCACTCATGCGCCGCATCCCGCACATGCGGCAGCCCGCAGCCCCGGCAGGTGACATAATCGCCCGCCTTCAGCCCATGGCCCACCGCCACCCGCTCGTCGAAGACATAGCAATCGCCCTGCCATCGGCTGTCCGCTTCGGGCATTTCCTCCAGATAGCGCAAAATGCCGCCGCGCAGATGATAGACCTCGTCAAATCCCCGCGCACGCACCAGCGCGGTCGATTTCTCGCACCTTATGCCGCCGGTGCAGAACATGGCGATGCGCGGCTCCCGCCCTTCCTCCCGCAATTTTTCAGCGAAACCGTCGAACCAGGCGGGAAAATCGCGGAAAGAGCGCGTGCCCGGATCGATCGCCCCTTCGAAGCTACCCACCGACACTTCATAGGCGTTGCGCGTGTCGATGACGACCGTATCGGGATCGGCGATCAGCGCATTCCATTCCGGCGGGTCGAGATACGTCCCGGCCCGGTTCGCCGGGTCCAGATCGCCCGCGCCCAAAGTCACGATCTCCGTCTTCACCTTCACCTTCATCCGGGCGAAGGGCGCTTCATCGCTATCGGCATATTTGACGTCCAGATCGGCGCAGCCGGGCAGGGTGCGGATATGCGCAACCAGCGCCGCGATCGCCGCCCCGCTCCCCGCGACCGTGCCGTTAATCCCCTCGCCCGCGACGATCAGCGTGCCGCAAGTGCCCAGTTCGGCGCAGAGCAGCCGCAAATCCCGCGCGATCGCATCCGGATCGGAGAAGGATGCGAAGCGGTACAGCGCGGCAATCGTGAAAGCGGATTCCATGGCTGCGCCCATAGCCGCTTCGCCGCCCTCTTGAAAGCCGGAGGGCAAGGGCGCATAGGCAGGTCATGGTTCCCCTTTCGTTCGCGGGTCACGAATTTCTGGCGCTACCCGAAGCAGCGCTGTTCTGGCCCGCGCATTCGGCCTTGCTGGTGGCCGACCTGCATTTCGAAAAGGCAAGCTGGTACGCCCGTTTCGGCCAGTTCCTGCCCCCGCATGACAGCCGGGCGACGCTGGACATGATAGAGGCGCTGGCGGAGCGGACGGGCGCGAAGGCGCTCTGGTCGCTGGGCGACAGTTTTCACGACGCCGACGGCGCGGCGCGGCTCGATCCGGCGACGCGGGAGCGGCTGGCGGCGCTGACGGACCGGCTCGACTGGGTCTGGATCACCGGCAATCACGATATCGGCATGGCGCAGATGCCCGGTGGGCGGCGTTGCGCGGACATGCAGGTCGACGGCATCTGGTTGCGGCATCAGGCTGACGCGGCCGACCCCCGGCCGGAAATATCGGGCCATTTCCATCCCAAATTCCGCCTGTCTGTGCGGGGCCGCCATGTGTCGCGGCGCTGCTTCGTCGGATCGCGCACCAAATTGATCCTGCCTGCCCTGGGCGCGCTGACCGGTGGCCTGGATGCAGGTCATGGTGAGATCCGCCGCGTCATGGGCGTGGGCGCGACCGCATTGGTGCCGGTGGCGGGCCGCCTGCTGCGATTTCCCCTGCCCTAGGCAAAAAGCAAAAGGGACGTAACGGAAACCGGAAATTAAGCTGTCGCCATTAAGCAACAGGGTATGAAAATCCGGTCGTGCTGGGCAGCCAAGGGTTTAAAAAACAAAGGCTATTCTTGCCTTCGTCCTGCCGTATCTTCATAGTCCGAAGTTAATGCCGACACGACGGAAAGTCGCGCGGATGAGGAGAGGGACCATCATCATGCATAAAAGCCTGTGGCTGATTTCTGCCGGTGCCATCGCATTGGGCAGCTATGTTCCCGTTGCATGGGCGCAGGACAGCGCCACCGCCGCCGATCAGGAAAGCGTCAACATCATTATCACGGCCACGCGGCGCGCCAGCCCGCTGTCCGACGTGCCGATCGCCGTGTCCGCCGTGACGGCGCAGGCGATGCAGAATAGCGGCGCCACCGACATCCGTTCCCTCAACCAGTTGGCGCCGTCGCTGCTGCTGTCCTCCACGGGCAGCGAGGCCAACGCCTCGGCGCGCGTTCGCGGCATCGGCACGGTCGGCGACAATCCGGGGCTGGAAAGCTCCGTCGCGGTGTTCATCGATGGCGTTTACCGTTCCCGCACAGGCGCGGGCCTCAACGAACTGGGGGAGATCGAACGGGTGGAGGTGCTGCGCGGGCCGCAGGGCACGCTATTCGGCCGCAACGCCTCCGCCGGCCTGATCAACATTGTCAGCAAGGCGCCGGAATTCACCCTGGGCGGGAAAGCCGAAGTCACCTACGGCAATTATGATTATTGGCGCCTGGCGGGCCGCGTCACCGGCCCTGTCACCGACAAGCTGGCGCTCAGCCTGGACGGCGTCTGGTCGAAGCGGGACGGATTTTACGATCTGGTCGACACGACCGGCCGGAAGGTCGGGGACACCAATGACCGCGACCGCTATTTCGTGCGCGGGCAGGCGTTGCTGGAACCCACGGACGCGCTCTCCATCCGCCTGATCGGCGATTATACCAACCGCGACGAAAGCTGCTGCGGCGCCGCCTATATCGAGACGCGCGAACGCCTGCCGGGGGCGGGCGGAACCTATTCGACCGCCTCCGCCAACCGCATCATGACCATCCTGTCCCGGCAGGGCAGCGTCTTCGCCGCCGACCCCTATGACCGCAATCTCACCATTACGCCGGGCCGCAATTATGTCAGCAAGCTCAAGGATTGGGGCGTTTCGGGCGAAATCAATTACGATCTGGACGGGGTCAAGCTGACCAGCATCACCGCCTATCGCGACTATAAGAGCCAGGATTACGGCGATTACGACTATACCGGCGCCGACCTGCTCTATCGCGATCCCAACACCTATCGCCAGTTCAAGACCTTCACCCAGGAATTGCGGGCGCAGGGTTCGGCCTTCAACGAGGCGCTCGACTGGCTGGTGGGCGGCTATTACGCCCATGAAAAGCTGACGCTGGAGGATGATGTCCGGTTCGGCGCGGATTATGGGGCTTTCGCCACCTGCCGCCTGCTGCTGGGCACGGGGGCGACCCCCAGTCCGCTCATCGCCTTCATGGACCCGGCGCAGCAGCGCTGCCTGACGCCGACGGGCCGGGCGGCGGCGACCGGTTCCTTCGGGCCGCTCGCGCCGCTGCTGAACGGTTCGCTCGACCTGCTCTACGGCATCGGCAATGTCGGCGACGATCATGCGCGCTATTTCCAGAAGAGTGAGAACTGGGCGCTGTTCACCCATAATATCGTCCATCTGACCAACCGGTTGGATCTGACGCTGGGCCTGCGCTACACCCATGAAAGCAAGCGCTTCTCCTCCTCTTTCGAAAATGATAACGGCACATGCGCGCTGTTGCAGGCCCGCCCCGCCGGGCCGGACCTTTATGAACTGGCCACCGGCCAGATTCCGGGCGCGCCGCTGGGGTCGTCCGCCGCGGCGCTGGCCGGGGGCATATTGACCCTGGGTTGCCTGGGCAACGGTTCCACCAGCCTCAACGCGCTCAACCTTCGCGACAAGATCAGCGATGGCCAATTCTCCGGCACCGCTGTCCTGTCCTGGAAACCGGTCGACCATGTGCTGCTCTACGGCAGCTATTCGAAGGGCTATAAGGCGGGCGGCTATAATCTGGACCGTTTCCAGTTGGGATCGACCGGCCTCAATCAGGTGCCCGCCGTCTTCGCGCCGCGCACCGATGCCGACGTGACCAGCCTGCGCTTCGCGGCGGAGAAGGTCGACGCCTTCGAAATCGGCCTGAAATACAACCAGCCCAAATGGAGCGTGAACATCGCCGCCTTCCGCCAGGAGTTCAAGAATTTCCAGTTGAACACCTTCAACGGCACCAGCTTCGTCGTCCAGAACATCAACGGGTGCGATAGCGCGCTGACGACGGCGCGGACCTGCGCCAGCGACGATGTCGGGCCGGGCCTGATCAGCCAGGGCGTGGAACTGGAACTGTCGGCGACGCCGGTGCGCAACGTCCGCTTCGCCGGCGGCTTCACCTATGCCCGCGCGAAGTTCGCCAACCGGCTGGTCGGCAGCGGCAACGGCGCGGTGCCGCTCGACCCGGCGCTGTTCCTGCTGCCGGGATCGATCAACTCCCAGGCCCCGGAAGCGGTGACCACGGTCAGCGCCTCCTGGACCCCGCCATTGGGCAGCGGCGGCCTGACCGCGCTCTTCTATGTCGACGGGCGCATGAGCAGCGACTTCAACACCGGTTCAGACCTGTTCCCGGAAAAGCGGCAGGACGGCTATGCCCTGTTCAACGCCCGCATCGGCATCCGTGGGCCGCAGCAGCGCTGGGCGGTGGAATTCTGGGGCCAGAACATCTTCAACCAGGATTATACCCAGGTCGCCTTCAGCAGCCCGCTCCAGTCGAGCAGCCCTGCGACATCCACTGTGGGACAATTTCCGACAGCGCCCATGGCGAACCAGTTGATCTCCGCCTATCTGGGCGAACCGCGCACCTACGGCATCACCCTGCGCGGGAGTTTCTGATCATGCCCCTGCCGCTCCCCGGTGTCGGGCGGGCGGCAGGGCGCTCCCCGAACAAAGCCGTGCCGACGCGAATGTCGGTGGCGCCCAGCATGATCGCCGTCTCGAAATCGCCCGACATGCCCATGGAGAGCCGCTCCAGCCCCTCCTCCCGCGCCATTTTGGCGAGCAACGCGAAGAAGGGTGCAGGCTCGACATTGGCAGGCGGCACGCACATCAGGCCCAGCAGCGGAATATCGGCGGCCTGCGCCGCCCTGATCAGCGCGGGGGTGTCGGCGATGGCGCAGCCGCCTTTCTGCTCCTCCGCGCCGATATTGACCTGAATATAGCAGGGCACGCGCTTGCCCGCCGCGTCCATAGCCTTGGCGAGCGCGGTCAGCAGCGACGGCCGGTCCAGCGAATGGATGACATCGAACAGCGCGACCGCATCACCCGCCTTGTTCGACTGGAGCTGCCCCACCAGATGTAGGGCCAGATCGGGAAATTCCTCCCGCAGGCTGGGCCATTTGCCTTCCGCTTCTTGCACCCGATTTTCGCCGAAGACCCGCTGGCCAGCCTCGATCAGCGGGCGGATGGCGTCCGCACCTTGAGTCTTGGACACGGCGATCAGGCGGATGTCGTCGGCGGTGCGCGCGCTAAGGCGCGCGGCGCGCCCCATGGCGTCGCGCACTTGGGCAAGCCGGTCTGCGGCTTCGATGCTGTCGGTCGTCATGAGCGCTGCTATAGGCGAGGGTCATGCAACGCCGCCACCGCAAAAAACTGCCGATGATCTGGCTGATGACCGACGAGCGTGTTGGGGAAGCCGACCTGCTGGCCGCCCTCGCGAAACTGCCGAAGGGGAAAGCGGGCATCATATTCCGACACTATCGCACAGCGGCAAAGGAACGCCGGACCCTGTTCGATCGGGTCGCGTGCATCGCCCGAAAAAGGCGGCTGGCGCTGATGCTGGGCGGAACGGCGGCACAGGCGCAGGCCTGGCGCGCCGACGGCTGGCACGGCCGCGACCGTCGGCGGAAAGGAAAGACGCTATTCCACAGCATGCCAGCGCATAATGAACGTGAAATGGTCATCGCATCGCGATGCGGCGCCGATCTGGTCTTCCTCTCACCACTATTCCCGACGCGTTCGCATCCCGGTGCGCCGGCGCTGGGGCGAACGCGATTCGCAGCCCTGGCGCGTCTGGCCGATATGCCGGTCATCGCCCTGGGCGGCGTTCGCCCGGCACATCGGCCGATGCTGAAGGGAATAGGCGCATCCGGCTGGGCAGCAATCGACGGCCTGTCGGTTCAGGCGCCACAGTGACGGTTTTGGGTGGAAAACGGACCTATCCTATTCCTCCCCATCTCCCGATGGGGAGGATTTAATGTCCTCTAATGGCCAGCAACCCACAAAGCCAACCCCACGCAAACCACCTGGGTCAGCATGCAGCCGCGTCTTCAAAACCGCCGCCTTTAGAATTTGAAGATAGTGCCCAGATAAACGGCCTGCGCGTCCTGCCGGTCGTCGGTCATCGGCGTCAGCCGCCCGGCGAAGCTGTTATTATAGCGCACGCCCGCCGTGACGTTCAGGTTGCGCGTCAGCGAATAGCTGCTCGCCAGATCAAGCGAATAATCCCTGTCCGCGCTGGGATTGCGGATCGACGCAGCCGGTTCGCGGCGGCTTTCGATCAGCACCTTCGTGCTGAAACGGTCCTTGCGGCCCTGATCCAGCGAGAAATTCCGGGCGCCGGCAACAGGCTCGACCGCCACCGGGTCCAGTTCCTTGCGGCCCACCGCATCGGGCAGGGCGAACTTGCGCCAGTTATGCGCGTTGTTCAGGCTAAAGGCGACAGGCGCGATATTCACCGGATCGAGCGTCCGGCTGACGGCCACCCGGTCGTTGAGGTCGGCGGCGCGCACCATGACCGTGACCGACCGCTGGCCGCTCAGCGAACCGCTGGTGGGGGTGAAGCGGAAATTCTGCCGACTCGCGGACGCCGCGATCTTCGCATAGGCGGCAGCCAGGCGCTGGTCCTTGGTCGCCGGGGTGAAGGAGGAAATGCTGCCCAATGCGCCCAGCGATACCGGGGTTTCGGCGCGCATCCGGACAAGATCGGTCGCCGCGCCGATTGCGGGAGACAGCATGAAGCCGGCCATGGCAATCGCCGAGCCTGCCAATGCTATATGTCCCCTTTTCAGGCGCATGTTCCGAATCTCTTCCCCACCGACGAGTTTTCTTGCCCTTCTTCTACACGCAAGACTCTGAAATTGGTAGAGCGCCGCCATGATTTTGTCCGGGCTGTTGCACGGAATACACAGGACTCGCCGGTTGCGGCGGTGAAGCGTGACAGGCCTCCCGCGGCGCGTGCCCGGCTCCACCCGACTCCCTCTTGCCGATTGGCGCGGCTTCTCTATAGAAGCGAGGCGTTTTTCTCGTTTGATGGGACATAGATTGATGGTCCGCCGCCTTCCGAAAACCCTTTCCGCCGGTCTGCTGCTGGCTGCTGTTCTGCCGCTCGCCGCTTGCGGGGGCGGGGCCAAGGACCGTCCCAAGGCCGATCTGGCCGCGTCGAAGGTGACGACCATCGGCGTCAACGCCTATCTGTGGCGCGCCACGCTCGACACCCTGTCCTTCATGCCGATGGTGCAGACGGATTCGAACGGCGGCGTGATCGTCACCGACTGGTACGCCAATCCGAACAGCCCCAATGAGCGGATGAAGCTGACCGTCTCGATCCTCGACCAGGATCTGCGCGCCGACGCCCTGCGCGTCGCCGCCAGCCGTCAGGTCAGCCAGGGCGGCCAGTGGGTCGACGCCCCGGTGCAGGCGGCGACCGTGCAGAAGCTGGAAGAGATCATCCTGACCAAGGCCCGCGACCTCCGCCGCATGGCCATCGCCGGTTAAGCTCTATCCGTCACTTGTTTTTGAACCACGGGGCTGGGCTTGGACAAAGCTCAGCCCGAATGCATTTTTGAGGACCGAATTTCATGCAAAGGCGCTTCAATCCGCTTGAGGCCGATGCCCGCTGGCAGGCCGCCTGGGACGAGAAGCAGACGTTCAAGGCGTCAGACAGCAGCGAAAAGCCGCGCAGCTATGTGCTGGAGATGTTCCCCTATCCGTCCGGGCGCATCCATATCGGCCATGTGCGCAATTACTCGATGGGCGACGTGCTTGCGCGTTTCCGCCGCATGACCGGCCATGAAGTGCTGCACCCGATGGGCTGGGACGCCTTCGGCATGCCCGCCGAAAATGCCGCGATGGAAAAGAATGTCCATCCCGGCAAATGGACTTACGAGAATATCGCCAACATGAAGGCGCAGCTCAAGAAACTGGGCTTCGCGCTGGACTGGAGCCGGGAAGTGGCGACCTGCCACCCCGACTATTACGGCCATGAACAGGCGCTGTTCCTCGACATGCTGGAAGCGGGTCTGGTCTATCGCAAGGAATCGGCGGTCAATTGGGACCCGGTCGACATGACCGTGCTGGCCAATGAGCAGGTGATCGACGGCAAGGGCTGGCGCTCCGGCGCGCCGGTCGAAAAGCGCAAGCTTTCCCAGTGGTTCCTGAAGATAACGCAATTTGCCGACGATCTGCTGGCGGGCCTGAAAACGCTCGATCAGTGGCCTGAAAAGGTCCGGCTGATGCAGGAAAACTGGATCGGCAAGTCGGTCGGCCTGCAATTCCGCTTCAAGCTGGACGCGCCGGTAGGCGAGATCGGCGAGTTGGAGGTCTTCTCCACCCGCCCCGACACCATCTTCGGCGCCAGCTTCGCAGCCATCGCCGCCGACCACCCGATCGCGCTGGCGCTGGCGGAAAAGGACGCCGCGCTGCACGCCTTCGCCGACGAATGCCGCCAGTCCGGCACCGCCGCGGCGGAGATCGAGACGCAGGAAAAGAAGGGCTATGACACCGGCCTGTCGGTGATCCACCCCTTCACGGGACGCAAGCTGCCGCTGTTCGTCGCCAATTTCGTGCTGATGGATTACGGTACCGGCGCGGTCATGGCGGTTCCGGGCCATGACCAGCGCGACCTCGACTTCGCCCGCAAATATATGCTGCCGGTCGAGCGCGTCGTCGCCGCAGAGGGTGACGAAGCCAAGGGCATCGGTGATGAAGCCTATACCGGCCCCGGCAAGCTGGTGAACTCCGACTTCCTCAACGGCCTCGGCGTGGAAGAGGCCAAGGCGGAGGTCATCCGCCGCGCTGAGAGCGAGGGCTGGGGCACCGGCACCACCGTGTTCCGCCTGCGCGACTGGGGCGTATCGCGCCAGCGCTATTGGGGTACGCCGATCCCGGTCATCCATTGCGAGGATTGCGGCCCCGTGGGCGTGCCGAAGGACCAGTTGCCCGTCGTGCTGCCCGAAGACGTCAGCTTCGACATTCCCGGCAACCCGCTGGACCGGCATCCGACCTGGAAGCATGTCGACTGCCCCACATGCGGCAAGCCCGCCCGGCGCGAAACCGACACGCTGGACACGTTCGCCGATTCAAGCTGGTATTTCATCCGCTTCGCCAGCCAGCCCAAGGACAAGCCGTTCGACCGCGAAACCGTCGAAAAATGGCTGCCGGTCGGCCAATATATCGGCGGCGTCGAACATGCGATCCTGCACCTGCTCTACGCCCGTTTCTGGACCCGCGCGCTCCAGCATATGGGGCAGATCGGCTTTACCGAGCCGTTCACCGGCCTCTTCACACAGGGCATGGTGACGCACGAAACCTACAAGTCGCCCGAAGGCGTCTGGCTCGCCCCGCAGGATGTGGAGCGGCAGGGGGACAGGATCGTCATGGTCGGAACCGGCGCGCCGGTCACGCTCGGCCGTGTCGAGAAAATGTCCAAGTCGAAGAAGAATGTCGTCGATCCCGACGACATCATCGCCCAATATGGCGCGGACGCGGTGCGCTGGTTCATGCTGTCCGACAGCCCGCCGGAACGCGACCTGCCCTGGACCGAAGCAGGCATCGAGGGGTCGTGGCGCTTCATCAACCGCCTGTGGCGCCTGTTCGGGGAAGCCGACAGGGCCGCAGAGGGCCAGGACAAGACTCTCGACCGCAAGCTGCACCAGACCATCGACGGCGTGGCGAAGGATATCGAGGCCCTGTCCTTCAACAAGGCGGTGGCGAAAATCTACGAACTCACCAACGCGGTCGAAAAGGCCAAGCCTTCCGCCAGCCGCAGCGCGGCGATCCGGGCGTTGGCGCTGCTGGTCGCGCCGATGACCCCGCATCTCGCCGAGGAGGCATGGGCCGACATGGGCGAGCAGGGTCTGATCGCGGAGGCCGCCTGGCCCGCCGTCGATCCCGCATTGCTGGTCGAGGATGAGGTCACCATCGCCTGCCAGGTGATGGGCAAGCTGCGCGACACCATCACCGTCCCCAAGGGCACGGCGAAGGATGAACTGGAACGCCTCGCCCTCGCCGCGCCCAATGTCGTACGGACGCTGGACGGCGCTACGCCGAAAAAGGTGATCGTGGTGCCGGATCGTCTGGTGAATCTGGTAATCTAACAACTTCCGTCTTTCTTCTCGTTGAAGAAGAACAGCCCTTCGACAAGCTCAGGGCGAACGGTTAAGGGTAGGTCTTATGAAGTTCTGGCCATTGCTCTTTGTCGCCCTGTCCCTCTCCGCCTGCGGCCTCCGCCCCGTCTACAGCGGGGGCAGCCAGGGCGCGGTCGCGCAGGCGCTGGGCAATGTCGCGGTGCAGCCGATCGAGGGCAAGGGCGGCTGGCTGGTGCGCAACGCGCTGAACGACCGGCTGGCGGCGATGCGCGGCACTGGCCCCGGCTACAGGCTGGTGGTCAAGCTGGACGACAATATCAGCGGCTTCGGCCTGCGTTCCGACGCCGCCATCACCCGCGAGCGGCGGACCCTGCGCGCCCGTTACCAGTTGATCGACGAAGCCACCGGCGCGCAGATATTGGACGACACCGCCGGATCGGACGTCGGCATCGACGTGGTCTCCAGCGAATATGCGACCATTGCGGCGGAGGACACGGCGCTGGAACGCCTGTCGCAGACCATCGCCGACCAGATCGTCGCCCGGCTCGCCCGCTTTGCGACCAGGGATAAGGGCCGTTGAAGGCCAATCGCGGCCAGATCGAAAAGGCGCTCGACGCAGCAGGCCAGGGATCGGCCGCCGACTGCCGCTTCTTCCTGCTCTACGGTCCCGACGAGGCGGGCAGCACCACCCTCGCCAAACGGCTGGAACGCGCCATGGGGCCGGATGCGGAGCGGATCGACCTGGACGGCCCGACCCTGCGCGACGATCCGGCCCGGCTGGCGGATGAGGCGGCGTCCTTCTCCATGTTCGGGGACAAGCGCTGGATTCGCATCAACGGCATGGGGGAGGAATCGCTCCCCGCGCTGACCGCCCTGCTGGAGGCGGAGGCGGCGGGCAATCCCGTCATCGCCGTGGCCGGGGCGCTCAAGCCCACGTCGAAACTGCTCAAGCTCGCCCTCGACCACAAGCAGACCATGGCCTTCGCCTCCTACCAGCCCGACGCGCGGGAGGCGGAACAGATCGCCGTCGCCATCGCGCGGGAAGGGGGCTTGCGCCTCTCGTCCGACTTGGGCCGCCGCATCGCCGACCTCACCAATGGCGACCGCACGCTGATGGCGGGGGAGGTGGAAAAGCTGATCCTCTATCTGGATGCCGCCCCCGACCGGCCCCGCGAAGCGACCGGGGAAGCGCTGGACGCGCTCTCCGCCGACAATCCCGACAGCGACGCCGCGCCGCTGGTGAACGCGGTGCTGGGCGGCGACCTGCGCGGCATGCACCGCGAACTGGGGCGTCTGGCGGAGGCGGGCACGGCCATGGCGGCGGTGCTGCGCCCATTGCTGACCCGCGCCATGCTGCTCGCCAATATCCGCGCCGATTTCGATGACAGCGGCCGGCTGGAGGGCGCGGTGGAGGCAGCGGGCAAGGCGGTCTTCTGGAAGGAAAAGGGCGTCGTCACCCGTCAGGTGCGCATCTGGGACGCGACCGGCATCGCCCGCGTCATCCAGCGCCTGGCCCAGGCCGAACGCGCCAGCCGGTCGGGCAGGGGCCTTGGCGACCTGATGGTCCGCCACGAACTGCTCGCCATCGCCCGCCAGGCAGCGCGGGAGCGTTAGTTCTCATTCCACGTGCTCCTGCGAAGGCAGGAGCCCAGGTCGACGCTCCATCCGATCAGGCAAGGCCGGAACTGGGTTCCTGCCTTCGCAGGAACACGACTTCCCTATCCTAACCGCTTGATCGCGCGCCCGCCCATCGCCATATTGCCGCGCATGGACAAGCTCAACCTGACCGACGCCGAATGGCGCGAGCGCCTTTCCCCCGAACAATATCATGTCCTGCGGGAGGGCGGCACGGAACGGGCGTTCACCGGCAAATATAACAGCAACAAGGCCGACGGCCTCTATTATTGCGCGGGCTGCGGCGCGGAGCTGTTCGACGCCGAGGAAAAATATGACAGCGGATCGGGCTGGCCCAGCTTCACCGCGCCGGTGGACATCGACGCGGTCGACGAAATCCGCGACACCAGCCACGGCATGATCCGCACCGAAGTGCGCTGTTCCAACTGCGACGGGCATCTGGGCCATGTCTTCCCTGACGGGCCGGGGGTCAACGGCCTGCGCTATTGCATGAACAGCGCGTCGCTGGATTTCAAATCCCGCGACGAAGCCGAATGATCGTTCATCGCCCGTAAACCGCCGCTTCTCTTGAAAATCCCTGCAGATTTATGCGGCCTGCACGGCTTTTCCACTGGCCGCCTTTCTGATTAGCGCATATCCGGGCGAACCATGGCAAAATCGAGCAGCAAACCGCGAAGCAGGCTTAGGAAATGGCTGATAAGGGGCGTGAAAATCGGCCTCGTCGGCTTTTTGAGCGCGGCGGTCGCCCTCGTCGTGGCGGTGGTCATCGCCTATCAGTCGCTGCCCGATTATGAATCGCTGAAATCCTCCCCCAACGGCCAGATGATCCGCGTCCATGCGGCGGACGGCAGCGTCATCGTATCGCTCGGCCCCAGCTTTGGCCGCTGGATGAGCTATGACCAGATTCCCAACGTCATGGTCGACGCGATGATCTCGACCGAGGACAAGCGTTACTATCTGCACCCCGGCGTCGACCCCATCGGCATGGCCCGCGCCGCCTGGGTGGCGATGGAGCGGCGCGGCAGCGGCCGCCGTTGGCAGGGCGCGTCCACCATCACCCAGCAGGTGACGCGCAACATCTTCCTCAACAACAGCTATAGCTGGGGCCGCAAGGTCCGGGAAATGGTGTTGGCCCTCGCGCTGGAGCGCAAATTCTCCAAGCGGCAGATCCTCGAACTTTACCTCAACAAGGTCTATTTCGGCGGCGGCGCTTACGGCATCGACGCCGCCAGCCGCAAATTTTTCGGCCATCCCGCGACCGGCCTGAACCTTCCCGAAGCCGCCATTGTCGCGGGCCTTGTGAAGGCCCCCTCCAGCTATTCCCCCACCGCCGACGCGGAAGCCGCCATCGGCCGCGCCGGGGTTGTGCTGGACCTGATGCAGGAAAACGGCAAGATCAGCGCGGCCGAACGCGCCGCCGCCAATCTCCAGGACGTGAAGATGGCCCCGGAGCCGCCGCAGAACAGCGTCCGCTACTTCACCGACTGGGCGCTGCCGCAACTCGACACGCTGATCGACGAGCCGAACGAGCCGCTGGAGGTCTACACCACCATCGACCTCAACATGCAGAAGGCGGCGACCGCCGCGATCCAGGCGAACGTGCCCGGCGGCACCCAGGGCGCGCTGGTCTCGCTCGACCGCGACGGCGCGGTGCGGGCGATGGTCGGCGGCCTCGACTATGTGAGTTCCAACTATAACCGCGCCACCACCGCGACGCGCCAGCCCGGCTCCTCCTGGAAGATCTTCGTCTATATGGCGGCGCTGGAGGCAGGCTATACCCCCGACACCGGCGTCACCGACAGCCCGGTCGACATCAACGGGTGGAAGCCGCGCAACAGCAACGGCCGCTTTTCCGGCGACATCGATATCCGCACCGCCTTCGCCTATTCGGTCAACACCGTGGCGGCGAAGCTGGGAGTCGAGGTCGGCTTCCCCACCGTGGCGGACATGGCCCGCCGCTTCGGCGTCACCACGCCGATCAACACGCATCCATCGATGGTGCTGGGCACGTCCGACGTGCGGCTGATCGACATGACCCGCGCCTTCGCCTCCATCGCGCGCAAGGGCGTGGCGGTGACGCCCTATGGCATCACCAAGGTCACGACCGCCGAAGGCCGCCTGCTCTACGAACATCAGGACGACACCAGCCGCGTGCTGGTCGCCCCCTGGGTCGCGGCGGGGATGACGGATCTGATGCAGACCGCCGTCAGCACCGGCACCGGCCGGGCGGCGCAGATCGGCCGCCCCGTCGCGGGCAAGACCGGCACCACCAGCAGCAACAAGGACGGCTGGTTCCTGGGCTTTTCCAGCGGCATCACCACCGGCGTCTGGATGGGCCGCGACGACGCCCGCGCCGTGGGCGTGCTGCAAGGCGGCCGCGCCCCCGCCCATGCCTTTGCCGACTATATGAAGGTCGCCGTCGCCAAACGCCCGGTCGAACAGTTCGAAACCCAGGTGACGCTGCCCGAATGGCAGTTGGAACCGGACGAGGAAGCCTATTACGGCCAGCCCGACAGCGGAACGGACAGCGGCATGATGGTCGACGAAAACGGCCTGCCCATCGAACGAGGCCAGCAGCAGCCGGAGGATGATTCACAGCCCGACGACAGCGACCAGGCCGCCCCCAACCCCGCCGACCGCCCCCAGCCGCCGCGCCTTGACCAGCAATGGATCGACAATGTGCTGGGCCGCAACCGGCAGCAGCAACCAGCGCAACGTTAGAAACCTGTCATGCTGAACTTGTTTCAGCATCCATCGCGCCCCACAAGCCGCCGTGCCTGGGGAGGAATGGATGCTGAAACAAGTTCAGCATGACGAGCAGCTTGTATGGAGCGCGCCTAACCCCCCGCGCCCTGCGCCGCCGCATAGCGCGCCCGCTCCAGCGCCCCGGTATCCGGCAGCAGGAAGTCCACCTTCCCCCGCCCGAAATCGATGGCCACCCTGTCGAACACCTTGAGCGCGTCGATGCCCAGCAGCAAGGCGGGCTTGTCCTGAAGGTCCAGTTCCGCGAAAGGCCGGGCGTCGGCAAACATCACCGGCGTGTCCTTCAGCGTCACTTGCCCCATGCGCACCCGGTCGATCAGCCCCAACTGGCCCGTCAGCGCCTCGCCCGTCACGCTGGTCAGCGTCACTAGGCTCAAGGCAGGCGCCTTCTTCTTGCGCGCCAACTTGTTCATCAGCGCCATATTGCCGACGCTGATCGTCGTGCCGGTATCCAGGATGATGGAAACCTTCGACCCGTTCACGTCGGAATCGAGCAGGATCAACTGGCCCTTGCGCCGCCGCGCCTCCACGATGATGGCGTTGGGATCGCGCAGACCCTGCTTGCTGTTGCCGATCTCCATCCGGCCGGTGCGGAAATTCAGCAGCAGCCGCTTGGAATGCAGCCCGTCCAGCCCCAGCAGCCCCGCCGCGCCGATATTCTCGCCCTCCAGCACCGGCGCTTCGATATCGTCCACCACCGTCTTGCCGAAGCCCAGGCGCGGCACCGCGACCGTATGCACGTCAGCCCGGCCGGTCATGCTGATCACCGTCACCCGCTCCCGCACCGGCAGCGCCAGTTGTTCGGCCAGGTCGCGGGCGATGACGGTCCGCTGCGACCCGGTGTCGACGATGAAGTTCCACGGCCCCTTGCCGTCGATCCGGATCGGGATGGTGATGCGGGAATCGGCGTCGGGGACTGTGCGGACGACGGCGGGCGGATCGCCGGGGTCCAGCGCCGTGCCGTTCTGCGCGGCGAAAGAGGGGCCGGCGATCGCAACGGCGATGCCCAGAGCGGCGCGCAGGCGTCCCATCTCCCATAACCTCCATATTTTATCCCTGTATAGCATGAGGGGGCGTGTTCCGCCCATCCCATTTCATTCGCGGCAGGGCGCAGATCGGCAATTTTCTGTCGGTCCTAATGGCTCAGCGACCTTGACTTTGGCGGGGTCGGATCGCTAAACGCCAGACATTCCATCCCGCCCGTCCGGCGCGGGTTCTCCCGAGTCATTGCCGGGTCAGCCTTCCCCCTATTTCTCCTCGTCTCTCATTCCATCGGACTCAACACGAATGCACCTTAAGGATCTCAAGAAAAAAGCGCCCGCCGACCTGGTGACCATGGCGGAGGAACTGGGCGTCGAAGGCGCATCGACCCTGCGCAAGCAGGATCTGATGTTCGCGATCCTCAAGGTCGAGGCCGAAAATGGCGAGCAGATCATGGGCGAGGGCACGATAGAGGTGCTGCCCGACGGCTTCGGCTTCCTGCGCAGCCCGGAGGCGAACTTCCTCGCCGGTCCCGACGACATCTATGTTTCGCCCAATCAGGTCCGCAAATTCGGCCTGCGCACCGGCGACACGGTGGAGGGCGAAATCCGCGCGCCCAAGGATGGCGAGCGCTATTTCGCCCTGACCAAGCTGATCTCCGTCAATTTCGACGATCCCGACGTGGTCCGTCACCGCGTCAATTTCGACAATCTGACGCCGCTCTACCCGACGCAGAAGCTGACGCTCGACGCGACCGACCCGACGATCAAGGACAAGTCGGCCCGCGTCATCGACATCGTGTCGCCGCAGGGCAAGGGCCAGCGCGCCCTGATCGTCGCGCCGCCGCGCACGGGTAAGACCGTGCTGCTGCAAAATATCGCCAAGGCGATCACCGACAACCATCCCGAAGTCTTCCTGATCGTCCTGCTGATCGACGAACGTCCGGAAGAAGTCACCGACATGCAGCGCAGCGTGAAGGGGGAGGTCGTTTCCTCCACCTTCGACGAACCGGCGCAGCGCCACGTCCAGGTCGCCGAAATGGTGATCGAAAAGGCCAAGCGCCTCGTGGAACATAAGAAAGACGTGGTGATCCTGCTCGACTCGATCACCCGCCTCGGCCGCGCCTACAACACCGTGGTGCCCTCTTCGGGCAAGGTGCTGACCGGCGGCGTCGACGCCAACGCGCTCCAGCGTCCCAAGCGCTTCTTCGGCGCGGCCCGCAATATCGAGGAGGGCGGCTCGCTCTCCATCATCGCGACCGCGCTGATCGACACCGGCAGCCGCATGGACGAAGTCATCTTCGAAGAGTTCAAGGGCACCGGCAACTCGGAAATCGTGCTGGACCGCAAGGTGGCGGACAAGCGCATCTTCCCGGCGCTGGACGTCGGCAAGTCCGGCACCCGCAAGGAAGAATTGCTGGTCGACAAGGCCAAGCTGTCCAAGATGTGGGTGCTGCGCCGCATCCTGATGCAGATGGGCACGGTCGACGCGATGGAATTCCTGCTCGACAAAATGAAGGATTCCAAGACCAACGAGGATTTCTTCGACTCGATGAACCAGTAGGCGGCAGGGCGGTTTTGCTCCTGAAAGGGGCGACCGCTTCGCACCTCAAGCGCGACGATTTTTCAGGGCCGTCGGACTCCGGTCTGGCGGCCGTTATTTTCAGGGGACATGTCAGGCCGTGATGCTCGACCTCATCGCAACCGCCGCCGCCGCTGCCCAGGGGCCGGGATCGCTCGCCAGCATCTGGGCGCATATCGTCAATGATTTCAGCAATATCGGCTCGCCCGCCGCGTTGTCCGCCTTCGGACAGGTGCTGATGATCGACGTGCTGCTGGCCGGGGACAACGCCATCGTCGTCGGCGCTCTGGCGGCCGGGCTACCGACGGAACAGCGCAAGAAGGTGATCCTGATCGGCATCATCGCCGCGCTGGTGCTGCGCATCGGCTTCGCGCTGGTGGTGACGCAGTTGATGCAGATCGTCGGCCTGATCCTGGCGGGCGGACTGCTGCTGCTGTGGGTCGCGTTCAAGATGTGGCGCGAATTGCACCCGAAGCGGGGCGGGGACACGCCCGACACCAGCGACGACGACATATCCGGCCTGCGCCCCGCGAAGAGCTGCGCTGGCGCGGCCTGGGCGGTCGCGGTCGCGGACGTTTCGATGAGCCTGGACAATGTGCTGGCGGTCGCGGGCGCGGCCCGCGACCATCCGGGCATCCTGATCATCGGCCTGATCCTGTCGGTCGCGCTGATGGGCATCGCCGCGAACCTCATCGCCAAATATATCGAACGCTTCCGCTGGATCGCCTATCTGGGCCTTGCCGTGATCGTCTATGTCGCGATCAAGATGATCTATGACGGCGTCGTGGATCATCAGGTCGGCATATTGACGCTCTTCGTATAGGCACCCCCTGTGTTCCCGCGAAGGCTGGAACATGGCAGGTCGAACGAGGATCAGCCCTCCGCCGCGCCCTTCAGGCCGACGGGACGCCATGGCTGCCGGACCAGACCGGCAGCCTTGTCCCCCAGCCACCAGCGCAGCGGAATCCGTCGCTCGGCCAGGTTGTGTGCGTCAAGTTCTGCAAATAGCGGCGGGCATGCTGGCTAGGCGGCTTGACGTAGATCGGCTTTCTTCATCTCCTTAAGGTCGTTCATGTTGAGATAGCGGTTGGCTTCGAGCCAGTTTTCGTGGGTCTCGACAGCAAGCGAGCGTATGAGGCGCAAACAGCTGTCTTCATTGGGGAAGATACGCAGGACGATCGTC
>NZ_JFHR01000013.1 GCF_000722875.1 Sphingobium chlorophenolicum | reverse complement strand
GGGTTGTGTGCGTCAAGTTCTGCAAATAGCGGCGGGCATGCTGGCTAGGCGGCTTGACGTAGATCGGCTTTCTTCATCTCCTTAAGGTCGTTCATGTTGAGATAGCGGTTGGCTTCGAGCCAGTTTTCGTGGGTCTCGACAGCAAGCGAGCGTATGAGGCGCAAACAGCTGTCTTCATTGGGGAAGATACGCAGGACGATCGTCCTGCGTTTGATTTCTTCGTTAAAGCGCTCGAGCATATTGGTGCTCTTCATATGTTTATGATGCTGCCGCGGAAGCCGGTAGAAGGTGAACGTCTCCTCGATGGTTTCTTCCGCCCAGCTGGTGAGCTTGGGGTATCGTGGCGACCATTTTCTCAGCCAGGCAGCCAGATCGCTTTTGGCCTCTGATAGTTCGCGACGATCGTAGATCCAACGCAGCTCCTGCAGGCAGTCGTCATCAGCTTTACGCGGCAGATGGTCGAGAGCATTTCTTAAAAAGTGCACGTAACAGCGCTGGAACCAGGCATCTGGCAACACTTCACGAACAGCGGCTCGTAAACCCGCATGGTCATCGGCAACGATATATTCGACACCGTGGAGGCCGCGCTCCTTGAGGCCGACGAGAAAGTCCTTCCACGAAGAGCGGCTCTCGCGGTTGGCGAGCTCTACAGCCAGAATCTGGCGCCGGCCTTCCCAGTCCACACCCAGTGCGACGAGTACGGCGCAGGAGCGCACCACGCCTGCCTGGCGGACTTTCTCATATTTGGCATCGATGATGAGGTAGGCGAACGGCTCGTCCAGCCGACGTCGGGCAAAGGCTGTCAGGCTCTCGTCCAGTCGCTTGTTGATCGCTGAGATGGTCGAGGCGGAGAAGCTGTGGCCGCAAAGCTCTTCGGTGATAGCCTTCACCTTCCGGGTCGACACACCCTGGACGTACATCTCGGCTAACGATGCCACGAGCGCCTGCTCCGAGCGCTGATAGCGCTCAAACAGCTCGGTCGAGAAACGGCCGTCGCGATCCTGCGGCACCCGCAGCTCCAGCTTGCCCACCCGCGTGATCAGCGTCCGATTGTAATGTCCGGATCGATAGCCAACACGGCCGTCAATGCGTTCGCTCTTCGAGGCGCCAAGGACATCGGTCATCTCACCTTCCAGCATCTCCTGCAGCAAATCCTGCACGATCTCCCGCAAGGCGTCGCGGTTCGCGCCCATCAAATCTTTGACGGCCGCTATCGATGGTCTATTCTCATTCCTGGTCATGGTGGGGCTCCATTGGGGTTGGCGACTTTGAACATCACCAGCCTGCCATGGCCGCTCAAATCCTCAATGGATTTTGCAGAACATCCCGCACACTACC
>NZ_JFHR01000012.1 GCF_000722875.1 Sphingobium chlorophenolicum | reverse complement strand
CGCCCACCCCCCTAACCCCCTCCCGCCTGCGGGAGGGGGAATTTGGAGGGGTTGGCCATTTCATCTTCCAGACATGGCCCTTTGACTTGGGCGCCGGGTCAAAAATATTGGCACTGTTCCTTAAAGCTTGACGAATCCTCTGTTTTTGAGTTCTAGCATCTCATGCTTTCCTATCCGCTATGGGCCAGCGCCGCTCTTCTTGCCCTGGCGACGTTGTGGGTCGTGGGCCTTGTCGCCCTGTGGCGGCGGCAGACGCGTTCCCGCGACGTCGTGACGGTGGGAACGGCCGACAGGATCATGGCGATTTTCTGGCTTCCCCTCTATGCGGCGACCTTATGCTGGCTTTGCCTTCTCATGATCAGGGAGGCGATGGGATGGCGGCGGCCGGGATCGGGTAAGAAATAAGCGCACATTCTCATCGGCAGGCTGGGCAGGGATCATGACCGTCACCACGATATTGCTGCTCTGCGCCATGCTGGCCATGCCGCCGGTCGCGCTGTTCGCGCTGGAAATCGCCTGCGCCTTCCTGGCGCGCCCGAACGGCGAGCCGGGCGAGGCCCCCGCCTTCACCGTGCTGATCCCCGCGCATGACGAACAGGCTGTCATCGCGGCGACGCTTTCGGCATTGCTTCCCCAATTGCGGGCGGGAGACAGGCTGCTGGTGGTCGCCGACAATTGCAGCGACGACACCGCCGCCATCGCCCGCGCCATGGGGGCGGAGGTGACCGAGCGGGTCGACGCCGACCTGCGGGGCAAGGGATATGCGCTGGCCCATGGCGTCGCCCATGCGCGGCAATGGACCAATCCGGTCATCATCGTCGTGGACGCGGATTGCCATGTCGAAAGCGGCGCCCTGTCGCGGCTGGCGGCCGATGTGGCGCGCACCGGCCGGCCGGTGCAGGGTTCCTACCTGATCACCGCCCCGGCACAAGGACGGCTGGCCATGCGGTTCAGCGCGTTCGCCATCCGCGTCAAGAACCATGTCCGCCTGCTGGGGTGCCATGCGCTGGGCGTACCGTGCATCCTGACCGGCAGCGGCATGGCGTTTCCGAGCGATACGCTGGACAGCATTCCCATCGCGTCCGGGGAAATTGTGGAGGATCTGCTGTTGGGCATCGACCTCGCCAGGGCCGGTCATCCGCCCGTCTTTTCGCCCCAGGCGCGCATCGCCAGCCCGCTGCCGCTGGACGGCAAGGCCGCCGAGATCCAGCGCGCCCGGTGGGAGAGCGGATATATGTCCATCATGCGCCGTTTCGTCCTACCGTTGCTGCTGGAGGGATTGAGGCGACGCAAGCTGGGGTTGATCCTGCTAGGGCTGGACATCGCCATTCCGCCGCTGAGCCTGCTCTGCATGCTGCTCGCTGTGCTGTGCGCCCTGTCGGGCCTGTGGTGGCTGGCGGGGGGCGGCGTGGCGCCGCTGGCTCTGCTGTCGGGCATGATCGCGCTGTTCGGGGGGGCCATATTGCTGGCGTGGGCGGGATATGGGCGGGATCTCCTGACGCTGCGGGAGATGGTGCTGATGCCGGTCAGCGTTTTGAAGAAGATGGGCTTCTACTTCCGGCTGGCGCTTGGCCCGAAACGGGGTTGGGTCCGCACCGCGCGCGACGGCGAGTGAGGCTTCACGCCTCGCCCTGCCCTACCTGATCAGCCGGGCCGGATTTCCCACCGCGACGCCGCCCGCGGGCACGTCGATCAGCACCACCGCATTGGCGCCGATGATAGCGTCGTCGCCGATCCGCACCGCGCCCAGTATCACCGCCCCTGCCCCGACCTGGACCCGGTCGCCGAGCACCGGCGCATCCAGCGGCCGCGCCTCGCTGCGGTTGCCGAGCGTCACATTCTGCCGCAGCAGGCAGTCGTCGCCGATCACCGTGGCGCTGTGCACGATGATGCCGCCGAAATGCTCGATCCGCAGGCGGCGGCCTATGGTCGTTTCTTCCGGCAGGGAGATGCCGCACAGCCATTCGACCGCCTTGCCGGCCAGTTTCGCCCATCCGCCCCATAGCCGCCTGACGAGTCCCTGCCGCATGGCCAGGCGGCGGTGGGACAGGCGGTAGACCGCCAAGGCCCAGAAACCCTGCGCCCAGAAGCCTTCGCGCTGCGCCGACCTGTCCTCCCGGATCAGGCGCCAGACGCCGGGGCGGCCTTCGCTCATGGATCGGCCCTCCCGCGCTTGACCTGCGACGCCAGCCGGTGGCCGAAACGGTTGAGCGGCCGTTCGAAATGGAAGGTCGAGAGATGCGCGGCGGCGAAGGAGAGCAGGAAGCATAGCGGGCGCTTCAGATAGCGTTCCATCGTATCGCCACTGCCCAGCCAGCCCTTGTAGCTGAGCGGATGCAGGACATAGAGGGCGAAGGAAATCTGAGCGACATAGCGCAGCGGCACGCTCGACATGTAGCGGGTCACGGCGCTGTCCGGCGCAAAGATGCTGAGCCCAACGGCGCCCGCCGCCAGATAAGGACGCAGATAGGCGAGCAGCGGAAAATGATGCTGCATATAGGGCAGCGATCCGATCAGGTTGCAGGCCAGCAGCAACGCCCAGACCCACGGCCTACACCAGGATTCGGACGGCCGCCATCCCCGGCCGATCGCGATCGCCAGGATCGCGCCGGCCAAAATCTCGTCGATGCGGTCGAACGTGTGGACGCCGGCAGTAATGCCGTTAACGGCGCGGTACAGCGTGACGGCGGCAGCCAGAAGCGGCAGGGCCATGATCGCCCTGCGCCCACCAATCGCGACCAGCAGCGCGACGAACATGTAGAACTGCATCTCCAGCGACAGGCTCCACAAATGCCCGGCGAAAAAGAGATAAGGTTTATGGTTGTTGGCGAAGAACAGAAGATTTGCGGCGACCGTCTGCCAGGACGATGCCTGGGTCGCGACGACCAGCAGGACGAACGTCCATGCCAACGGAACGATGCGGAACAGCCGTTTGATCAGGAAAGGAAGGACCGACGAATCCTTGAGCAGCGCCTTAGTGATCAAAAAGCCCGACAGAGTGAAGAACAGCGACATCCCCACCATGCCGACGGCTTCGTTGAGCTTCAGCGCCTTGGGACTGAGCGGCAGCATGTGTGCCGCCAGCACGAGCAGGATCGAAATCCCGCGCCAGCCGTCGAGAATGGAGACATGCGGCGTGTCGGCTTCGGCGACGGGTCTGGCCAAGGGGTGCGGCGCGGCGATTGAGGCGTTCATCGCAGCATAGCTGAAGCATTGCGAATCATGGTCGGCATGAGGCGCATATGGATCGGAAAAAGACGTGGATAAAGGACAGAAATTCCTCAATGCTCCGCTATGGCACAATCCGAACCCATAGCTGATCGACCGTATATGGATAGTTCAATTCCTGCCGCTTTTACGTTAGGAGTCCGTGCGACTTGGGGCCTTCATGACGGATTCCGGACGGAAAAGGTCATCGGCAATATAATGGGACAACAGATGATCATCGGATATTTCACCAACCAATATCCAAAGGTCAGCCACACCTTCATCCGGCGGGAAATACTGGCTCTGGAGGCGGCAGGCGTGACCGTCGAACGCTGGGCATTGAGGGGATGGGACGCTGACATCGCCGATCCCGCCGACGCGTCGGAACGGGACCGGACACGCTATATCCTGCAACGCGGCCCCTTGCCGCTGCTGGTCGCGGCGCTGATTCTGCTGATTGCCCATCCGGTGCGGTGGCTGAAGGGGCTGCGGCTGACCATGCGGATGATGCCCAAGACCGATCGGTCGATCCCGCTGCACCTGATCGCCTTTCTGGAGGCGGCGTTGCTGGCGCGGCAGGCAGCGGCGGCAGGCGTGCGGCAATTGCATGCCCATTTCGGCACGAACGCCGCCGAAGTCGCCATGGTGGCCGCGACCCTGGCCGGCATCCCCTACAGCGTCACCGTGCATGGATCGGGCGAGTTCGACCGGCCCATCGGCCTGCATCTGGGGACGAAGATCGAAAAGGCCGCCTTCGTGATCGCCATCACGCATTTTTGCGCCAGCCAGCTCTATCGCTGGTGCGATCCGCAATATTGGAACAAGATCAGCGTCGTGCATTGCGGCCTGTCCCGCGAATTTCTGGATGTCGAACCGACGGCCCCGGTAGCGGCCCCGCATTTCGTCAGCGTCGGACGGCTGAGCGGCGAGAAGGGGCATCTGCTCATGCTGGAGGCGCTGGCCCAGGTGCGTGACGGCGGCGTTCCCGCCACGCTGACCCTGGTCGGCGATGGCGAGATGCGCGGGCGGATCGAGGCGGCGATGACGCGGCTGGGGCTGAACGAGGCGGTGAAGATCACCGGCTGGGCCGACGAAAGCCAGGTCAGGAGCCATATCGCAACCGCCCGCGCGCTGGTGATGGCGAGTTTCGCGGAAGGGTTGCCGATCGTCGTGATGGAGGCGTTCGCCCTCGGTCGCCCTGTGCTGGCCACCAATGTCGGCGCGCTGGCCGATCTGGTCGTCAACGGCCGCACCGGCTGGCTCTTCACGCCGGGATCGGTCGACGCCATCGCGCGGGCGATGCGGGATTGCGCCGACACGCCCCCGGCTGCGCTGGCCGCGATGGGCGAGGAAGGACGGCGGATCGTGCGCGAAGAGCATGATGCGCAGCGGGAAGCCGCGAAGCTGAGGGTCCGCTTCGCCGAATCGCTGGGCCATGCGGATGCGTCTTCCAAATATGAATGGCCGGAGCGGACGGAAATCGAGCGCGCCTGACCGTCGGAATTAACCATTTTCCAGTGCAGAGATTAAAGCTTCTTGAACCTTCTTACCGATTTTCAAGCATTTTAATTGCGACCGGGCGGCGGTTTGTGTATCCGAAGATATATGTCGAAGTTTTTTATTGCCTGCATGATCGCCTGCGCTTTACCGTCTTTCGCGCAGGCGGCGGCGCCGGAAGGGGCCGCCGTGGAACCGGCGGCCGCGACGGCCGATGCGGCGGCATCGACGCTGACCGATTACAAGCTGGGCGTCGCCGACAAGGTCAGGATCATCGTCTTCAATGAAGAGACGCTGTCGGGCGAGTTCATCGTCGGCGACGGCGGCACCCTGTCGCTGCCGCTGATCGGCGAGGTCAAGGCCATCGGCCGCAGCCCCAGGGAAATTACCAGAGATATCGAGGCGAAGCTGGCCGACGGCTATCTGCGGGAACCCCGCGTCAGCCTGGACGTGCTGAGCTATCGCCCCTTCTATATTCTGGGCGAAGTGTCCAAGCCCGGCGAATATTCCTATTCCAACGGGCTGACCATATTCAACGCGGTCGCCCGCGCCGAAGGTTTCACCTATCGCGCCAACAAGCGAAAAATCTACATCAAGCGCTTCGGCGAAGTCGTCGAGAAGGAAATCAAGCTGACGCCGGACCTTCAGGTCTTTCCAGGGGACACGGTCCGGATCGGCGAACGTTTCTTTTGAAGTTGTCGGCTATCGACCGGCGATATCATGAAGTGGTTCATGGGGGAGGTTGAGGGTTTCCGCCTTGCGTGGAAACGCTCTTTTATTTTGGGTGACGCATTTTCGGGGCCGCCGACCATTGGCGACCCGGAAATGCCCTGAATTTCGAAGGGGGAAATATTTCATGCCTGTCCAGAAAAAAGGCGCAGCGGTCGCCGCGTTGCTTTCCGTCGTTTCGGCGTCGCTGGCCGCCATGCCGGTGCACGGGCAGACGGCTTCCGCCCCGGCGGCCGAACCGGACCCCGCCGCCGTGGAGAAGCTGATCGCCAGCATCGACGCCGCCGTGGCCGCCCTGCCCGGCACCGCCACCGCGCAGGATGTGGAGGCCGCCGTCACCTTCGCCATCGACCAGCAGCAGCAGCCGATGAACGTCAATCTGGCCGCGCTGGAATTCATCGCGGCGCGCAAGAACAAGCCGCGCAAGGTTGAGACCGCCGTCGCATCGGTCATCGCTTCGCTGCGGCGCGGACTGGCGGGCACCGGGGGTATTTTGTCGGGCGGCGGAGCGTCGCTGGCGGCTGGCCCCAATGTCGGCGGCGGCGGCACGGGCGCGAGCTACACGCCGCAGAACTGACAACGTCGCAGCCCGTCTGCCGTCATCCCGTCCATCGATGATCGAATTCGAAAAGGCCGATCATGACCTTCCGCTTCTGCTCGCCCATCGCTGCCATCGGCGCGACCATTTTCCCCGCCATCGCCATGGCGCAGTCGACGATCGATACGGTCGTCCCGATCATATATGACCGGGGCCGGAATGTGAGCGTGACGGAACGGGCGCGGCCGGAAACCAACCCGGTCGGCCTGCCCGCGGGCGGCTTCACCATTTTCCCGTCGCTGGACGTCCAGCCCGGCTATTCGGACAATGTGTACCAGACGCCGGACGACAGGCAGGGCGATTTCTTCGTCAGCGCCACGCCCCGCGTCCTGGCCCGGTCCAACTGGTCCCGCAACAGCCTGCAGGTCGAGGGCAGCGGCAATCTGATCCGCTATGCGACGGAGACGCCGCGCAACCAGAACGGCTGGCAGGTCGCGGCGCGCGGCCGCTATGACGCGGGTAGCAACCTGACGCTCAATCTGGGCGTCGACACGGCGCGGCTGTTCGAATCGCAATTTTCCGGCGCCGCCGTCACCGACGTGCGCAGCCCCACCCCCTATCAGCGCAGCCAGGCGCGGTTCCTGACGGATGCCCGCTTCGCCCGGTTCAGGGTCGTCGCTGCGGGCGCCTATGCGGATTACGACTTCCATTCCGTCGACACGCTGGCGGGCGCGATCCTTTCGCAGGAAAATCGCGACCGCAGGATCGCCAGCGGCGCGGTGCAGCTTGAATATGGGGTGACGCCCGACACCGGCGTTTTCGCCCAGTTGACCTACACCGACACGAAATATGACCGGGTGCTGGCGCCGGGCGTCGCCAATCGCGATTCCACGGAATATCGGCTGCTGGGCGGCATCACGCTGGACATAGCGGCGCTGGTTCGGGGCACGTTCGGCGCGGGCTATATCGACCGCAAGTTCGATTCCGCCCTCTATCAGGATGTGAAGGGCTTTTCCTTCGACGGCAGGATCGAATATTTCCTGTCCGGGCTGACGACGATCACCCTGTCGGGTTCGCGGGACATACAGGATGCGTCGGCCACCGGCAGCGGCTTCTTCACCACCATGGGCGCGGTCCGGGCCGATCATGAACTGCTGCGCAACCTGTTGTTGAACGCCACCGCATCGCTGTCGGAAGACAAGTTTTTCGGATTTGACGGCAAGGCCAGGGTCACGCGCCTGTCAGGCGGCGCGACCTATCTGACCAACCGCATGTTCAGCGCGAAGCTGGACCTGTCCTATGCCCGGCGCAAGAACGACTTCGCCGCCGGCAACGGCACCACCCTTTCCGAATTCCGGCTGCTTGCCGGCATTTCGGTGCACCCCTAACCCGATAGGGCAGTCAGAATGTTGGACCAGACCGGCGCATCCCACGCGGACATCACCGCCCAGGCTTCCGCTTCGGGGATAATATCCTCGCTCAATACGGCAGTCATCGGCATGTTCCGGCGGCGCTGGCGCACATTCGCCATCGTGTCGACGGTCGCCTTCACAGTCGCCGCCGCGCTGATCCTGATGATGCCGTGGAAATATTCGGCGACGGCGCGGGTCAAGATCGATCCTTCGGCCAACGCGGCCCTGGGGCAGATGAGCGGAAACGAGCGGCCGGACCAGAATATCTTCGACACCGAAGTCAATGTCATGCGGTCCCGCGATATCGCCAAGGGCGTGGTCCGCGAACTCCGGCTGGACAGCAATCCGGAATTCGTCAAGGGGCTGGATCCCCTGCCCGCCCGGCCGACGGCGCATGAGCGCGACGAGTTCGAAACCGCGCTGGCCGACAGGCTGCTGGGCAATCTGGAAACCGCCCGCGACAAGATGACCTATATCGTCAATGTCGGCTATACCGCCAGGGAACCGGCGGCGGCGGCGGCGATCGCCAACGCCTTCGCCACCCAATATATCGCCTACAGCGTGGGGCGGCGCACGGGCACGGCGTCGCGCGAAACCAGCTATCTTGACCAAAGGCTGGCGACGCTGAACGATCAGGCGGTGCAGGCCGACGCCCGGCTGGCCCAATATCGCGCCACCGCCGGCATCGTCAGCGGCGGCGACACCAGCGTCACCGACCAGCAGATCGCGCCGCTCGCATCCCAACTGGCGACCGCGCAGTCCGAAGCGGCCGCCGCAAGCGCGAAACTGGCCGCCGCACGGGCGCAGGTGGCTTCGGGCGGGCTGGACGCGGTGTCGGCCGTGCTCAATTCCCAGGTCATCGCCGACCTGCGGTCGCAGCGCGCCCAACTGATCCAGCGGCAGGGCGAGGTCCTGTCCCGCTATGGCCCCAAGCATCCCGAATCCGTCAAGGTCATCGAGCAGTTGCGGGCGCTGGACGCCCAGATCAAGGATGAGGCCGACCGCATCATCGGCGGCCTGGTCAGCGAAGCCAGCGCGGCCAACGCCAGGGCGGCCAGCCTGCGGTCGGACATGGGCCGCCTGCGCAGCCAGCAGTCGACGGATACGCGGGCCAGCGTCATGGCCGACACCTATCAGCGCCAGGCCGACGCCGCCCATTCCGCCTATAACAAGCTGGCCGAACAGGCGCAGGGCATGAGCCAGGTGGCGCGCAGCGCGCTGACCCAGGCGCAGGTCATCGAAACGGCGGTACCGCCCGCGAAGCCGACCTCCCCCAATCGCAAGCTGCTGTTGGCGCTGGCATTCATCGGCGCCGTCGCCGCGGGCAGCGGGGTCGTGCTGATGCGCGAGATATTGGCCAAGGGCCTGTACAGCGTCGCCGACCTCGAACGGCTGGGCGTGCCGGTGCTGGCCAGCATACCGCGCATCGACACGGGCAAGCTGCGCGATGCGGACGGACGGCCCTGTTCGGCGCCCGCGACCCTGATCAACAAGGCGATGAGTTCCTATGCGGAATCCTATCGCGTGCTGCGCCGGTCCCTGCTGGGCCGGGACGGCGCCGATATGCGGGTCATCACCATCGTTTCCAGCCTGCCGGACGAAGGCAAGACGAGCAGTTCGCTGACCCTGGCCCGCATATGCGCCATGGCGGGCGAGAAGGTGCTGCTGATCGACACCGACCTGCGCCGCGCCGGTCTGCGCGAGGCGGCGGGGATCGACGTCGACCGGGGGCTGGTCGAAATCCTGACCGGCGACCTGCGCGCGGAGGACGCCATCGTCCAGGACGCGGTGGCCGGGCTGGACATATTGCCGGTCGCCTCGACATCCTTCGTGGCGGAGGATCTGTTCAGCGGCAGGAAGATGCGCGACCTGATCGACGCGCAATCGCGCATCTACGACCGGATCATCATCGACACGCCCCCGCTGCTGGGACTGGCGGATGCCCGGACCGTGGCGCTGCTGGCCGACGCGGTGGTGCTGGTCGTCAAATGGGGCGACACGCCCGCCAATGCGGTGAAGACGTCGCTGTCATGGCTGACGAGTGACGATGCGCGGCTGGCCGGGGCCATCTTCTCCATGGTCGATGCGGGGGAAGAGGCCTATGGCGCCCTCTATTATTCGCGGAAATATTCGCATTACTACCACTCCGAATAAGGGCGGAAGGCGCGGCAGCCCCATCGCGAACGGGGCAGCGCTCGTCGTGCTGGCGGCTTGCCTGGCCTTCGCCGGGCGGATGCTGGCGGTGGAATATGACGTGATGGCGGCGAAGGCCGCCTCGGCGCGGCAGGCGGGCGGCTTGTCCGGGTTCCAGGCGGCGGTGGATTCGAACCGGCCGTCAGCGGAACTGCCGCCGCGCAGCGCACTGTTCCGCGGGATCATGCGTGCCCATGCCGCGGTGGAGGAACCGGGCAAGGCGGCGACGCTGCTGCGGCTGGCGACGGCCGACATGGATCATGCCCTTTCGGCGCGCCCTTCCTGGGGAGAGGCGGAGGTCAGCGCCGCCTATCTGGCGATGCTGCGCGACGGGGCGGAAGCGGCTTCGGCGCGGGAAGCGCTGCGCCGCAGCTATGCGGCCGCGCCCTTCCTGCGCGGCAGCGCGCCGTGGCGCATCCGCTATGCCGTGTCGGTCTGGGGCCTGCTGGACCCGGAGACTCAGTCGCGGGTCGTGGACGAGACGGTGTGGCTCGCCCGCGCCACGAGCCGCACCTATAATTATGCGCGCGGGCTGGTGGCTCAGACCCCTGCGGCTCCGCTGGTCGAAGCGAAGCTGAGCAGCAGCGGGGATTGACTGCGGTGGTGGGCGCCGGCCGCGGCGCCCCATGTCAGGCCCAGCAGCATCGCCCCCAGCGCCGCCATGCCCGGCATGTCGAGCGCTATGTCCACGCTGGAGCAGACGAGAATGATGGCGAGCGCGCCGACGGCGGATGCCAGTGTCGCGCCCTGTTCGCGGGCCGACGGCCGGCGCAGCGGGAACAGCAGGGCGGCGGTCAGGGCGATCAGCAGCAGCAAATAGGGCCAGCCGCCGTTGATCAGCAGCGACAGGAAGACGTCATGCGCGGAGTTCACGAACCAGAGCATATTGGCTTCGTTCACCGATGCATAGGCGTGGAGGGCGGCGTCCTCCAGGCCGCCCGGCCCATGGCCCAATGGCGCGGATCGGGCCAGCCGCCAGTAGAATGACCAGATTTCCACCCGCAAACTGCCGTCCTGGTCGACCTGCCTGAATCGTTCGGCCGTGCTTTCGCCCACCAGCGCCAATATCAGCAGGATCGCCGTGGCGGTGCCGGCGAAGACGAGCGCGGCATGCCCCTTCGCCCGGTTGCGATATTCGGTCCAGCCGAACTGGATCGCCAGCAGGATCAGCGCCGCAAGCGCTGCGACCAGAGCGGTTCGCGATCCGGTGATGGCGCAGGCGCCCAAGCCGCCCAGCAGCGCGACCGGCGCGACCATCTGGGTGATCAGCGGCGCCGGGGCAAACCGGCCGCGCCACAACATGATGCAGCGCCCCAGGGCCAGCGTAGCGAGCACCGCGTAAAGGCAGCCCGCCGCATTGGCGTTGACGAAGGTGCCGGTGAAGCGGTCGCGCAGGAAACCCTTGTCGACGCCCCAGACGCTGTTGGGGTCGGACTGGCGCAGGAACAAGGCGACGGCCAGTTGGATAAGGCCCAACAGCAGCCAGCAATCGATCGAAAGGCGCAGGCCGCGCCGCCGCCAGCCGACCGCCGCCGACGCCAGCAGGACAGCGCAGCCGCCAAGAAAGCGGGCAAGCGCGGAAGGCAACAGGTCGGGCGCGGCCCAGCTTCGCCCGAACATGTCAGGCCCCGGCATCATCGCCGACGCGAGCCAGGCCCATGCCGCCGCCGCCGCCAGCAAGGGCAGGGAGAAGGCGCGCCAGAAAGCGACGCTGGGACGCAGCAGCCAGAGGACGATCATCGCCCCGGCAATTTCCGCCACCGCCGCAACCGCGCCCAGAAAGGGGCCGTCCGCACCCAGGGCCAGCATTTCGCAAAAGAGGATGACCGGCATGATAAGCGCGGCCTGCGGCAATCTGTTCGTCATGAAGTCCCCCGCCGCCCTGCATCGGGCGGCGGGGGACTTCTTAGTTCGGACGAGGCCGAACACCAAGAAATTTAACCATATTCGGGCGCGTCAGGGCATTTCCAGATCGTCGACGGTGACGACGTCGATATTGGCGCGCTGCGCGTCCAGATAGGCCATCATCGCATCGAAGCTGCTCTGCCAGCTTACCCCCGCCGAATTCAGCCCGCCATGGAACACCAGGAAGGCGACCCCTTTTTGCGCGATGGCGCTGTCGATATAGGGTTTCCAGCGGTTGGTGAATAAATCCGCGTCGCTATTATATTGAAATTCCCCCGCGCCCTGCGCCTTGATCCGCATGGGATCGCCCCAGGGGAAGGTTTCCGGCGGGACCGGCCCGAAATAATAGGCCCGCATCGACCGGAAATGCTGACGGAACATGGGATAGGCGATCATGTCCGCCACGCCGACATTGCTGAAATAGCTGCCATGCGCGCCGCCCGTCAGGCCCAGCGCATTCTGCATGTTGCGCAGCTTCGCCATTTCCGCCGTGCGCTGGTCGTTGGTCATCAGGTCGATGCCGCCCGCGCCGACGTTGTTTTCCGTGGACCAGGCCTGGCTCGCAATCTGCCAGCCCAGATTGTCGTGCAGATTCTTCACCATCGGCACCGTCAGCTTGCCCCCCTGCCCCAGCGTGATCAGGCTGCTGGGATAAAGCATGGCGCGAAAGCCGTAACGGGCCATGACGCGGGACGCATATTGCACCGTCTGCGGATACATGTCGTCGAAGGCGACAATGAATTTCGCCTTGGCGATGCCGTTGGGAACGACCTCCACATTGCCGAAGCGCAGGATCATCTGGCTGGTGGTGGACGCGGCCGCCATGTCGACCACCGCGAAGGTGATCGCGGAAAGGTCGGCGCCCGTGCCCACCGCCGTGAAGGCGGCGGGCGACGCGCTGAACGACATCCACCGCGTTTCGCCGTTGCCCATGGCGGTCTTCACGTCCCCGCCGGCGGCATAGACATGATAATTGGCGCCGGGGCTGGACGGGGAGCCAGCCGAATAGAGCCGAATGCTGAAAGTGCCGAGGCGGGCGTTGGCGTCCTGCCCGCCCTTCACCCACCAGCGGATGATCTGGCCCCGCACGTCGACCGGCGCGCGCGCGGCGGCGGGCCGCACCTGCGTGGTTGCGGTGGACGATGGCGTGAAGGTGAGCGACGAAGCGCCGTACAGCGCGTCGTCCGCCGTCACGTCGGCGATGCCCGCCGGACTGCCGGACAGGCGCGAGACGAGATCGAAGGACGCCAGCACGGCGTTCGCCTGGCCGACGTGGTAGCGTTGGTTGATGCGTCCGCCGACGCCGGGCGCCTTGTCGCCGTCGGCGGGCTGGGACAGCCATTCGGCGCTCGCCTGCGCCGTTTCGGCCGGACGGACGGCATCCACATCCTGCGCCGTCCCCGAACCGGGGAGAGCCGACAGGGCGAGCAGCGCGATCTGCGCGATCGTCTTTCTGATCATATCAGGGAACCCTCGACAAAATGGCGTTGCAGCCCGTGGTGCCGGAAATGGCGGCGTCCACCACGGCGGCGTTGGCCAGATAGACGGACGTGCCGGTGGTCGCGTCCGACGCGCCCTTCGTCACCAGCGGCAGCATCGTCGCGCCGTCCGCGCCCCGGTAGCGCAGGGCAAGCGTTCCATAGGCGCCGCACGACTGGCTGAGAATATAGCGGCCGCCCAGGACAGTGCGGGCCGCCGCCGCTTCATTCCCCGACACCAGGACCAGCCGTTCCTGCGGCGGCGCGACCGGCAAGGGGGCGTCGGCCGAAAGCGGACGGCAAATGCCGTCCGTCTGGACCGAACAGGGCGCGGACAAGGGAGCATAGCCGCCGGGCGCCTCCACCTTTTGCGCCATGGCGGGCCATGACGGGAGCAGCAGCAGGGCGGCCATCAGCCCATATTTACCTATTTGGCTATATTTTGACATGAGTCCTCCTCCTCAACGATGAGGAACCAGCCTATGCGCCATGGCCGAGCCTGTAGGACAGCATTATTTTTTCGGGATAGAATCAGTCGAAATCAGAGATTTTTCTTGGGTCGACACGGTTCCGGGAAGGCATTGGCGAGGATTGTCGCGGACCATGCGCTGGCAATCCCATTGTACCATATCGGCTCTTCCGGGGGCTTTCGAATAGATGAAGAGGATCTGGGCAGGGCGCGCTTCCGTCACGGCGACGGGCACTTGCGCGACCGCGCCCCAGCCGTAGACGCTGCATATCTTGCGGCTGGCGCAGATCTCCACCGCCCGCACGGCGAAATGGCCGGGATAGTCCGCCGGACTGAAATAGGCATAATAGATGCCGCGCCAGTCGTCGGACCGCACCACGCCGCCGCTAGGCACAGTGGCCGTCGCGGACATGGCGGGGGACGGCGCGCCATCGTCCGCCACCGCGCTGCCGTCCGGCTGACCGGGGGCCGCCGCCGCCACGAAGCGGGCCAGCATCCCCGGCGATTCCCCACCCGCATAGCGCCCGGTGAAATTGCGCGCATCCCCGGCGGGCCCGCGCCAGCGGAAGAACAAATGACCGTGAAAGGCCAGTAATTTGTCCATCGCGCCGCTCCACTGCGGGACGACATAGTCGGCATGATAATGGGTGGCGTTGCCCGCCATTGCGAAAACGCTGCCGTTCATGGCCAGATTGGCGGTCGCCCGCGCCAGCGACAGGGCCGCGGGCGAAGGAGAGCGCCGCTTCAGCGATCCGTCGCACGTAAAGCTGAACTGGCATCCGGTCGCGCGTTCGGCGCCCTGCAGCACCACCCCGCAAATCGAATGGGGAAATGCGGGGTGCCGCGCACGGTTGAGGATGACCTGAATCACTGCCGCCTGACCCAGCGGATCGTTGCCCGCCTCATAATAAGCGGCGGCCGCCAGACAGGCCTGGGCCCCGGCCGCATCCTGCGCCGCGCCCGCGAAACGGAAGGGCTTTGCCGCCGGATTCGGCACGGCGGCCAGAGGAACCAGCGCGTTGATCCGCCGCGCCCGGTCGGGCGTCACATCCAGATTCCTGACCGGCTCCACCAGCGGAACCAGCGGCGCTGACGGCAAGGGCTGTAGCTTCATGGCCGACGGCATCGGCCATGGCGACCAGTCGCTGACCACAAGAGCGGCAAGCGCCGCCGCCGCAATCAGGAAAGGCAGCAGCAGCCAATTCCCCCCACGAACCGGCAAGCGCGGCGCACGGACAAGGGCTGGCAGATCGAACCGCATTACGACGCACACCCCTTCACCCGCCGGACCGCCCCGCATCGCTAGACGGATTTTGCTGCGGATGCGAACCTTTTCGCGAGAGCAGCCTTGGATAGTGAGATTGGGATGAAAGCGACCTATCCCAATCCTCCCCATCGAGAGATGGGGAGGGGGACCGGCCGAAGGCTGGTGGAGGGGAATGAGGCACAACCTCCGAATTTCTCCTACCGCACAGCAGTTCATATATAGTTAATCATAAAATAACTTCAATATTTTACTATGTAATAACCAAGTAAAATTCAATATCTCATGATAAATTTCGAATAAACTATTTCCCTCAATTACGGATAAATTGGCGCAAACTTAAATAAACCTCCTTCGCAAAGGGGGTTTCGTGCGTTCAGCGTTCCTATCCGCTATTTCCGCCATTGGCCTGATTGCCCTGGCCATACAGCCCGTTCATGCGCGGGCGGGCGCCTCCTTCTTTATCTCCAGGGGGGCGCCGGTGGAGGCCCCTCGCGGTTTCGTCGCCATGTGCAACACCGACAAGACCTTCTGCGCGACATCCAGCCATGAGGCCCCGACGGAGGAAAGCGGCCGCCAGACGCTCGACATGTTCGAACTGCCAGGTTTCGCGCGGTTCAGCGAAGCCGGACGTGGCCTGCCAAGACCGTCGGCTTGCGGAGCCTTTTCCTTCACGCCAATGGCGAGCGGCAACAAAACCACCTCCCCCGCCCTTGACGAACTGGACGAATTACTGGCCAGGCTGAAGGCGGTTCCTGTCGGGAACGGTGCATCGCTCTGCATGGCAAGCCATGAAGCGCCCGTGCTGGCCGCCTTTGCGGGGATGCCGACCGCCGGGTTGAGCGTGAAGCCCTTCCGCCTGACGCGGGAGACCGGCGCGGCGACGCCGCAGGCCGAAACGCTGAAGCCGGATGACGGGCGGCGGAAGGCCGCGCTGCTGAAAGAAGTCAACAATCTGGTCAACGGCCGGGTCCGCCAGCGCCCCGACATGGAAATCTACGCCGAAGCCGAGCATTGGGTACGCAGCGGCATCGGACCGCGGGCGGCGGGGGATTGCGAGGATCTGGCGATCGAGAAACGCTATCAATTGCTGGCGCGGGGCTTCGATCCCGCCGATGTCAGCTTCGCCGTGGTCTTCTCCACCGCGACCGGCCTGCACACGGTGCTGGTGGCGCGCACGGAAGAAGGCGACATGGTACTGGACAGCGCCACCCCCTGGGTCCGCCGCGCCGACCAGACCGGCTATAGCTGGATCAGCATCCAATCCACGAACGACCAGATGACGTGGGTCAGCGCCCGCGTTTGACGCTTAGGCGGGCGCGTGCCTTGACGGGGCCGTCATGGACGGCTTGCGGGTAAGGGAAGCCTTCACGATATTCCTGATCGTTCCGGCCTCATCGCTGTCGGGCGCGTGCCGCGTCAGGAACCGGGCGAAGCGGGCGAGGGTCATGGGCAGGTTGCGCGTCGCCAGCACCCGGCGGAAGGCCAATTCCCTCCGCACCCCAGGCACGTCGCCAAAGGCCACGACAAGGATCGCCTCCATCGCCGCCCAGCGCGCCGCGAGATCATGGGGGGAAGTATCGCGGTAAAGGCGCGCGCCGTGATTGCAGAACGGGACCGGGTCTTGCCAGTCCACGCCATGATGCGCGGCAACCAGTTCCATCAGATGGCGGGATATGTCGGCGGACAACAGCATCTGCCGGTCGAAATTCATGACGCTGGTCGCGCCAGCATGCCTGCGATAGCGCAATATGGGCACCGGGACGTTGCCGCACAGTCCTAGCACCGCCAACTGCCCGAACAGCAGATAGTCTTCGGCGAAGTTCGTCAGTTCCATGGGCGCGATCCCATAGCGGACGGCCAGTTCCGACCGGCCATAGCGCAGGCCCAGATCCTTGAACGCGCCGGTGCGCAACATGACCGTCGGGTGCGCGACAGGGTTGCTGAAGAGGTAGGCGGTTGACAGCCGCTTCGGATCGGAGGGCAATAGGCGCGAAGAGAGGCGCGCGCCGTTTCCGTCCATGATCTCATAGCCTCCGCCCGCGAGCACCAGTCCGGGCTGGGCTTCCAGCAGCGCCAGTTGCAGCGTCATCCGCTCAGGGAGAGAGGCATCGTCGGCATCGTGCAGCATGGTGAATGGCGCATCGCACAATGCGATGCCCGCATTGCGGACGTCGGATACCGTCATTTCCGCGCCAAAGGCCACGGTTTCGATCCGGCTGTCTTCGCGGCATAGCCCGTCCACGATCGCGGCCGTCCCGTCACGGGAAGCATGGTTAAGGACGATAAGCCGCCAGTCCCGCTCCGTCTGCCCCATGATGGAACGAACAGCCTCGTCAATATAGGCTTCTCCGTCGCGGACAGGCATGATGATATCGACGCGCGCCATTCCGTTCCCTGGATCGAACCATTGAAATCCGCAAATGATTGGGCAGGATCAATGAAGAATTATCGAATTTCGTGCCCCCAATAATGCCATGCACGATTAATCCTAAAGAAACTATAGACGTTCGCGGGATCATTTCGCATAGTTGATGCTGCAATGCGGTCGGGTCTGCACCCTGACGCTGCGGCGGGGCAAACAGAAACGGGATATCCATTCATGACGACGATTTCGGTCGTTATTCCGGCGCGCAATCGCGCCGCCGTGATCGGGCGGGCGATCGAAAGCGTGAAGACGCAGAGCTTCCGTCCCATGGAAATCATCGTCGTCGACGATGGATCCGACGACGATGGCGCGACCGTCGCGGCCGTGCAGGCCCAAATGGACGGAACGCTGCCAATCCATCTTATCACCCTGGAGAAGCGAGGCGGTGCGCCCCGCGCCCGCAACATCGGTGCGGGCGTGGCGAAGGGGGAATGGATCGCCCTGCTCGATTCGGACGATGCATGGGATCCGGAAAAGCTTCGCGAACAGGTGAAGCTGATCGACGACGACGTTGGTGCGGTATTCACCGATACGCTGTTCGAGAATCCCGGTGGACAGAGGACGACGAAGTTCGCCGGGCAAGTGATTGATCCCGCGGATCTGGTCTTCACCAATTGTCTTGGCGGCTGTTCCGCGGCGCTGATCCGCCGCGAAGCGTTCGACGCGATAGGAGGATTCGATGAAAGCCTTCCTAGCTGTCAGGATTGGGATTTGTGGATCAAGCTGCACGACCATGGCGGCATCCGTGTAAGTCCCCTTCCCCTCACCCTCTATTATTTCGACGGCAATGAACGCATTTCCCGCAACGTCCAATCCGTCGTCAAAGGCCATGAAAGCCTGTATGCGCGCATCATCGCGCGCATGGACGAGGGTTCGGCCCGCAAGATGCGGCGGTTCCAGTCCTTTCACCTGGCCCAGACGAAAGTCTATTTCGCCAATACCGCAAGGGGCGCATTCGCGCCCGCCCTCCTCAACCTCATCAATCCCCATCCCCGGACATTGAGACGGTCTTCCCTGCATCTTCTATGGTCTGGCCTGAAACTGAAGATGGAAACGATGGGCAGAGACCAGCGGTAGAACGTCATAGGTATCGGCATGACATCGCAATTCGCACGCCTGTTGGAGACGATCCTTGTCGAATGAAGGGGGCTATGGGCGGAAAGTCGCGGGGGGGATAGGATCGACCGCCGTCGCGCAACTGATTCGCATCTGTTCCAGCATGGGACTGGTGATCATCGCTTCTCGCATATTATCCCCCGCCGACTATGGCATCTACGCCATGGCAGCGCCCATCGTCGGCCTGGCGATGATGTTCCAGAATATCGGCTTCGACCATGCGATAGTTCAGGCGAAGCAAGTGTCTGACGACCAGATATCGTCGCTATTCTGGATGAATATCCTGATGTGCGCGACAATATCGGCGGTCTTGATCATGATATCCCCGCTGGCATCTATATTCTATCGGAACGACGCGGTCGGGCCGTTGGTCGCAACGTCGAGCCTGCTGATATTGGCGATGGCGCCCAGTCCGCTCTACAATGCGCTGCTCAACCGCCATTTGCGGTTCCATACGCAAAGCCTGATCGATATCGCCAGCAGCGTGACGGGCTTCGTCGTCACCATCGCAGCGGTATTCCTGATCCGATCCTATTGGGCGCTGCTGGTGGGGGCGCTGGCGACCACGATCGTCAGCGTGATCGGATTCATGACGGCGGAACGGTGGCGGCCGCGGCTCGTCTTCCAATGGCGCGATATCGCGCCGATGGTCCGTTTCGGCGGCGGCGTGTCGGTTTTCGGCATGGCGACCTTCGTCACGCGCAACATCGACAATATCCTGCTTGCCCGCGTCTGGGGCGGGCAGACGCTGGGCTATTACGACCGGGCTTACCGGCTGATGTTCCAGCCCCTGCAAAATATCTGCGCCCCGCTGGCACGCAACCTGTTGCCGGTGCTAGCCCGCACGCGGGATGATCCGGAGCGGTATCGCCGGGCCTATCTGCTGTTCGTCCAGGGCATCGCCGCGTTGGTGATCCCCGGCGTCATCGCCTGTTCGGTGAGCTCCCATGAAACGGTCGGCCTGCTGCTGGGGGGGAAATGGCACGCGTCGGCGCCTATCTTCGCCTGGCTGTCCGCCGCCACGCCGCTCCTGCTGATCAACGAGACGGTTCCCTGGCTGTTCATGTCGTCCGGACAATCGCGCAGGATGATGCATTGGGGACTGTTCGCCTCCGCCACCGTGATAGTGGGCTTCGCCATCGGCGTGTTCTGGGGCGCGGTTGGCATGGCGATGGCTTATTTCATCGGCGAAGCGGCGCGTTCGCCCCTGCTGTTCAGACTGGCGTCGCGGGACATGCCCGTCAGCTTCGGAGACTTTGCGCGGCTGCATATCGTCACGGTCGTGTGCGGGGCGGCCTGCTGGAGCGCGGGAGCGCTGCTGCCCGTCGAGGTCGCCGGCGTGGTCCGCTTATCGAGCCTGGTGGCAATTTCCTATCTGGCGGCGCTGGCGGTGCAATTCGCCTCCGAACCTGGACGGGAATTGTTGAGGATCGCGCGCGGCGTGCTGCTGAACCGTTTGGTGGAGCGGCCTAAACCGCGCCATGAGCGTGGCTGATCGTCCATGATCATCATGCCACCCCAGTAATTTGCGAATTGGAGGAAATATTCATGCGCGGAACGCTCCGGCGGTCGGTTGGACAGGAATTGCTGAAACATTTCGGCGCCATTCGCATTATCAACCTGGCGTCGCGAGCGGATCGGCGGCGTGAAATAACCAGGGAATTCGCGAAGATCGGCCTGGAGATCACGGCCGACGGCCCGGTCCGATTCCATGAAGCTGCCCTATTTTCCGACCCCGGTCCCTTTCCGCTGATCGGTGCTCGCGGCTGCTGGCACAGTCATGTGGACATATTGAGGGAAGCGCTGGACGGGCAGGACAATATCCTGATCTTTGAGGATGACTGCGATTTCGTCGCCGGTATCGAAGACAAGCTGCCAAACGCCCTAGCCAGCCTGGCGCAAAAGCCATGGTCGATATTCTATGGTGGCCATGACCTGATCGACAAACCAGAGCAGGTGGATCCCTTCATCCATATCGACCATGGCGTCCAATGGCTTCGGGGCACGCATTTCGTCGGTTTCCACCGATCCATATTGGAACAACTGGTTGCCGAACTGGATAAATATCTACTGGACCTGACCGCCGGCAAGGATGCGCCGAAGGGAATTGACGGCGGATATTCCTGGTTTCGGAACCGGTATCCTGATCTGCAGGTCTATCTGGCATGGCCGAAACTGGGTTTTCAGCGGCCCTCTCATTCCGATATTTCTGGGTCCTCTGCAATGACCCGGCTGATGCCGCCAAGCTTCCTTTCCGTCATCCGGGCATTCAAACGCCATGTAAAAAGGGCACGCACCGCCTGATCTTCGACATGGTTCGAAAATTATCGAGCGACCTCCTCCGCGACCCGCCTTATGGAAAGCAGATAGTCGGCCAGTCCGAATTTTTCACGAGCCGCTGTTCGGCCAGCGGCGCGGATATGATCGACAGCGGCGCGGTTATTCTCATCCCTCGCCCAAATGACGGCGTCCGCAATGGCCTGAGGCGTGCTGTCAACGATGAGGCCCGTGACGCCATGTTCCACATAGTCGCGCACGCCGATCACGTCATTGACGATCGTCAATTTTCCCAGAGCCATTGCGTTCAGATAAGTCTGCTGTCCGGCGCTGCGCTGGCTGGGCTGCAATGGAACGACCACAATGTCGGACCGGCGAAGCTCTTCCATATAGGCCTGGTGAGCCAGAGGGCGGCAAAGCACGTTGACGGGCAGATCGTCCATCCTGAATGACGACGCGATCCTCAGCGGCTGCGATATTTTCTCGAAAGCCCTTATCAACAGGGGATAATCGCGCAGGGAGTTGCCACCGGAAAAGACATAATCTTCCGGCGCGGCTTCTTCCACCACGTCGAATAAAGTGTGACAGAATGGTGTGAAATATATTCGGGCCGAATCGACGCCCCAATTTTCGCCGAAATTCTTCTTTTCGTCAGAGGAAAGCACGCAATAAATCGCCTTGCGATGATCAAGGCAGGAAATCATCCATTTCGACAGCTTCGGCCAAAGCCATGCAAGCATTGGCAGCTTGCGAGCCAACGCCCTGCTTCCCGTCTCCCACGTGCAATCGACCAGAATGACCCAGGGTCTATGAACCCGCAATTTCGCAACCAATGCGGCGAGCAAATCGCAATATCTGTCCGGCCATCCCAGAGCGCCATTCAGGATCAGGACATCGCTCTCCCCCGCTCCTTTCCATATGCGCCAAAGATATCGCAAAAGGCCGACATCCCGGCGGTCGATAAGCTTGGTCGCGCTCCAGACCGCCTCATTGCTCCAAATCGACGTCGCAATTCTGGTCATCGATCAACCCCTCTGGACATACGCCAATCTTTTTATCGGACCAGTTAATCTATCATCTCCCATATTGCACATTGCAAATATAACAAACCAAATCGCGATATTTATTGATAAATAATATAACATATTATCAGAATAAGAAGCCACGGAGTATGTGACAATTAATAACCAGCAATAAACTTTATCAAATTTATTTATATTTTTATTGTAAAATTGAATAAAAATAATAGAAAATATTATAAATATATAAGATATCAGCATAATCATTCCGCCCTCAAACAATATCTGAATATAGACATTGTGAGCGCCACTCCCGTTCTCGGAACTGAGAGGAAAGAAATCCAGGGAATAATATTTAAATGACCCCAAACCGTAACCGAATATCCAATTCTGCTGTATCCATGGCCACGACGCCTGCCAAAGATAACGGCGCCAGGTTCCAGAATCGAGCTGCAGCACACCTGAATCGGAAACATCGCCGCGCATAGCACTGACCAGATAGTCGTAAGTGACAGGCGTTGTACCTGATATGGCATCATTGATGCGCTCAGCTACCGCCGGGATCAGCAAAACGATAGGAGGCAAAAGGAGGAGCGGCAGAATAAGTAAGGGTTTACGAAAAGCGGAGTAAAGAAGGAGAAATAAATATGTAGATAAGTAGGCGGAGCGAGTGCCCGTCAGCAACAGCGCCAGCGTTGCAGCGCCAATCAGCCCCCAAATCACCGACTTTCCCGCGAATGAACGCAGATAACCGCTGAGCTGCGCGTGAAACAAAAACGAAATATATAAGAAGCAGAAAAATGCCAAGATGTTAGGATGGCCGAAAGTGGATGAAATCCGGGACGGCGCCGAACCCAGCGCGACCTGAAAAAGGCCAAAGAAAATGGGAACCACGCCCGAAAGCGCAATGATGATGGTCAATGACCTGCGACTTAGGTCGGCGCTATATACCAGTCCGATATAGGCGATGGCGCCATAAGTCAGGAAATTGAACAGGATTTGAATGCCATCGATTGGCACGGGCGCGCGAACCGCAGCCATTGCGCTTGCCAGCAGGAACGGCATCCAGATAATCGACACCGTCAATACGACGCGCTGCTGAAGCCGATTGACCAACAGCGCATGGCCCATAAGAACAGCCGCCAAAGACACGATGAAAATATTGAATAGGAATCCCAGGCTTAAAGACGTCCCCGCCATAGGCAAACGGATCAGCCCGAACAGATTATCCAACGATGGACGCGCCACAAGGAGAGGAATCGCTATGGCTCCAAAGGGTGGCATTCTAACCGCGGGATAAGTTGCAATTGCCACATTCTACCCTTTAGCAAAGCTCGATTCTGTCACCAGATACTGCTCTGGCCGTCGCAAACGACCTAACCAAACTTTGCGGCGAAGCAAGCCCAAGCCCGCTGCCGCGCCATCCTCTCATTCATGAATTTTGCCGGATCAGGCTTGAAGCATTCCAAACAGCATCGTGGCCGGTCGAGCAGAAGAAATACCCTTGATGCGCGTCAAGCCTGACCTCTGCATTTTGCAGGAAAACCCAACCCTATAAGCGCGAAAACAATGAACCAAAATATGACATTTATCGAAAGATAGAAAATCATATTATCAAACATCGCCGCTATCAAGAAAGACATAACGACAAGAATGCAGTAAATTATATCACATTTCGCAAATTTTATATTTGTTATAATTTTAAAAATTTGCGCATGCATGAATATATATGGAAAAAGCACCATGCACCCACCATCGAACAGAAGTTGGATGTAGACATTGTGCGCCTGATTACCTTCTTCGGCGCTGAGAGGGAAAAAACTTCGCGAATAGGTTTGAAATGACTCCAGGCCATATCCAAAAAATGGCTTTTGCTCGATCCACGGCCATGCGGCTTGCCAGAGATATCGCCGCCACGTTCCCGAATCGAGGATCAATATCCCGGAATTTGCGACGTCGCCGCGCATCGCGCTTATGAAATAGTCGTAGCTGACCGGGCTCGACCCCGACAGGGCGTCAGTGACGCGGTCGGCGACCGCCGGAATGAGCATGGCCAGCGGCGGCAGCAGCAACAGCGGAATGAGCAGCAACGGCTTGCGCAGAGCGGAATAGGACAGGAGAAACAGGAAGACGGTGATGTAAGCCGCCCGCGTGCCGGTGAAGAGCAGCGCCAGGACGGCGGCTCCGATCAGGCCCCATATCGCGACCCCCGCCGCCCGATTTTTGACATATCCGCTCAGTTGCGCGTGAAAAAGGAAGGATATGTAAAGCAGGCAGAAGAAGGCGAGGATGTTGGGATGGGCAAAGGTCGAGGCCAGCCTTTCCTCCGACATGCCCAGCGCCACCTGCCCCAGCCCGAACATTATCGGAACCACGCCGGACAGCGCGACGACGATCGTCAATCCCGTCCGGCCGAGCGCCGGGCCATAGATCAGGCCCAGGAAAGCCACCGCGCTGTAGGTCAGGAAGTTGAACAGCATCTGCACGGCCTCGACCGGGACCGGCGAGTAGGAGGCGGCCAGCGCGCTTGCCAGCAGGAACGGACCCCAGATGACCGCCATCGTCAGCACCGACCGCTGCTGCGTCCGATCCACCAGCAAGGCATGACCTGCCAGCGCCGCGGCCACCAGCACCATGAAAATGTTGAACAGGAAACCGGGACTGAGCGACGCGCCGCCGACCGGCAGGCGGATCATGCCGAACAGATTGTCGAGCGATGGCCGGGCGATCATGAGGGGAATGACGACGGTGCCGAACGGCAGGGTTCGTTTCACGCTAGCCGAAATTGCCACATGCTTCCCTTCATCAGCCCAGGGACGCAGTTAGCGGCTTCACATCATATGGTAAACCATTCAAAAACCATGAAGGATCATGAGTGCCATTGCGGCACAGAAAGAGCCGCCCCCTGCCCGCGCTCAGGCAGCGGCTCGCGGATCCCTCGTGGTCAGTTCCAGCCTCATGCCGGCCTGCGGTCCTGCCGGTTTGTCGATCTGCATTTCGACCAGCGTCGCGTCGGCAGGCCACAGGAAGGTCTGCCCTCCGCCGGGGGAAAGGATGTCAGTGGCGCCGACCTGACGATATTCGCCGTTCAGGAACAACAGCCTGCCCTCGATCGCGCCCACCCCCACGGCGGCCAGCCGATATTCCGCACCCAGCACGGGATTGGAGAAAAAGGCCTGCCCCGTCATCCACTGCCGCCAGGATGCCGTCTGGCCGGGATCGCGCCGGACGAGACGCTTGACCATGCCGCAGGGCGCGGATGTCGCCGGAACCAGAAGCATGTCGGCCGCGCCATCATAACGCCCCAGGGCCGATCCGCCCCCAGCCGCCGACCAGGGCCCCCGCATCGACAGGATATTCTGCCACCCCCAAGGCGTGGGGGTAAAGGGCGCCCCATTGGCGTCGAGCCAGCCCGCGACGGACGTGACCGCCCGCAGCGCGCCGAATATCCGCTTCACATCCTGAGCCCAGCTATTCTGCCAGACGCCGTCGACCGAGGATTTGCTCCAGCCGGACCCGATTTCCGCCGAAAGGGATGCCGTCCCTATGGTGGCGTCGACCAGATAGGCGCCATGCCGCTTCAACGTGCGCGCGATCACCCGCGCCTCCTCCCAATGCAACGCCTCCGCATCGAAATGGGGCGGCAGCAGGAACAGCGTGCCCATTTTGAACGACTGACCGGGCTTGCCGGTATAGTCGCCGTGGACGCCCTTATAATCCTCCATCGTCGCGGGAAAGACGGGACCGGACGAAAAGCTGGACAGGTCCAGGCAAAGCGCCAGCGCATGGGGCAGGACGGCCAGCCCGCGTTCCGACGCCAACATCATGCCGGCGACGGACGAGGTGCCGGAGGCGCGCACATTGTCGGGATTGCTTGCCGTGCCGAAACCCGTGCCCGCCAATGGGGACGCCACATATTTGGTTGCCCGCCATTGTCCACCAACCTTCTTCAACTGCCAGAAGCTGTGCAACAGGCCCGTCGCGGGATCGACGATGGCGCAATGGCCGTCCGTTCCGGTGGCCGGCATAGTGTCGGCGGGAAAGCGGGGGATGTCGACGGCGCGCCAGACGCCTTCGTTCGCGACCTGAATGTCGTCGCCGCCCGTCCTGCCCATGATCGTCATGGGCTTGTCGTCCTGTGCCGCGAAGAATATCCGCGAGGCATAGGCGCCCTCCTCTATCCACGGCGTCTGCGCGGGTGAGATGGGAATGTCGCCCAGCAGCGGATCGACCGGCGTGGCGTTCCACAGCGACTGCGGCGAAAAGAGAGTAGGCTTGGCGGTAACGGGCGGCGTCGAGGGCGGCGCCGCATCCGCCGCCTCCTTCCCGCCCAGCGCGACCACCGGAAGCGACGACAGCAACGAAAGCATCCGGCGGCGATCGATTATCGGGTTCACGGCTTTCGCGGCCTTCCTGCATGGGATGAAAGTGGCCTAGCCTATCCGCAAGGCCGGGAAAATCCCCAAGCCATATGATATCAGAGCCTTGGGGCGGATTTAGGCATGGCTTTCATGCCGTTCGGACCATTTGCCCATTTTTTTGAGGCGGGCGGCTTTCCAGCCCCTTGCCATTTGCGGAAAGCCGCTGCATATGCGCGGCCTGCCCAGCGGAAGCCGGGCCGCTCCCCGATAGCTCAGCGGTAGAGCATTCGACTGTTAATCGAATGGCCGTAGGTTCGAATCCTACTCGGGGAGCCAATTTTCACCCTTTCCCGCAGGCACGAATGGCCGGGAGTTTCCGGAAATCGGCGATGTGCCTTTGGCGCTGACAAAGGGAATGGGCGCCCCTCCACCACCGCGCGAAAGATCACCCTCCCCACGCTGCGCGCAGGGAGGATTGATCGATTAACGGGAGGCGTATTGGCGTGCGCGGGTAGTCAGGGCCCAGCGTTGGGGCGTCGCGTCGACCGCATTTTCACGGACGAAGCATTTGCCGCGACGGGCCTGAATGGTCCGGCAAAGCGCGGCGGCTTCGGCCCGGTCGTCAAAGCCGCTGACCGCCAGCCGGGAAAAGGTCGCGCCATTCAGCGTGATCTGGCTGGTGACGACGGGCAGGTTCGCCAGCGCGCTGTTGCGGCTGGCCATGGCGTACCATTTTTCCTTCGCGATGGCCGCATTGTCATAGGCGCCAAGCTGGACCACCCAGTTGCTGCCGCCCTTGCCGCTAGGGCTGAAGGCGGCTTTCTGGATGCGAGCCGGGGCGGCGGCATGACGCAGAGCGGCGCTGCGGGCCGGAGCGGCGAATGTCTGGATGGCTGGCGCGGGCGCTTCTTCGGCGACCACGGGCTGCGGTGCGGTATCGGCGGCGGCGGTTTCGACCGGGGCAGTTTCGACCGGGGCGGTTTCACCCGGCTGTTCGACCGGTGCGGCCTGCGCCATCTGGACCGGCGCGGACGCGAGGGCGAGGGCCACCGGCTGGCCTGCGTCGGCGCGATCGATCGCAACGCCCATCAGGGTCGCGACCCGCTGCTGCGAGAGGCCCGGCGCGGCGTTCTGCGCCCATTGGGTGATGCGCTCGTTCGCGGCGAGCGGATCGAGGTCGAAGCCCGCCATCATGCGCGCATCCTTCCACCGGCCCGCCAGCGCATAGGCATAAGCGAGATTCTGCCGGGTCTGCGCGGTGGCCGACGGATCGTGGATCACTTCGGAAAGGATGCGCACGCCTTCCGCCGCGTCGCCAGCCATCGCCATGGCAAGGCCATAGTCGGCGGCGGGCACGATATCCGCTTGGGTGGCAAGCAGATCGCGAGCGGCGCGGTCCTTGCCCAAGGCCACCTCGACCAGCGCCAGCGTGATGATGGTGCGCGCATCGCGGTTGCCCAGCGTCATCGCGTCCGTCAGCGCGGTTTCGGCCGAGGCGAAGCGACCCGCCGCCACATAGGCACGGCCCAGCAACTGGCGATGGCGGACGTCCTGCGGCGCGGCCTGCACGGCTGCCTCCGCCAGTTCGACGGCGCGAACGCCATCGCGTTCGGCCAGCGCTTTTTCGACCTGCGCGGCAAGGCGATCCGGATTTTGCTTCGGAGCGATGGCACCAACATGACCGGCATTGCGGAAGGCCGCGCCGGTGCATCCCACCATGGTCGTGCCGACGAGCATCGACGCGACCGCCGCTTTGGCAAAGGCCTTGCGCTTCATGGCTTTGCGAAATCCCTTAATTGTCGCCGCGAGAGCGCGGCAGTTGCTGGGCCAGCCGGTCCACTTCGGGCAGGCTGCCGAGATAGGCGTCGAGCGCCTCGGTCACCATCTGCTGCGCCGAACGGCCGACGATGGCGCTGGCAAGCCGCAGCTTCAGATGGCGGTCGGCGTCGAGGCGCAGGGTGAAGGCGGCCTTGCGGCCCTTCGTCACGGCGGCGGTGCGGGCCTTGGCGGGCTTTTTGGGCTTTTCGGCCTTTGCCGGGGCAAGCTGCGCCGGAGCAATCTGCGCCGGTACGCCAGCTTCGGCGATGCGTTCGGCCAGTTCCTCGCGCTCGGTCACGACGGCGGGGATCGGAGCCAGGGCCGGAACCGCTGTCATCGGCGTCAGGCCCGCAACAGAGCGCGCCTCCGTCGGCGCGGGTTCGGACTGGGTCACGTCAAAGCCCATGTCGTTCCAGCCCAGATCCTCCTGAAGCGCAGTCGCGCCGGAGGCCATGCCGAAGACGGGACGGCGCATGGCGGGCGACGCGCCCCCCTTGCGGGCCAGCAGGCCGGAGGTCAGCGAGGCGAGAGGTTTCGGTTCGACCATGATATTCCTTCCCCTCTTATTGCGAGATGCGACGGCCAAAGCCGCCATTTGCCGGACGGACCGCGCCCGCCGCGCCGACCGCATTGTGCGGAACGGCAAAGACGGTGCGGCGGAAATTCTTTTCGAGCCGGTCCGATATATAGGTCCATAGGTGCGCGACCTCCCCAGCGGAGCGGCTGTTGGGGTCGACCTCCATCACCGTGCGGCCGTCGATCATGGACGCGGCGAAATCGGTGCGGTGGTGCAGCGTGACCGGCGCGACCGTCCCGTGCTGCGACAGGGCGACGGCGGCTTCGGAGGTGATCCGCGCCTTGGGCGTGGCGCCATTGACCACGAAGATCAGCGGCTTGCCCGCGCGTTCGCACAGGTCGACCGTGGCGCCCACGGCGCGCAGGTCGTGCGGGCTGGGACGGGTCGGCACGACGATCAGTTCGGCGACGGAAATGACGCTCTGGATCGCCATGGTGATCGCGGGGGGCGTGTCGATGACGGCCAGCTTGAAGCCCTGCTGGCGCAGTATCTCCAGGTCGGCGGCCAGGCGGGCGACGGTGGTCTGGGCGAAGGCGGGATATTCGGCCTCCCGCTCGTTCCACCAGTCGGCCAGCGATCCTTGCGGGTCGATGTCGATCAGCACGACCGGGCCTGCGCCCGCCATTTGGGCCTGAACGGCCAGATGGCCCGACAGGGTCGTCTTGCCCGACCCCCCCTTTTGCGATGCCAATGCCAATATGCGCACGCAACTTCCCCCAAGAAATGCAATCGGTGGAAGGAGTGCCACAGGCCCGCCTAAGAATTGGTTAATCGGCGCGGAAGCGTGAAGGGGGGCAAAAAGACGATGTTCTTAATGCTAAGTCGCTATTAACCTTGGTGCGGCATAGGATGGACGCATAGGTTTTGACGGGACTCGTTGGGAGCATGAGCATGAAGCGCATCTGGGGCATGCTGGCCGCTGGAACGATGTTGGGCCTGACGCCATTCGGCCTGACCGGGGCGGCGCGGGCCGATGTGAAGATGGGCGTCGATGCCTGGCAGCAGGGCGACTATGCCAAGGCCATCGCCGTGTGGCAGCCGCTGGCGCAGGCGGGCGACCCCGACGCGCAGTTCAACATGGGCCAGGCCTACAAGCTGGGCCGGGGCGTCAAGGCCGATCCCGCCGCCGCGATCGACTGGTATCGCAAGGCGGCGAAGCAGGGGCATAGCCGCGCCGAGGATAATCTGGGACTGCTGATGTTCCAGCAGGGCGACCGGGCGGGCGCCTTTCCCTATTTGCAACGCGCCGCCGAGCGGGGCGAACCGCGCGCGCAATATATTGTCGGCACGGCCCTGTTCAACGGCGACCTGACGGCGAAGAATTGGGTGCGGGCCTATGCGCTGATGACGCGAGCGTCGGACTCCGGTCTGGCGCAGGCGACGGCGAGCCTTCGCCAGATGGACAAATATATCCCGCAGGAGCAGCGCAACGACGGCATCGCCATGGCGCGGTCCATCGCCCGGCAGGGACAATCCGGGCTGGCGGCGGACGAACCCCGTCAGGCCGCGCCGGTATCGCGCGATGCGCCCAAGCCGATCCGGTCGGCGGAATTGCCGCCTTCGACGCCGCCCAAGCCCAAGCCCGAACCAAAGCCCCAGGCCAAACCGGCCGAGGCGGCCCCTACCCCCAAGCCCGCACCCCCCAAACCCGCGCCCGTGAAGGCGGCCGCGGCAAAGCCTGCCCCCTCCCCTGCCCTGCCCAAACCGGCGAGCGGCGGATGGCGCGTGCAGATCGGCGCGTTCAGCGCGGAGGCGCGGGCCCGGACGCTCTGGAGCCAGCTTAGCGCCAAGGTCAGCGGCCTGTCCGGATATCAGCCCTATATCACCACCAGCGGCGGCGTGACCCGGTTGCAGGCCGGGCCTCTGGCGAGCAGCGCGGACGCCAGCAAACTATGCGGCGCGATCAAGGCGGCGGGCGCGGAGTGCATGCCCAAGAAGATGTGAATCTTGCAGCATCTTGGAATTTTATTTCAAGCATGCGATAAGGGGGCTTCATCAGGGAGCGTCCCATGACGGTCGAGAATCAAAGGGTGGTCAGCGCGCTGGTCGAGGGGATTTTGGGCGCGGAGGCGGCGAATACGGCGATGGACGCGCTGGAAATCGATCCCGCGCTGATGAACGAGCGCGGCCCCCATGTTTCCCGCGCCGCCTTCGCCATGGCGATGAATGTCGCCCTGTTCCACGGCCTGCTGGAGCGGGTGCCGAGCGGCGCGGCCTATGTCGCCGACCGGCTGGCCCGTGGGGGCAAGGTGGTGTTCGATCATGGCGCCTTGCGCACCGTGCGGCTGATTGACGGACCTACCGGTGAATTGCCGCCAGGCGAAGAGGCTTTCTCCCGCATATTCGCCCCGTTGGGCTATCAGATGGCGGCTGTCTATCCGCTGGACCGGCTGCGGATGACCGGGCGCGCCTATCGCCACGCCGATTTTCCAGAGGGGATCCCGCAATTCTTCCTGTCGGAACTACATGTCGACCGGTTCGACCCTGAATTTGCCGATGCGGCGGCGCGGGTGTTCGGCACGTCCCGCGATCCCCTAACGGCAGAGGCCAAGGCGGTGCTGCGCAAATATGCGGACGGCGCGCCGGTCTCGCTGGCGGAGGCGGAAGCGGCGCTGCCGGTGATCGTCGCGGCCTTCGACCGGCAGCATGCGCCCGTCTCCATCGAGGATTATGAACTACTCCTCTCCCGATCCCATGAGGCCGCCTGGATCGCGACGGAGGGCAATGCCTTCAACCATGCGACGGACCGGGTGGCGGACGTCGCCGCACTGGCCGAGCGGCTGAAGGCGGAGGACTGGCCGATGAAGGACAGGCTGGAAATCTCCCGATCCGGCCGGGTGCGGCAGACGGCCTTCCGCGCCGACACGGTGGAGCGGCTGTTCGCCGGAAACGCATTGCGGCAGGTGCCGGGGTCGTTCTACGAATTCATCAGCCGCGATATCGATCCGGAAACCGGCGGGCTGGACCTGGCCTTCGACACCGGCAATGCCACCGGCATCTTCGCGATGACCAGCGCGCCGGGCGACGAACGCGCATAACGGGTTGATCGGCGGGCAGGCTTGGGGCAACGCATCCGGCAGTTTTGCGGGGGAGATGCGCGTTGACTGATCCGGTTGTTCCATCCTGGGTGCTGACCCTGGCCTGCGCCGACCGGGTGGGCATCGTCGCAGCGGTCAGCCAGTTCCTGGCGGAGCGCGGCGGCTTCATCACCGACAGCCAGCAATATGCGGACCGGGAAGCCGGCCGCTTCTTCATGCGCGTCGCGTTCGAGGCGACCGATGACCGCATGGGCGATACGGACCGCCTGCGCGGGGATTTCGCCGATGTGGGGACGCGCTTCGCCATGGACTGGCGGCTGACGGCGGCGGACGAAAGGCCGCGCATGCTGATCGCCGTGTCCAAGGGGTCGCATTGCCTGGCCGACCTGCTGCACCGCTGGCAGACGGGGACGCTGGCGGTCGACATCATGGGCGTGGTGTCCAACCATCCCGACATGCGGCGGATCACCGAATGGCACGGCATCCCCTATCATGAACTGCCGCCCAACGGCGACAAGGCAGCCCAGGAGGCCGCTTTGCTGGGGATTTTCGAGCGGACGCAGTCGGAATATCTGATCCTGGCCCGCTACATGCAGGTTCTGTCCGAAGGGCTGGTGGAGGCGCTGGCGGGACGTTGCGTGAATATCCATCACAGCTTCCTGCCGGGCTTCAAGGGCGCGCGCCCCTATCATCGGGCGCACGAGCGGGGCGTGAAGCTGATCGGCGCGACGGCGCATTTCGTGACGGCCGATCTGGACGAGGGGCCGATCATCGAACAGGCGGTGGAGCGGATCGACCATCGCGCCACGGCGGAGGACATGATCCGGATCGGGCGGGATATCGAGGCGCAGGTGCTGGCGCGAGCGGTGGGCTGGCTGGCCGACCGGCGGGTATTGCGGAACGGCGGCAAGACGGTGGTATTCCGCTAGGCAGCACAAACCTTCCTATTCCTCCCCATCGATAGATGGGGAGGGGGACCGGCCGAAGGCTGGTGGAGGGGAAATGGCGTGACCTCCGAATTTCCCCTCCACCACTCGCTACGCGAGCGGTCCCCCTCCCCACGCTACGCGCAGGGAGGATTTGGCGGCTATCCCCCCGCCTTCTTCCGCCGGGTTTCCCAACCCTTTTTCGCAGCGGCAGAGCGGTCGGCCGCCGTTCGACGGGACGAGGCCGCCCCACCCTTTTTCCCGCCCTTGCGGGATGAGACGCGGGTATCGGCCTTCCCCCGGCCGGAACCGGATTTGTTCCCGCCGCCCGATTCCTTGTTCACCGTGGCCCAGGCGCGCCGTTCCGCCTCTTTTCCTGAGACGCCGCGATCCTCATAACCCTTCTCCATATGCTCGGCCTTGCGCTTCTGCTTGTCGGTGTAGCTGCTCTTGTCGCCCTGGGGCATGGCTCTCTCCTTTCGATCCCCGCTTCGCTGCAACGAGCGACGGGCGTTGCCGTTCACTCCGTTACGAGGCGGGAACAGAGCGATGCCGCCCGCGTTCATCCCGTCATGGAGCAGCGCACCCTATTGGAACGGCTGGCCCGCCACCTGGCCGCCGGGAACCCCGATGACTGGCGGGATCGCGTGGAGCAGGCGGCCGGTCTGATCGCGATCATGAAAGACCCGGACGACGCCATGGCGGAGGCGGGCGATGGACAGGTATGGCGAGCGATGATCGACGCCGCGCTGCGCCAGCGCTGGTCCATCGCCGCCGCGCCCGCCGTCGAACCGCCGGGCGGCACCGACGAGGAAGGCGAAATTCCGCTGGCGCCCGACAGCGTCACCGGCAACCGGGCCGATTGGGTTCATCTGCATGACAGACAGGAGAAGCCGAAATGAAGGGGTTATTGAAACTGGCATTCCTGACCGGATTGGGCGCTGCGGCGTGGAAGGGATGGAAGCGATCGCAGGGCAAAGGCGAAACCGGGGACCAATGGGGACGCGCCTTCACATCCGGCCGGGTGCGCGATGCCGGGCCGGAAGAGCAGCATATCGACGCGCGCGACTGGGATTTGGTGGACGAGCAGATCGACGAAAGCTTCCCCGCCAGCGACCCGCCCGGCAATTATCGCGGGCTGCACTGATAAACTGCGCGCCGGCCATTTGTCGGTCAAAGCCGTTCGGGTCCATTGCCCCGCCCTTGCCCCGCCTCTATGAGACGGCTTCCGGTTCCGTGTCGGGATCAACAGGGGAATTTTATCAATGCCTTCGGGTCTGATTGCGCTGCTGGACGATGTGGCGGGGATTGCAAAGCTGACCGCCACTTCGCTGGACGACGTCGCCGCCGCAGCGGGCAAGGCGGGGTCCAAGGCGGCAGGCGTCGTGATCGACGACACCGCCGTCACGCCGCGCTATGTCATGGGGCTGACGCCCGACCGCGAACTGCCGATCATCTGGAAGATCGCCAAGGGATCGCTGCGCAACAAACTGTTGTTCCTGCTGCCCGCCGCGCTGCTGCTGAGCGCCTTCGCGCCATGGCTGTTGCCGCCGCTGCTGATGCTAGGCGGCGCGTTCCTCTGTTTCGAGGCTGCGGAGAAGCTGCTGGAAGCCGTGCAGGGCGGCCATGATCTGGCCGAAGAGGCGCTGGAAACGCACAGTTCTAAGGAATTGGAGGACCAGAAGGTGTCCGGCGCGATCCGCACCGACTTCATCCTGTCGGGCGAGATCATGGCGATCGCGCTGGGCACGGTGGCCGCGGAACCGATCTGGGAACAGGCGATCATATTGGTAGTCGTCGCGATCCTGATCACGGCGGGCGTCTATGGCGTCGTCGGCTTCATCGTGAAGATGGACGATATCGGGCTGCATCTGGCCGAACGGCGGTCTGCGGGTACGCGGGCGCTGGGCCGGGCGATGGTGAAGGCCATGCCGGTGCTGATGCGGATATTGTCGGTCGTGGGCACGGCGGCGATGCTGTGGGTCGGCGGCGGCCTGATCGTCCATGGGCTGCATGAATTCCACTGGGATCTGATCCCCGGCGCGATCCATCATGTCGCGGAAAGCGCCGCGCAGGCCGTGCCAGCCGTCGGTCCCGTCGTGGATTGGGTGGTGAACGCGGTGGGCGCGGGCATCGTCGGGCTGGTCGTCGGCGGCATCGTCGTGGCGGTGCTGCACCTTTTCAAGAAGCATTGATGGCGTCACCCTGGCGTCTGGAAGCCGGGGCGCTGACGGCGCTCGCGTTGCCGATGATCGCGGGCAATATCGCCTGGGCGGGAATCGCGGTGACCGACCTGCTGCTGCTGGGCCGGTTGGGCGCGAGCGCAGTGGCTTCCGGAGCGCTGGCGATCAACCTGTTCAACGCGCTGCTGATCTTCGGCATGGGGCTGGTCACCGCCGCCGCGCCGCTGATCGCGACCGAGCGCGGGCGGCGACGCCATTCGGTGCGGGACGTGCGGCGCACCGTGCACCAGACCTTGCGCGCCGCCGCACTGTTCGTGCTGCCCGCCTGGGTCTTGTTATGGGAGAGCGAGGCGATCCTGCTGCTGATGGGTCAGGAAGCGGACCTTGCGCGGCAGGCCGGTGAATTGATGCGCGGGCTGCAATGGGCGTTGCTGCCCTTTCTGGGCTTCACGACGCTGCGCAACTTCATTGCCGCGCTGGAGCGGCCGGTCTGGGGCCTGATCATCATGGTCTGCGCCATTCCGTTCAACGTGCTGGCGGGGTGGGCGCTGATCTTCGGCCATCTGGGCTTCCCGGCGCTGGGCATGTTCGGCGCGGGGATTGCGAGCAGCCTCTCCTCCTCCTTCCTGTTCTTCGGGTTGCTGGCGGTGATCCTGATCGACCGGCGGTTCCGGCGCTATCGCCTGCTGGGCCAATTCTGGACGCGGGACCGTGAACGGCACCGGGCCGTCTGGGCGCTGGGCCTGCCGATCGCCATCACCCTGGGGTTCGAGACGACGGTGTTCAACGCATCGGCCTTCCTGATGGGGCTGATCGACCGCGACTCGCTGGCGGCGCATGCGGTGGCGATCCAGATCGCGGCTTTGGTCTTCATGGTGCCGATGGGCATCGGCCAGGCGGCGACGGTGCGCGTGGGGCTGGCCTATGGAAAGCAGGACCGGGCGGGAGTCGGCCGGGCGGGATGGCTGGCGCTGGCGATCGGCACCGGATTCGCGCTGATGGCGGCGGCGATGCTGATCGCCTTTCCCCGGACGCTGATTTCGGCCTTCCTCGACCTGCACGATCCGGCCAACGGGCGGACGGCGGCGCTGGCGGTGAGTTTTCTGGGCGTCGCGGCGCTGTTCCAGTTGGTGGATGCCGCGCAGGCCGTGGGCGCAGGCGTGCTGCGGGGCATACAGGATACGCGGGTGCCGATGATCTTCGCCCTGATCGGCTATTGGGTGATCGGCATCGGCGTCGGCGTCATCCTGGCCTTTCCGCTGGGGTTGCAGGGGCTGGGCATCTGGCTGGGACTGGCGAGTGGACTGGGGGTGGTGGCGTTGTCGCTGGTGACGCGCTGGGCGTTGCGGGAGCGATTGCACCTGCTGTCGCATGCGCGAACCATCTGACCCCGCCAATCCGCCTGATTGCATTGCAGGACGATGGTGCGATGCACAAAGCAATTGAACCTGGGCGTCAAATTTGTCATGAAAAGCGCATCATGAACGCTCCCACCATGTTCTTCGAAGCCATCGCGCTCCAGAAATGTCTGACCGCGACCTATAACAAGATGGTCGTGAAGCTGGCCCCGCACATTCTCTACACGCGGCATGACGAGATGTTCATCGACGCCGTGACGATCGAACGCGACGGCCGCCCGCCAAGGGAGTTGAAGCTGGGCACCTTTAAGCTGGCGGGATTGAACGACGTCAACCTGATCGAGGAAAAGTTCGAGGCCATGCACGGCCTCTACGATCAGGGCGACAGCAAATATAAGGGCGTGACCCTGTTCGCCGTGGAGCCGGAGAGCGCAGCGGCCTGAGGTCTCGCGGTTCGGTTTGGCATTCTCGGCTTATAGCCAATAGCTGACCTCAATTCCTCCCTACGCGCAGCGTGGGGAGGGGGACCGTCGGCACAGCCGATGGTGGAGGGGAAATTCGGAGGTCGCGCCTCTTTCCCCTCCACCAGCCTTCGGCTGGTCCCCCTCCCCATCTCTCGATGGGGAGGAATAGGATAGGTCCGCTTTCCACCCCCAATCAGGCGAGTCCAGATTTATCCGCGTCGTCCGGGCAGGCCTCCTAAGCGCCTCCGTCACCGCCGATGCTTTCCCCGCTTGGCGCCAATATGCCGGATATTGGCGGGCCGCCCGCGCCGGGCACTGCCCGGCCGCGCACGATCCTTCCTGAAGCTGGGCCGCTGCGGCAGGGCGTCGGGCAGTTCGAAGCGCAATGCCCCGTTTATCGGGTCCGCCTCCACCAGCCGCAATTGCAGCCGCTGCCCCACCGTATAGCGGTCGCCGCTCTCGACGCCCTCCAGCGCCCGCCCCGCCTCGTCATAGAAGAAGCGCTCGTCGCCCAAAGTCGACACCGGCACCAGCCCGTCGCCGCCCAACCCCTCTACCGTCGCGAAGAAGCCGAAACTCTGCACCCCGGTGATCCGCGCCTCCACCAGATCACCCACATGCGCCGCCAGGAAGGCCGCGACATAGCGGTCGATGGTCTCGCGCTCCGCCTCCATGGCACGGCGTTCATGCTGGCTGATCATCTCGCCGACGCGGCCCATATTCTCCATATCCTCGCCGCTCAGCGAAGACCGGTCGGGAATGTCCCCCTTGGGCGCGGGCAGTTCCAGCCCATAAGCGCCCACCAGCGCCCGGTGCACCAACAGGTCCGCATAACGCCGGATCGGCGAGGTGAAATGGGCATAGGAACCCAGCGCCAGCCCGAAATGGCCCAGATTGGACGGCGCATAATAGGCCTGTGTCTGGCTGCGCAGGATCTGCTCCATGATCTGGGACTTTTCCTCGGCGTCCCCGACGCGCTTGATCAACTGGTTGAAGGTCGCGGGCTTCACCACCTGCCCCAGCGCGAATTCGATGTCGAACGTCGCCAGATAGTCCTTCAACGCCACCAGCTTGTCCCGGCTGGGCGGTTCATGGACGCGGTACATGACCGGCGCCTTCTTCGCTTCCAGCGCCTTGGCCGCCGCGACATTGGCCGCGATCATATAATCCTCGATCAGCATATGCGCGTCGAGCCGTTCGCGCACCGCGACGCTGACGATCTTGCCATAATCGTCCAGCACCACCCGCCGCTCCGGCAGGTCCAGCGCCAGCGGCTCCCGCTTGTCCCGCGCCTTGCGCAACAACGCCCAGCAGGCCCAGAGCGGCTTCAGCGCGGTTTCCAGCAAATCAAGCCCCTCCCCTTCAGGGGAGGGGTTGGGGTGGGGGCTATCGGCCAGACGCTGCGCTTGGGGGACGCCCCCACCCCCAACCCCTCCCCTGAAGGGGAGGGGCTTATCGCCATCGATCGCCGCCTGCGCATCCTCATAGGCCAGCACCGCCGCCACCCGGATCACCGCGCGGGAGAAGCGCCAGCTCTTCACCTTGCCCGCAGCGTCGAGGACAAGGTGACAGGCCATCGCCGCCCGATCCTCGCCCGCCCGCAGCGAACACATGTCCGACGAAAGCTGATGCGGCAGCATCGGCACGACCAGATCAGGGAAATAGACGCTGTTCCCCCGCTTGCGCGCCTCCCGGTCCAGCGCGCTGCCCGGCCGCACATAATAGCTGACGTCCGCAATCGCGACGATCGCCTTGTAGCCACCCACATTGGCGGGATCGTCGTCTGGAGCGGCCCAGACCGCATCGTCGTGGTCCCGCGCATCGACCGGATCGATGGCGACGATGGGCAAATGCCGCAAATCCTCCCGCTTATCCTCATGCAGGGCGAGTTTCGATGCCGACACCGCCTCTTCCTCCACCCGATCGGAAAAGACGTGGGGAATGCCATGCTTGTGGATGGCGATCAGGCTGAAACTGCGCGGGACGAAGGGATCGCCCAATATGTCCGTGACCCGCGCCGTGATCCGGGGAGGCCGCCCCACCGGCTCGGCCAGCACCAGATCGCCCTTCTTCGCGGTTCCGGCGTCGGAAATCGGCGTGTCCCGGCGGATGCGCTTGTCGACGGGGCGCAGCCACAGCTTGCCCCCATCGCCCTCCTCCACCACGCCCAGCAATTCCTCGCTGGCCTTGGCGAGCTTCTTCATCGGATGCGCGACCCAGCCGCGCCCGGCCTCCTCCGTGCGCGCCAATATGCGGTCGCCGATCGTCAGCGCCCCCCGCTTGCCCCGCTCCACAATGCGCAGCCGGGGCGCGGGCTGCCCCTCCGCCTCCCAGCGTTCGGGCGTGGCGATCAAAGTCGTGTCGTCCACATCGACGATCCGCAGCACCGTGACCTTGGGCACGCCGCCCATCTTGTGGAAGGCGCGGGCGGGGCCGATGTCGATCAGCCCTTCGTCCGCCATGTCCTTCAGCAGCGCCTTGAGCGCGATCTTCTCCTGCCCCTTCAGGCCGAACGCCTTGGCGATTTCCCGCTTTCCCGCCGCCTGTTCCGAAGTGGTGATGAAATCCATCACCTGTTCGCGTGTCGGGAAGCCCGCGGGCCGCACCTTGGTACGGGCGGAGACGGTTTTCTTCTTCTTTTCGGTGGATGCCATGGACCAGCTATAGGGAGAGCTGTTGCGCCACGCCAGTGTCTGCGGCCAGCCTATGGCTCATGCGAGTTTCCGCGCCCGTTCGCGCCATGCTTCGGCCAGCACCGGCATGTCCGCCAGCGCCCGCACCGCGTCCGGCTCGGCCTTGTGCCCGCCGCCGATCAGCAGGCGGAACAGACGCGCCACCGGCCAGTCCGGCAGGGGCCGTTCCAACAAATCCATCCGCGTGCCGGACTCCGCCTCCCCCTCCCGGATGACGCGGAAGTAGATGCCGCAGCGCGCCGTCTTGACGATGGTCGCCATGACGTCCCGCGCCCCGAAACGATGGTCCAGCTTCCAGCAGGGCTGCCGTCCATGGCTCACCTCGACCACGGCGCTGCCCAGCGAGAAGCGATCGCCCAGACAAATCTCCGCCTCCGTCATGCCGCGAGACGCGATATTCTCGCCGAACGCCCCCGGACGGTCCAGCAGCGGGTGCCCCGGCTTGCGCTCCCGCCACCAGCCATAATGATCCTGCGGATAAAGGTGGATCGCCTTGTCCCAGCCGCCATGATGCAGGGCGTCGGCCACCCCGTCGCCTTCCAGCCCCAGCCAGCCGATCCGCACCGGCCCCTCCACCGGCGTCTTCGCGATGGCGCTATAGTCGCCGTCCCGGAACGGAACGGGCGTCCCGGTCAGCAGCGCGTCGACGGTCATGGAAGGCGTGGTCATGGCCTTCCCTGCCACGGAATCCGTCTGCGGGGAAAGGCCGTTCGATACGCAAAGGCATCGGGACGGGGGAAGTTCCGGCCCCCTTGGGTTTTGCGGTCGTCTGCGTTAAGGGCGGCGGATGGATGTCACGGGGCTTCGGGTCGCGCTCTTCAGCGGCAATTATAATTATGTGCGCGACGGCGCGAACCAGGCGCTCAATCGCTTCGTCGGCTATCTGTTGCGGCAGGGGGCGACGGTTCGCGTCTATTCCCCCACCACCGACACGCCCGCCTTCGAACCGGCGGGCGATCTGATCAGCGCGCCTTCCTTCCCGGTTCCGGGCCGCCGCGAATATCGGATTCCCTACCGCATGTCGGGGGCGGTGCGCCGCGACCTGAAGGCGTTTCGCCCCAATCTGGTCCATGTTTCCAGCCCCGATCCGCTGGGCCACCGGGCCGTCGCCTGGGCGCGGCGGCATGGCCTGCCTGCCGTCGCATCCGTCCATACGCGGTTCGAAACCTATCCCCGCTATTATGGCCTCGCTTTTCTGGAGCCGGTGATCGAATCGATGCTCCGCCGTTTCTACCGCCGCTGCGACGCCATCGTCGCGCCGTCCGAATCGATGGCGCAACTGCTGCGCGAACAGCGGATGAGCTATGATGTCGGCATCTGGACCCGCGGCATCGACCGGGAAATCTTCCATCCCGGCCGCCGCGACGCGGACTGGCGCCAGTCGCTCGGCATAGCGGACGACGAACCGGTGATCGGCTTCATCGGGCGGCTGGTGATGGAAAAGGGGCTGGATGTCTTTTCCGACACGATAGACCATCTGACCGCGAAGAATGTCCGCCACAAGGTGCTGATCGTGGGCGAAGGCCCGGCGCGTCAATGGTTCGAAAACCGCTTGCCCAACGCCGTCTTCACCGGCTTTCAGAAGGGGGCGGACCTGGGCCGCGCCGTCGCCAGCATGGACATGCTGTTCAACCCCAGCGTCACCGAAACCTTCGGCAACGTCACGCTGGAGGCGATGGCCTGCGGCCTACCGACCGTCGCGGCGCGCGCCACCGGCAGCGAAAGCCTGGTCACCGAAGGCGTGACCGGCCGCCTGATCCGCCCCGGCGCGATCATGGCATTCGCCGACGCGCTGACCGCCTATTGCACCGATGCCGCCGCCCGCTCCGCCGCCGGGGCGGCCGCCATGGGGGAAGCGGAACGCTATGGCTGGGATCAGGTGAACCAGGCGCTGGTCGACACCTATGTCCGCGTGATCCGCCAGCGCGAACATGGCGCGGTCGTCCGGTCGAGTCCTGTTCCCTAAGCCGGGGTCCATCCCTATATTCCGTTCGGGCTGAGCCTGTCGAAGCCCTTCCTTTTCTTCCAGAAAGAACAGCCCTTCGACAGGGCGAACGGTAGTGGGAATGGCCGATCTATTTGCCCAGAATGAAAATTTTTCCGATGCCACCCCGGCCGACGCCCCGCTGGCGGACAAGCTGCGCCCGCGCACCCTGGCCGATGTGGTGGGGCAGGACCATCTGACCGGTCCCGAAGGCGCCATCGGCCGCATGGTGGCGGCGGGCCGCCTCTCCTCCATCATCCTGTGGGGGCCGCCGGGCACGGGCAAGACCACCATTTCCCGCCTGCTGGCCGATGCGGTGGGCATGCGTTTCGAGCCGATCTCCGCCGTCTTTTCCGGCGTGGCGGACCTGAAAAAAGTCTTTGCCGCCGCCAAGGAACATGCCCGGGGCGGCGAAAAAACCCTGCTCTTCGTGGACGAAATCCACCGCTTCAACCGGGCGCAGCAGGACAGTTTCCTGCCCTTCGTGGAGGACGGCACCGTCACGCTGGTCGGCGCGACGACGGAGAATCCCAGCTTCGAACTGAACGCAGCGCTGCTTTCCCGCGCCCAGGTGCTGATCCTACGCCGATTGGACGCGAGCGCGCTGGAGCAATTGCTAGACCGCGCCGAAGCGCTGACCGAACGCCCCCTGCCCCTGGACGCCGCTGCCCGCGAAGCGCTGCTCGCCAGCGCCGACGGCGACGGCCGTTTCCTGCTCAACCAGGTCGAAACGCTCTATTCCATCGACATTCCCGAACCGCTCGACCCGGCGGGCCTCTCCGCCCTGCTCCACCGCCGCGTCGCGGTCTATGACAAGGATCGGGAGGGGCATTACAACCTCATCTCCGCGCTGCATAAAAGCCTGCGCGGATCGGACCCGCAGGCGGCGCTCTATTATCTCGCCCGGATGCTGACGGCGGGAGAGGAACCGCTTTACGTCCTGCGCCGTCTGGTCCGCTTCGCCGTGGAGGATATCGGGCTGGCCGACCCGCAGGCCGTGGTCCAGTGCCTCGCCGCCAAGGACACATATGAATTTCTCGGCTCTCCCGAAGGCGAGTTGGCCATTGTGCAGGCCTGCCTCTATTGCGCCACCGCCCCCAAGTCGAACGCCGCCTACGCCGCGATGAAAGCCGCGTGGAAATCCGCCCGCGAGACAGGATCGCTGATGCCGCCGCAGAATATCCTGAACGCCCCGACCAAGCTCATGAAGAATATCGGTTACGGCAAGGGCTACCAATATGACCATGACGCGGCGGACGGCTTTTCCGGCGACAATTATTGGCCGGAGGAGATGCAGCCGCAGAATTTCTATGCCCCCACCGAACGCGGTTTCGAAGCGCGCATCGCCGAACGCCTCGCCTATTGGGACCGCCTGAGGGCCGAACGCCGCCAAAAATGACGCCGCGCTTCGATCGTTACGCCGTAATCGACTGGTCGGGGGCCAAGGGTTCGCGGCACAAGGGCATAGCCGTGGCCCTGTGCGAAACGGGCGATGCCGTCCCCGTGCTTCAGCATCCCGAAGGCGGCGGTTTCTGGTCGCGGCGGGCGGTCGCCGACTGGCTGATCCGGACTGCCCGTGAGGCCCCCACCCTGTTCGGCTTCGATTTCAGCTTCGCGCCGCCTTATGTCGCCCGTCGCAGCTACCTTCCCGGCGACGAGGCGCCGGATAGCGGCCCCGCCTTCTGGGCCTATGTCGACAGCATTTGCGAGGATGATGATCTGGGCGCGGCCAGCCTGCTGGAACGCACGCACCGCCGCCATTTCTATTTCGGCAAGGCGGACGGGGTGAAGGCAGACTATATGCACAACCGCGCCTGCGAAGCCCATTACAATACGCAGGGCGGCGGCAAGCCCTCCACCGTCTATGACGCCATCGGCGCGGCGCAGGTCGCCAAGGCGAGTTTCGCGGGAAAGCGGCTGCTCCATTATGTGCATGCCCATGTGCCGGTCTGGCCCTTCGACCCGCCGCCTCCGACCGGTTCGCTGATCGTCGAAATCTACACCAGCATCGCCGCCCGCGCCGCCGGACGCCCCAAGGGCAAAGCCAAGATGCGCGACCTCGCCGCGCTGAACGACGCGCTCTTCGCCGTCGAATCGCAACCGCATCCGGGCTTGCCGCCCGACGATCACGGCGCCGACGCAATCCTGACCGCCGCCTGGCTCCGCCGCGCCGCACCCCGCCCCGGCCTGTGGACTCCCGCACCGCTCAACGCGGAAATCGCCGCAACAGAGGGCTGGACGTTCGGCATCATCTGATAGTAAGGCGCTCTCCGTCCAAGCGGACATGCCGGATTAGCACAGCGGTAGTGCAGCGGTTTTGTAAACCGAAGGTCGGGGGTTCGATCCCCTCATCCGGCACCATATTTCAGGCGAAACGCGAACGCTGCCCCATGGGCGCGGCCTGATTTGCGGGACGCCGCCCCGCCACCGCCAGCGCCAGCCACAATTCCGCGGCCCGCACGACCTGCCCCTTCATCAGATAGCGGATCGCGACCTCAGAAAAGGGCACGGGCGAATTGCCCTCCATCATGCCCCTGTACCGCGCAACCTGATCACGCAGCGCGGCAAAGTCCGCATATTGGCGCGATCGCAACAGGCGCCTCGACAGCTTGAAGAACTCCCGCGAGATAAAACGCCCCAGCAGCGCCTCCGTCTCCTGCCCCACGCTGGGAATCGCATGGGCAAGATCATGGTGAAACCCGTTGAGCGCGCTCGCCAGTTCATCATTCCGCCGAACGTCGAACTGCCGCGGCACCCTGGAAATCTGGGCGATGATGCTGCCGGGCCGCGACCGGTAATAGACCCATGGCTGGGCCGCATAATAATAGGTCTGCGCCCGCAGCATCAACCAGGGGACAGTGGCCATGTCCTCGAAACAGGCACCCTCCGGAAAGCGGATGCCGCTGGCGAAGAGATCCCGATGCCAGACGCGCGACCAGATATGCAGCCGCCGGTTGGCGAAGGTTCCGGCGATCAGCGCCTCTATATCGTAATCCAGCCTGCCCGCCGGTCCGGCAAAGGCGGCGATGGGCGCCTCATCGCGCACATAATCGCACAGCACCACATCGGGCCACGACGCGTGAACAATGTCTCGCAGCGCCGCGACAGCCCCCGGCAACAGCTTGTCGTCCGAATCGACGAACCACAGATAATCGCCCGCCGCCGCTTCCAGCATCGAATTGCGCGCCGCGCTCAGGCCCCGATTTTCCGCATGATGCATCATCCGGACATTGCATCGCGCCCCGGCGATCAGCTCCGCGCAGAGTTCGGCCGATCCATCCGTCGACTTGTCGTCCAGCAGGATGAGTTCGATGCCGCCGTCGCCGTCCATCTGTCCGATGATGGAGGACAGGCACTCTTCCAGATAGGGCAGGACATTATAGACCGGCACCAATATGCTGAGCCAAGGCTGCCCGGCGCCCGCCGCATCGGACCCGCGCTTCGCCGCGAAGGATCGCTCCTCCGCAACCCTGCGAATATCGGTATCCACCTTACCCTCCAGATTAAGAGCAGGTTCCCCCCCTGCCCGCGCGACCCGATGCCGGGCTATCATATCGATACGCAAAGTTAAACCGGGTTTTCGGGCCGTGAAGGAAGCGGGCCGCCCTTCCCTCAACAACGCAACCGGCCCAAAGCAAAATGGGGGCCGGCATTTCTGCCGGTCCCCACTTCCGTCGTGTCTCTCGATCCGCTTCTCTTTCGAGATGCGATCATCGGACTCGGCGCGCGATAGATCCGCCTCAAAGGCTTTGCTATCGTGTCGGCTCCGTTCGTCCGGCCGGTCGGCCGTTTTCCCGCAGCCTGTCCTCTTCATCCGATGCCCGACGTTCACTTTCGCGCGTGCACAGCATCTTCTATCGAGGACCATCGGCTTTCCGCATCTTCCTTCCGGTCCATGCTTCTTTCCCGACGCTCGTAAAGCCCTTCAAGTCACTGATTTCTCACTGACTTTGGCATCCAGATTTCTCTGTCTCCCGGTCTTTCCGATAAGGGGATGCTCTCACCAAAAGCGAGTCGCTCAAAGCGGAATCTTGCACCTTGAAGATGCATTCGCCCTAAAGCTGTGGATAAATGTGGATAATTTTTCCCACGCGCTTCAGCCGCCCGGCGACCAGCCGTCGGGCGCCAGCGCGAAGCCCGAAAATTCGAAGCCGGGCACCACGACGCAGCTTGCCAATGTCCAGCCGCCCATGGGCCGCGCCGCCTGCCAATGATGCGCCGGGACCAGCCATTGCGGCCGCTGCCCCGCCAATATGTCGCCGCCCAGCACCCGGTCCTGCACCGGGCCATGCTCCGCCGCGATGGAAAGGCTCAGCGGCGCGCCGCCATGCCAGAACCAATGTTCGTCGGCATCGACCCGATGCCAATGGGATCTTTGGTGCGCCTCCAGCAGGAAATAGATCGCCGTTCCCCCGGCCCGCTCACCCGGCGAGGCGTCCGCCCGCCAGCTTTCCCTATACCATCCGCCTTCGGGATGCGGGGCAAGGCCCAGCGTCTCAATCAGCGCCCTTGCCGTCCCGTCGTGCCCGCCCATCACTTCACCTCATATTTTATCCCTGCGGAAACAAAGGGATGCGCCGTTGTCGCAGGTTCATGCAACCTCGATCAATATGGACGGGTTGAACGATCAAAGCACGTCTTTTGGAGGAGATAAAATGCGTAAAGCTCTCATGGCCCTGGCCGCCGTTTCGCTGGCGATCCCGGTTTCGATGGCCGTCCCCACGGATGGCGCGAACGCCCGCAAGCACTATCAATATCGCGAATGGCGCGGCCGCGACGGCCGCACCTATTGCCGCAAGTCGGACGGCACGACCGGCCTGATCGTCGGCGGCGTGGGTGGTGCGCTGGTCGGCCGCGCCATCGACACGCGCGGCGACCGCGCCACCGGCACCATATTGGGCGCCGCGGGCGGCGCTTTGCTGGGCAAGGAAATCGACAGCAAGCGCCGCTGCCGCTAAGGCAAAGCGCCAATGCTTCAAAACGAAAAAGGGCGGCTTCCTAGTGGGAGCCGCCCTTTTTTGCGAAAGAAGCGTCAGTCGGCTTATTCGGCCGCGCCGCGCGCTTCCTCCAGCTTGAAGGCAACCGACTGGCCGCCGGAAACGCCCGACACGCGGCCGTTCTTGACGGAAAGGTTGAAGGCGACGGCGTCGGGGTAGCGACGGCCGGAAATCACCTTGCCGGTCTTGGTGTCCTTGACGTCATACACATAGGTATAACCTTCGTGCGTGAACTTCTGCTTAGCGGCTTCTTCGGCATGGGCCGGAGCGTTGGCGGCGCCAAAGGCGAACAGGGCGGAAAGGACAAACTTGGACAGCATTCGCATGGGTCAACTCCTTGTGAATGCCGATCAAACACCTCTGGAAATATTCTTTTCTGTTGACCCCGACTTATGGTGCGGTGCCGCAAAACGACAATCGCAAACAAAGGCGAAACGATTGCATTTCCCGCAACCGGCCATCAAGCCTTTGATAAAGCGACGATATGCTTGAACTCCGCTTCCGTCAGCGGGGATACGGACAGGCGCGATTGGCGTATCATCGCCATATTAGCCAGCGCCGGATCGGCCTTCATCGTCTTCAACGTCACGGGTTTTTCGAACTTTTCCTTCGGCCCCACATGGACTGCGATCCACTTGCCCGTATCGTCGGTGCTGTCGGGCGCGGCTTCCTCCACGATCTGCATGATGCCGACCGCCTCCACCCCGATATTGCTGTGGTAGAATATCGACAGATCGCCCTTTCGCATCGCCTTCATATGGAGCTGCGCGGCATGGTTGCGCACGCCGTCCCATTCCGCCTTCCCCTTTTCGACCAGATCGTCGTAGGAAAAGACATCGGGTTCGGATTTCATCAGCCAATAGTTCATGGCTTCTCCTTGCATCAGCCGCCAAGGGCGATCAAGGATATGCGCATGGCCGCGTGACACGCCGACGGCGCGCCGGGCCGATCCTGTTGATTTCGGAGAATAAACGTGTCGCAACCGGTGCTGGAGCAAGTGCCCGTCCTCTCCATGGCGGAGATGGCGAAGGCCGATTTTTCCGCCGCCTTCGGTGGTTCCTTCCAGCGTTTCGGTTTCGCCATGGTGAAGGACCATGGCATGGACCAGGCGCTGATCGACAGAGGCTGGGCGCTGGCCCGGCAATTCTTCGCCCTGCCCGAAGAGGCGAAGCGCCGCTATGACGCCAAATATAATGGCGGCCAGCGCGGCTATACGGCCTTCGGTGTGGAAATCGCCAAGGGCGCGAGCGAGAATGATCTCAAGGAATTCTGGCATGTCGGGCGGGATCTGCCCGAAGGCGATCCTCTGGCGGAAACCATGCCGCCCAATGTCTGGCCGGACGAACTGCCCGAATTTCACGAGACTTTCGCGAAACTCTATGCGGAATTCGACCGGGTGGGCGCTGAACTGCTTTCCGCCATCGCGCTTTATCTGGGGCTGGAGGAACGCTGGTTCGACAAGCCAGTCGAAAACGGCAATTCGATCCTGCGGCTGCTCCATTATCCGCCGGTTTCGGCTGAGGCACCCGGCATCCGCGCCGGGGCGCATGAGGACATCAACCTCATCACCCTGCTGCTGGGCGCGGAGGAAGGCGGGCTGGAACTGAAGGATCGCGGCGGCAACTGGCTGCCCATCGTGCCCCCGCCGGGGGCGCTGGCCATCAATGTGGGCGACATGCTGCAACGGCTGACCAATTACGCCCTGCCGTCGACCAGCCACCGCGTCGTCAATCCACCGCCGGAACGGCGCGGCCATTCGCGCTATTCCATGCCCTTCTTCCTGCATCTGCGGCCGGATTTCCTGATCGACGCCCTGCCGCAATGCGTGGACGCGGACCATCCAAGGCGCGATCCGCCGATCACCGCGCATGATTATCTGACCGAGCGGCTGCGGGAAATCGGGCTGATCAAGGGGTGACAGTCAACCGCCTATGGAATGAGTCAGCCACCTATAGAAATAGCGTCATGCTGAACTTGTTTCAGCATCCATTGTGCCCCAAGGAGCCTTGGTCGCATGGGGAGAGATGGATGCTGAAACAAGTTCAGCATGACGATCGGCAAATGGCAGGACTCAGCGCCGCCCACGCCCCATGGTAATGCCGATTTCCTCGCCCTTTTCGCTAAGCGCAAGCTTCACGATCTTCACCTCGACATGGCTGACCTTGTCATCCTGGAGGAAGATCGTCTCTATGATATGGTCGGCCACCGCCTCGATCAGCGTGAAATGCCGGCCTTCGGGCAGCGCCGCGCTCGCGGCGTGCTTCAGGTCCATATAGTTTTTGGACCGCGACAGGGGCGTATCCGGGTCATAACGGTCCGCGATCTTCAGCCGCGCGCGGATCGATATGCGCAGCGGCTGCGGCAGGTGCGTTTCCTCCGAATAGATGCCGGTCAGGACATCCACATCCAGATTATTCACCTCCAACGTCAGGAAATCGTCAAATCCGCTGTTCATAGCTCGCCACGTTCGGTCCCTCCCTGCTGCGGGAGGGGGCCAGTTTAGACTTTTAATTTGCGAGCCACGCGCTAAAGCCCGCCGCTCTCGGCGCGTCCATGCGCCATTGAGGACGGATCGGCAAGACGTGTCTGTTATAGTGCCCCTCAACATCATGTCGCAGGACGCGATCGAGCATCTGCTCGACGCCGCCTTCGGCCATGACCGGCACGGCCGCACCGCCTATCTGATTCGCGACGGGATGCCGTGGCTGCCCGAACTGTCCTTCGGGATAGAGGATGAGAAGGGCAGGCTGATCGGTTCGCTGCAAAGCTGGCCCGTCGCCCTCACCCATGAAGATGGCGGCCAGACCCCGCTGATCATGGTCGGCCCCGTCGCGGTCGACCCGTCCGCCCAGGGCACCGGCCATGGCCGCGCCATGATGGACGCCGTCGTCACCGCCGCCCGCGCCCAGAAAAGCGATCCGCTGATGATGATCGGCGATCCGGAATATTATGGCCGCTTCTGGGGCTTTTCGGCGCAGGGCACCGACGGCTGGAACTGCCCCGGCCCGTTCGAGGCGCGTCGCCTGCTGGCGCTCTCCGTCGACGGGCGCGCCATCGGCGGGACGGGCATGCTCGGCCCCCGGATCGCCGTCCGCGCCTGAAATTTCCCTTTTGCCTTCGGGCGCTCCGCCCCCTATCTCCGCCCTATGCCGATGGAGCCGCCCCCCGATCTCGCCAGCCTTTCCCTGACCGATATTGCGCGGCTCCTCCAGGAAAAGCGCCTGCCGCCGGTGGAGAAGTGGAATCCCGACCATTGCGGCGACAGCGATATGCGCATCGCCCGCGACGGCACATGGTTCCATCAGGGTTCGCCCATCGGCCGCGAGGCCATGGTCCGCCTCTTTTCCACCATCCTTCGGCGTGAGAAGGATGGCAGCTATGTTCTTGTTACACCAGTCGAAAAACTCTCGATCGAGGTGGAGGACGCCCCCTTCATCGCGGTGGAACTCAAAAGCGAAGGCGAAGGCCGCAAACGCAGCCTGGCCTTCCGCCTCAACACCGGCGATCTGGTCGCCGCCGGTCCGGATAATGCGCTCATCCTGCGCGAAACGCCGGACGGGCCGCATCCCTATCTCCATGTACGCGGCGGCCTGGAGGCGCTGATCGCCCGCAGCGTCTATTATGAGCTGATGAACCTCGCGCTGGACGAGGGCGGCGATCCTGTCGGCCTTTGGAGCAACGGCGCCTTCTTCGCGCTGGACGGGTCGGCATGACGCTGGCGGAGCGGTTGCGGACCGCCTTGAAGGAAGGGCATGAGCGCGAGGTCGGCCTAATGCTGTCCGACACCCGCGACCCGCGCATAGAGGGCGACCTTGTCCTGGCCCCCGCGGCTGTGCTGGTCGCCATCACCGACCGCCCCGAACCCGGCCTCATCCTGACCCAGCGCTCCGCGAAATTGCGCAAGCATGCGGGTCAGGTCGCCTTTCCCGGCGGGCGGATCGACGATGACGACAGCGACGAAATCGCCGGAGCCTTGCGGGAGGCGCAGGAGGAAATCGGCCTGGTCCCGGATGTGGTCGACATCATCGGCACATCGGATCGCTATCACACCTTCACCGGCTTCGACATCGTGCCGGTGCTGGGCGTGATCCCGCCCGACCTCCCGCTCTTCCCGCAGGAAACCGAGGTGGCGGAACTGTTCGAACTACCCCTCTCCTTCGCGCTGAATCCCGCCAACCGGATCACGAAATCGATGATATTCCAAGGCGCTGAGCGGCATTATTACGAAATATTCTGGGAAGGACGCCGCATCTGGGGAATTACTGCTGCCATCCTCGCCAATCTCTCGCGGAGGCTAGGCCATGACCAGCCTGCCTGACGCCGACTGGCGCCACCGCCCCGGCCTGGACGCGCTGCTTCAGGCACTGGGCGCGGAGCAGGGCCTTGTCCGCTTCGTCGGCGGCGCCGTCCGCGACGGGCTGCTTGGCCTGCCGGTGAACGATCTGGACATCGCCACCGTCACCGACCCCAATGGGGTGATGGACCGCCTGAAAGCCGCCGGGATAAAGGCGGTTCCGACCGGCATCGACCATGGCACCGTTACAGCGGTCATTCATGGCTGGCCGGTCGAGATCACCACCCTGCGCCGCGACGTCAGCACCGACGGCCGCCGCGCCACCATCGCCTACACAAACGACTGGCGGGAGGATGCGGCGCGGCGCGATTTCACCATCAACGCCCTTTATGCCGACCCGCTTACCCATGAAGTCACGGATTTCTTCGGCGGCGTGGCGGACCTGAAGGCGCACCGGGTCCGCTTCATCGGCGATGCCGACGCCCGCATCGCAGAGGACCATCTGCGCATCCTGCGCTATTTCCGGTTCCTCGCCCGCTTCGGCCATGACGAACCCGATCCCCAAGCCTACGCCGCCTGCCGCGCCGCCGCCAACAGCCTGATGGCCCTTTCCCGCGAGCGCATCGCGGACGAATTGCTGAAACTGCTCGCCCTGCCGCGCCCCCTCGCCTCGCTACGGCTGATGATCGACGGGGGCATATTGCAGCCGGTCATTCCGGAGATCGACGGGAACGGACTTGCCCGCCTCTCCACCCTGATCGAGCGAGAAGCCGTCTCCAGCGCCGATCTTTCGGCGGTGCGCCGCCTGTCCGCCCTGCTCCCGCCCGATCCGCGCACCGCCGATCAGGTCGGCGCCCGGCTGAAATTGTCCAACAAGGCCCGCAAGCGCATGATGACCGCGCTGGAGGGAAGCGGCACGGAAGCCACGCCCCGCACCCTCGCCTTCCACATCGGCGTCGAAGGAGCGATCGACCGCATCCTGATCGATCCCTCCGCACCGCTCGACGGCATGGCGATGCTGACGGACTGGACCCCGCCCCGCCTGCCCATCAGCGGCGGCGCGCTGATCGCGCGCGGCCTGCAACCCGGCCCGGACGTGGCGAAGGCACTAGCGCAAGTGCAGGAAATATGGGTGGCGGAGGGCTTTCCCGACGAAGCCCGCGTGGCCGAGATCGCGGATCAGACCGTTTCGAAATTCCAGCGCGCCCGCCAATAGTCGAAGGCCTCGGCCTCCGGCATCGGCCGCGCGAAATAATAGCCCTGCCCCTGCCAGCAGCCCAGATTCTGAAGCGCAAGGGCCAGTTCCTGCGTCTCTATCCCCTCCGCCGTCACATGCAGGCCCAGCGATTCCGCCAGCGACAGGATGGTCCGCACCATGATTTCCTTGTCGCGATCCTCCAGCATGGAGGTCACGAAACTGCGGTCGATCTTCAATATATCGATGGGCAGGCTGTGCAGGCTGGCCAGGTTGGAATAGCCCGTGCCGAAATCGTCCATGGCGATCGGCATGTGCAGATCCTTGAGCGCGAACAGCAGCTTCCGCGCCTTTTCCGGATCGGCGATGATCGCGCTCTCGGTCAGTTCCGCGGTCAGGCGATTGCCCGAAATGCCGGAATATCGCAGCGACTCCTCGAACATCGACGCGACATCGTCCCGCGCCATCTGAATGGGGGACAGGTTCACATTGACGCCCACCGGCACAGGCTGGCCGAATTTCGCATCCCACCGGCTGAGCGCCTGCGCCGCCTCATAGGCCGCCCAGCGTCCCAGCGACGTGATCAGCCCGCTTTCCTCCGCCACGGCGATGAATTCCACCGGCGAGACATGGCCCAGCTCGTCATCCTCCCACCGGGCCAGCGCCTCGAAACCGGTAATCTCCCCGGTCTGCAAATGGATGAGCGGCTGGAAGGCCAGCGTCAGTTCACCCTGCGCCAAAGCATCGCGCAAACGGCTCTCGACGGAAAAGCGTCGCTGCGCCTCCTTCAATACGCCGTTGCGGTAGATTTCCACCTTGCCGCTGCGCTTGGCGATCTTCACCGCCGCCTGCGCCTTGCGCACCACATCTTCGGGATCTTCGCTCAGGCTGGTCGACAGGGCGCAGCCGATGGCGCAGTCGACCCGGATTTGCAGATCGCTGAGCCTGATCGGGTAGCTGAGCGCATCGCGAATGCGCTGAACGATATGAAGAGCGTCCGACAAGCCATTGTTCAGCCTGGCGAAAATCGCAAAATCATTGCCACCGATCCGCGCCAGAACATCCCCCTGGCGCAGGCCGGACTTCAATCGCTTGGCAACGGTGATCAGCAATTCGTCGCCCGCCATCGGACCCAGCGATTCATTCACCCGGCTGAACCGGCTAAGGTCGATGGCGATGATTCCGAACTGCGCATTGTCCGGCCAGGGCATGTTGGACAGCCGGTCCTCAATCTCCTCGCCAAAGCCGGTGCGGTTCGGCAGGGCGGTCAAACCGTCGGACAGCAGTTCGCGCCGCAGATTCTTCTCGATGGCCCGGTCGCTCGTCCGGTCGAGCGCGGTGAACAGGAAAAGGTCGGGCTGGCCCGCCAATTTGGGCAGGCGGCCCACCGTGCAGTAGAAATATTCAGGGCCGAGGATGCCGTCGCGGCGCAATTCGAACGCTTCCGAATCGCGGTCGGACTGGATGCACTGGATGATCCGCTGGCGCCATTCCGCGGCATGGGGCCGTTCGGGGGCGTCCGGCCCGGCGAAATAATTGCCGAAGGCCGCATTGGTTGCCACCATCGACAACTCATTGTCCTTGAACGAAATTATCGCGCCCGGATAGGGCAGCGCGATCAACCAGTCGGCCAGGGCCACGCGGTGCGTCGGATGCGCGTCGTCCGGCCCGGAAAGAGGGCCGTCATCCGGCGTTTCAGTGGGCCGATCACGCATCGACATGGATTCCATAGGCCCGGCGATAGGACCAAAGGGTAAATTTTCGGGAAACGACATTCCCGATTCCCATGCGATTGTACCCGAAAAAATCCGCCTGTCAGAAACGGTTATCGCGGGGGAAGCCGGTGGGCGGCATCCGCCCCGCAGCACCCCTGGCGACGCGCCATGGCGTCATGTCCGCTTCCGTACGGGTGCGGCCTGACCCGCCGCCCATCGCCCAGCTAAGCCCATCCGACAGGCGGAAGGCGATGGCGTCCGACAGTCCGCCGTCGCGGTAACGCTGCATCTGCACGCCCTGCCCCCGCGCCATGCGCGGCATTTCGATCAGGGAGAAGACCAGCAGCTTGCGATTCTCGCCCACCACGGCGACGCTGTCGGCATCGGCCGCAATGGGATGCACGACGCTCAGCTTCGCGCCGGTACGGACATTGACGACCTGCTTGCCCTTGCGGGTTTCCGCGATCACATCGGCCACCGCCGCCACGAAGCCCCGCCCGTCGGAGGATGCCAGCAGCAATTCGCCGCCGGTCCGCGCCGGCATCAGCGCCACGATCTGGCCGGTCCCGTCCATGTCGACCAGCGACCGCACCGGATCGCCGAAACCGCGCCCGCCCGGCAGCTTGTCCGCGCCCAGGGTGAAGATGCGCCCCGTCTCCGTCGCCAGCAGCAGCTTGTCGGTGGTCTGCGCGTGGAAGGCGATCATCGGACCGTCGCCTTCCTTGAATTTCAGCGTATCGGCGGAGGCAAGGTCGCGATGCCCGCTCATCGCCCTGATCCAGCCGCGCTCGGACAGGATCACGGTGATCGGCTCCTTCTCGATCATCGCCTCCAGCGGGATTTCCCGCGCAGGCGCCGCTTCCTCGACCAAGGTACGCCGCCTGCCGAAATCGCTGTCGGGGGAATAGCGCTTGCGCAGGTCGGCCAGATCCTTTTTCAGCCGCGTCCGCTGCCGCGCCGGGCTTTCGACCAGCTTGAGGAGGTCGTCGCGCTCCTTGAGCAGTTCCGAATGCTCGCGGCGCAATTCCATCTCCTCCAGCTTGCGCAAGCTGCGCAGCCGCATGTTCAGGATCGCCTCGGCCTGCCGGTCGGTCAGGCCGAATTCGGCCATCATCACCTCTTTCGGCTCATCCTCGGTCCGGATGATCTCGATCACCCGGTCCAGGTTCAGATAGGCGATGATATAGCCGTCGAGCAGTTCCAGCCGCGCCGCGATCTTGTCCAGCCGATGCTGGGCGCGCTTCACCAGCACGTCGATCTGGTGTTTCAGCCATTCGATCAGGACCGGCTTGAGCCCCAGAACGCGGGGCGTGCGCGTCGCGTCGAGCACGTTCAGGTTCAACGGGAAGCGATTTTCCAGATCGGTCAGCCGGAACAGGCTATCCATCAGCACGTCCGGATCGACGGTGCGGGCGCGGGGCTCGATGACGATGCGGATCAATTCGTCGCTCTCGTCCCGCACATCGGCCAGGATCGGCAGCTTCTTGTCGTTGATCAGCGCGGCGATCTGCTCGATCAGCTTGGATTTCTGCACCTGGAAGGGGATTTGCGTGACCACCGCGACCCAGGTTCCGCGCCCGCCATCCTCCTTGTGCCAGCGGGCGCGGGTTCGAAACGATCCCCGCCCCGTCGCATAAGCCTCTGATATGATGGAAGGACTGTCCACCAATACGCCGCCGGTCGGAAAGTCCGGCCCGCGCACGATCCGCATCAGGTCGGCATGTTCGGCGTCCGGATTGTCGATCAGCAGGCTGGCCGCGTCGATCAGTTCCGCGACATTATGCGGCGGGATGCTGGTCGCCATGCCGACCGCGATGCCGCTGGCGCCATTGGCCAGCAGGTTGGGGAAGAGGCCGGGGAAAACCTCCGGCTCCTGATCCTCGCCATTATAGGTGGGGCGGAATTCGACGGTGCCCTCGTCCAGGCCCGCCATCAGGTCGGCCGCCGCCTGCGTCAGCCGCGCCTCGGTGTAGCGCATGGCCGCCGCATTATCGCCGTCGATATTGCCGAAATTGCCCTGCCCGTCGACCAGCGGCGTGCGCAGCGAAAAGTCCTGCGCCAGCCGCACCATGGCGTCATAGACCGACGCGTCGCCATGCGGGTGATATTTGCCGATGACGTCGCCGACGACGCGGGCGCATTTCTTGTAGGAGGTGGTGTTGCGCGCCGGATTGGCGACCAGCACATCGGGCGAAGCGCCGCCCGGCTCCATCTTGAGCAACCGCATCGCCCAAAGCAGGCGGCGATGCACCGGCTTCAACCCGTCGCGCAGGTCCGGCAACGACCGAGCTGTAATGGTGGAAAGCGCATAGACGAGGTAGCGCTGGGACAGCGCATCGTCGAACGGGTGATCCTTGATAGCGTCGAACGGGTCGCGAAAATCGGTCATCGCAAAGGGGAATAGCAGCGCCGCGACAAAACGGAAACGGAGTTTAATCCCACCGTGCGCCTGCGAAGGCAGGAGCCCGGTTCCGCCCCAGGCAGTGTGGACAAATTCAAGAGCAGACCTCTCCTATTCCTCCCCATCGGAAGATGGGGAGGGGGACCGCCGCTGAAAGCGGTGGTGGAGGGGAAGATACGCAGGTCACGCCATTTCCCCTCCACCACGCTTCGCATGTCGAAGAGAGTCACGTGCCTCTCTTCGACCCTCCCCACGCTGCGCGTAGGGAGGATTAAGAGCGTCCCCTAATAGCCATCCGATTCACCGCGGCAAAAACCGCCCATCCGGGTCCGCCGCAATCTCCCGCGCAAACTCCGCGCCAATCCAGTCGCGAAACGCCTTCACCTTGGGCGCATTCCGCGCATGGGGCGGATATGCCACCCAATAGCTCGCCCGTTCCCGCACATAGGATGGCACGGCCTCCACCAGCAACCCGGCCTCCACCTCCGCCTTCCACAGGAAGGGATTGACGATGGCGACGCCCTGCCCAGCCATGGCGGCGCGACCCTCCATCACCTGGGAATCGAGCGCGATCGCAGGCCGCAGCCCCTTGCCGTCCGCCTCCACCCCGACGCCTGCGAACCATTCATGCCACCACAAGTCGTCCGGCGACAGGCGCGGCATGGCGTGCAGCGCATGGGCGTCGGCAATCGGGCCGTTCTTCGCAAGCCAGCCGGGGCTGCACACGGGCGCGATCCGGTTGTGGGTCAGCAGCTTCGCCTCCACACCCGGCCATATCCCCTCCCCGCCCCGCACCGCGACATCCACGCCGTCGCGGGCGAAATCCACGACCCGGTTCGTCGCGTCGATCCGCACCGCCAGCCCCGAATGGCGCATCTGGAAAGTCCCGATCCGGGGCGCCAGCCAGAGATGGGCGAAGCTGTTCATGCAACTGATCGTCAGCACCGTCGAATGATCCTGCGTCAGCGCGGCGAACCCCTCCCGCATCTGGTCGAACGCGCGGGATACGACCGTCGCGATCTCCCGCCCCTTGTCGGTCAGCGCCACTTTCCGCCCGGCCCGCTGGAACAGGCTGATGCCCAGCCGTTCCTCCAGCAACTTCACCTGATAACTGACCGCCGCCTGGGTCATCCCCAGTTCCTGCGCGGCGGCGGTGAAATTCTCCAGCCGGGCGGCGGCTTCGAACACGCGGACGGCGGACAGGGGCGGCAATGAACTCATCCGCCATGGATAAGCCACCCTTATGATTCGCGTCCACCCTTTTGTTGGCCGTCCCCCTGCAAAAGCGCGATAGGAAATCCCGCGAAACGCCGTTCACTTCACCAATTCAATCATGGAAAGGAACCGTCATGCCCATGTCCAATGACGCCCGGCTGTCCCCCCACAGCCATGAAACCCGCCAAGGCCTGATCGCCGCCATCATGCAGGCTTTCTGCGCACTCCACCGCATCGCCTGGTCGGCGCCCTGGGCGGAGGAACGTCGGTGAAGTCCCTCAAAAATCGCCAAGAGGATCAGAGGGGACTTGCGCATTCCGCGCCATGCGCCACTTTGCCCGCGTGTCCGATTCCCGCCTTTCCCCTCTTCCCGATCTTCCCCCTCCGCCGCTCGCGCTACTGAGCGGGGCTTCGCTGTTCCTCGACTTCGACGGCACGCTGGCGCCGATCGCGGATACGCCCGACGGCGTCGTGGTGGACGGGGAACTGCTTGCCCTGCTGGAACGGCTGCGCGAGCGGCTGGACGGTCGCCTCGCCATCGTCAGCGGCCGCTCCGTCGCGACGTTGCGGGATCTGGGCTTTGGCGCCTTCCTGCTGGCGGGCACCCACGGGCTGGAATTCGCGGAACCGGGCGAACTGGCGGAGGCCCCCGCCCGCCTGCCCGCCGTCGATGACGCGGAGGCGGCCTTCCATTCCTTCGCCACCCACAAGCCCGGCCTGCTGGTAGAGCGCAAGACGATCAGCGTCGGCCTTCATTTTCGCGGCGCTCCGCAATGGGGCGATGCAGCCCGCGATCTGGCCGAAGGGCTGGCCGACCGGCTTGGCCTGGCCTTGCAACCGGGCAAGATGCTCTATGAATTGCGGCCCGGCGGCGCGGACAAGGGTACGGCCGTCCGCACCCTGATGCAACGCAGCCCGATGGCGGGCGGAAAACCTGTCTTCATCGGCGACGACGTGACCGATGAAGAGGGCTTCGCCGTCGCCCGCGACCTGGGCGGCGCGGGCGTTCTGGTCGGCGCGCCCAGGGCCACGCTGGCCGCATTCTCTTTGGAACAGGTTGCCGCCGTCAGGCATTATCTCGCGCAGGGGGTCGCTGGTACCGGCTGATCCGACGGTCCGGCGCCCCTGTCGTGCACGAACAAGGGGGACCGACCGATAGCGATGCAGAAGAAGGACGTGATGGGCGGCGGCGAGCGTACGCTCGACCTCTGGCCCATCGGCAATTGCCAGGCATCGGCGCTGATCGACCGCGCCGGACGGATGATCTGGGCGTGTGTGCCCCGCGTAGACGGCGATCCCGTCTTTTCGGCATTGCTGGACGATGCCGCCTGGGACGCCCCGGACGCTCGCGGCTTCTGGGCCATCGAACTGGAAAACTGCACCCGGATCGAACAGCATTATGTCCGCAACACGCCAGTGCTGGTCACGCGCCAGAGCGACGATCAGGGCAATGCGATAGAGCTTTACGATTTCTGCCCCCGCCACAAACATATGGGCCGCATGTATCGTCCGGTGGCGTTCGCCCGCATTGTCCGGCCCATTTCGGGAAGCCCCCGCGTCCGTGTCAGGCTGCGCCCGACCACCTCCTGGCATTCGGAAAAGGTGCCGATCAGCTATGGTTCCAACCATATCCGGCTGGTGCTGTCCTATATGGCGATGCGCGTGTCCACCAACGCGCCCATCGGCCTGATCAGCCAGGAAAGCTGGTTCCGGATCGAACATGACATGCATTTCTTCATGGGGCCGGACGAAAGCTTTTCCGACGCGCTCCGTCCCGCGGTGGAGCGGATGCTGGACGACACTATCCTGGAATGGCAGATGTGGGTCCGGGGCCTGGCCATCCCAGCCGAATGGCAGGAGGCGGTCATCCGGTCCGCCATCACCCTCAAGCTCTGCCAGCATGAGGAAACCGGCGCCATCGTCGCGGCGCTGACCACCAGCATCCCCGAACATGCCGACAGCGGCCGCAACTGGGATTATCGCTACTGCTGGATCAGGGACGCCTATTATACGGTCGAGGCGCTGAACCGGCTGGGCGCGCTGGACGTGCTGGAAAGCTATCTCGTCTATCTGCGCAACATCGTCGACGGTGCGCGGGGCGGCCATATCCAGCCGCTCTACGACGTGCGCGGCAACGCCACGCTGGAGGAGCGGGAGGCGCGGAACCTGCCCGGATATCGCGGCATGGGACCGGTGCGGATCGGCAACGCCGCCTATGCGCAGGTCCAGCATGACGCCTATGGCCAGATCGTCCTCTCCTCCGTCCAGGGCTTCATCGACCAGCGCCTGCTGCGCATGGCCGGAGAGGCGGATTTCGAGGCGCTGGAGGCGGTGGGCGAGCGGGCCTGGCAGGTCTATGACCAGCCCGACGCGGGCCTTTGGGAATTGCGCACCCGCGCCCATGTCCACAGCTATAGCGCGGTCATGTGCTGGGCGGCGTGCGACCGCCTGGCCCATGCGGCGATCGCCGTGGGGCAACCGGAGCGCGAAGTCCATTGGCGCGAGCGGGCGGAGGTCATGAAGGCCCGCATCCTGCAATCCGCCTGGCGGACCGACAGCAACGCCATCTCCGCCAATTTCGAGGACGATGCGCGGGATGCGTCGCTGCTCCAACTGCTCGACCTGCGTTTCCTGACGGCGGACAATCCCATGTTCATCGGCACGCTGAAGGCGCTGGAGCAGGATCTGCGGCGCGGCAACGACATGCTGCGCTACAGCGCGCCGGACGATTTCGGGGAGCCGGTCACCGCCTTCAACGTCTGCACATTCTGGCTGATCGAGGCGCTGCACCGCACCGGACGCGGCGAGGAGGCGCGGGCCCTGTTCGAGGAGATGCTGTCCCGCCGCACCGCCGCCGGGCTGCTGTCGGAGGATATCGACCCCGCGACCGGGGAATTGTGGGGGAACTATCCCCAAACCTACTCATTGGTCGGCATCATCAACTGCGCCGTGCTCTTGAGCAAACCATGGAGCGTGATGCGATGAGGCGCCTTGATTGGAGGCTCCGGCCATGAGCCGATTGATCGTCATTTCCAACCGGGTCAGCAGGCCCGGCAAGGCCGGCAATCAGGGCGGCCTTGCCGTCGCCCTTTCCCAGGCGCTGCGGGAAAGCCGGGGCATATGGGTCGGCTGGTCGGGCGAGGTCACGGAAAATTTCACCGGCCAGATCGGCTTTTCCGAGGATGACGGCGTCAAGACGGCGACCATCGACCTGGAAGAGCAGGACGTCGACGAATATTATAATGGCTATGCCAACAAAACGCTGTGGCCGCTGTTCCATTTCCGCATCGACCTGGCTGAATATGAGCGCGATTTCGAGGGCGGCTACAACCGCGTCAACCAGCGCTTCGCGGACACCACCAGCCCGCTGATCGAGCCCGAAGACATCATCTGGGTCCAGGATTATCACATGATCCCGCTGGGCCGGATGCTGCGCGACCGGGGCCATGACAATCGAATGGGCTTTTTCCTGCACATTCCTTGGCCGCCGACCCGGCTGCTGGTGTCGCTGCCCCATCATACCAAGCTGGTGGAGGCGCTGTTCGCCTATGATGTCGTGGGCTTCCACACAGAGGAATGGCTGGAATCCTTCCGCCATTATGTGGAGCGGGAGATGGGCGGGTCGGTGGACGGCGACCTGGTGACGCTGGGCGACCGGACCATCCAGGCCATCGCCTGCCCGATCGGCATCAACGCGCAGGCGTTCGCCACCGCCGCTGTCAGCGAGGCGGCCAGCGACATGTACGAAAAGGTCCGCCGATCATTGCAGGACCGCGCCATGATCGTCGGCGTCGACCGGCTGGACTATAGCAAGGGGTTGGAGGAACGGTTCAACGGCTATGCCCGCTTCCTGAAGGACCATGCCGAACATCATCGCAACGTCGTGCTGACCCAGATCGCCCCGCCGTCTCGTGGGGAAGTGGAGAGCTACCAGCAGATCCGCGCCACGCTGGACGCGCTGGCGGGCCGGATCAACGGCGAATATAGCGATGTCGACTGGACGCCGATCCGCTACGTCAACCAGGGCTATCCCCGCGACAAGCTGGCGGGCATCTATCGCGCCGCGAAGATCGGGCTGGTGACGCCGCTGCGCGACGGCATGAATCTGGTCGCGAAGGAATATGTGGCCGCGCAGAACCCCGACGATCCGGGCGTTCTCATCCTGTCGCGCTTCGCCGGGGCGGCCCAGCAACTCAAGGACGCGCTGCTGATCAATCCCTATAGTCCGGAGGAAATGTCCGACGCCATCACTCGCGCTCTCGCCATGCCTCTCGACGAGCGCAAACGCCGCTGGCGCGCCATGATGGACAGCGTGGAGCAGCAGGACATAAGCTGGTGGCGACAGCGCTTCACCGAACGACTGATGGCGGTGCAGCGCAAGGGCGAAGTGAAGACGGAAGCGGAACCGGCTTAACTTTCCTGCATCCGCCGTTACTGTCGCAACGATGGAAGATGAGGAACAAGCAAGCGGCCCGATTGCCGCCATCCGCGCCCGGTCGGGCGTCATATTGGACGCGGTGGGCCTTGCGGGCTGGCTCGCGCTGATCTGGCTCATGTTCGGGGACGTATTGTAGCGGCCCATATATTTGCACCCTTGCCCACTTTGGTCTAAGGGCCAGCCCAAGCAGCCCCGGCACCCGCTGATCCTTTCCGATTCGCGTTTGCCGGGGCACATTCATTCTTGGGAAGACAGGAACCGCGCATGGCCCGTCGCCGCCAAATCTACGAAGGCAAGGCAAAGATCCTTTACGAAGGCCCGGAGCCGGGCACGATCATCCAATATTTCAAGGATGACGCGACCGCCTTCAACGCCCAGAAGAAGGGCACGATTTCGGGCAAGGGCGTCCTGAACAACCGCATTTCCGAGCATATCTTCACCCTGCTCGGCCAGATCGGCGTTCCCACCCACTTCATCCGCCGCCTCAACATGCGCGAGCAGCTTGTCCGCCAGGTCGAGATCGTTCCGATCGAGGTCGTGGTGCGCAACGTCGCCGCCGGTTCGCTCAGCAAGAAGCTGGGGATCGAGGAAGGGACGCAGCTTCCCCGGACGCTGATCGAATATTGCTACAAGGACGACGCGCTGGGCGACCCGCTGGTGTCGGAAGAGCATATCGCCTGCTTCGGTTGGGCCACGCAGGACGAGATGCACGACATCGCCGACATGGCGATCCGCATCAACGATTTCATGTGCGGTCTGTTCGCGGGCATCGGCATCCGCCTGATCGACTTCAAGCTGGAATTCGGCCGCCTGTGGGACGGTGACTATAGCCGCGTCATCCTGGCCGACGAGATCAGCCCGGACGGCTGCCGCCTGTGGGACATGGCGACCGGCGAGAAGCTGGACAAGGACCGTTTCCGCCGCGACCTGGGTGGCGAAGTCGAGGCTTATCAGGAGGTCGCCCGTCGTTTGGGCCTGATGCCCGAAGGCGTCGATACGACCGTCCTCGACCTGGACACCCACCGCAAGAAGCGCAGCAAGGACTGACGAAATTCGGCGCGCTGCTCAGGCGAGCAGCGCGTCCACCAGCAGCTTGATGCCCAGCAGCACCATCAGCACGTAGATGAGCGTGTAGAAACGCGCCGCATCCACCCGCTTCACCAGCACCACGCCCGCCAAGGTCGCCGCGACGGCGACGGGAATCAGCGTCGCGGTCGCCAGCAGGTTGGTCCGGGTGAACTGCCCCAGCGCGGCATAGGCGGGCACCTTCATCCAGTTCATCGTGGCGAAGGTGACTGCCGTCGTCCCGACCAGCATATCGCGAGGCAGGCGCTTGGGCAGCACCCACATCTGGAAGGGCGGCGACCCCGCATGGGCGATCTGGCTGGTGAAGCCGCTCGCCATGCCGAACAGCACGCCGATCCAGCTTGGCGAATTGGACGGCAGCACCATCGCGCCGCCACGCTCCACCCAGAGCCGTTGCAGGCCGAACAGCGCCGAAATCAGGCCCAGCACGCCCAGCACCGCGACTTCGGAAACCTGGGCCGCGAAGACATAGCCGATGGCGACCCCCATCGCCATTCCCGGCAGCATGACCTTCGCTATATGCCGGTCCCAGCTATGGCGGAACGACCAGACGCTGACCGCGTCCTGCAGGATCAGGATGGGCAGCAGGATCGCCGCCCCCTTCACCGGGTCCACGCCCAGCGCCATGATCGGCATGGCCAGCGCCCCCACCCCGGCGAACCCGCCCTTGGCGAGGCCGGACAGGATCACGGCCGCGATGGCGCACGCATAATAAAGATATTCCTGATTCATGGCGCCCGCCTAAAGCAACGCCACCGATCAGGAAAGCATAATGCCTTGCCTGCGGGAGCCGACGGGATTAGGGGGTGCGCGAAAGCCTGATTACGGAGTTCCCTGCCCCATGAAAGCCCGCATCTTCGTCACCCTAAAGGGCGGTGTCCTCGATCCGCAGGGCAAGGCGATCCACCACGCGCTGGAAGGCCTTGGCTTTGGCGGGGTCAATGACGTGCGCGCAGGCAAGCTTATTGAGCTGGACCTGGCGGACGGCACCAGCGACGAGGATATCGACGCCATGTGCCGCAAGCTGCTGGCGAACACGGTGATCGAAAACTACCGCATCGAAAAGGCCTGAGCCATGAAGAGCGCCGTCATCGTCTTCCCCGGCAGCAATTGCGACCGCGACCTCGCCGTGGCGTTCGAGGCGGCGACCGGCGCGAAGCCCGCCATGGTCTGGCACCGCGATACCGAACTGCCGGACGATATAGACCTGATCGGGGTGCCGGGCGGCTTTTCCTATGGGGACTATCTGCGCTCCGGCGCGATGGCGGCCCGTTCGCCGGTGATGCAGGCGGTGGCGAAGGCGGCTGACCGGGGCGCCTATGTGCTCGGCATCTGCAACGGTTTCCAGGTGCTGACCGAGAGCGGTCTGCTGCCCGGCGCGCTGCTGCGCAATGCGGGTGGACATTTCGTGTGCCGCGACGTCGCGCTGACGGTCGAGAATGCGCAGAGCGCCTTCACCAGCCGCTATGAGGCGGGCGAAGCGATCAGCTTTCCGGTGGCGCATCATGACGGCAATTATTTCGCCGATGCGGCGACGCTGGACCGGCTGGAAGGCGAAGGCCGGGTGGCGCTGCGCTATGCGGAGAGCGTCAACGGGTCGGCGCGGAACATCGCAGGCATATTGAACGAAGCCGGCAATGTACTGGGCATGATGCCGCATCCGGAGCGCGTGATCGAAGCGGCGCATGGCGCGACCGATGGCCGGCGGCTGTTCGAGGGGCTGGTCGAAGGGCTGCTGGCGCGGGCCTGAGAGGCGCTGGAGCAGGCGACATTGCTGAGGTTATGGAAGGTCAGGAAACTGCGGTTTTCTGGCCTTTTTCCTGTTTTCCATCGAGCGTTTCACCCCGAAGTTCACAGTGTATGCGCGCGCGTGCCTGGGCGCGCATATGCGTGGTGGGGCGATTGGTCGGACGTTTCAAAGAGGGATGCGGGATAGGCTGGCTGGCGTGGAATAGGACAGGCGATATTGTGGCTTGTTGGAGAAATAGGATGTTTTTGGAGAAAGCTGTGGCCATTGGGTTACGCCTGATGCTCAGGCAATCATTCAGGCTCAGGGCCGGATGATTGAAAGGAGAGTCTGAAAACGACCATTTTTTGCCGTTCAAACGTACCGCAGTCATTTCTTAGAAGCCGACAATAGGATTAGACGTTGCCGCCGCCAGCACATCGCTGCAAATTCACGATCATGAGCGACGCAGAATACGAATGGAAACCCCGCCCTCCAAATTTGCGCGAGCGAATCATCGCAGGCGTTTTCGTAACGGTTCTTCTTATCACCCTGGCCAGTAAGTACGCAGGATGGGGCGTATTCGCAGGCTACGAGAAGCAGGTCATAGGCCTGTTGATATTGATTGGATTGATCCTGCTTAGGTTCGCGCCATCGGTTCACCGCCGTTAGCCGACCATTTGTGTTCTTTCGTATTGAGATATACTGATCTCCATAGCGGACATTCAATTCCATGCTAGACAGTGAGTATGAAACGCCTTTTCGACGCCCTGTTTAGCGTCACTCACCTCTGGATTGCTTTTTTTGCGGTCTGGTTTGGCATGGCCTTCGTGGCGATGGAAGCGACAGGCTTGGTCCAACCCGATTATCGAAGGCTGCTGTTCGGGGTGATCCTCGCCTATTGGGGACAAGTGACCGTTCAGTTAGGATTTTTCCGTCGTCGCAAGGCAAGGCAGTAACGATCAGAAGTAGCCTTCCCCGAACACAGATCATATGCTCGACACCAGACATGCCGACAGGGAGTAGGGCGCATCGTGACGGGATTGGCCAGCTTCTTTTTATTTGCGGCAGTGGGGCTTTGCTGGGCACTCGTGCGCGCCTTGAAAAATGGCGTCACCACTTATCAAGGCGTTACTCATACGCGACGAAGCGAGCCATTTAGATTTTGGCTGGCAGTCATTTTTTATGCTGCCATGGCGGCGATTTTTGGTTCGGCTGCGACCAGCATTTGGAGCGCAAATTAAGTGGTCTGCTTCGGCGATCTGAAGTTTGAAACCCGACCGACCGCTAGCCACCCATCTTCGTCATTCCCGCGAAAGTGGGAATCTATCTCTTCACGTTGCCTCAAGCACAAAGGTTGGGAGATGGATTCCCGCTTTCGCGGGAATGACGGAGGGAGGTCGAGGGACGCCTAACCGCCCCGGTGATAGTCATATTCGAAGGGGCGGCCTTCCTGTTTGGTGAGGATCGCGCCGATAATCGCGCCGCCTGCCCGCCGCAGCCGGTCGACCGCCACGCGCAGGCCGCCATGGTGGTTGCGGCCCCATTCAACCACCAGCAGCGTCACCTGCGCCTTGCTCGCGAGCAGGCAAGCGTCGGACAGGCCCAGCACCGGCGGGGCGTCGATCAGCACCGTGTCATAGCGTTCGCGCACGGTCGCCAGCAGGGAGTCCATCGCGGGCGTGACCAACAGTTCGGCCGGGCTGGGCGGGATCGCGCCGCAGGGGAGCAGGGACACGCCCGCCACGCCGCTGTCGACGATGACCTCGTCCATCTTCGCCTGCCCCGTCATCAGTTCGCTGATGCCGCGGGTGGGCGAGATGCCGAACAGGCTGTGCTGCTTGGGCCGCCGCATGTCGGCGTCGATCACCAGAACCCGCTTGTCGAGTTTCGCCAGCGCTTTCGCCAAGGCATGTAGGGTCGAGGACTTCCCCTCCCCCTCCTGCGCGCTGGTGACGAGGATCGAGCGCGGCAGACCCGCCGCCGACCCCAGCAGCAGCGAGGAGGCCATGGGCGCGAAAATCTCCGCCGCCGGTTTCTCGCCCGCCGGGACCGCGCCGAGCAGCGGCAGGTTCACCCGTTCCGCCAGCGTGTCGGCGGAGGTCACCGCGTCATCGAAAATATGCCGTCCGGCCACCGCCATCAGGCCGAGGAGCAGCCCGCCCAATGACGCGAACAGCATGGTGACACCGATATTGGGCGAGGATGGACGCGATGGCACCGCCGCCCGGTCCAGCGGCTGGATGCGGCCCGCCTGGAAGCCCGCCTGGGAAGCCATGTCGCGATAGCGCTGGAGCAAGCTGTCGTGCAGCAGGCGATAGGTGTCGACCTGGCGCTCCAATATGCTCATCTGTACGCCGCGCCCGCGTTCGGCCTGGGCCTGCCGCTCGACCTTGGCGATTTCGGACTGGATCTGCCTTTCGCCATGGACGGCGACGTCGAACTGTTCCTTGAGCGAGGCGCGGATGGTGTTCGCCATCCCCTCCGCTTGATCGTCCAGCGCGGCCAGCCGGGCGCGGGCTTCGCGCATTTCGGGGTGGGCGTCCTTGCGGAACTGCCGTTCCTGCACGACCTGCGCCCGCGCCTGCGCCCGTTCCGTCATGATCTGCTGCATCGCGCCGTTGTTCAGCACTTCGGGCAGGGTTTCGACGCTGGACAGGCGGGCGCTTTCCCAGCGTTTCTGCGCGGCGATGCGGTCCGCCGTGGCCTGAGCGCGGAAGGCGTTGAGCTGCGCCAGCCGGGTCGCGGTGGTGCCTTCGGGCGGGGCGCTTTCGCCATCGTTCGATTCCGGCGGCGCTACCGCCCCGGTGTTGGCGGCATAGACCGCCAGATCGCGCTCCGCCCGTTCCAGATCCTTGCGCGCCCCGTCCAGTTCGCCCAGCAGGAAGCGGCGGGCCTGAACGCCGGATTCGAAGCCGCGTTTCAGATCGGCGCGGATCAGGCTGTCGGCATAGCTGTTAGCGACCCGCGCCGACAGCACGGCGTTGGCGCTGGTGAAGCCGATGCGGATGACGCGGGACTTGCCCGGCAGTTCGACGTGCAGATTGTCGCGCAGCAGGTTCACAACCATTTCGGTTTCGACCTGTCGCTGACTGAGCGAGCCTGTCCCCCGGTCCGGGCGGCGGACGTCCATGCCGTCGAAGAAGGTGCGGCTGCCGACCAGCGCCAGTTCGCGGGCCACATCCTCCGCCAGGGCACGGCTGCGCAGCACTTCCAGTTCGGTCTGCATCAGCGATTCATTGTCGGATGGGGTCGCCGGCCTTTGCGCGGCGGCAGCGCCAGCGGCCCCGGCGGGGACGTCCTCCACCTCGACCGAGGCGGTCGCCCGATAATCGGGGGTGGAGAGCAGGATGAAGATCACGCCCGCCAGCACGCAAAGCGCCATGGTGACGAACAGGATGATGCGATGCCGCCGCACCGCCGTCCATGCGCCGTTCGCGGCGGCGGCGAAGCGCGCAGGGCGGCCCTCCATCGCGGCGTCGATCAGCAGGCCCGGCCCCGCCATCAGAGTCCCCCATCCAGCGCGACGAAGCCCGCGCCGACCGCTGGCAGGGCGAGCAGCGCGCCGCCCAATATCGCCTTGGCCCGCGACAGGCCGACGATGATCGTGTCGCCGGGCAGGATTTCAGGATCGGGCGCCTGCCCCTTCCGAATCGCGCCGAGGTCGAACATCGCCGCCTTGCGCTGGCCGTCCGACTGGCGGACCACGACGATCCGGCTGAGGCTGGCGAGACGGGTTGGCCCCTTGGCGAGGGCGACCGCCTGTTGCAGGCCGAGGCGGCCGTCGAGGGGGAACAGGCCCGGTTCGCGGACTTCGCCGTCCACGGTGATGCGGCGGCCCACCGCCTTCTTGACGAACACCGTCACCTGCGGGGAGACAAGGTAGCGGTCACCCAGACGGCCTGCGATGACGTCAGAAGCCTCGCTCGCGGAAAGGCCCGCGATGGAGACGTCGCCGATCAGCGGCATGCGCACCATGCCCGCCGCCGTCACCTGCGCGTCCTCCAGCGACAGGCCGGGTTCATGATAGACCTGGATGCGCAATATATCGTCGGGGGATATGCGGTAATCGACGCCAACGGCCGGAGCGGGCGGGATGGCGGCATAGGCGCCCTCCCCCCTTGGCGCATCCTCCACGGTCGAGCAGGCGCCGAGCAGCGCGCAGGCCAGGGCCATGACCAGCGCCTGGCTCTTGCTGTCGGTGGGCCGGTTCATGCCGCTGGAAAATCCCCGCAATTTAATCGGCACGCAGGAAGCATGCCGTTGCGGGCGGGGTTAACGGCGCGGCGGGGACATGGCAACCATGCGCTCGCCCGCGCCGCCGATCAGATGGCGATCCGGGCCTGATCCGGGGCAGTCTGACCGGCACTTGGTCGCCGGGGCTGATCCGGCCAGACGCCGCGGGTGTCGTAGACCGCCTTGTCGGCGCGTTCGTCCACCGGAACGGATTTGAAGACATCATGATCGACAAGAATGACGAAAACGCCGCATTGTTCCAGAGCCGTATCGAGATCGATCAGGTCGGCCCCGGTTCCGGCGAATTCCATCGGCAGGTCGTGGGCATAGGGTTCGACCAATTTGATGCGGCGGCCATAGCGCTTGGCGAGGCGGGCGGCGACCTTCACGGCGGGGCTTTCGCGGAAATCGTCGATATTGGGTTTGAAGGCGAGGCCGAGGCAGGCGATCTGCTGTCCCGGATATTCGTCGATCAGGTCGGAGGCTTTCGCGACGACATAGTCGGTCTTGCCGTCATTGACTTCGCGGGCGGTGCGGATGAGGCGGCTGTTTTCCGGGTCGCCATGGACGATGAACCAGGGATCGACCGCGATGCAGTGACCGCCGACGCCGGGGCCGGGCTGGAGGATGTTGACGCGGGGGTGACGGTTGGCGAGGCGGATGACTTCCCACACGTCTATGTCCATGCGTTCCGCGATGACGGACAGTTCGTTGGCAAAGGCGATGTTGACGTCGCGGAAGCTGTTTTCGACCAGCTTCACCATTTCGGCGGCGCGGGCGGAGGTGGTGATGCAGGCGCCGCGCACGAACTGGCGGTAGAAGCCCAGCGCCTTGCGGGCGCAGCGCGGGGTGATGCCGCCGATGCAACGGTCATTGTCGATCAGTTCGACCAGGATGCGGCCGGGAAGGACGCGTTCGGGGCAATATGCGATGGCGATGTCGCCCGCCACGCCGGGTTCGGGCATCTTCAGGTCAGGGCGGAGTTGCGCGAAGAGGTCGCGCATGGCTTCGGTGGTGCCGACCGGTGAGGTGGATTCGAGGATCACCGTGTCGCCGGACTTCAGGACTTGAGCGACGGTGCGGGCGGCCTTCAGGACATGGCTGATGTCCGGGGCGCGGTCTTCGGCGACCGGGGTGGGGACGGCGATGATGAAGACGTCGCTTGGCTCGACCGTCAAGCTGGCGCGCAGGTTGCCGCGGGAGACGACACCCTGAACGAGGCCGTCAAGGTCGACTTCCTCGATATGGACGCGGCCGCTATTGACCGTCTCCACCACATGGGCGCTGACGTCGACGCCCACCACCTGCGCGCCGCCGCGAGCGATCAGGGCAGCGGTCGGCAGGCCGATATAGCCCAGGCCGATGACGGATACCTTCTGCTGGAGCTTTTCGAGGGGCATTGAGGAGTCCTGGGAAGCCGATGATTGGCCTCGCTTTGTGACGGGAAATGCTGAAGATTTCGGTAACGGACTGCCTGTCCCCAATTCGTCATGCTGAACTTGTTTCAGCATCTATCGTGCCCCCACAGGCTGCGGAGCGGGAGGAGAAATGGATGCTGAAACAAGTTCAGCATGACGGGTTCGAACTCAGGCCGCCTCGTTCATATCGGCCCGCGCACTGGCGGCGATGATGTCGGCGATGCGCTCTGCCGCGTGGCCGTCCCCAAAGGGGTTATGGGCGCGAGACATGGCGGCGTAGGCGGCTTCGTCATCCAGCAGAGCGAAGACCGACTGGACGATCTTTGCGCGGTCGGTGCCCACCAGTTTCGCCGTGCCAGCCGTCACGCCTTCGGGACGTTCGGTCGTCTCGCGCATCACCAGCACGGGCTTTCCGAGCGAGGGCGCTTCCTCCTGCACGCCGCCGCTGTCGGTGAGGACGAGGTGGCAGAGGTCCAGCAGGCGGACGAAATGGGGATAATCCAGCGGCTCGATCATCGCGACATTGGGCAGGCCGCCCAGCACCGCGTCCATGACCGGGCGGACATGGGGGTTGGGATGGACCGGGAAGATCGCCGCCACGTCCGGGCGCTCCGCTATGTCAGCGATGGAGCGGGCGATCGCCTCCATGCCGCCGCCGAAATTCTCCCGCCGGTGGCTGGTGACGGCGACGATGCGCTTGCCCGCGAAGCGCCGGGCCAGATCGTCAAGGCCGGACGCGAGGCCGGGTTCGGCCAGCACGCGCCGGCGGGTGGCAAGCAGCGCGTCGATCACGGTGTTGCCGGTGACGTGGATGGTCGCCGGGTCGCGACTTTCGGCCAGCAGCGCGTCGGCGGCGGCCTGCGTCGGGGCGAAGTTCATGTCGGCGATGCAGGCGACGACGCGGCGGTTCACCTCCTCCGGCCAGGGGTGATGGATGTCGCCGCTGCGCAGGCCCGCCTCGACATGGGCGACGGGAATCTTGCGGTAATAGGCGGCAAGGCTGGCGACCATGGTGGTAAGGGTATCGCCATGGACGACCACGCGGTCGGGCTTCTCCGCGTCGAAGGCCTTGCCCAGTTCCACGATCAGCTTCGCCGTCAGGCCGTCCAGCGTCTGGTTCGGCGTCATCACGTCCAGGTCGATGTCCGGAGCGATTCCCGCGATCTCCAGCACCTGGTCCAGCAGGCCGCGATGCTGCGCGGTTACGATCAGGCGGGTTTCCACATCCTCCCGCGCCCGCAGCGCGTGAATCACCGGAAACAGCTTGATCGCTTCGGGGCGCGTCCCGAACACCAGCGCAACCTTCATTTGCCGTCCTTTGCAAGCCGTCTTTCGGATAAGGCCTTGGCAGAAAATGGTAACCATCCCCTGAACATGGGTAATCCCGACGCCCGCTTTCGCATTGGCGGACAGCTATGCTAGAGGCCAGCTAAACCATCTTCCCAATCGAGGGCTGCGTTATTTTATGAAGATCACGATGATCGGCACGGGCTATGTCGGGCTGGTGTCAGGGGCCTGCTTTGCGGATTTCGGCCATGACGTGGTGTGCGTGGACAAGGATGCGGGCAAGATCGCCGCCATCGAATCCGGGCGCATGCCGATTTTCGAGCCGGGTCTGGACCATCTGGTGGGCAGCAATGCGGCGGCGGGGCGGCTGACCTTCACCACCGATCTGGCGGAAGGCGTGAAGGGCGCGGACGCGATCTTCATCGCCGTGGGCACGCCTTCGCGGCGCGGCGACGGGCATGCGGACCTGAGCTATGTCTATGCGGCGGCGAAGGAAATCGCGGAATCGCTGGACGGGCCGACAGTGATCGTCACCAAGTCCACCGTCCCGGTCGGCACCGGCGACGAAGTGGAGCGGATCGTGCGGGAAGCGCGGCCCGATCTGGACATCCAGGTCGTGTCCAACCCCGAATTCCTGCGTGAGGGCGCGGCCATCGGGGATTTCAAGCGGCCGGACCGGGTGGTCGTGGGCACCACCGGCAGTGAGCGCGCCATGGACGTGATGGCGCAGGTCTATCGCCCGCTGAACCTGAACCAGGCGCCGGTCATGTTCACCGGGCGGCGGACAGCGGAACTGATCAAATATGCCGCCAACGCCTTCCTGGCGACCAAGATCACCTTCATCAACGAAATGGCGGACCTGTGCGAAGCCGTCGGGGCGGAGGTGCAGGACGTGTCGCGGGGCATTGGCCTGGACAACCGGATCGGGTCGAAATTCCTGCATGCCGGGCCGGGTTATGGCGGGTCGTGCTTCCCGAAGGATACGCTGGCGCTGGTGAAGACCGGGCAGGATTACGACACGCCGATCCGCATCGTGGAGACCGTCGTGCAGGTGAACGACCTGCGCAAACGGGCCATGGGGCGCAAGATCGTGAAGGCGCTGGGCGGCGAGGCGCGGGGCAAGACGGTCGCGCTGCTGGGCCTGACCTTCAAGCCCAATACCGACGACATGCGCGACGCGCCCAGCCTGGCCATCGTCCAGGCGCTGGAGGATGCGGGGGCGAGGATCGTCGCCTATGATCCCGAAGGCATGGAGGTCGCCGCGCCGCTGATGCCGGGCGTGAGCATGGCGAAGGACGCCTATGAGGCGGCGACCGGGGCCGACGCGCTGGTGCTGGTGACGGAATGGGACGCGTTCCGGGCGCTGGACCTGAAACGGCTGGCGGCTTCGATGAACGGGGCGGTGCTGGTCGACCTGCGCAACATCTATCCGCGGCGGGAGGCGGAGGCGGCGGGCTTTTCGCTGACTCGGGTCGGGGGCAAGGGCGTCAACGTCTGATGCTGCTGAAACCAGAGGGAGGGCGCGACGGACGCGCCCTGCCCCGGCTGCATCATTGGGCGATGGCGACGGCTGCTTTGGTGGCGATCATGCTGGTCGTGCCGGTGATTGCGGGGTTGAGCTGATATAGCACCGTGCTCCTGCGCAGGCGGGAACCCAGATCGGAAGTCGGAACTGGGCTCCTGCCTTCGCAGGAGCACGTTATCTTATGCTCATCCCTATGCTCACCCTGATCAGGCCTTAAGCTTCCATCCCCGCTTGAGCAGCGCATAGCAGAACAGGCCCAGCGCGATATTCAGGCCCAGCAGCACCAGGCTGCCCACCACCACATCGCCGTCTGCCGCCGCGACGAAGCCGTAGCGGAAGCCGGAAATGGCGTAGAAGAAGGGGTTGGCGTGGCTGATGGCGCGGAAGGCAGGCGCCAGCCGGTCGATGGAATAGAAGGTGCCCGACAGCAACGTCATCGGCCCGATCACGAAATTGGAGATGGCGGCGGCATGGTCGAACTTTTCCGCCCAGATGGATGTCAGCACGCCGATGAAGGCGGTCAGCCCCGCGCCCATCAGCCCGAACCAGAGGATGGCCCAGGGATGCGCCGGGGTGACGTGCACGCCCGGCCACAGCGCCATGGCCGCCCATAGCGCCAGCCCGACGCAGAAGGCCCGCGTCACCGCCGCGCCCACCAGCGCCAGCAGCAATTCCCCGACCGACAACGGCGGCATCAGATAATCGATCAGCGTGCCCTGCATCTTGCCCGCCAGCAGGGAGAAGCTGCTGTTGGCGAAGGCGTTGTTCATCATGCCCATGATCATCAGGCCCGGCGCGATGAAATCGGCGAAGGGCACGCCCAGCACATGCCGATTGGCGCCGCCCAGCGCCAGGGTGAAGATGACCAGGAACATCAGCGTCGTCACGGCGGGCGCCCATATGGTCTGGAGCTGCACCTTCATGAAGCGCCGGATTTCCTTCCGGTAGAGGGCGCGGGTGCCCGCCCAGTTGACGTTGCGGATGACCAGCTCGCCCGGTTCATGGAAAGGCGGCCGGTGCGACGGGGAGGCAGCAATTTTGGACTGGTCGTTCATGGTCGGATCGACTATCGGCTGAGGGGTTGTGCCGCAAGGGCGTTATGCGCGGGAAATTGAACCCCGCGCCTGCGCGCCCCATATAGGGCGCGAATTTGAGATTTTGAGGAGTCATTCATTGTCCTGGACCGACGAGCGCATCGACCAGCTCAAGGCAATGTGGGAACGGGGCCTGACCGCCAGCCAGATCGCGGACGAACTGGGCGGGGTCAGCCGCAACGCCGTGATCGGCAAGGCGCACCGCCTGGGCCTGCAATCGCGTCCTTCCCCGGTGAAAGCCAACGAAGCGCCGAAAAAGGCCGCCCCGCCCCCGCGCAAGCCCGCGCCTGAGGCGGAAGCTCCAAAACCAGCCGCTCCGGCGCAGCATGCTTCGCCGGTCCGGACCGTGCCCCCCGCCGCGCCCGCCCCTGCTCCGGTTGCGGCCGCAGCGGAAACGGAAGCGCCAAAGCCACAGCCGCGCATCATCTCCGTCGGCCCCGGCGGCTTCCTGCGTCAGGGGCCGGGCGACCAGCAGGCGCCGATCCCCCCTGCCCCGCCGCGCCGCCTGGTGCCGGCCAAGCCCAGCCCGGAAATCGCGGGCAAGACGTCGCTGCTGGACCTGACAGAGCGCATCTGCAAATGGCCGATGGGCCATCCGGGCGAACCGGACTTCCATTTCTGCGGCGAAGCGGTGAATCCCGGCTTCCCCTATTGCGTCGAGCATTGCGGCCGCGCCTATCAGGCGCAGTTGCCGCGCGGCACGCGCCGTCCGCCGCCGCCCCTGCCCTTCGGCGGGCCGCGGGTCCGCTGATCGCCTGATTTCGGCATGAAAAAGGGCCGCTCCCGCCGGGAGCGGCCCTTTTTCATTGGTTTCTGCCGGGATCAGGCGCCAAGATCAGGCGATGGTCAGCCCGACGTCGAGGTTATTGCGGGTGGCGTTGGAATAGGGGCAGATCTGGTGCGCCGCCTCGACCAGCTTTTCCGCGTCGGCGCGTTCAACGCCCGGCAGGCTGATTTCCAGATCGGCGGTGAGGCCGAAGCCGCCCGCCGAACGCGGGCCGATCCCGACCGTCGCGGTGACGCTGACATCCTGCGGCACGCGGATCTTCAACTGGCCGCCCGCGACCTTGAGCGCGCCGATGAAACAGGCCGAATAGCCCGATGCGAAAAGCTGTTCGGGGTTGGTGCCGTCGCCGCCGGGGCCGCCCAGTTCCTTGGGGGTGGACAGCTTCGCGGCGAAACGGCCGTCTTCCGTGCGGGCTTCGCCGTCGCGGCCGCCGGTGGCCGTGGCGCGGGTGACATATTTCACATCGATGGACATGGGCTTGCTCCTTTATAGTCCGCGATAATCATTATCGCGATAAACATTAAATATGCGAGTCGCGGCCCCTTGTCCAGCATTTATTTATCGCGATATCTATTTTCGTGCTATGAAAGCCGCAAAGGAGACCGATCATGTCCGCCGCCCTTCCGCTCGACGACCAACTCTGCTTCTCTCTCTATGCCGCCAGCATGGCCATTAGCCGCGCCTACAAGCCGATGCTGGATCGGCTGGGCATCACCTATCCGCAATATCTGGTGCTGCACGCCCTGTGGGAGCAGGACGGCCGCACCATCGGCCAGATCGCGGAGCGGCTGTCGCTCGAATCCAGCACGGTGACGCCGCTGGTCAAGCGGCTGGAGGCGGGGGGCTTCCTGACCCGCGCCCGCAGCGCGGCCGACGAGCGGCGCGTCGATGTGCGCCTGACGGAACGCGGAGCGGCCATGCGGGAGGAATGCGGATGCCTGGGCGAGGCGCTGCTGGAACGGTCGGGCATGGACGGAGCGCGACTGGCCGACCTCAACGGGCAGGTGAAGCAGTTATGGAGCGCGTTGCGGGAGCCGACCTCCTGACCAACGCGTGCTTGCGCCCGCCGCCTGCCTGCTTATAGCTTGTGCCCATGTCCGAAGACCTGTTCGCCGCAAATTCCTCCACCGCCGCGCAATATGACGCCTCCGCCATTGAAGTGCTGGAGGGGCTGGAGCCGGTGCGCCGCCGCCCCGGCATGTATATCGGCGGCACGGACGAGCGGGCGCTGCACCATCTGGCCAGCGAAGTGCTGGACAACAGCATGGATGAAGCCGTGGCGGGCCACGCCACGCGGATCGAAGTGCTGCTGGAGCCGGGCAACAGGCTGACCATCACGGACAATGGGCGCGGCATCCCCGTCGATCCGCATCCCAAATTTCCGGGCAAGTCAGCGCTGGAGGTGATCCTGACCACGCTGCATTCGGGCGGCAAGTTCAGCGACAAGGCTTATGCGACATCGGGCGGCCTGCACGGCGTCGGCATCAGCGTGGTCAATGCGCTGTCGATCAACACGGTGGTCGAGGTGGCGCGCAACAAGGAATTGTTCCGCCAGAGCTTCACGCAGGGCCTGCCCAGCAGCGGGCTGGAGAAGGTCGGCGCGGCGCCCAACCGGCGCGGCACGTCGGTCAGTTTCATCCCCGACACGGAGATTTTCGGGGAGCAGAAGTTCAAGCCGTCCCGCCTCTACCGGCTGGCGCGGTCCAAGGCCTATCTGTTCGCGGGCGTGGAAATCCGGTGGAAATGCGCGCCCGAACTGATCGCCGACGACACCCCGGCCGAGGCGGTGTTCCAGTTTCCCGGCGGCCTGGCGGATCATCTGAAGGAACAGGTGGGCGACCGGGAATGCGCGACCAGCGCCTTCTTCTCCGGATCGCAGGATTTTCCCGATGCCGCGGGGCGGGTGGAGTGGGCCGTCGCCTGGCCGCTCTGGTCGGACGGTAGCTATAGCTGGTATTGCAACACCATCCCGACGCCCGACGGCGGCACGCATGAGACCGGCCTGCGCGCCGCTTTGGTGAAGGGCATCCGCGCCTTTGGCGAACTGGTGGGGCAGAAGAAAGCGAAGGACATCACCGCAGACGACATCGTGACCTCTTCGGAGATCATGCTGTCGGTCTTCATCCGCGACCCGCAGTTCCAAAGCCAGACGAAGGACCGGCTGACCAGCCCGGAGGCGGCGCGGCTGGTCGAAAATGCGGTGCGCGACCATTTCGACCATTATCTGTCCGACCATATGGAACGCGGCAAGGCGCTGCTCGCCTATGTGCTCGACCGGATGGACGAGCGGCTAAAACGCAAGCAGGAGAAAGAGGTCAAGCGCAAGACCGCGACCAACTCGCGCAAGCTACGCTTGCCGGGCAAGCTGACCGACTGTTCCAACGACGATCCGGAAGGCGCGGAGATTTTCCTGGTCGAGGGGGACTCGGCGGGCGGATCGGCCAAGCAGGCGCGGGACCGCAAGACGCAGGCGATCCTGCCCCTGCGCGGCAAGATATTGAACGTCGCGTCGGCCAACACCGCCAAGATCCTGGCCAATCAGGAAATTGCCGACATGATCCTGGCGCTGGGCTGCGGCACGCGCAAGGACTGCAACCCCGATCATCTACGCTACGAACGCATCGTCATCATGACCGACGCCGACGTCGACGGCGCGCATATCGCGACGCTGCTGATGACATTCTTCTTTCAGGAGATGCCGGAACTGGTGCGGCGCGGGCACCTCTATCTGGCGCAGCCGCCGCTCTATCGCCTCGTTGCCGGAGGCAAGAGCCTCTACGCGAAGGACGATGCCCATCGCGAAGAAATCCTGCGCAAGGAATTCAAGGGCAAGAAGGTCGAGGTCAGCCGCTTCAAGGGGCTGGGCGAGATGAATCCGGGCCAGTTGCGCGAAACGACGATGGACCCCAAGACCCGCAGCCTCATCCGCGTGACCCTGCCCGACGATATCGAGGACCGGCAGCAGGTGCGTGAACTGGTCGAACGGCTGATGGGCACCAATCCGGCGCATCGCTTCGCCTTCATTCAGGAAAATGCGGCGACGGTGGATGAGGAGGCGATCGACGCCTGAAAATTGCCGGGCGGCAAATGGCCGGCAATTTTTTGCCTACCGCGGCGTTAACCAGCGCGGGGCACCGGATGTTCAATTTTCGGCGCGATACGGGCAAGCATGTCAGGCTTCGTCCCGTCCTCCCGCCCGGCCCTTTGCCGCATCGCGCTTCGCGCCGCCCCTGCGCTACTGCTGGCGACGGCAGGCAGCCATGCCTTGGCTCAGGCTCCGCTGGGGGCATTCCCGGAGGCCTTCGGTCAGGGCCGCGTCGCCTACACGCCCGCCGACCGGGTTTCCGCCAATCTTCTCGCAGGCGGCATGAGCCGTCTGGCGGCGATCAGCGCGCAGCAGGGCGGCGCGGTCAATCCGGCGCCCTGGATCGCGCAACCGGCCGCTCCGGATGCGATCGTCAACGACCGGCGCATCAACGATTTCAGCGGCAAATTGCCCGGCTGGCGGTTGCAGGGCGTCCAGCTTTCCGTGGTGAGCTATCGCCAGCCCGAACTGGTGCCGACCTTCATGCGGGGCTTCCTTTCACCCCCCACGGCTGGCGCGCTTCCGCAGGCGAGCGCCTTCGTCATGCCGGCTCGCCCGGTTCCCGCCCTTTCGGGCCAGGTCATACCGCCGCGCAGCGGGCAACCCGATGTGTTCGGATCGGTCGCCATGCCGATTTCCCGGACGCTGCTGGACGGCAAATGGGCTTCCGTTTCGGCGGGGCTGCCCGGCAAGGGGATCTGGAGCGGCGTCCTGAACGCGGCGCGGGGATCGGCGGCGCAGCAGCAGGTCGAAATGATCAATAGCTGGGTCAACGGGCGGCTGCGCTTCGTGGACGACCGGCAGGGCGGCGATAACTGGGCGTCGGCGGCGCGGACGCTGCAAAATGGCGTCGGCGATTGCGAAGATTATGCCATCGCCAAGATGAAGCTGCTGGAAGCAGCCGGTTTCGACCGGCACGCCATGTTCCTGGTCATCGCCCGCGATCTGGTGAGGCAGGCTGATCACGCCGTGCTGGCGGTGCGGATCGGCGGGGAATTGATGATTCTGGACAATATGACCGACCGGGTGCTGCCCTCGTCCAGCGTCAGCGATTACCGGCCGATCATGAGCTTCAACGCCTTTGGGCGGTGGACTCACGGCTATCGGGTAACGACGCCGGCGAAGGTGCAATTCGCGGCGCGGTGAACAAACCTTCCTGGTGAATCGTGCTCCTGCGTAGGCAGGAGCCTAGCTCGGATGGCAGAACTGGGCTCCTGCCTTCGCAGGAGCACATTTTATGTGCGCGGAAGGCTTACCGTTCCCGCAACGCTTCCGAGCGGGCCTTCATGATGGGTTTCAGCAGATAGGCCAGCACCGACTTGCGACCGGTCATGATCTCCACATCGCACACCATGCCGGGCGTGATCGGCAGCTTGTGCGCGCCTGAACCGAGCCAGGCGCGGTCGGTTTCCACCACCACGGTGAAATAGGCTTCGCGGGTCGCCTCGTCATAGACGCTGTCGGCGGAAACCTGCTGCACCGTGCCGGTCAGGCCGCCATAGATGGAGAAGTCATAGGCCGTCACCTTCACCACGGCGCGGTCGCCGGTCTTGATGAAGGCGATGTCGTTGGGCTTCACCCGCGCCTCCACCAGCAGTTTTTCGCCGACGGGGACGATCTGCATGATCTTCTGCCCCGGACTGACATAGCCGCCGATGGTCGTCACCTGCACGTCGTTCACCACGCCGTCGACGGGCGAGCGGATCTCCGCCCGCTGCGCCCGTCCCTTTGCACCCCGAAGAGACTCGCTGTTGACGGCGATCTTCGCCTCCAACTGGCTACGCTCGTTGAGCGCGTCCTGACGGAACTGGAAATTCGCTTCAGACTGCTGCGCCTGCGCCTCGCGGATCGCGGCGGAGGCGCGGGAGGCCTGCTGCTGCGCAGCATTCAGGCGGCCTTGCGCGTCCACCAGATCGCGGCGGGCGTCCAGCAATTCGGTCTGCGGGATGATGGATTTGGCAGCGAGCGGCTCCAGCATCGCGACCCGCTGGCGCGCAAGCTGCACGCTGCCGCCCAGGCTGTCGATGGTCGCTTGCGCCTCACCCAGTTCGCGGCGGCGCTGGTCGACCTGAGCGGAGAGCGCATCCTGCTTGCTGCGCAGCGCCGACTGGCGGACGGCGGCCAGCGCCTGTTCCAGCGCGCATTCCGGCCCGCCGGTCGTGCAGGCCGCGCCTTCGCCCGTGCCTTCCCGTTCCAGACGCCCGGCGCGGGCGGTCAGGGAACGCGTTTCCGCCTGAATCTGGCCCAGTTCGGACGCCAGCATCGCATCGTCCAGCCGCACCAGAAGTTGGCCCTTGCTTACCTTCTGCCCGGACCGAACGAGGATTTCCTCTATGGTGGTCGGTTCGGCGGACTGGATGACCTGCGCCTTGCTGGACGGGATCACCCGGCCCTGCCCGTGCGTCACCTCGTCCACCGGGGCGAGGCTGGCCCACATCAGGAAGACCAGCATGCCGCCGCCGCTGTAGAGAATGACCTGCTTGTTGCCCGGTTGCCCCCGCAGCCAGTTGATCCAGCGCGAAATCATGGTTGCACCCCTTGGATATGATGGTCGTCCGCCGCCAGTGTGACCGGCCCAGTCCTCGATTCACCTTTCTGTTGGCGGGCGAGCATGTCGCCCAGCGCGCCGCCGCTTGTCTGAGGATCTGGGATGGAGAGCTTCCAACCCTTGGTCGGGTCCATGCGGCCGCCGACATCGTTCGCCGCCCGCCGTTCGGGCAGGGCCGCGACGGGCGGATAGTCGATGGCCGGTTCGGCCGCCGCGGCGAAGCGCGACGGATCGAAGGCGGGGATATGCTCGCCGCCCGCATAGCGGCCGGTGAACGCCCCCGGCATGCCCCAGCCGCCCGGCCAGCGGTAGAAGATATGCGCGCCGATCTGCGCCAGCTTCGCCAGATGCGGGGCCCAGCGCGGGAACACATAATCGGCATGATAATGGGTGGCGGTGCCGACTTGCCTTTCGACCCGGCCGGTCAAGGCATCGGCGGCGATCCGTTTCGCCCTGGCCCAGAGGTCGGGTAGCGGGCGGCGGGCCATCGAACCGTCGCAGACGAAGCTGAACTGGCAGACCGACGCGTCGAAGCGCTGATAGACGACGCCGCACACCGTCTTGGCGAAGGCGGGGTGGCGGACGCGGTTCAGCACCACCTGCGCGACGGCGCGCTGGCCGCTTTCGGGTTCGCGGGCGGCTTCATAATAAACGGCCTGGGTCAGGCATTGGAGAGCGCGGTCATGGTCCTCGCCTGCGGCGGCGATCGCGCGGAAGGGCTTGGCGGAGGCGATGGCGCCGGAGAAGCCGAGACGCTGGTTTTCCTCGCGGGCCTTGTCGCCTTCGGCCTCTGGGGCAGTTTGCTCCGTCATCTGGACCAGCGCCAGATATTGACGGGGGATAGCAGGTGCGGATTCGGTGATCTTGGCCTGCATGACGGGCTGGGGTTGGTCGTGGTGCCAGAGTGCGGCCAGAGCAGCCGTGGCGGCTAATGCAAAGCCGATAGCCGCAACGCCCCGTGTTCCTGCGAAGGCAGGAACCCAGTTCCGCCGTCTGAATTGGGCTCCGGCCTTCGCCGGAGCACGTTCCGTCAAGAGGGGAGCCTTTATCGCGCTCATTGTCCGGCCCCCCGCTGGAGCTGACCGATAATCTCGTCACGCGGGCCATCGGCCAGCACCACGCCCTGATCGATCACGATCAGCCGGTCCACAATCCGCAGCAGCGCATGGCGGTGGGTCGACACGATCAGCGTCTGGTCCGGCTCCAGCGCCTTTTCGAGATGGTCGATGAAGAGATTCTCGGTCTGATTGTCCATCGCGCCGGTCGGCTCGTCCAGGAAGAGCAGCTTCGCCGGTTCCACCAGCGCCCGCGCCATGACCAGAAAGCTGCGCTGCCCACCGGAAAGGCGGCTGCCGCGCTCGCCGATATGCAGGTCGAAGCCCGCCGCGTCGCGCCCGAAGAAGCGGGACGCGCCGGAACGCTCCAACGCATCCAGCAGCTTTTCGTCGCTGGCTTCGCGGGCGCCCAGCAGCAGGTTTTCGCGCACCGAACCGCTGAACAATTCGGCGTCCTGCCCGACATAGCGGAAGGCGGAGCGCAGTTCATGCGGATGATATTGGCGGCTGTCGACGTCATCGACGGTCAGCAGGCCCCCGGTGGGCGGATAAAGGCCGCAGATCACCCGGCCCAGCGTCGACTTGCCGGACGCGACCCGGCCGATGATGCCGATGCGCTCGCCCGGCTCGATGCGCAGGTCGATGCCCTTCAGGCTGGGCTGGCTGGCGCCGGGGTAGGCGAATTCCAGACCCTGCGCGACGATGGCGCCCTTGCGGATCTTGGGGATGATGCCCCGCGCCCCGTCCAGCCGTTCGTCGGGCTGATCGATCAGCGTTTGCAGGCTGTCCAGCGTCGTCATCGCCTGCCGCGCCCGCACGATCACGAAGGCAAGCTGCCCGACCGGCGCAAGCGAGCGCCCGGCCAGCATGACGATGGCGATGATCGCGCCCATCGAAATATTGCCTGCCGCGAACATGTAGAAGCCGCCGATGACCAGCGCGATGCTCGTCACCTGCTGGCACAGGGCCGCCAGCGTGACGCTCTTGGAGGAGAGCCTGCGCAGCTTTTCCTGGGTCGCCGCGCTCATCCGGGCGTAACGGCGCCAGCGTTCCAGCATCCGCCCCTCGGCGCGGCAGGCCTTCAGCGTCTCTATGCCGCCTATGGCCTCCACCAGCGCCGCGCTTTGCAGGCTGGAATCCGCCTGCGCGTCACGCGACAGGCGGGCCATCGACCGTTGCAGGAACCAGCCCGCGCTCGCCATGATCCCCATCATGACGACCGGTACGATGGCCAGCCAGCCCCCCAGAAGCGCGATGATCGCGACGAAGAAGAAGAGGAAGGCGATGTCCACCACCAGCACCACGGTGGTCGAGGTGAAGAATTCGCGCACGGATTCGAATTCCGACACCCGCCGCGCCAGCGCCCCGGTACTGCCGGAACGGCTTGCCAGCGGCGTGTTCAGAACCTTTTCGAACAGGCGTTGCGACAGGCGCTCGTCGATTTCGCGACCGGCCTCGTCCACCAGCCTTGAACGGGCGATGCGCAGCGCGAAGTCCAGGCTGAAGGCCAACATGACGCCGACGCCCAGCACCCAGAGGCTGGACGCCGCCTTGTTCGGGATGATCCGGTCATAGACGTTCATCGTGAACAACGGCAGCGCGAAGGCGAGCAGGTTGATGATCGCCGCGGCCAGCATCACATAGCCGAAGCCGCCGCGGGCGCGCCACACTTCGCGCCAGAACCAGTGCTGGCGGGCGCGTTCGTCCCAGGGGCGTTCCTCCGCCCGTTCGCGGCCATGATCGGCCATGACCACCAGCGCCTCGCCGGTGAAATAGCCTTCGAAATCGCTGAGCGGCGCCCAGACGGCTTCGTTCGCATGGGGAAGCTGGACCAGCGCGTCGCCCGCCTTGATGTCCATCAGCAGCAGGAAGCGGCCCCCACGCAGCGGCAGGATGGCGGGCAGGTTGCCTGGCCGCCATTTGTCCAGCCGCCCCCGGACATGATCGCTCAAGAGGCCGATCTGGTCGAGCGCGGATTCCGCCTGATGAAAGGGCAAGCGCCCGGACTCATCGACGGCAAGACCGGCGCGAAGGCTGACGATCCCCGGCGAGCGGTCGAAATGCCGCGCCGCATGGGCGATGCTCTCAACCAGCTCGTCGCCGGGCGTGCCTTGTTGGTCCAGCCATTCGGCCAGACTGAGTGTGCTTCGTTCCAACATTGTTTACCCCGCGCCATCCCGGCTTGCGCCGGGATGACCCCCAATAATGAAACTCAGCCCGGATAGCGCCGCCGCTGCAATTCGGCGGGCGGCAGATCAGGGACGTCATATTTCTTCCGGGCATAGGGATTGGCGCCCGAAGGAGCCGCCAGGCCCAGAGTATCCAGCAGCGTGTTGGTTGCGGCCAGGATTTGATATTGCGCGAAAATCTCCGAGAAACGCGCCGTTTCCGTCCGCACCTGCGTGTTGAAGCGGGTGTTCTGGCTGTCCAGCACATCCAGCAGCGACCGCCGCCCGACATTGAACTGCTCGCGATAGGAGACCAGCAGCCCGTCGGACACCGTGCCCTGCCGCGACAGGTCGGTGACGCGCTTCTTTTCCGTGTCCCAGCGGTTCCAGGCGGTGCGGACATCCTCCTCCGCTTCGCGTAGCCGCTGGCTGAGGCGGAAACGCGCCTGGCTCGACCGGCGGGTCATTTCCTGGACCTTCGCCCGGTTGATGCCGCCATTGTAAAGCTGCCAGCGAACGACCACCCGGCCCTGGATGTCGTTGGTGCTGCCCCGGAAGCCGTCGACATCCTCACCGACGCGGCCGGTGCCTTCCAGGGAGACCGTCGGCCCAAGTTCCGACTTGGCTTCATCCACCACGGCATGGGCCGCCTGGATGTCCGCCTCCGCCTCGCGCACCAGCGGATTGTGGGTGCGGGCGGCGGCGATGGCTTCGTCCAGCGTCGGCGGAACGGCGCTCGTCACCGCATCGGGCATGGTGACCTGATCGATGGTAAGGCCGGTCAGCGTGCGGAAGGCGATGGCCGCATTGGTCATGTCCTGCTCCGCCTCGCTCTTGCGGACGAGGGCAGCTTGCAGCCTTTCCTCGGCCTGCTGCTGGTCGGCGATGCTGATCGATCCCTTGGAAACGCCTTCGCCCAGATCGCCCAGCAGCTTGCGGTGGAAGGCGATATTGTCCTCCGCCGCCGCGACGACCCGCTGCTGGAGCATATAGTCCAGATATTGGCGGGTGACGTTCAGCGCCACGAACTGCGAGCGTTCGCCGACGCGCAGGGCCGCGCCGTCGGTGCGGGCCGCCTGCCGCCGCTTTTCAGCGCTGCGGTAGCCGGAATCCCACACGGTCTGCTCCGCCCGGACGCTGGCTTCCAGCGGCCAGAGCGTCTGGTCGTCCAAGTTGAGCGCGCGGCGGGTAGCGTTTTCCAGGCGGCGGACGCCCGCCGATCCTTCGACGCTGACGCGGGGCAGATAGAGGCCCTTTGCCTGTTCGCGTTCGAATTCGATGGCTTCCTTGTTCTGGATCGCCTGGTTGATCTCCGGATGGCTGTCGATCGCCGCGGCGATCGCGCTCTTGAGATCGGTGGTCTGGGCCCAGCCCGTGCTCACCATGGCCGCCGCGCATAGGGCGATCAGGCTGCCGCATGTCTTGCGCATGATAGTCATGCCTTCCTCCCCTTAATTCGCGCTGGCGGTGATTTCGACCCGACGGTTCATCGGTTCGCGCACACCATCGGCGGTTTCGATCTTCAATTGGGTTTCGCCAAGGCCGGTGACGGTCATGGCGTCGGCGGCGATGCCGCCCTGGCTCATCAGGCTGGCGACATTCTGCGCCCGGCGCAGCGACAGGCCGTCATTATAGCGGTTGCTGCCCGACGTGTCGGTGTAGCCGGTGACGCCGAAGCGCGTCCATCCGCACTGCGCCGCCGTTTGGGTCAGCGTGGAGATGGTGCTGACGCCTTCGGGAAGCGGCGCGTCCATGTTCCAGTCGAAGAAGATTGACACCGCCGGCGCCGTGCAGTCCAGCGCGGGTGGGGCTGAAGCTGGCGGCACCGGCGGCGGTGGCGGCGCCGAAAGGCGGGCCACAAAGTCGTCGCACTTGTTGATGCTGTCCGCATCCTTCGTGCCGGATTTGATGAAACCGATGGCGATGCCGCACTGGTTCTTCGCCTCGACCGCATAGGTCCAGCGGCTGTCCTGCGCAGCGCGCACGCTGGCGTCGCCCACCGCCTTGACGGCAGTGTCGTACCGGCTGGTCAACGCGTCCCGCAATTCGGACTTGCCCAGTTGCAGCAAGGGCGAAGCAGGCGCCGCCCAGGCCGCTGTCGTCAGCATGACGGTCGCCAACCCGGCGGCCGCAGCCTTTCCAACTGCATTTCGCATATTCACTCTCCCCAAATTTCCCCGCGAGAAAATGTCCAGATCGGCGCCAAGCTCAGCCATGGGCGACCGCCATCGCTTCATGCGCGACCATCGCCGCTTCGAAGATGGCGGTGGCCGCCGCCAGATGCCCGCTGTCCACCGCATCGCCCGCGACCGGGTTCAGCAAGGCGGGCATCGCGGCATGTTCTCCACCCGGCAGGGCGGCCAGCAGCGCGTCGATGTTCGGCGCATCATGGGCGCCCAGCGCTTCCTTCACGACATCGGCTGCATTCGCCGCCGAAATCCCAGGCTGCGCCGCCTGGGCCGCCAGCACCGCCGCCGCATTGCCGTCGAAGGCGGGCGGCAGGTCGATGGATTGCGCCAGCAGACCCTGATGACCGCTGAGGTCGGGCTGAGGCGCTTCCGCCGTTTCGGCAGGAGCATGCGCGTCGCCGCCGTCCGAAAGGGTGGCATGTTCCGGCGCGGCTTCCTCACCGGCATGGCCGGTCGGCGTGGGCTGTTCATGAGCCGCCTGATCGTCGTTCGCCGCGAGCGTGGTCGGCGCGCTTTCCTGCGTCGTGGTGGGCTCGTCCGAGACCGTCGCGGCGGATGCGGTTTCCGTGATCGGGGCGGCGGTTTCAGTCGTCGTCGGCGCGGGTTGCTGCTCCGTCATCGTCTCGGCCGCGCCAACCACCGCGACCAGGCTGGCCGCGACCAGGGCCTGGTTGAAGCCGGTAGCGGTGCTTTCCGTCTTGCTCGCGTCGCTTTCCTTGGCCCCCGTCGCGAACATCACGTCGCCGATGACGCCCTTGGTCCCGTCGGTGCGGACGAAGCTCGCCTCGCCCAGTACGCTGACGTCGCCATCGGCGGTGGTGTAGCCATTGCCGTCGGCGGTCAGTTCGATGGCGGCGATTTTCGCGTCGGCGAGCGACTTGAACTCGCCCGCATCGACCGCGCCGTTGCCGTTCGCGTCCTGCCACACGCCGAATTCGGCGAATGCGGCGTCCTTCGCATCGAACACCCCGTCGCCATTGCTGTCATAGGCAAGGCGCAGGCCGTCCAGGTCGCTCTTCGCGCCCGCTGCATCGTCGGCAAAGACGATGTCATAGCCGCCGCCCGTCGCATGGGCGAGCAGCCCGTCGTCGGACGAGACCCAGGCGGTCGCGACTTCGCCCTGGCCGTAATCGTGGGTCACGCCCGCAGACAGGCCGACGAATTCCAGCCCGTCGCCGTCCAGGTCGATGGCGACCGGGGGAACAGCAACCGGGGTCAGCGTGACGCTGACCGAGCTGTTGACGCTGTCGCCGTCGGCGTCCGAAGCGACAATGGCGTGGTTGATAAGGATCGGCGCGCCGCTGTTCAGCGTTTCGACCGAGAAGACGCCAAGGTCGAAGGGATTGTTGACGTGCGGCGATTCCACCAGCACCGCGTCGAAGCCCTTGGAGCCGACAATCTCATATTTGTCGTTCACCTGAAGGCCGCTGATGAAGACGCTGCCGGAGGAGAAGGTCACGCCGAACCCGGCCTGCGTGCCATCGCCGGTGAAGGTGTAGACAAGGCCCATGCTGAAATCGGTCACCGACACCTTGACGATGGGAACGAAGCTTTCGCCCGCCTCCGGCGTCACGGACGAATAGCCCAGATCCTGATCGTTGTCGGCATCGATGGCCGTGACCTTGACCGTCACGGTGTTGCCGGGGCTGCCGCCGACCTGGGCGATAACCTGCTCGAAGCTGATGACGTTCTGGTGATCGGCATAGGCGAAGCCCGTGGCCGTGCCGACGCTGGTGGTCAGCGTCTTCACCAGGTCGATGCGAACCGCCTCGTCCGGATTGACCGAATTATTATCGACGCCGATGGAGTCGCTGTCGGTATTCACCGATCCGCGCGTGCCGGCGGAACTGCGCCCGGAAAGGAGCACGTCGATGGCGTCGGTGGTGTCGACCCCCAGGCCGCGATAGTCGGTATTGCCCGCCTTCGCCGAACTGAAGCTGCTGATCGAAATCTCGCTGCCGTTGGTGATCGTGCCGTAGAGGTCGAACACATATTTGTCCGTCCCCGGCTGGAGCGTGACGGTATAGCCGACATCGCCGTCCGCCGTCCGGGCGGTCAGCACATTGGTGCCGCTGCCGAAGAGGAACAGGTCTTCGCCGTTGAACCGCAGCGTCGCGCCGCTGGTGTCCTTCGCCAGCGCGCCGTCGACGATGTTGAACAGCGCGTTGCCCACGCCGTCGGCCCCGGCCACGGCGGCGAAGTTCAGGTTGAACTGCGTCGCCGGGCTGTCGTTGTTCGCCACCGCTCCGGCGGCGGGCGTGAAGGCGCTGGGCATGTCGTCGTTGAAGACGATCCTGAGCTGGCCGACAGCCGAGGAGGTGGGGTTGGTCGCGGCGTTGTAATCGCTGTCCGTCACCAGGAAATTGATGTCGACCTGCGGCGCATCCGCCTCATTACCGCCCGGCGCATGCAGGACGTTGTCGAGCAATGTCACCGTGTACGCCCCGGTCGTGGGATTGACGACGACCTGGAACAGCGGCGTGCCGCGCCCACCGACCGTGGTGATGGTCGCCGTCAACGTGTTGCTGGCGGCGTTCCAGCTATAGGAAACCGTGTCCGTGCCGACAGTGCCCGTCAGGCCGTTCATGTTGGCGAAGGTCACGCTGCCGCCGCCGTCCGCGCCGAAGGTGAAGGGCAAGGTGCCGCTGTAGCTGGCCTCGCCTGGCCCCGCCGCGCCGCTGTCGCCCACATTGGCGTCCGCATCGCCAAGCGTGCTGAGCGGATTGCCGCCGGTCAGGCCGTCATCGTCCAGCTTGGCGGCGGTATTATCCGCCGTCGGCTTGTTCGCGTCGCCCTGGAAGGTGAATTTCAGCGTCGCGCTGGCCGTGTCGTTGTCGGCGTCGCGCATGACATAGGTGAAGCTGTCGACCGAACCCGACGGGACCGACGCCTTGGGCGTGTAGGTGTAGCTGCCGTTGGAAAAGAGCTGCAACGTACCGAAGGCGCCGACGATCGTCTGGCTGCCGCCCAGCGCGATGGCGTTGCCGCCGACCGACACCACCGCGCCGGGCGTGTCCGCGCCGACCTGGTCGTTCGTCAGCACATTGCCGGTCGATGCCGCCGCCTTTTCGATGGTCGTCACATTGTCGTCGGCGGCGATGGGGCTGTCATCCTCTATCGTGACGGCGATGCTGGTGGCGACCGTGGCGGTGCCGTCGCTGACGTTCACGGGGACCAGGAAGTTCTTCACATCCTCGACATTGATGCCGCTATGGTCGACCGACTGGAGCAGCGTCACCGTATAGGCGCCGCCATTGGTGATGGTGATGGTGATCACCTGCACCGCGCCGACCGAACCGGTCAGCGTCTGCGTGCCGACGCCGGTCCAGGTGACGGGCAGGCCGTCGGCGGTCAGGACCGCGCCCGGATCGCCCAGCGTCATGCCGATGCTGTCGCCGTCGACATCGGTAGCGGTGATCGTGCCGTTATAGACGGTGGCGTTGGTTGTGTCGTTCGGCAGGCCGGGAGCGGTGTCGGCATTGCCGCCGGTCAGCCCCTCTTCCGAAACGACCGCGATGCCGCTGCCGACCTGGGGCGCGTCATTGGTGCCCTGGATGGTGATGGTCAGGGTGGCGGTGGCGGTGTCGCCGTCGCGATCCGTGATCGTGTAGGTGAAGATGTCGCTCAGCGTCTGGCCGTCGTCCAGTTGCTGCACCGCGGCCAGGCCATTGTTCAGCGTATAGGTGTAGCCGCCCGTGGCGTTGAGGACGAGCGTGCCGTAGCTGCCGACCGCATTGCCGCCGACCGTGCCGCCAGTGACCGCCGTCACAGCGCCGCCCGCCGCCGGGCCGTCCGCGCCCAGCGAGTCTACGCCCGCCGGATTGCCGTCGCTGCCCGCGCCGGTCAGCACATTGCCGGTGGCGGTCTGCGTGACGTCTTCCTTGACGATGTCGGTGTCGTTGGCCGCGACCGGCGTGTCGTCATCGACATTGATCGTCAGCGTGCCGGTGGCCGTGTCATTGTCGGCATCCGTCACCCGATAGGCGATGTCGAAGCTGACATTATTCTCGTCGCTGCCAAGCGGATGGACGATGGCGGCATTCTGCACCACCGAATAGGTGCCCGCGACGGGATCGGTCAGCGTGACGGTCAGCACGGTGGTGCCGCCCTGCTTCACCAGCAGCACGGTGCCGTTGCTTTCATAGGTGAAGCCGGACGGCGCGCCGGTACCCAGCAGGGCGATGCCGCCCGGCCCGTCGGCGCGATAGTCATGGCCCAGCGTGCCGGTGGCGTTCAGGCTGTTCGCGTCGTCGCCGGTGCCGTTGGCGTTGCCGCCCAGCGCGTCGTCGTCCAGTTGCACGACCGGATTGGCGCTGACCACCGGCAGGTCGTCGGATACGCTGACCGACACGGTGCCGGTGGCGGTGTCGCCGTCCGTATCCTGCGCGACCACCTGGACGGAGCCAAGCGGGACCAGATCGTCCGCATTGATGCCAGGATGCGTATCGTAATTGTCGTTGAGCGTGGCCGTCACTGTCGCGACATTGCCGACGACCGACAGGTCCAGAGTCACGACCACGCCGCGCTCGTCCGAACCGGTGATCTTGGTGTCGGATACCCGCAGCCAGGTCAGGTCGCCGGTCAGGCTGCCAGTGCTGCCGAAGACGATGGAGGTGATGGCATCCGAACCGGGCGTGAAGGTGATGCTTCCGCTGGTCGAGTCCGGATTGCCCTGCGTTGTGCCGCCCGCCAGATTCTGGTCGTCCAGCGCAAGGGTGATCGGGTCGCCCGCGGTGGGATTCGCGCCGTCCGTGACCGTGATCGGCTGCACGGCGGTCGACTGGTCCCCGTCGCCATCGGTGATGACGTAGGAGAAGCCCGCGCTGACGCCGCTGGCATTATTGAGGTTGGTCGACGGGTTGAAGGTCCACGCGCCTGCCGCCGTGAAGGTGTAAGCGCCAAAGGCCCCGCTGACGTTGGTCGTGCCCACGGCGTTGATCGCCGTCGTGACGCCGCCGATGGTGACGGACGTCAGGGTCGCGCCGTCCGCGCCCGGCGTGTCGTTGGTCAGGACATTGCCGCCGATGTCGGCGCCATCCTCCGCTACGGTCAGGAGAGCATCGTCCGCCGCTGTCGGGACATCATCCACCACGTCGATGGTGATCGTGCCGTTGGCGATATTGCCGGAGCCGTCGACCGCCTGATAGGTGAAAACCTCCGCGCCCGCGAAGGTCAGCGGACCGTCATTGGCCGTCGGGCCGTCCACGGGCGTGGTCAGCGTGTAGGTATAGCTGCCATTGGCGTTCAACTGAATCTGGCCGTGGCTGCCGGTGGCGGAGCTGGTCAGCGTGTAGCTGACCGCGCCCACGACGTTGAGCTGGCCGGTCGCGGTTTCGGTGGTCTGGCCCGGCGCGCTGCCGGTGACGCTGCCCGCCGCGATGTCCGATCCGGTGATGCTGGTATCCAGCGCGGCTTCGAAAACGGTCTTCGTCTGATTGTCCGCCGCCAGCGCGACATTGGCGACGTTGATCGTCAGCGTCGTTGTCGCCAGATCGCCGTCCGCGTCGCGGATCGTGTAGACGAACACGTCCTGCTGATCGGCCGAGATGGCGTTGGGCGTCGCGTCATAGCGATAGCTGCCGTCGGCGAAGAGCGTCAGCGTGCCGTAATCGCCCGCGACCGCAATGCCGACCTGGCCGCTGACGGGCGTGTTCACGTCGCTGCCCTTGGCCACGCCGACCACGCCCGGCGCATAGCCGTCCGCGCCCGGCTGGTCATTGGCGAGCACGCCGTCGGCCGCGACGATCAGCGATCCGCCCTCGTTCACCGAACCGCTGTCGGCCGTCGCGATGGGCGCATCGTCCAGCACAGTCACGTTGATCGTGTCGGCGGGCGAGACGTCGCCGTCGCTGTCGGTCACGCGCACCGCGAAGGCGTCGCCCGCCTTGGGGTCGGCCGCGCCGCTGATGCCGTCGCCGTCGCTGGTGATGGTGTCGGGATGGGTCGGGTCATTGACCGCCAGCGTGTAGCTGTAGCTGTAATGCCCCGCCCCGTCGGACGTCACGGTCAGCGTGCCCGCCGCGCCCGCGACGACCACGGGCGTTCCCGCCGTCGCCCCGGTGACGTTGACCCAGGCGCCGTTCTTGTCCTGCACCTCGACCTTGGTCAGCGTGTCGCCGCCGGTCGCGATGGTCATGGAGCCGGTCGCGGTCTCGCTGTTCCCGGCCTGCTGCGTACCGCCGGGCAGGCCCGCTTCGGACACGGTCATGTCGGTGACGCTGACGGTCGGCGTCGAATCCTGGAGCAGGTTGATCGTCACCGTGGCGGTGGACTTGTCGCCGTCGCCGTCGGTGATCGTGTAGGTGAAGCTGTCGCTGCCCTCCGCGCCCGCATTGGGGGTGTAGAGGAAGACGCCATTGCCCTGATAGACGACGGTGCCCTTGGCCGCGCCGGTTTCCAGCGCCACGCCGCTGGCGAGGTTGACGCCGTCCGCACCTGCCACGTCATTGGCGAAGACGTCGATCGTCACCGCCGCATTTTCGGTGAGCTGGCCCGCGACGTCGTTCACCGCCGTGGGCACGTCGTCGACGACGCGGATGTCCAGGCTGGCGCTGTCTGTCGACCCGTCAGTATCGGTGACGACGACCGCGAAACTGTCCGTCAGGCTACCGTCATTGGTACCCGTGTGCAGCAGCGTGTTGTCGGTGAGGACATAGCTGTAGCTGACGGTCCCGCCGGTCACGTCGCCGTCCGCGCCCACCGTGGGCGTGAAGCCGGTGATGCTGAGCGTGCCATAGGCGTTTGCGATGGTGACGCCGCTGATGAAGCCGCCCGCGCCGAAGATAGGCTGGCCGCCGACCGTGACGGTCGCCACGCCGTCCGGTGCGGACAGGGTGAAGCTGCCCGTCTGGGTCAACGCCGCCGCATTTTCCGAACTGCCCCCCGGCAGGTCGTTTTCGAAGACGGTTTCCTCCGCCCCTTCGCCGTCCAGGCCGTTGATGGTCACGCCATCGTCGCTGCCCTGGATGGTGATGGTGATGGTCGCGCTGGACGGATCGCCGTCGCCGTCGGTCAGCGTGTAGGTGAAGGTCTCGGTCAGGATCTCATTCTTGTCCAGACCCTGGACCACGCCATTTTCATTGTTCAGCGTATAGGCATAGCTGCCGTTCGCCTGGATCACGAGCGATCCATACAGCCCGGCCAGCGGCGCGCCGACGGTTCCGACCGTCCCGCCAAAGGCGATGGCGGAAACCTGCGCGCCGTCGGCGCCCTGCACGTCGGCATTGCCGTCGGTCGCATTGACGTCCTGTCCGCCCGAACCGGCGATGACGTTGCCGTCCGCCACCAGCGGGCCATCCTCGCGAACCGAATCCACGTCCGCGACGGCGGTCGGCTTATCGTCCAGGATGGTGATGGTCAGCGTGTCGGTCGCCGTGTCGCCATCCACGTCGGTGACGGTGACGACGAAGCTGTCGGTCACATCGTCGCCGGTCGTATTGGTGGTCAGCGTATAGCTATAGTCGATCCCGCCTTCGCCGAGGCCGGTGATCGTCAAAATGCCCTTGTCGGTGGTGATTTGCTGGCCGACGCCGGTGATCGGAATATTGTTGATGGTGATCGTCGCCGGGCCGTCCGGCGCGGTGTAGGTGATGGTGCCATCCGTCGTGTCGACGCCGCTGCCCGCATTGGAGCCCATCGGGTCGACCAGACCGGATTCGTCGACGATCGTGCCTTCGCCCACCTTGGGGATGGAGATGATCATGACGTTGCTGTTCGCGATGTCGATCCGCAGCGTGGCGGTGGACAGGTCGCCGTCGCCATCGCGCAGCGTGTAGCTGAAGCTGTCGCTCACCCCGCCCGGCGTGCCCGCCGCGCGGACATAGCTGTAGCTGCCGTCGGCGTTCAGCGTCAGCGTGCCGTACGCGCCCTCGAACGTGCCCGTGGTCGACACGACCGCGCCGTCCGCGCCCTTGACGTCGGCGCCAGCCGCGCCGGAGACGGTGCCCGCCCCAGTGATGACATTGCCGGTTTCCGGACCGTAAGTGCCCGCCGCGACGCCATCGACATCATTGTTGGCGGTCGGCACGTCGTCCACGATCCGCACGTCGACAGAGGCGTTGGCGGCCGACCCGTTGCGGTCGGTCGCGACGACGGCGAAGCTTTGCAGGATGCTGTCCGCACCCGCCGCGCCGTGGTTCAGGCTGTTGTCGGTCAGCACGAAGCTGTAGGTGAAGGTTCCCGCCGTGGGCACGCCGCCCTGGGTGGCGGTCGCGGTGAAGCCGGTGATGGTGAGCGTGCCGACCGGCGTCGTCACCACCTGCCCAACGACGAAGGCGCCGTTCGACAGCACGGACACGCCGCCGACAGTGACGCTCGACAGGCCGTCGGGGCCATTGACGCCGAAGGAGCCGGTCTTGGTCAGCCCCGCCGCGTCGGGCGAGCTGCCGTCGGACAAGTCGTTTTCCAGCAGGACGACTTCGGCGCCCTCTATCCCCGGCGTGCCGTTCAGGCCGGTGATGGTGACGCCATCGTCCGCGCCGTTTATGGTGATGGTCAGCGTCGCCGTGGAGGGGTCGCCATCGGCATCGGTGATCGTGTAGCTGAAGCTGTCGGTCAGCGTCTGGCCAGGCACCAGGAACTGCACCGCCGCATTGCCGTTGGCCAGCGTATAGCTGTAGGCGCCCGACGCCGTCAGCGTCAGCGTGCCATAAGCGCCCTGGAAGCTGCCGGTGGTCGACACGACCGCGCCGTCCGCGCCCTGGATGTCGGCAACGCCGTCCGTCGTGTTCGCATCGCTGCCCCCGCTGCCGGTCAGGACATTGCCGTCGGCGACCAGCGGGCCGTCCTCGGTCACGCTGTCGGCGTCGTTGACGGCGGTCGGAGCGTCATCCGCGATGGTGATGGTCAGGGTGGCGCTCGCCTGGTCGCCATCGCTGTCGGTGACGACGACGGTGAAGACTTCGGCGGGCGGCGCGCCCACCACATTGTCGCTCAGCACATAGCTGTAGCCGATGGCGGACGGCGTGATCGAAGTGATGGTGAGGACGCCGAGCGGCGTCGTGACCGTCTGGCCGACCGTGGCGATCGCAACGCCGTTGATGGTCACGCCCGCCAGCCCGTCCGTGGCGGTGATGGCGATGGTGCCCGTGGTGCGCTCGCTGTCGCCCGCGGCCGCGGAACCGGCAGGCTCATTGCCGCGCGCGGGAAGGCCCGCCTCGCTCACCCCTGCGGTGGCTGCGGTGGCGCCGGCCGGCTGGTTGGGGGTGATGATGGTGACTGCCGGCTCTTCATCATCCTCCGGCGCGATCGGCAGAATTTCCCGCGTTTCGGGCTGGGTGAACAGCAATTCGGTGGGCGGCAGCAGGTCGCCCAGGCCATGGGGATCGCCCACATTGCCATCCGGGCCGATGAAATTGCCGCCGGAGCTGCGCGGCGGACCGGCGGCGGGCTGGGGCTCTTCGCCGATCAGCAGCGCGGCCAGGTTGACCGAAGGAATTTCGACATCGCCCACGACCAGGCGCGGCATGACCACCGCGCCGTCCAGAATCACCATATCGGTGCCGTCGGGCAGATGGACGATCAGATTGCGTCCCGAAACCTCGATCTGGTTGATGTCGGTTCCGGCGGGCAGCATGACGGTGCCGTCGGGATTGGGCGCGACCGTCCGCACGACGTCCGCATGATGCATCTTGCCGGGATGGACCGCCTTGCCCTTCGCCGCCAGGGCGGCCGCTTCCGGATGAAGGGCCTGCTGATGGTCGGCGGTGCCTTTGCTATCCCAATCGCGCTCGAAATCCATTGTCCATCCCACCTGTCGCCATGGGGCATGGAAGGAGCGCGCAAAAGGCCTCGCCCCGAATGCATATGCACGCGGACCTGGTGCCTTCACCGACATTGCGGCAATCAGCGGATCAGCTATTGCCCCTAGTCACGTTCTCCCGCCGGCAGGACCTTTTTTGCCAAGATCGACTGCCGCCCCGGATTAACCATCTGCTTTTGTGTTTTTACTGACCCGATGGCTGATGTTATTCGCCGCCCTGATAAATGAGTCACGCAGAATCAAGTTTTGTTAACCATTTTAACGCGATAGGGCCGAAAAAATAACTTAAGGATTATTACGAAGGATATAGTTTCTGGATTTTCGATATATCCTTGAACCTATGCTCATCTGGCATTTGGTTAACAAACAAGGCTTACGGCATATGCGACTCGGACGAGTCGACCGCCTGTCGGCTCATCCGAAACGCATCGATGGAAATGAAATGCGACAAGGTGAATGCGGAAACGGGCGACCGGCTTGTTCAGCCGACCGCCCGTCCTGATTGCGACCCATAGGCTTATCTTGCGGAGCCGTGCTTTCCTTTCCCCGGCTTCGTCCGGTCAGCCTGCGACCGGCGATAAGCTATGGAAAATCAACCCCCTCCGACAAGAATCAGGAATAACCGCCGCATTATTTTAATCAATTCTCCCGACGACTTATATCCAAGGTTAATTTCTCAGGACTAGGCAAGAAAAAACAAGGATATCCGCGATCAAGGGCGGTTTTCGTCTGTCGGTTCCATTGCGGGGGACGGTATTTTTTCCACATTCTCGACTTGCCGCACGGGGTCTGCCGGGGACGCCGTCGCCGCATCCTCCACGGTTTCGGACGGCGGCGGCGCGACGGGAGCCGGTTTCGGCATGGCGGCGACGATCCGTTCCATGCGCTGGCTGCGCGCGCTGCCCGCGCCAGTGGTCCGCCGGAAGCTGCGCAGCGCATAATCGGCCAGCGGCCCCGCCGCGTCATGGCGATTGCGCGCCACATAGAAATCGACCAGATTTTCGAGGGCAAGCTGGGTGTTGGGATCGTCCTCCCCTCGCGTCCGCAAATAGCTGTCGAAGACGCGCCGGTACAGGCCTTCCGCCTCCCGATAAGATCCCGTCGCTTCCAGTTGCAGCGCCAGGTCGTTGGCGGAAATCAGCGTGCGGGGATCGTCCGGGCCGAACAGATCGTCAGCCAGCGCCAGCCCCTTGCGCGCCGGATCGACGCCGTCGGCTGGCTTGCCCGACGCGTAGGCCGCTTGGGACGCCGCCACCAGCTTACGCCATTCCTTTTCCCGCGCTTCGGTGACGTCCGGCACATAGGGCGCCTGCGCATGCAACGGCGGCGTCAGGCAGAGCAGCAAGACACTCCGCAATATCCAGCCCGTCCTGCCGCCGGTCATGGCCCATCCTCTCCGCGCTAAGCCCTACCGGTACAGGCTATGCGCGAGAGGATTAAGAAAGTGCAAGCGGTATGGGAGTAGGCAAATGCGAACATTAAAATCCTCCCTACGCGAAGCGTGGGGAGGGGGACCGCTCGCGTAGCGAGTGGTGGAGGGGAAATTCGGAGGTCGTGCCCCTTTCCCCTCCACCACGCTTCGCGCGGTCCCCCTCCCCATCTCTCGATGGGGAGGAATAGGGCAAGTCCCTATCCCGTCAGCGCCTCGACCAATGCCTTGACCTTCTTCTGCCGCCACTGCGGCAATGGCGCGATCAGCCAATAGGCCAGCGGCGAAGGCGCGGCGTCGCCGACCTGCCGAACACGTCCTGCCGCCATGTCCGCCTGCACGAGCAGGAAAGGTACGCAGGCATGGCCGAAGCCGTTGGCCGCCGCCTCTATCGCCAGTCCCGCATCGGCAACGCGGATGGTCGCGGGCGCGTCCCCCTTGGGGCAGCCGGGCCATTCGATGCGATGGTCGGGGCCGCCCTGCGCCGCTTCGACAGTGACGAAGGACGCTTCGCCCAGCTTGATGCCCTCATTCTCCCCCGGCCCTTCGGCAAGGCGCAGGGCGATGTCCAGATTGGCCTCGGTGAAATCCAGCGTCTCGTCCGCCGCGACCAGCGCGAACTTCAGGTCCGGCTGGCTGGCCGCATAGCCCGCAAGGCGCGGCTGGAGCCATTTGGCGGTGATGTCGCGGGGCGCGGCGATGGTGAGCGAACTGCTGGACTGGCCCGCCTGCATGGCGCGCACCGCTTCCTCGAACTCCAGGAATCCGGCGCGCAGGGCGGCAAGGCCCGCCTCCGTCTCCGGCGTCAGTTCCAGCCCCTTGGGCGTGCGGCGGAACAGGACGACGCCCAGCAGGTCTTCCAGCGCGCGTATCTGCTGCCCTACGGCGGCAGGCGTCACCGCCAGTTCGTCAGCCGCGCGGGTGAAAGACAGGTGCCGCGCCGCCGCGTCCAGCACGCGCAGGCCGTTGAGCGGCAAATGGGTACGCTTCATTCGGCCACCGCAGGCGCGATCAGCGCGAAATGGGGGATGGCGATGTCGAACGTCTCGCCGCTGGCGCCGATCATGTGATAATGCCCCTTCATCGAACCGGTCGGCGTATTGAGCGGGCAGCCCGACACATAGTCATAGCTTTTGCCCGGCTGCACCACCGGCTGTTCCCCCACGACGCCGTCTCCGTCGACCCGGTGCTGCGCGCCCCGCCCGTCGGTGATGATCCAGTGGCGGGTCAGCAGTTGAATAGGCTGGCTCCCGTCATTCTCTATGCGGATATGATAGGCCCAGAACCAGCGGCCCCGGTCCGGTTCCGACTGTTCCGGCAGGAAGGTGACGGCCACGTGCACGTTGATGTCGCGCGTCGTGGCGTGGAAGGGGAAAAGTGCGTTCACGGCTTAAGAAATGCGCCTTTCACCCCTGTTCCGTCAACGGCCTATCGACTTCAAAGCGCGATCCAGATCCTCGATCACGTCGTCCGGGTCTTCCAGCCCGACGTTGAGGCGCAGCATATCCTCCGTGATGCCGACCTCCAGCCGCGCCGCTTCCGCCATGCCATAATGGGTGGTGGAGGCCGGGTGCGTCATCAGCGAGCGCGAATCGCCGATATTGTTGCTGATGTCGACCAGTTCCAGGCCATTGAGCAACCCATGCGCCTCCGCCCGGCCGCCGCCGACATAGAGGGAGAAAATGGGACCGGCCATCTCCATCTGCTTGCACGCGAGGGCATGTTGCGGATGGCTTTCCAGGCCCGGATACAGGACTTTCGCCACGCGCCCTTCCAGGAATTGCGCGACCTTCAACGCATTTTCGCTCTGGCGGCGGATGCGCAGGTCCAGCGTCTCCAGACCCTTCAGCACGACCCAGGCGTTGAACGCGCTCAGCGTCGGCCCGGTGTTGCGGTGGAAGGGCAGCAGCGTGTTGACGATGAAATCCTCCGTGCCGCAGATCGCGCCCGCAAGGACGCGGCCCTGCCCGTCCATCATCTTGGTCGCGCTATAGGCCACGACATCCGCGCCGAACTCCATCGGCCGCTGGAGCGCGGGCGTGGCGAAGGCGTTGTCGACGACGCTGACGATGCCGTGCGCCTTCGCGATGCCGCAAATGGCGGTCATGTCCGCCACGTCCATCGTCGGATTGGCCGGGGTTTCGAAGAAGAAGACCTTGGTATTGGGACGGATCGCCGCTTCCCACGCCGCATTGTCGGTCGCGTCGACCGTCGTCGTCTCGATCCCGAACTTCGGCAGCAGCGTGTCGGTCAGCCAGCGGCAGGAGCCGAACAGCGCCTTGCCCGCCACCACATGGTCGCCCGCCGACAACTGGCACAGCAGAGCCGCCGTCATCGCCGCCATGCCGCTCGCCGTGGCGCGGCAGGCCTCAGCGCCCTCCAGCAGGGCGATGCGCTGCTCCAGCATCTCCACCGTGGGATTCTGGAGGCGGGAATAGGTCATGCCCTCCTGCTCCCCGGCGAAGCGCGCCGCGGCATCCTCCGCCCGGTCGTAGCTGTAGCCACTGGTCAGGAACAGCGCCTCCGACGTCTCGCCATATTCGGTGCGGGCGCTGCCGCCGCGCACGGCGAGCGTCGCGGGACGCCAGTTGCGGGTGATTTCGGGATTCTGTCCGCTCTTGCGCTTCATCGTCCTATCCTCAGTTCAGCGCGGCCAGCACGGCGTCGCCCATTTCGACCGTGTTCATCGTCCCGCCCAGATCGAAGCTGCGCGCGCCGTTGGCGAGCGCCTTGGCCACGGCGGCCTCGATGCGGTCGGCCTGTTCCGGCAGGTTCAGCGAGTAACGCAGCATCATCCCCGCCGACAGGACCGTTGCCAGCGGATTGGCCTTGCCCTGCCCGGCAATGTCGGGCGCGGAACCGTGGATCGGCTCGTACAGGCCCTGGTTGCTGTCGTTGAGCGTGGCCGACGCCAGCATGCCGATGGAACCGACACACATGCTCGCCTGGTCGGACAGGATATCGCCGAACATGTTGCCGGTGACGATCACGTCGAACTGGCCCGGATTGCGCACCAACTGCATCGCGGCATTGTCGACATACATGTGGCTCAATGCGACGTCGGGATAATCCGCCGACACTTCGATCACCACATCGCGCCAAAGCTGGCTCGTCTCCAGCACATTGGCCTTGTCCACCGAGCAGAGCTTGCCCCGGCGGGCACGCGCCGCCAGGAAGCCCTGATGCGCGATCTTGCGCACCTGCTCCTCATTATAGGACATGATGTCATAGCCTTCGCGCAGCCCTTCGGGCGTCTTGCGCATGCCCTTTTCGCCGAAATAGACGTCGCCGTTGGTTTCGCGCACGATTAGCAGGTCGATGGCGCTCGCCACCTCCTGCTTGAGCGCGGAGGCGTCGGCCAGTTCGGGGAATACCTTGGCGGGACGCAGGTTGGAGAAGAGGCCCAGTTCCTTGCGCAGGCCCAATATCGCCTGCTCCGGCCGCAGATGCCGTTCCAGCGAGTCGCAATCGGGATCGCCCACCGCGCCGAACAGGATCGCATCGGCGCGCTTCGCCAGTTCCAGCGTTTCGGGCGGCAGAGGATGGCCGACCGCCTTATAGGCCGCGCCGCCGACCAGCCCTTCCTCATAGGTGATGCCGGGGATCGCCAGCGCGTCCAGCACGCGCTTCGCCTGGGCGACGATCTCAGGACCGATACCGTCTCCGGGGAACAGGGCGATCAACATGGGGCAACTCCTTCAAACGCGTCGCCGCCCCTTATGAAGCCGCCGCCGCCAGCGCAAGCCTTTAGGCAAAGGGGAAAAGGAAGCGCGCCGAACACGGTGCGCCCCCGATTTAGGCGACAACCCTTTTCAACCGATCCACCAACCGCTCCCGCGCCGCCAGCACATCCACGCGCCAATCGGTAAGGACGGAGCGTTCGAGGAAGAAGCCCGTCAGCCGCAGCCCATCCAATATGGCGGGCCAATCCCCTGCCCCTCCCTCCAGCAGGAAAGCTGGCAGGGGCAGCAACCGGTCCTCATAACCGGCCGCCCCTGCCCGGCTGACCGCCGCCGCGCTGCGCGGGGATATATAGGCCAGATCGTCCCTGCCGCCGGTCGCCGCGCAACGGGTCAAATCCAGCCCGAATCCCAGTTCCGCCAGCATCAGCAATTCGTAACGGATCAGCGCCGCCGCCCAGCCCCTGGCCGCAGGCGCCGCCTCCACCGCACCCAGCACGCCGTCCAGCGCCTGATAGAGCGCGGGATAGGGCGTCCCTTCCGGCAGCGCGACCGCCGTCAAGGCGCAGGCCCAGTCGATGGCCGCCGCCGGAAGCGGCTCCGCCAGCAACGGGGCGCGGCTATGATCCAGTTCGACGGTCAAACCGGCCAGTTGCTCCTCCGTCCGGGCGCGGAACTCGGCCTTGACGGCGTTGCCCGGCAGCAGGACGGGCCGCATCCGGCGCGAGCGCCCGCCCCGCACATAGCCAGCAAGCAGGCCATGATCGGGCGTCAGCAGCCGCGCGATCGCGCCATGTTCGCCATGGGGCCGCAGGGCGCAGACAAGGGCCGGGGTGATCAGCGTCGCCATGCCGTCCTCTTAACGGTCAACGGTCCGTCGCGCCATCCGCGCCCCGTTCACGCCCGCCTGTTGAAGCCCGATTGTCCCGAAATCGTCCAGAATCGCCGCATCGCGAGCTTCTGCCTTTCGTTATAGGTTGCTTTTCCATCGGGTCATGCGCACAATTATCTCCGGGGACTTGTCGGGGGACAAATTTCGCCATGTATCACATGCCCTTGGCGTCATCTTCCGCGATGGATCGCCTGGTGCTTTGGCTGGGACGTTCGCCGACGCTGGGTTTCGCCATATCCCGCGTCGCCTTTTCGGCTGCCGCGACCTGGCAGGTCGGCGCCATGTTCGGCAACGAACCGGAATTCGCCCATACGGCGTTGCTGCTGAAGGCCGCCGTATGGACATGGACGGCGATCAGCATCGCGCAGAATTCGCTGACGCCGCCGCTGGGCCTGCTGTTGCGCCCCATCTTCCTGATATTCGATCTGATCATCTTCCTGACGGCTATCGTCCTGTGCGAGCCGTTGCAGATCGCAGCGCTGGGATGCCTGTTCTTCGTCGCATGGTCGGCGTCGGACCGGTTCGGCCGCGGCGCGGTCCTCATATTGGGCATTTGCCTGATCTTCGCCTTCATCGTTCGCGGCTATTATGAAAGCTGGGCCTCTGCCCGCCACGTGCCCGCCGTGGACCGCGCCATAGACAGCCTGACCATCGTCATCGGCTGCGTCATCGCGGCGTCCATGTTGAGCATGAACATCCTGGAACGGCGGCTGATAAGCTGGTCGGAACGATTGCAGGGCGTCGGCCTTTCCTTCCAGAAATCGCTGGCGCAATTCCTGGTGGAGCAGATCTCCCAATTGATGAACTCCCGCTATTGCGCGCTCGTCTGGGAAATGACGGACGACACTGCCGTCCATTGCGAACTGGGCGATGCGGAGGGCGTGCGCCACCTCGTCCTGCCGCAGAAGCAGATTGACGGCCTGTCGAACGTGACGCCGCGGGAGGCGCCCTTCCTCTATTCCACCCAGTCGCCCCGGCTGCTGCTGCGCAGCCGTCTGGGCATATTGAGGAACGAGCGGGCGGCGGACCTGACGGAAACCATATCGGACGTGTTCGGTCCCGGCCAGGGGGCGAGCTTCCATATCCAGGCCGGGGAATTGCGCGGGCGGCTGTTCATCGGGACCAGCCATGGCTGGTCGCCCGCCCTGCTGCTGCGCTGCCTCCGCATACAGGAGGGGATCGACCTTTTCCTGGAGCGGCATTTCTTCTTCCTCGCCTGGCGGCAGCGGACCTTCGCCGAAGCGCGGCAGGCGCTGAGCCGCGACCTGCACGACAGCGTGCTGCAAACGCTGGCGGCGCTGCGCGTCCGGCTGGCGACGACGATCCACGGCCTGTCTGACGCGGGCGTTCCGGACAAGTTGGCGGAATTAAAGTCGATGGAAGAGCTGGTGACGGCCGAACAGGCCCATCTGCGCCGCCTGCTCAGCCAGCAAAGCCCGGTTCCGGGGCAAGGCGATGTCGATCTGGGCCGGCAGGTGGAGCGCTGCTGCCGCTTCATCGCGCTGCAATGGGCGATCGACTGCCGCCTGAACCTGGCCGAACGATCCATGACCGTATCGGCCGAAACGGCGGCGGAGGTCGAATTCCTGATCCGCGAAGCCGCCGCCAATGCGGTGAAACATGCCAATGCGCGCCACATCACCGTATCGATCGCGCAGGCCGACGATGAGATATTGATCGCCCTGAAGGACAATCCGGGACCGCAGGCCGTCGCCAGGGAAAGCTATACCGGCGACTTCGAACTCCAGTCGCAATCGATCATGAAGCGGCTGGGCAAGATCGGCGGAACCGCCTATTTTCATAATCTGAGCATGAATTCCCTGATCTCCATCAGACTACCCTCCTCTTTACCAAGGTCTCCGATATGATGGCCCAGATTGCGATAGTCGACGATCATCCGATCTTCCTGGACGGCATGGCGCAGTTCCTGAACTCCCATGGCCATGACATATTATTCTGCGCCCGATCGGTCGAAGAAGCGCTGGAGCGGATGGAGACGGGCGAGCCGGACCTGCTGATCCTGGACGTCAGCATGAAGAGCGGCGGCGGCCTGGCGATATTGTCGGCGCTGCGCAACGGCGGCAGCACGGTGCCGGTCATCTTCATGACCGTGCATATTCGGCCGGAACAGACGCTGGAGGCGATCAAGCTGGGCGTCGACGGCGTGGTGTTGAAGGACAGCGATCCCAACGAACTTCTGTCCTGCATCCAGCAGGTGATGGGCGGCAACAAGAGCATCGCGCCCTTCGTCATGGAACAGGCGCTGGTGCACAGCATTTCCGCGCCCGCCAACGAGGCCAATGTGCTGGCGGCATTGACCGACCGCGAACTGGAAATCGCCGGGCTGATCCGGGCAGGCTTGCGGAACCGGGAGATCGCGGGGCGCTGCGGGCTGACCGAGGGCACAGTGAAGGTGCACCTGCACAGCATTTTCCAGAAGCTCAACATCAAGTCGCGCTCCGAACTGATCATCATGATGATGTCGATGGACAGCGAAATGCCCGCCGTGGGGATGGAGCATTAAAGGACGGTTGGCGGATAAGGGTAGATTGCGAACCTTCCTTATTCCTCCCCATCGATAGATGGGGAGGTGGCAGCGCGAAGCGCTGACGGAGGGGAAGATGCGCAGGTCACGCCATTTCCCCTCCACCAGCCTTCGGCCGGTCCCCCTCCCCACGCTGCGCGTAGGGAGGATTTAATGTCCCCTAATAGCCAATACCCACCGAAAGCTTCAGCGCAATCCGTGAACGAAATCGGGCATATGGGCGATCCCGCTGGGATTCGGCCCCGCCATATAAAGCGCCATGATCGTCCCCAGCGCGATCGCCACGCCATAGGGGATCGGCCCTTTCTTGTCGAACAGCGCGATGGACGAACCTTCCCGCACGCCCTGCGGCACCAGCCGCCGTCCGATCATGAGCACCAGCGCCAACACCCCGCCGCCGACTGTCACATAGACCAGCCAGGGCACCACCCCCACCCAGTCGAACCATAGCGCGCAGGCGCTCATCAGCTTGATGTCCCCGCCGCCCATCCAGCGCATCGCGAACAACCCGCAGCCGAGCGCGAACATCACCAGAAAGACAGTGCCGTTGCGCCAGATATCATTCTCCCATCCCGCCACGGCGACCCAGACGGCATAAAGCCCGATGACCAGTAACGGAAAAATATTGGATATGCGCAGCCGCGCCATATCCTCGACCGCCGCCGCGATCAGCACCAGGGAGACGGCGAGCAGAACCATATCCTTCATCATTTCCCTGCACTCCCCATGGCGGCGAGCGCATCGGCCGCGTCCGGCACGAAGCCATCCGCCTCCGTCACGGCGCGGCTGAGATAGGCCTGCGCCCTGGGCAGATCGCCCATCCTCATCGCGACCTGCCCCGCATTGCTGAGCCGCCGTCCCCATTCATCGGCCGTATCGGCGGGGCGGCGGTGTATGTCCTGCCCCGACATCACATAGGCGGTATCGCCGTTGGTGATGATCCGCACATCGTCCGGCGCGCTTTCTCGCGCCCTGTCGAAGATCACCGCCGCCTTGTCCGCCTTACCCTGTTTGAGCAGCGAAAGGCCGTAATTATTGAGGATCTGCGCCGGTTTGTCCGTCAGTTGGAACGCCCGTTCATAGGCCGCCGCGCTCAGCGCCCAGGATTGCGCCTGATCATAGGCCACGCCCAGCCCGTTCCACGCCCGCCAACGGTCCGGGCAGACATCCACCGCCCGGCGCAGCGGTTCCAGCGCCTCCTGCGACCGGCCCAGCCGCAACAGGGCAATCCCCTGCCCCTCATCGACCCGGCAATTTTTGACGCCGCTCTGGCGGAGCGCGGTGAAGCGCGTCATCGCCTCTTCGTCGCGGCGCTTTTCCAGCGCCATGCGCGCCGTCGCAATCTCGATCGGCTGGCTGTCTTCGGTCCGCGCCTGCCCGCGCCACTGGGTCAGCATCGCCTCCGCCTGGATGATGCGGCCTCCGTCGATCGCCTCATCCACCAGCCGGGCATAGTCCAGCGGCGGCGAAGGCGGCAGGGCGGGAACCGCCGCAGCCTGCGGAACGGCCGCCGACAGGAGCAGTGCCCAGATCACCCCCGCTCGCCCTTCCGCCCGGCCGGACGCATGATGCTTCTCCATAGCCGTTCGAACGTGCCGTCGTTCGCCTGTGGTTCGGGTCGAGCCTCAGCTATCCCCGCATTCGGCCGCGCAACGGTTTCGGGCCTGTCGACGGTGATGATCGGCGCTGTCAGTTCGCGCTTCGCTTCCTCCCCGGTCACGATCCGGGTCGTCAGTTGCGGCCTGATCCGCTCGGCCGGGGCGCTCGTCTCCATCGTTCGCAGCCGCACCTCGCCCAGCGAGATCCGCTCCAGTTCCACACCCGCCATTTGCGCAGGACGCGCGGCGGGAGCGGCGGAGGCCAGTTGCGCCAATGTCGGGCGAGCGGTCGCAGGCGCGCCGGTCGCCGCCGCGCCCGCCTGCGCCAGCAGCGCGTCGGCCTCTCCCTTCAGACCCTGCGCCGACAGGCTACGGGCAAAGTTGCGGGCGATGCGCGCATCCTGCGGCGCGCGCGCCAGCGCCAGTTCGAAAAATTCGCGAGCCAGATCGTGCCGCCCCATCGCCGCATAGCTGATCGCCACGCCGTTCAGGCCATGCGCGTCAGCAGGATCGTTGCGTACCGCCCGGCGAAAGGCGTCCAGCGCCAGCGCATATTCCCCCCGCGTGAACAGCAGGTCGCCCCGCGCCAGCGCATCTTGCGCCGCGCCGTCCGCCTGCTGATTGACGGGCCTGATCGACAGCACGCCCTTTTGCGGCGAAGCGCACGCTGCCGTCGCCATGATCAGAGCGACTGCCAATACCCCTTTTTTCATGGCCCCCTCCTCTTGTCCTAACGCGTCATGACCGGCAGAATGTCGCGCACCACGCGCACCACGGCGGGCAGCATCAGCACGCCGATCATCACCGGCAACATGCAGGCGACCAGCGGCACCGACAGCAACACCGGTAAGCGATGCGCCTTTTCCTCAGCACGCATCCGCCGCTTTTCCCGCATTTCCGCAGCATAGACGCGCAGCGTCTGGCCGACGCTGGACCCCAGTTGGTCGGACTGGATCAGCAGCGTCGCGAAAGACCGGATCTCATCCACGTCCACATCGTCGGCCATGCGCCGCAGCGCGTCCTGGCGGCTGCGCCCGGCGCGCAGCTCCAGCACCACCTTGCCCAACGCCGCCGACACCAGCGGATGCGACAGGGCCAGTTCGCGGCCGACGCGGTCCATCGCCGCCTCCAGCCCCAGCCCCGCCTCGACGCAGACCAGCATCAGGTCCAGCGCGTCGGGAAAGCCATGGACGATCGCTTCCTGCCGCCGCGCCGCCTTCGCGGAAATGAAGAGGTTCGGCAAATAAAGGCCCAGCACCGCCAGCAGCGACGCGATGAAATAGAGTTTGAGCGCGCTCGGCGGCTCCGCCTTGCTGAGCGCCATGACGACGAAGATCGCGGGCAAGGCGAAGGTCAGCACCAGCCGGAAGAAGGTGAACAGCTTCGGCGCTTCCGGCGACATATAGCCTGCCGCGATCAGCCGCCGGCGCAGGCCCACATTGTTGGTGTCGACCAGGGAAATGCCCATTTTCTCGATCCGGTCGACCAGCTTCTTCCATTCGCCGTCGTTCCGTTCGCCGCGCAGCGTCTGGCTGCCCTGCGCCGCGCCGCCCGCATCCCCGACGATGTCGAGGCGGCTGCGGACCCGCGCGTTGCGCATGACGATCTCCGACAGGCCGAAGACCAGCGCCACGATGGCTATGAACAGCAACCCCAGGATGAAGGGCCGCAACTGGATCATGATTGCCGTGTTCAGCATCGCATCACACCTTCAGGTCGACCATGCGGCGTATCGTGACGAAGCCGATGATATAGAGAGTGATCAAGCCGACGAAGCCGACGATGAACATCTTTTCCTGCGCGACATCCAGATAGAAGGCCGGATTGACCAGGAACAGACCGACAAAGGCCAATATGGGCAGCGCCGTCAGCATCACCGCCGTCATCCGCCCTTCGGAACTCAGCGCCCGCACCTTCATGAACAGGCTGGCCCGCTCGCGGATCACGGCCGATAGATTTTCGAGGATTTCGGCCAGATTGCCGCCCGTCTCGCTCTGCACCGACAGGGAGATGACGAACATGTGCATCTCATTCATGTCCCAGCGTTCCGCCATGCGTTGCAGCGCGTCGCGCAGGTCCGCGCCATAGGTGACTTCGTCGACCACAATGCCGAATTCGCTGCCGATGGGATCGCGCATCTCCTTGGTCAGCAGGTCGAGCGCGGCGGCGATGGGATGCCCGGCGCGCAGGCCCCGGACGAACGTGTCGAGCGCGACCGGAAACTGCTCCTCCATCTTCTTGCGGCGCCGCTGGGCCAGGCGCGTCAGCACCATCATCGGCAGCATGATGCCCAGCGCCCCCGCGAATGCCGCCGCCATCACGAACATGCCCGCCGTCAGCGCATAGCCAGCCGCCATGCCGCCGATCATCACCATCAGGAACAGCAGCCCCGTCGCGATCAACATCGCCATCAGCACCGTGCGCGCCGGGAAAGTCAGCCCCGCGCCGTGCAGCACCCGCATCACGCCCAGCCCGGCGCGGCCGAACAGGGTGGAGCGGTCGAAACTCACCGCCTCGTCGCTCCGCCGCAGCTTGGAGAGGACGGTGCTGCGTTCGAAGCCCGCCGCGATCATCTTCAACCGCCGGTTGACCACGCGGTCGGTCGTCGCTCTGGCGCGCATCCAGCCCGCAATGCCCTCTATCAGCAACAGCACCGCCGCGAACAGCAGGATCAGCACGAACAGGCGGATATAGAGCGGGTTCATCAGTGGATCACCGCATCGGGGCGGAACAGTTCGGCGGGAAGGGTTATCCCCCGGTCGGCCAGTTCGTTCATGAATTTGGGACGGATGCCGGTCGCCTCGAAATGGCCGCGCACCATATCGTTTTCGTCGCGCCCAGTCATCTTGAAGCGGAAGATTTCCTGCATGGTGATGACCTCCCCTTCCATGCCGGTGATCTCCGACAGGCTGAGCAGGCGACGGCGGCCGTCGGCCAGGCGCCCCACCTGCACGACCACGTTCAGCGCCGATGCGATCTGCGCCCGCGCCGACCGGGGCGAGATGTCGATGCCGCTCATGCCGATCATCTGTTCCACGCGGGACAACGCGTCGCGGGCGGTGTTGGCGTGGACGGTGGTCATCGACCCGTCATGGCCGGTGTTCATCGCCTGGAGCATGTCGAACGCCTCCCCGGCGCGGACTTCGCCCACGATGATGCGGTCGGGCCGCATGCGCAGCGCATTCTTCACCAGATCGCGCTGGGTGACTTCGCCGCGGCCCTCGATATTGGCGGGGCGGGTTTCCAGACGGGCCACATGGCGCTGCTGCAATTGCAGTTCGGCGCTATCCTCTATGGTGACGATGCGCTCATGTTCGTCGATGGCGGCCGACATGGCGTTGAGCAACGTCGTCTTGCCCGATCCCGTGCCGCCGGAGATCAGCACATTGCGGCGCGCCGCCACCACCGCCGACAAGACCTGCGCCATCGGCGCGGGAACGCTGCCCAATTCGGTGAGCCGCGCCATGCTGATCGGCACTTTCGCGAACTTGCGGATGGAGAGCAGCGACCCGTCGATCGCCAGCGGCGGCACCACCGCATTGACGCGGGAACCGTCCGCCAGGCGCGCATCGACAAAGGGCGACGCTTCATCGATCCGCCGCCCGACCGCAGCGACGATCTTCTGGATGATGCGCAGCAGATGCTTCTCATCCTTGAACCGGGTAGCGGTCTCCACCAGGCGGCCGTTGCGTTCGACGAACACGATCTTGTGGCCGTTCACCAATATGTCGGTGATGCTGTGGTCCTTCAGCAGCGGCTCAAGCGGCCCCAGCCCCAGCAGTTCGTCCAATATGTCCGACACCAGCCGCCGACGCTCTTCCAGATTGAGCGCATGTTTCTGTAGCGCCAGTTGCTCATGGACGATCTCGCCCACTTCGACTTCCACCTGCGCCCGCGACATGGTTTCCAGCGCGGCGAGGTTGATGAGGTCGAGCAGCTTCTGATGCAGCGCGACCTTCAGTTCGGTGTGCCGGTCCTCTTCCCAGTGGACCGCTTCCGTCTCGGTCGGCCCGACCTCGTCCCGCGGGTCGCCCCGTTCCCCTTTTCGGATCTGCCACATCAGCCCTTCTCCGCCTGACGTTCGGCCTCGGCCGTCTGTACGCAACAATCGACAACGTCCTGCAAATCCTTGCAGATGCGGCTGCGCGCCTTCAGTTCCTGGATCAACACGCCCTGGTCGAGCGCGGAACTGACCAGCGGGAAGTCATTGGCGATGCTCAGCTTCACCGGATGATCCAGCGCGGCCGCCGCATCCTCCAGGCCGATGGCGCGGAAGAATTTCTTCTCGACGCGATTGGCGATGACATGGATGCGCGAAGGATCAATGTCCTGGTCGCGCAGCAGCGAAATCTGCCGCCGCGCCTGCCGCAGGCTGGCGATGGTCAGTTCACACACCAGGAACACGACCTGCGAACGCGCCACCAGCGACATCGACCAGTTGGTCCAGTTGCCCGGCAGGTCCAGATAGACCGTATCGAAATTGCGCTGCGCCAGTTCGACGATGCGGAATATCTGGTCGGCGTTCACCGCCTCGATCGGCATGATCTCCGCCGGAGCGGTCACCAGCCGCAGGCCGGTGGAGGTTTCCACGGTAACGGTGCGCAACAATTCGCCGTCGACGCGATTGCCCCCATTCAGCAGGTCCGCCAGCGTCAGCGGCGAGGAAATGCCCAGGAAGGTGCCCGCATTGCCGAACTGTATATCCAGGTCGAACAGGCAGATTTCGGCACCCTGCTGTTTCGCGGAACGGGCGTGCAGGCTGGCGGCCTGCGTCGCGATGGTGGTCGCGCCGACGCCGCCGACGCTCTTGATGATCGAGACGATCTGGCCCGTCCTGACGTCGTCCTGGCGGGTCGCGGCGATGCGGCTCTTCAGATCGTCCAATATCGCCGCCAGGTCATGAGCGCGCAGCGGCAATTCGATGACGTCGTTGATCCCGCTGCGCAGCAAGGCGCGCACGACCGCGATCTGCGCATCGCGCACCGCCGCGACCAGCATCAGCTTCGGATTGGCGGCGCGCAACCCGGCGAGCCGCGCCATGGATGCTTCGTTGCCGGGCTGCACCTCCACGATGATCGCCTTGGCTTCGGCAATCAGTTGAGGCGGCACCGGCGCGCTGGCGGCCAGCATGGACAGGGTCAGCGCCTGGCCGGTCAGGCGATCGCCCAATATGTCGGACGCTTGCACCTCCTGCTCGGAGAGGATCAGGTGAAGCCCCTCATCCCCGATATTGAGGGTCCAGCTTTCGGCGGGTTCCGCTGCGTTCGTCACGATGCCCACTATCTTGTCCCTCAATTTGATGCCGAGCCCTGGCCGTCTTCCATGGTGAGAGCGGCGCTGATGGTTCGAAGAGTAAAGCTGGTTCCAAACACAGCCAAGCTGCGCGGCTGAAAAGCGAGATTTTTCACAGATACCGTAACCACGGGATAAAAATCCCGCCCTGTAGGATCGCCCGCATAACCCAATCCTGAATTGGAATAGCTTATTTCGATATTTTTGCGTTTCAATTCCGGAAGGAAATTCTTCATCCAATTGTAAATCGCATCGAAAGAGGTGGTGGAAATGCTGCCTAGAAAGTTGCAGTTAGTGGCCGGGGCCGTGAACTGGCATGTTGGGGCAGCAGTTTCACTGTCATTGCTCGCTATACTGTAAGTAAACTTTCCCATATCATATTGATCAAGGGAATCGCCGCTGGTCAGTACTTTGCCGCTTGAATCCGTCAGCCCTACCCCGGAAACCTTCGACGCCGATAGATTGCTGAGCTTTGCTGGAACAGGGGTGGTCACGATGGCATAACGCACCCCCATCTGCGTTGCCTTTTCCACGCGGTTTATTGTCCACAACAGCCGTCCAACATCGATGATCCCGATCAGGAAGATCAACAGCAAAGGCAGCACCAAAGCGAATTCGGCTGCGGAACTGGCGCGCCGATCGTTGAAAAGGACACGCAAGCTCTTCATAGCCCCATAACCGGCGCTTGGGATTGCGAATTCAAGCGCAGGTTGGCGCTGGCAAACCCGACTTGCGTCAACACCGAGGGATAACGAACATTCGCTGCCACCGTGATGACGGGAATATTGCCCGGCATGCCCGATAATGCGCCTGAGAAATTACTGGCCAACCTGCATGTGATGGTCAAAGTGATCGGGCTTCCCGTAGGCAGACCGGCAGATTCCTGCGCCGCGCTCCAATAGGAGAGCCGGGGCGTGGCGGAGCCGTCAATGCTGCCGGTGCGCGTGATGTTCCTGATCTGACTTTGCTGGGCTGTGGTGCCGGTTGCAAAACTGCCGGCCGAACCATCGGCCCCGCCACTTGGACAGCTATAGGTCGATATCGGCAGCCGACTGGCATAACGCGCGCCATCCCGTACGGCCTTGGCAACCGCATGTTCGCTCATGAAATAGTTGCCGAGTTCAAAACTGCCGAACATCAAGACAATGAGCAGTGGAGAGACGAGAGCCATCTCCACAGCGGCGCTGCCGGAACGATCCGTCCACAAAGATTTCACCCGCCGCCTCATTTCAGTAGATAAGGCCGATTTCGGCCATAATATTGAAATGCATTGGCTCCCCCTGGCTTGGTGGCTTCGCCGATCACCTCAACGTAGATTTGTTCCTTTCCAGTCGAATAGGGCGACGTTCTGGTGACAGACGGTTCGACGAGCAAAACATCCACCCATTTCTTGACCTTGACCGAACTCCTGCCGTTCAAGCCCGTGCAATCCACAGCGGCGATAGTCAGGATACGTCGGTCCTTCTGCGTAGCGCTGGCCGCGACGGCCGTTGCGTTTACGGGTTGGGGATAGGCGCAATAGTTGGTGTAGGTATATGTTACGTTGGCACTTCCCCCGCCGCCACTACCACCGCCACCGCCGTTGCTGCCACCGCCGCCGCCGCCATTGCTGCCGCCGCCGCCGTTACTGCCGCCACCTCCCCCGCCATTGCTGCTCTGGGCCGATGTCGAACTGATCAGACGGGTCGGAAGACGCAGCGATTTTTGTTCCAATTCCCATTTATAGACGTTGTAGCGGCTCGCCGCTGCACCGCTGGGAACCGCATCGGCCGGATGGTTGGCGGCAAAATATCCAGCAACATCCCATGTACCGTTGCCGAAGTTGCTCGTACAACTGCCGTCTATATGACAAGTGTCCCGCGTAAATCCCTTTGCGTTCGGATATTGTTCGAAATCAGAAATGGTAACTTTAGGGCCGTTGGCTCCGTTTCCATTGGTCGCTCCACAACCTGGATTTGCAGGGGGTAGCGCCGGATCCACATTTTTGAACTCGACCTCTTCCTTCCGCGCGAAATCCTTGCCGACATTCTCTGCCGGACAGTAATCCCCTGTGCTGGTGGAGCAACTATATTTCTTGCCTGCATCAAGATCGAATCTTGTATTCAGCGCTTCCGTGACGCTTGCCTTATTGCCAGGCTCCGTCTGCAATCCGCCGGAATTATCCATGCAGTTGGCGGCCTGGTTGTTCGCGCCCAGGTTGGTGGCAAGCCCACTCGCGCCGTTTCCGAAATCCAGATAGCCATAATCACCCGGCACCCAGGCCCCTGTCTGCGGACCAGGCTGCAAACGCAGTCCATCCCCTATGTCAGCAGAGGAAGGAAAGGTTTCCGACGGAATGCACAACATCAGAGGCGGCACTTTGCAAATCGCCGAACCCAATCCAGCCGTCGCAAACGCGTTCAAATTACCTGACCGAAAAAGCTGAACAACCGGCGTCAGGGCGTAGACCGCCTCTCGAGTTCCCACCGACACCTGCACAAATTTCGCGGCGGTGGCGCTGGTCGTAACCGTGCCGGTATCGGCATCCTGATCGTAGCTGGAATAAAATGTCAGGGTAGGCACGGTGACCGACAATCCCGAAGCATTGCCGTCATTGGCAAAACGCGTCTGGTTGACGATCAAAGACTGCGCGGCGCTGGTGGCTCGCGTGATCGCCGTACTCGTCCCGTCGAGTTGGCTTGCCGCCGCCAATGCTGCCTGATCCGCTGCGTTTTGCAGTTCGGTATCCAGGCCCGCCATCCGCGCATAATCAAAAGCGATCCCGCCCGCCGCAATCAGCCCGAAAAGCGACAGCGCGACCGTAGGCGCAACTGCGCCTCCGGTCGACTGCAACAGTCCTTTTCGTGCGCCGGACATGAAGTCACTCCTTCTCCCTCAATCAGTTCGCACCGCCGCCACCGCCGCTGGCGCCGCTGGTGGTATGCATCGTCTGGGGCTTCTTCACCTTATCGGTGCGATAGCGCTCCACGGCCGCTGCGGAGGTCTCGCCATTGCCGCCCTCTACCAGCGTACCCTCATAATGCGGATCGGGATTGATCACCTGCATCGCGTAATTGCTGCGCACCGCACCGCCAAAGGTCGGGTCGTTCGCCGTGCAACCCGCCAGCAGCGGCAGCAGCAGGGCGCTTCCAAGATAAGCCACGCGCATGGTCAGCCTCCTGCTCACAATTCATATCCGCTGGGCGCCTTGCCCGAAGCGGGCGCTTCCTTCGCCGGCGCGGGCGCTTTTTTCGGCGCTTCGGGCGGCATCGCGTTGGGATCGAGCGGGTTGATGCCCACCGCCTTGTCAGTCCGCCCCATCAGAAACAGGTCCAACTCATGGGGCGGCTTCACCCGGTCGGTGGGCAAAACGACATCCTCCGCCCGCATCGGCTTCACCAGACGCGGAGTCACGATGATGACCAGTTCGCTCTCGCTCTTCTGGAAACCGCTCGACCGGAACAGCGCGCCGATGATCGGGATGGAACCCAAAATCGGGAACTGCCGCACCGTATCCTGGAAATCCTTGCGCAGCAGGCCCGCCAAGGCAAAGGACTGCCCATCGCGCAGTTCCAGCGTGGTGCTGGCCCGCCGCGTCTGAAGACCGGGAATGGTGAGACCGTTGACCGTCACCGATGCCGAAGGATCGATGGAACTGACCTCCGGCTCCACGACCAGGTTGATGATGCCATCATCCAGCACCGTGGGCGTGAAGCCCAGGCTGACGCCGAACGGCTTGAATTCGATGGTGATGGCGTTGCCGCCATTGCCGCCGCTGCTGCCGCCACTGTTGCTCTGTGCCACCGGAATAGGAAATTCGCCGCCCGCCAGGAAGGACGCCGTTTCGCCCGAAAGTGCGATCAGCGTCGGCTCCGCAAGCGTGGTCACCACGCCCTTGCGTTCCAGCGCGTCGAGCGCGGTGGTGAGGTTGAGGCTGCCTATCGAATAATTGGCCGCGCCGATGCCGAAGCTGTCGAGTATCTTACCCAAGTCGACGATAGGCCGCCCATTGGTGTCGGACAGGATGGCGGAGGATTGCGCCGCATTGCCGATGCCGCCCACCACCTTGCCGCTGTCGGACAGGAAGGCGGTGTTGATGCCGAACTGCTTGGCCGCGCCGCGCGACATTTCGGAGAAGCGCACCTCCAGCATCACCTGCTGCGCCGCGCCCACCGACATCATGTTGACGACCTTGTCCCCGGCATAGGTCTTGGCGATCTGCACCGCCCGATCGACCGCCGCCGCGCTGGACACGGTGCCTGTCAGCACCACCGAGTCATTGGAGATGCGCGCGCCGATGGGCTGGCCCGGCAGCAGGTCCGACAATTGCCGCTTCAGCGTCACGACGTCCGGCCCGACCGCCACGTCAACCACCGCGATCATCATGTTGCGGCTGTCATAGAGGGTCAGGCTGGTCGTGCCCATCTTCTTGCCCAGCACATAGACCGAGCGGTTGGTCATGGGCAGGACATCGGCGATTTCCGCATTGCCGACCAGCGCCTTGGCAAAGGGCCGGTCGACCGTCAGCACCTGGCTCTTGTTGAGCGGCACGTCGAGTTGACCGGCATGATTGGCGTTGCTGAGGTTGAGGGAGGCGATCTGGGCCTGCGCCTGCATCGGCAGCAGCGACGCCCCGGCGCCCAGCGCCAGCAGGGACGCCAGCATCGGCAAGGACTTAGCGGGAACCATAACGCTTCACCTCATAGCTGGTGCCGGTTGTGCCGCGCACGATCTCGACCGATGCGGTTGATGGCAGGGCATTCATGTTCTTTGGCACGGCACGGCGTGCCGGACGGAAGGCGGACGTGGGGCGCGGCGGAAGATAGGCCATGTCAGCGACGCGAGCGCGGGGTCCGGCATATCCGCCGACATAGGCGCCGTCGCGCAGATCCTCTATCCCCACGGTCTGCACCGCCGGATTGGGCTTGTCGGTCAGGTTGCGCAGGACCAGGGTGAGTTGCCCCACCTGCTGGGCCAGTACCAGCTTCTGCGCGTCGACCTGATTGACCTCTAGCGTGGCGGTCTTGCCGACGGCCGGGTCTTTCGAAGTGTCGTTAGCGTTCTGGTCGATGGCGATCACGCGGGTGCCTTGCAGCAGCACGTCGGTGATCTGCTGGCTGGCGCCGCCCATCGGGTCCTGAAACGTGCGCGTGACGAAGACGTCGACCGTATCGCCCGGAAGCACAAAGCCGCCCGCGGCGGCCACATCGCTGACGCGGACGGCGACGGCGCGCATTTCCGGGGCAAGCACCGCCGACATGGTGGCGCGCCCCCCTTCTCCGGAAAGCTTGGAGGCCAGGATCGGTTCGCCCGGTTCGATCTGCCGGAGCACCACGCGGCCCTTGCCGAGCGACGTCAGTTGGATGGGATCGCGGAAAGCACCGGGCGGCACCGAATTGGCGGGCCAGTCAACTACGCGGATTTTCTCGGCTGTGACCGCCGATCCGAAGGGCAGAGAGACGGTCGCCACGACGACCTTCGCCATTCCGCCTTCCGCTGCCGGCGCCTTTTCAGCACGGCTCAGATAGGAGTTGGCGATGAAAACGGCCGCAAGGCCCAGCAATATTGCGAGGCCAAGGACTATAAGAGATCTGCGCTGCCCCACGACAACTCCCCCCGGAATTGCAAAGTAGCTGCAAGAGTTGAAATAGCTCTCTATTTCAACTCTTGCAGAATCAAAGTATCAGCAATCAAGATCGCCGACGGCCTGTGCGCCGCTACCGCTAGCGATACAATCCTTAGCATTGTTCATCGCACCGCTCACGGCATCGCCAAGGTTCCACGCAGCGATGGCAATACCCGTGCCCACGATCGCCAGGATCAGCGCATACTCAGCAGCGGAAGCGCCGCTCTGATCATTCCACAGGTTCTTGAAAAAAGTCATGTCTTTCACCCCTATTTCGCCGGTAACCATAACCGGCCGCTCTTGCTCAGTTCTACGGTAGGGGCCTGTCCACCTCGCGACCCCAGCGCTGGTATCTCCAGTCGCCAGGCAGTTGGCAGTTCCCGTAGAACTTGGGGTCAAATTGAACCAAAGCTGAGGTTGTGTGCGTCAAGTTCTGCAAATAGCGGCGGGCATGCTGGCTAGGCGGCTTGACGTAGATCGGCTTTCTTCATCTCCTTAAGGTCGTTCATGTTGAGATAGCGGTTGGCTTCGAGCCAGTTTTCGTGGGTCTCGAC
>NZ_JFHR01000011.1 GCF_000722875.1 Sphingobium chlorophenolicum | reverse complement strand
ATGCCTATCGCTGGAGGCACCTCGTCGAGAACTTCTTCTGTAGCCTCAAAACATTCCGGCGCATCGCTACCCGATACGAGAAAACTGATCAGAGCTACCGCGCCATGATCAACCTTGCGGCCCTGAAGATCGCTATGCGCTAAATGTCCACACGCCTTAGTTCATCAACTTCCACACCCAGCGCGCCGATCACCTCGGTCTGGCTGACGCTGAGACTTTCAAGTTCGCCGAGCGCCTTGACCAGATCGTCGCGCTCCTGCCGCAACGCTTCGACCTCATCGCTCAGGGCAGCGTTTTCGGTGGCGGTCGCCTGACGCTCGACATCCAGCTCCCCGCTGGCAATGCGCTCCACCGCAGCGATCAGATCCCTGCGCCCAGCCTCGGAAAAGACCAGCGGCTGCACCACCGACCTGTCCGCGCGCCTTTCCTTCCAGTCACGCACCATTTCATAGGCGGTGCTGCGCGAACCCACGCTGCCCAACTTAGTCCAGACGAGCGATCCGTTGATCGACTTCATCGGCATGCCCGAGGCGCGAAGCTCATCGCAGACGGGATCGACATCTTCCTGAAACAGCTTCTTCATTTTACGATATTCCGAGCATTGTGCCCCGCCCGCTGTACGGTCTGTATCGTTGTACGGATCATACGCTTTGTACGGATGATACAGCGGCGGCTGGGGCAGGATTCCAAACATGCGGCAGTGACTGCCGCTGACCGATGCAGCCTGATTGGCCAGCAGCAGTATCTATGGCGCTGCCCAGCGCTGCGGCGGCGCGGTCAGCATCCGCCGCTCACGCCATGCCGACGGGTCGGAGAGCGAGACCTGATCTGCCATCGCCCTGAGAAATTCGACGACCTGACGGACCGCCCAATCCAGCCACTCGACCAACAGCCAGAGCCAGGGCGATCGCATCCGGGCGATCGACGCCAGCAATATGCCAATGATCCGAAGCACGGATGCGGTCATCCGGCCGACAGCTGCCTCTTCATGCGGTGGATCGGGATGCTCGCTCTGGGTCACCCATTCCCTGATAGGATGGCGCGACAATTCCCGCCAGAGGCGCACGCATTTTATCTGCTGTCGCGACGAAATTTGGCGCGCGCTTCCACCAATGAAAAGTCCGTGCCTGCCTTCCACTTGGCGGTTTTCATGTACCCAGCATGGAAAATAGCCGCACAGCAGACACCGCACGCCGTCCGCAGACTCGCGCACGAACCCGGCCCAAGCCGCAAAACGGCTTTCCCAGATAAGTCCTGAAACAAGAACTTCTACTGACCACAAATGGGAACCAGTCCCCATGCTCTAAAAGTTGCGCAATACCTCTAACGCTGATGCAGTCAGCAGTTAGAGGGGAACTCTGGCGAGTGGTCGTTTCACGATTAGTCGCTTCCTCACGTCAGCGGCGGCTATCGCCGTTTGTAAGATTTTCCAGTTCATCCTACAAACTGGACTTACGGCTATCATCATTTAGCCGTTGCTTCAATGATCTTGATCATGGACACTATTGTTCATGCCGCAACAACTCGCCTTCGACTTCGAGCCTTCAGCCGCTCTCACAGCCAAGCAGGCTGAACTCGCCCGAGCGGCGATCCGCAAATATCGCGATCGCGCAACTGCCCGATCGGACGACGACATCACTGGCCGGGAGACCAATGTCCTCAAGCTCAAGCGCCGTCGGTTCGTTCAAGAAGCGGACCGTGCGATCGCATCGGTCAAGCGCGAAAGGCGGCCCATGGAATTGGCGCCGGCGCGCTTCCACTTGCCACGCGCGCCGCAGGGGCGTCCCACCACAGCCGATGGCCGCCAGTCCTTCCATTTCGAACTGACGAGAGTGACCAAAGGCGTGGGCGGCACCTGCCACACCAATGATGGCAAACAGGCCAATCCGGTTGGCCATGTCGGCTATGTCGGCCGAGACGAAGCTGTGGCTTCAACGGCGGATACAGCTCAGTCGAGCGCGGCACCCCATGAAGCGGTTGCCCATATCGGTTATGTGGAGCGCAACATGGCGCTCGCGATCGACGAAAGCAGCAGGCCCGTCATTCTGAACAACATACCCGGCGATGCCGCCACCTTCTTCGCCCAGGTGGTGAAGCATGAGCGCGAAGGCCATCCCGATGGCATCTGTCTTGCCAAATCATTCGACGCCGAGGCCCTGTTGCCGCTGGCGGATGACGACGCCATCCCGGCAGGACTGAAGGGCGCAATCGAAGCGATAGTCGCTGATCCCGAACGCTATCGGGTCCGACAGTCGGGTAATACCGTCACCAGAACCCATCCCTTCCAGATCGAGGCCGACATCGAGGGCGTAGCGGCCTGGCTCAAGAAGAAGAAGGTTGGCGCAGCCATCCATGTACGTGAAGGCCGAGGCGGTATCGTGCAGCGGCGCATCACCGGCGAACTTCCCCACGAACTGGGACCGGCGGGATGCGAGCGCGTGTTGGCTACTCTGGCAGCGGAACTCGATAAGCGAAAGCTGCGCTACTACCTCGCCCTACATGCGCCCACGGCGGCCAACCATGACCGCAACTGGCATTTCCACCTGCTCTTCTATGATCGCCCGTGCGAGTTGATCGGTGGCGAGTGGGATTTCACCATCGCGGCCCAGCATAAATCGGCATCGCGCAATGCCAGGGAAACATATCCCCATCGCCAGCCCAAGGACAAGGCGGTGGGGCGCCGCGAATGGCCGAGCCATATGCGCAAGCTCTTCGCGGATGCCGTGAATGTCGAACTCGCCATGGTCAAATCCCGGCGACGCTACGACCCGCGAACCTTCGCCGAGATGGGCATCGAAGCTGAACCGCAGATCCATCTTGGATCAAAGGCAGCGTTTCTCGCTGCCTGCGGCGCGGCGCCGAAGAAGGAACTGGGCAATGCGGAGAAGGGCTGGCGGTGGAAACTGCGCCAGCTGCTGCAACTTCATGATCAGCAGGACAAGGATGACGCCGACCGGGTGGCGGCGCTCCGCGCCATGGCTGCCGAAGACGACAAGGCGCTCAAGGAAGTCGCGGAATTGGAAAAGCAGCTGGAGACGGGTCGTGCCGCGGCGCGCACCAGCGACGTCCTGCTGAACATCCTGCATCCCATGGCGCGCAGCAACGCGGAGCGCACCGCCCGCGACATGGCGGGGCATGCCGCTGACTTTGCCGCCAAGCGGAGAGCAGCAGGCAAAGACCCTGCGCAGCATCCGCGCTATCTGGCGCTCACCCAGCGCGGTCGTGACGCCGAACTCCATCTTCAGGATCTCGAGCGCGAGTTCGCGGCGGAAACCAGCTTCGCTCTCGACCTCTATGTCAGCGCGCAGATTGCGCGCGAGCAGGCCCAATTCGATATGGATGTCCTGCAGGCAGGAGTGGTTCGGTCCAGGGCGTCGGCAAAGATTCTTCCCACTCCGCGGGCGACAGCGCGCCTGGATGAAGCGTCAGGTGTTGGACAGAGTGTTCCCGCCATCATGCCGCATGTTCCGGCTGACGTGCCGCTCACGCCTGATCCAGCCGAACAGCGCCGCGCGCCGACCGCGCAAGCACGCAGCGCGGAGGTTGATGGCTGGCTCGGTCGTATCGACGGGCACCGCCGCCGCCTGGTCCGGCGTGACGGCCGTGTCGAGCCATTCAAGCTCGACGAACTGGACCGCATGATGCTGGCCACCGCTTCGGTCGAGCAGTTGAACCGGCTTGATCGCATCCGCGACCGGCAGAACAGACTCATCGCCAGGATCGTGGAAGCGGTCGAGGCGGCGCCGGGCATATTGACGATCCCGTCAGGATCCGAGGACGAGTGGGCGTTGGCCCATCGCGATCCCGCCATGCAGGATGGGTTGCGCCGCTATAGCATCGATCCAGCCGTGCAGAATCGCCTGCGCGCTGCTCAGACAAAGGGCCGCGCTGCCCAGGCACCCGCTCAGCTGACGGCTTCGCCCAATGTGCACCGGGTGATCGACAAAATTTCGAAGCGCGGCATGCCCATACTGACAAAGGGCGAACAATTGCGGATCAGCGAGGCTGAGGCTGCCCGCCTTGGTATCGCTCCAGCCGATCTTCAGTCGCCAACGGCACAGAGACGCCTGGCGGGCATATATCGCACGCAGGCAAAGCTCCGCGCGTCCGTCCCTTCGACGCCCGTGCCGTCTGCGCCTGCCGTCACTTCCACGCCTGCAGCCGCACTTCCCAAGAACAACTTAGCAGTTCCAGCTCCCACATCACCTCCGGTCGAGACTGTCCAATCCAAGAGCGAGCCGGTCGGCATAACGCCTGCCAGCTCCCCCGCGAAAGCGGCGGAACCGGCCACGGTTGAACCTCCCTCGCCGCCAAAGCAGCCGCCGAATACCCCATCGGTTGAGCGTCCAAGGAACGACAAAGCGGAACTGGTTGCCGCCTGGCTGATGGCATGCGCGGCGGCAGAAAAGGACCCGACCTGTGCGCAAGAGCGCGACAAGGCGGCCGCCAGGCTGATGGCGGACGCCGCGGCACGGTCGTTCCTCAATCTGCTCAATGCGGACAGGCTGAATGATCTTCGGCAACAGGCGTCGGCCCATCATGAACGCCACGCACCTGCAAAGGTCGTGGCCGAGGCGAAGAGGGCTGACTCGGTGGCACCGCCCGTCGCTGTGGAACAGCCTGCCCCGGCAGCCCGGTCACCCGAAGAACAGCGGCGCCTGCATCTCCAGCGCCAAATACCGCTTGCGCAGAGGGGTTCGCTAGGGCGCTGATACGCCCGCATCGGCGTCACGAAATCGGTGCTACAAGCCTGTCGGCAGCATGGAAAAGGCGCCGCTGGCGGGTGTGCTGAACAGCAGTGAAGTCGAAGGTTTTGGAAGAAGGAAAATAGAACGGGCGTAAGCCTGCGCTGCTTCCAGCCTTCACTCACTCACCGGCTCAGCCGGTATCCCAGCCCTGCGCATCGTCACCACACTGTCCCCAGGGCGGTGTGCGGTCGTGCGCCTATCGGAGACGACCATGCTCCCCTCCCATACCATCACCGCATTTACGCCCGTCACCATCAATGCCGGTCATCCGACCGCCCGTGGCGACATTGCGGTCGGCGCTGCCGCGCTGACCGTGACAGTCGTGGCCGGACAGGTCAGCTTCGACCTGTCCTCCTTCATCCTGCGACCCAACCAACCCGCGCAGGAGTTTCTCGGATGGATCGATGATCGCCTCAGCGACGATCAGGCTACCCTGTCGATGTATGAGCCGGGCCGCGTCGTCGAATTGCTCAGCCAGTTGCCGGACGTCGTCTATTCCTCCGGCTTCCGCAGCCTGGCAGGTGGTGGTAACCAGCCCATCATCCGCCTTCAGGTCGAAGAAAGAAGGCGCTTCATCTCTCTTCATAAAGCCTGCGCTCAGGCCCACATCGCCTGCGCATCGACCGATCCGGCCGAGCGCTTCGTCGCCTGGGTCAAGGGCGACATCGACCAGATCGCGGTGGATGCCGAGATCGACGCGATCGCGACATGGCGGATGACGGTCGCCGCGATCGAACGCAAGAGCGGCCTCGGCCGTGAACTGGCGACCATCCTCCATCGGCATCTGGTGCAGTGGCTGCGCGACACCGATCGCGCCTCCACACGCGCGCATGAGCGCAATCTCTCTCCCATCGCTGGCTGACACGCCCGCCGCGCCTGCGGGCGCGTCCCTATCGAAGGATATTTCCATGGAACTGATCGATCTCTCGATCCAGGATCGTGGCTTCGCGCCCCATAGCATCGCTATCAGCTTGCGGACCGCAGGATGCTGCTTCGGCATGCTCCACCGCCCGGATTCCCGGATTATCGCTGGCATCGGCCTGCTGCTGGTCCAGCCAGATGACGTCGGTGGCTTCAGCATCGAAGCCGACGCCACTTATCTTCAACCGGGCGATACGGCCATCGATCTGCTGGACTGGCTGGATGATCGGATCATCGAGCAGGCGGCGATCATTAGCTGGGATAGGTGGTGGCCCGTAGCGCGCCGACTGGGCGCGCTCGCGGATCCGGAGCGGCATGCTGACTTGTTGGCGGCAGCAGGCGATACCGCCGGGCGCTGGCGGGAACTGCCCACAGCCGACACATGGTATCTGCGCCAGGCCCGCGCGCTGCCGGTTCCCTGCATTTGCGACGCTGGTGTGCAGGTCGCGGATTGCCACTCGACGGTGCCCTTGTCGCTGCTGCCGGATGCCGACATCGCCGTCCCGCAACTGAAACAGGAAGCCATCGCTGGCTGGCTCGCCTGGGCGAGGCAATTTTCCGACTTCGATTTGGACCCCATCGCGACGCAGGCGGTGCGCGCGCTGGAGGAATGGCGCGCGACCATGCCGATTTCGGACAACGGCTGATCGCAAACCGACGATTTTCAATGCCCCCGGCACCATGCGCCGCATCGTGCCGGGGATCTTCCATCCCCGCCTTTCCGCGCGTCCATGGCTGAGCTTCAGCTCTCGCTGATCATGTCGGCACCCCAACAGCCCCATCTTTTTTGGAGAATATCCCATGCATATCGACCCCGCCCGTGTCTTCAAGGCTGCCTCGCCCCGTTTCATCGTCGTCCTGGATGGCGAATTTACCTTTGATACTGCCTCCCATGCACGCTACCAGGCGACCGAGCGCTTCGCACCAGACGATCGCCACACAGCCAAACCGGCAGACGCATCGAACGACCCGCGCGTGACGCCGCGCTGGCCGTTCCTTCGCCTCGTCACCCTCTCCTGGCTGGTGCTGTCCGATGCGGGGGATGGCCTGCGTCCCCTTCGCCTCGAAAGCCGGGGTCTGCCGGAGCAGGATGAAGCCGCGATCTTAACGGCGTTCTTTAACGATATGCAGCAGCTCGGCGCGGTCGAACTCGTCACCTGGGGCGGCTTCCATGCCGATCTGCCGCGCATGCTGATGTCTGCCATGACGTCAGGTCTGCGCGTGCCTGACGCCCTGAAGGGCCTGCTCTCCCCATGGCGACGGCACGAATCCGGCCATCGCGACCTGATGAGCGAGGTTTGCGCGGGAGCCGGTCCCGTCCATCTCGCCGAAGTGGCCGCGCGGTTGTCCATTCCGGTCAAGACGGTCTGCCGCGCCGACCTCGTGTCGCGGCTGATGGAGCATGGTAAATGGTCGTCGGTCCGCGCGGTCGCCGAAGGCGACGTATTAACCACGGCCATGATCCTCATGCTCTGGCGCGACATGGCGGGCGAAGGCGCGTCGGCGCTCGAAGCGAAAATGCGGCTCGCGGCCTTTATCGCCGAAAATTGCGCGCACCGTCCCTATCATAGGGACTGGCTCGCCTACCGCGACGAAGCTCTGCGCACCGCCTTCGCGGCCGAAACCGCGCGCATCGGCGCGCTCGCACCAGCCATCTGAAAGAGAAGAGAATTGCGTCCCAAGAACGACGGAAAATGAAGAAATGGGCCGCTGTCCCAGGAAGGAATGTGCGATGACTATCCACCACACCCAAATCATGATCAACGCCGCCACTTTCGCCCTTCGCGGCCTGATGGGCTACCCGCAGTTCGCGCCGACCGCGCACACCATCGCCTTCTGCTCGGGAGGCGAACGCGACGTTGAAGGCGCAAACTGGATCTGCCAAATGGTGCAGGAAAGCGGCAACGACGTCGTTCATGTGAACTTCGGCGCCGACTCCCTTGAACCGATCAGCGTTTCGCTCGCCCTGCGCCAAACCCTGTACGTAGATTGGCACCTGCGCGTGCAGCTATACGCTGCCAGCGAAGAAGCATCGATCGAACTGCTGACGTCGCAGCATCGTTGGGCGGTCGGCTCGCGCCATGTGCTCATTGCAAAGCCGCTTCCGTCGCGCAGTAAGATCAAGGCTGGCGTCGAGCGCGCCGCCCGTCGCTGGCGCGAAACAACGCTGTCCACGGCAGAGGGGCCGCTGCCGACGGCCCACCTGCTTCCGGTTGGCTCGTCCTTCGCGAACGCGATGCCGGATCAGGGCGATGCGACCATCGTGAGGATGTTCGCCTGAGCGCCCGAGAAGCGAACAAACGCTTCGAGCTCGTCCTGCGCCGGCCATGTGTCGGCGCAGACAACTTCAAAAGCGGCGGTCAGGAAGAGCAATGGAGAAAGAAAAAAAGAAGGGCTTCGTTAAATCGAGTAATGCTCGGTTCTTACCGAACCGTTAAAGCGCAAAGCGAATTTGCGCTTTTTTGCCCGAAAGATGCATTCGGGACACAGGAACTGTGCCTCCTGTTTCTTTCTTTTTTTCCTTTCTCCTGTTGACCTCATGATGCTTCCAGCATGGAAAAGGAGATCATAGTTTAAAAGCCTCCCGCGTTATTAATCACAATCTGGGTTTCATCATTCTCTGATGTTCACACTTCCTGGTACCAAGCATAAGCTTGCGGAGCGCACCAGGATCGGCTGACCACATACCCGGCTCCCCCATCTATGACAGAAGCCCGGCCTACAAGCGGACAGACCACTGAAAGATCTATACATCTGGCTAAATTCAGAACCAACTGATCGGCACAAAATGGCGGCCCCTGTGATCTGGATATCGAGCAACCAATGCGCGATCCGCTTGGCCGGAGTACGATCTGCGCCTATTCGAGGATGGCGTGTTGGCCGCAGCAACATGGTTCTCAGATTGTCCTGCCACAACAATGAATAAGGCTCCTCACCTTGGAAAACGGGCGAACTGCGGACAAACCCATAACGATTGCCGCCAGTCTTGTTCACCGACGCCGGAACCGCTATCGGAGGCGCCTGACTGCATTGTCTGCAGCAAAATAGGGTTTAACGATGGTAAGTAACTTCCGAAAGCTTGTTCGCAGGGCAGATATATTTGCACTGATTTTTATCGTAATACCCACAGCTGTATCAGTAGTATATTTCGGTTTCCTAGCATCGGATGTGTACATCTCCGAATCGCGTTTCGTGGTTCGCAGTCCAGACAAACCTGCGCAGACGGGTTTAGGGGTACTCTTCAAGGGGCTAGGCTTCTCGAATGCTGGCGACGAAATGGCTATTAGCCGCGAAGCCGTTTTATCCCGCGACGCGCTCAGAGCCCTCGAGAAAAACCACGCCTTTAGCCAAGCCTTTCAACGAGATAATATTTCGATCTTCAACCGGTTCAATCCCTTCGGCTTCGCAAAGTCATTTGAAGACCTATACCAATATTATCTGGGAAAAGTAGACCTTGAACAAAATTCCTCGACCTCAGTAGCCATATTGAAGACGAAGGCCTACAATCCCAAAGATGCGCAGACGTTCAATGCCCAGCTGTTATCCATGGCGGAGGACACTGTAAATAAATTAAACGTCCGAGGGCGACAGGATCTAGTTCGTTACTCTGAATCGGAATATGATTCTGCGAAAGATTATGCGCGGAAGTCCGCTCTTTCACTTTCACAATATCGCAATCAAAAGCAAATTCTCGACCCAGAAGCGCAAGCCTCTGCGCAATTGCAAATGATTTCCAAACTTCAGGACGAACTAATCTCAAGCCAATCTGAACTTAGGCTATTGCAGAACCTGACTCCCCAAAATCCCAAGATACCTATTCTGCAGCAAAAGACGGATGGTCTTTCGGGAGAAATTCAAGCCCAATTGGCAGCGCTCGCTGGCGGCCGCAACTCGCTAGCGACAAATTCCGCCCAGTACCAGAGACTGATCTTGGAGAGCCAATTTGCGGATAAACAACTCGCTGCTTCTATGGCGGCGCTCGAACAGGCCCGGAATGAAGCGCGCCGTCAGCAGGCCTATGTAGAACGCATCGTTCAACCGAACCTCCCCGATTACCCGGAGGAACCCCGTCGGCTGCGCGGCATTCTTACCACCTTCATTCTTGGACTGGTCGCTTGGGGCATCGCCCGTATGCTGCTTGCTGGCCTAATGGAGCATAAAGAGTGATCAGCACTCTTGCCGATAGTCTGCGTGACGCAGGGCGTGCATGGGCAGTACAGCGCCGAGTACTGGGAGCGCTCCTCTTACGAGAGATATTAACCCGTTATGGCAGGCACAACATAGGGTTCTTATGGTTGTTCGTCGAGCCTATGGTTTTCACATTGGGAGTGACCGCCCTATGGTCAGCGATGAAGGCGACGCATGGCTCGTCGCTTCCGATCGTTGCCTTTGCGCTGACTGGCTATTCGACTGTGCTGCTTTGGCGCAACATGCCTGCACGTTGCGTCAACGCGATTGAACCCAATCAGACCCTTCTGTACCATCGCCACGTTAAGGTGTTCGACTTATATTTGGCGCGCGTTCTCCTCGAAGGAATGGGCGCAACGATATCCTTTATATTTTTGTCGATCTTCTTCATCACCATCGGCTGGATTGCACCCCCTGAGGATCTGCTGAAAGTCGCCGGCGGATGGATGATGATTTTCTGGTTTGGGGCCGCTCTAGCCATTTTTGTCGGAAGTCTAGCATACGACAACGAACTGGTGGATCGCATCTGGCATCCTACAGCCTACCTGATATTTCCGCTTTCAGGCGCAGGGTTCTTGGTTGATGCGTTGCCTACCAAATTCCAAGAAATACTGCTCTATTTGCCGATGGTCCACGGCGTAGAATATCTCCGAGAGGGCTATTTCGGTTCAGCAATACGGACCCATCATGATTTAGGATATATGGCGAGCGTCAATGCCGTCCTGACCTTCGTGGCGCTGGTAGAAGCCCGTAAAGTTTCAAACCGGGTGATACCAGCATGATGGAAATGGTCGATGTGTGGAAGCGGTACCCGATCCATGGCGGGCATCATCAGGTACTCAAGGGCGTAAATCTCAGCGTTTCCATCGGCGAGAAGCTCGGCATCCTCGGTCGGAACGGCGCGGGGAAATCTACAATGATTCGGCTGATCAGCGGGGCGGAACGCCCTGATCAAGGCCAGGTCACGCGGAAAATGTCGGTATCCTGGCCATTGGCATTTGGCGGCGCCTTTCAGGGAACGCTCACCGGCCTCGACAACCTCCGCTTTATATGCCGCGTCTATGGCGTCGATCCAAAGGATAAGGTCGATTTCGTCGATGATTTCGCTGAACTAGGGCCGTTTCTTAGGGAACCGGTTCGAACCTATTCTTCTGGCATGCGCGCCCGGTTGGCATTCGCCCTTTCAATGGTCATAGAATTCGACTGCTTCCTTATCGACGAAGTCGTATCAGTTGGCGACAGCCGCTTTACTGCTAAATGCGAACTGGAATTGTTTCAAAAACGCAAAGATCGAGCAATGATCATTGTGTCTCACGATGTGAATTATTTGAAGAAACATTGCCAAAAAATTGTTTTGCTTCAAGATGGACAAATCCGAACTGGCGAGAACATCGATGAAGTCCTCCGAATTTACAGCAAGTCGTAATAGAGAAGGAAGAAAATGGTAGGCCGGAAGACCAAGGTATTGCTGGAGATGCGTCCTGCATTGGAAGGGTTCGCAGGAATTCCGCAAGAGGTACGCCTACTGTTTAATGGGCTCCGAAAGATTGACACGCTTGAAGTTGAAGGAATGTTACAAACATCTCATCGATTCCTGTCAGCTGGAGCGACAAAAAAGACCCTCAGGAAGCCCAATAAGTCCCGGTTGATCAACCGCTATTCAAAGGTGATTGTTTCGATGGCGGAAGCCCCTCATGGGTCTGTCTTCGATCGCGTGGCTCGCCGCTTCCGACGCAAAATGAGCGCAACGACATTGGCTATCACCTCCTCCCTAGGGATGAATAAAATTGAGTTGGGATTGTTCAAGTCAGCGGGCTTCCACGACTTTGTGTGGCGCACATTATTTGATAAAAGCCTTTCAAATGGCGATTTTCGCAACGTCGTCGGTGCAGATTTCCGGGTCTGCTCCGTTCCTTGGCACACCATGCACCTGTCAGGACTGAACACCCTCGGCTGGAGTAGTGTCGCCCGATATCCTCGGCTTGAGACCGGCGATTTTCAGCTTTTCATTGGCCAGACGCCCTACCCGGGCAAGATATCCCGAAATACCAAAATGGTCATCCGGTACCATGACGCAATCCCGGTGCTCATGCCGCACACCATCCCGGACAAATCCATTCATCAGGCGACGCATTTTCACGCCTTGCAGGCTAACGTGAAAGCGGGCGCATGGTTTGCCTGCGTCTCTGAAGCAACAAGGCGGGATTTGCTGGAACTGTTTCCCGAGGCTGAGAAACGATCGGTCACGATCCACAATATGGTTTCTTCCAGCTATTTTCCTGAAGATGCTGCTCCAGACAAGGTGCCAGGGATTATAAGATCGCGCCTCCACGAGGGCGACAAGGCCAAGGGCGTCGATGTTAATCCAACCTTTCTGACCAATGCGGAACGCGAGGCATTTTACCGCAAGCATCTGGAAGCGAACGGGATAGAATATCTTCTTATTGTCTCGACGCTGGAACCAAGAAAGAACCATGCAAAATTGCTGGCGGCTTGGGAGCAGATCAAAAAGAACGAGGGTCCGAAACTTAAGCTCGTCATAGTAGGGGGCTTGGGCTGGGATTATGCGCCCATGCTTCGCCGTTTCAGTTCTTGGATCGAACGCGGTGAACTATTCCTGCTCAGCGGTGTCCCCTCAGCAGATTTGCGTACGCTCTACCGAAATGCAAAAGCCACCGTTTGCCCGAGCTTGGGCGAAGGATTTGACTTTTCCGGCGTAGAGGCGATGCGCTCAGGGGGCATAGTCATTGCTTCGGACATTGCGGTCCATAAAGAGGTTTATGATGATGCGGCGATCTATTTTGATCCCTATTCAACCGGCGACCTGACAAAGGCTCTTCGAAATACCCTTTACGGCTCCGAAACAGGCGCGATCCGCCAGTCGCTTGTGGCAAAGGGGAATGCTGTTTCTTCCCGGTATCTGCCCGAAAACATTCTGCCGAAGTGGCAAGACTTTATCGCGCGGATCATGTGACGGTGGACGCTTCGGAGTATTCCATGAAAAAGGCAATAGCCGTCGTCGCCTACGACAGGTTCGACTACTTCTCCTTGGTCTTACCCTCCATTCTGGCGCAAACTGTCGATGGCAGTCCTGCCGCCGACATTTACGATATATTCTATTTTCAGGATGGGTTCTGTCTCGATGATGTCCGGAGCGATGCATCGGGCCATAAGCATATTTCCGCCATGATCGGCCAGCATGCCAAAGAGGGGCGATCCTACATTCAGCAGGATAATCTCGGCGTCGCCCTTCATTTTGACTTCATCGAAAAGAAATTGTTTCGGGACTTGGGTTATGACTTTGTCTTGTTTTGTGAAGACGACCTGATCCTCGCTCCTGGTTATTTGGCAGCCATGGATTTGATGGCGGATCGATTCTCTGGAGATGAGCGGATTGGAATGTTTTCGGCGCATCCAGCACATGTTTCAGCTTCGCTGGACGAACAGAAATCGCGCGCTCATGAGTATGGACCGATGGACCACAATTGGGGCTTCGGTCTCTTTGGTGATTTTTGGGAACGACGGCAGCCATTCGTGGAAAAATATTTAGAGATAATAGGAAAAAGGCCATACCGCCAACGACCGCACAGAGTGGTTTACGAATGGCTAAAGGGATGCGGATTTAGGCCTGCCGCCTCCAGCCAAGACTATGTAAAACAATGTTCGACTGTAGCTTTAGGCGGCGTAAGGATTAGCACTTTATTCAATTTAGGAATGCCTATTGGTCGTAGTGGGTTACATTGCAGCCCTGAAATGTTTGATAAAATGGGTTTCAATAACACTATAGTATACCAAGGAATTCCTCGTTCAGTTGGCTCATTGGAACAAGACGATTATCATCGGATCTTCAAAGCCCAATCGAATATCATGGTTTCTCCGCCCGCTCTTATTGCTGAAGGGGTGGATAAGGTCGCGGTCACGGGATGGCAGCGACGTGTTGATTCCGGCGAATTCAATGTGGAGCGCGTTCTAGGAAATGATTGGATGACGCATGAAAAGCCGCAAGAGGCCGCACCGAAAATCGTGTGGACTCCGCAGGACATTCCTCGCCGACCTCATATGGAGCCCGAAGGGCTCGACAAGTTCACCGAACGCCTAAGGAACGCGCGCAGCTATCTCGAATATGGCGCGGGGGGCAGCACTGTTCTCGCCGCCGAAATGGGGATCGAGCGCATCATGTCGGTAGACTCCGATCGAGGTTTCCTCAAGGCAGTCAAGCTCGCCGCTTGCGGATCCGAAGGCGACAATCGCCTGACAGAGCACTTTGTAGACATTGGGCCGACGGCGGAATGGGGCAACCCCACAGATCAATCATGTTCTTCTCGTTGGCCAGCATATCCATCAACGGTTTGGAGGCGATATCTAGACAAGCAGGAGCATCCTGACCTCGTACTAATCAAAGGGCGCTTTCGGGTCGCATGCTTTTTGACGACCCTCATCATGGCTCGGAGCGGAACGACAATCCTTTTTGATGATTATTTCGATCGCCCCCAGTATCATCTGGTCGAGAAATATCTCACCCCTGTGTCCCGCGCTGGACGCATGGCTGAGTTCGTCACAAACGGGGACGCCCTGCTGCCCGCTATCACCTTGGACCTGTTGGAGAGGTCAACCGACTTCGGTTGAAAAAGCGCTTATGAGAGAAGACACCGCGCAGGCCATTTCGTCTAGCTTACGACTGATCGCTGATCAGTTGACAGTTGACACAAAATGGTCCGTTCAGCAGCTCGACAATATTTTGCAGACCACGTTGGTCCCATGGTATCGGGAACAGCGAGATGCAGCCCAAACGATTGAATCTCGGCTCACATACGCCCGAAAAATTGTGCAATCTGGCATCGGCGACGAGAAGGATTGGGCACATATTGCCCATCTTCTTGCTAATGATGAGCAATTGGACGAAGCTACCCGAACCATGGAACATGCGCGATCCATCTCCCCAAAAGCTGAATATTTTCAATTTTTGGTGAGCGTGAATGAGCGCATGGGACGCTTTGATAAGTCGCTAGAAATGCTCGCTTCATGGGGCCAGATTGCACCGGATGACCCCCAATTGAGAATTGATGAGGAGCGCGTAACACGTGCACTCAAAAGAGGGATGAGAAGGGCCGACTGCAGATCAAAAATGCGTTTAGCAAGTGCGCTTCTAAGATATGAGAGAAGCGGTTCCATTCAATTTATCCGGCTTCTCCCATACATGCTCCCCTTCACATTTGCCCGCCCAGGAAAAAAAATATGAGGAATCCAGCCCTATTTCGAATCGTCCCCTCGCTTGGCCTGACACTCGCACTTCTTCCATTGGTTAGCGGCTGTAATTCAACCGGCTTGACCACTTCCGTCGGCCCCTCGCGATCCAATGTCGATAGCGCGGTTCGCAAACAGTCGATAGACGGCGTCCAGATCATAGACCTTGATCCGGCGGGGGTCGCGGCCATGCCCAAGGATAAAGAGGCCGAGGGCTTGGCGCGTACCATCGGCGATGCGGTTCCATTCAATGCCATTGTCGGCCCCGGTGACGGCATCTCTATTTCTGTCGTTGAAGCTCCACCAGCAGTATTGTTTGGAGCCGGGACATTTGGAGAGGGACAAGAGAGCATCGAACAGGTTTCAAACGGATCGATGCCGGAAATTATGGTAAATCCCGCCGGCCAAATAGCGGTGCCGTTTGCAGGGCAAATACAAGCTGCGGGCCGTACTCCCGAAGAGATTGCAAGGGATGTCGAACTACGCTTGCGCAAAAAGGCCCATCTACCCCAAGTCTCTGTCCGAATCGTGAGGAATGCAAGCGCGAATGTCGTGATCGGTGGGGAGGTGAACAACTCAACCCGTCTACCGCTTTCCCCGAAAGGAGAAAGATTGCTGGATGCCATATCTGCAGCGGGAGGCGTAAAGCCCGCAGCCAACAAGACAACCATTCAGGTTGCCCGTGGAAGTAAAATTGCCTCCATGCCCTTGGACCTGATTTTCAAACATCCTACAGACAACATCATACTACAAGCAGGCGATGTGGTGACGGCGATTTATCAGCCGTACAGCTTTACCGTCTTGGGAGCGGCATCGCGCAGTGGTGAGGTTGAATTCGAGGCGACCGGCTTGACTCTGGCCCAAGCGCTAGGTCGAGTGGGAGGGTTACAAGATCAACGCGCCAATCCTAAGGGCGTATTTTTGTTCCGCTGGGAAGACAGCGGGGAACAAGGAAGCCCCAAGAAAATCCCGGTTATCTATAGGATCAACATGAAAGATCCTGCTATGTATTTCGTTATGCAAAAATTTCAAATGCAAGATAAGGATGTTCTTTATGTCGCCAATTCTTCATTAGCGGAATTTCAGCGATTCGCTGGTATAATTGCGTCAACGCTGCTCCCAGCCGTAGCGGTTAGTAACGCTGTCCGCTGACCGTCTGCATTGTCAAATCACGGGGACATACACTCCCGTGATTTGATCATCGGAGTATCTTGTGGACTATTTGGGAGTTCACCCGCCGCTTTGAGTGAGCGTCGGACATGGCTTCCATGTGCAATGATGACTTGGAATATGCCGCAATCGCCCGTCACAGCTCGCTAGAGGCGTTTCAACAAGAATGCGCCCAGCCTAAATATAAGGGCGCACTTCTAACACCAACCAAAATATCATTCAGATTCATGTCTTTTGTATGATAAATTTAGGAGCTTCAATCGCAAGTGGCTTTTCTACTTTCGCAGAAAACTCCCCGGCTGCTTTCACAACTCCAGGCCAAGAAACGTGATAATCATCACCAATTAAATATCCACCAGTTTGGAGAATCTCCCAATAATCCTCTATATCTTGAATAGCTTCTCTGTACTCATGCGCAGCATCGACATGGATTAAGGTTGGATTTATACCAGCGGTCCTTATTATCTTCGCGGCAGTGCTCGATGTCTGCGCCATTGGAACAATATAGTCTGTCAATCCCGCACGATACACATTAGACATAAATATGTTGTAGAGATCAGGCAGGCCGTTTTTCCTGGAAAATAGTTTACGTTCCGGAAACCAATGCTCGGGAGAACCCAGAAAAGTGTCTACGGCGATTACTACGCCGTCTATGCCGTTAGCTTTCAGAGCGTTCGCCATCGTTATTGTTGATTGCCCTTTCCAGACACCAACATCAACAATGATCTTAGATCCAGGAGAGGATGTGAGTCTTGACAGGGAAGGATGGGTTCCATTCCAGCCTTGAACATTTTCCTCAGTGACCTGGGGTGAAAAGTCTTCCCAGACATTGTGTCTGTACAACTTTTGCATAACGGTTTCAAAAATGGCGGTCATAATATTGCCTTTCTAATCTTTAGTTCTCGCGAAAATGGCTTGGCAAGCCTGAAACCGATTTGCATCGCGTTGCTATCAATGTTGAGAAACAGAAATCTTATTTAGAGGAAGACTGATTAGAGGGTAGTTAACATTAAAAAAGCGAAAACGGTATCTTCCTACGTAATAGACCCGCTGACCTTGGCATCTCTCATACCAAATTCCATCGGGATCCCGCATATTAAATCGCCCTTTTCGATCGTGAGAAGTTAGTGATACAGTCCACGATGTCGAAAAACATTTCGACTCGCAATTATCTTCAGTTCAATTTAAACGGCACTCGAGCGTAAATTGAATTCTTCCTCTGACTGTCCCAGAAATCCTTAGCGGGCGTGGGGTTGATTTCAGAGTAGCCGTTTTTCTTCGGCCTGATGAAATGCCCCATCATGAACATTTGCCCGTTAGGCTTTATAACAGGTATGGCATACTCAACTGGGTTCGTCGGAAGGTTCATCTTTACCGGCTTCGCCTCGTTGAAAACGTTTGGGCGCAGTGGCTCGGATATCGCTGCAATTGAAGGACGATAGCATCCCGGCCCATTGCTGGCTGGCGAAGTGCAGTCATCACCGCCGCTCGCGTACATTATGTACAGGGTGTTCCGAGATTGAAAGGTTCCAAACAAGTCAAAAATTTTCCCGCTCATCGGGCCAGCTGAATTGCGTTGCCAAACATCCACGGCAAGCGGCGTTGTCGCAGGAGCAGGTTTATCACCCCCCCCCTTTATCGCGACGCCTGTCCGGGTCGGAAGCAACCGCGTGCCACGCACTCGCCAGTCACTGAGTTGACCATTCTTCCACAAGTTGGCCGTCCAATAGACATACAGCTTATTCTTATATGCAAAAAGGTGGGGAATTGCTGCGGCCCACATAAAGTTTGCCCCTACGACTCCGCTAATTAATACCCGAGTGCGTGAAAGATCAATGCTACGCTTCTTTGGATCGTAAACACCGATACAAGACGAAGTCCCACTAACCTTATAATCCCCGCCATTTTGAATAATACACTCAAAGGCAACATATGTAATCCCGCCAAATTTTGCGACACTTGGATCATAAGCCGATTTAATAATCGCACCCTTCATCGCACCACCAGTGATGCGAGAGCGAGATACACCGGTCGCTGGATCTGTAGAGGTGTCCAGAAGCGGCTTGATCACCTTAAACCTATTATTTTTCCAATCGAGCTGGTCCAACATCAAGCTCCAGCGATTGTAACTTTTTCCAGTTTTTTGATTGTCCGGATTACCCCCAGAACAATCGCTGGCATTGGCAGGTGGCGCAAGCTCGCCTTCTGCCGTGAGCAACTGGCGACCCATGAAAAGATTTGGATTGTCTGGCAACTGGGCGAACGCAGACGCATTGCATCCCGGCGGTACAACCACTTGGAAGTCTAGGGGTGCCGTTGCGGCAGTCTGAGCCGATGCGCGGAGCGGTAACACCATCGATATCCCTAAAAATGCACGAACCGCAAGGCCGCTCCGAGTCATATCCGTTACTCCCAAGGTAGCGTGGGCAAGACTACGCTACGAAACGACGCATTGCTTAGCAATTAACGTAATGAGGGCTCCCACTGTGGAACCGCGATACGTCCACAAACCGACGTCGAACCGCCCTCACATCAACCCCACCTAGCGCAGATACGCATTTTGCAGCGCCCTGAGCGCCGCGACACAGAACCATCCATGCCACAGCTTTAAATTCAAATCCGGGATCAACGCGCTACACGGTAACGAATTATTCCTTCATCAAGCCGACGCCACACAAAGTTACAGTTTCGATCATCAGATCCGAGCATAAATATCTTCATATCTAACAATATCGTCCTCCCCAACATAAGATCCCGTTTGCACTTCAATGAAAACCATCGGTATTCGGCCCGGATTTTCAATCCTATGCCGCGCACCAAGAGGTATATAAATCGACTCATTCTCACCCAGTAATGTTTCATGCCCATCCAGCGTCACCTTCGCCGTGCCCTCAACGACAATCCAATGCTCGGATCGATGGAAATGGCTTTGAAGGCTCAGCGATGCTGCCGGCAGAACGGTAATGCGTTTCACCTGAAAACGGCTGCCTACAACCAGGCTTTCATACCACCCCCAGGGCCGGAAGTCCTTGGAAAATGCCTCGGCCTGACTAGCACCTTTGCGTTGCAAGGCTTCCACAGCCAACTTAACATCCTGGGAGCGCGATTTGTCCGCGATGAGAACAGCGTCGTGCATCGCCACGGCGACGATGTTGTCAAGGCCAAGACCAACAATCTCGAGACCCTCACTTTCAGAACGCAACAATGTATTTCGGCAATCGATCGCCGTCGCGCGGGCGGATGAAACAACGCCGTGTTCGTCCATATCCGAGTGGCTCCAAACAGCGTCCCAGCCGCCCAAATCAGACCATTCTGAATCATACGGAACGACAGAAAGGTTGTCCGCTCGCTCCATAATTGCATAATCTATCGCGACGCTTTCCACCTCTTGCCACGGCTCTGGCGCCAAGCGACAGAACCCCAGATCACCTTCTGCTCGCGCAATCGATTGGTCGACGGCAGACAAAATATCGGGGGCATATTTCTGGAAGGCCAATATCAGATCTTTCACAGCAAACAGAAATATGCCGGCGTTCCAAAGGTGGTTGCCCGCCTCCAGCATTCGGAAGGCGCGTTCGGCATCGGGCTTTTCCACAAAGCTTGTGAGCTTGATCGGGCGACCGGAGCCATCTGGGGCCGATGCAACCTGCAGATAGCCGTAACCCGTTTCTGCACGGGTAGGGCGTATTCCGAAAGTAACGAGATCACCAGCATTTGCGGCAGCAAGCCCGCTCGCCACCGCCTTATAGAACGCCGCCGTATCTGGCACCACGTGGTCCGAAGGCGCCACTAGTATGACCCCATCGGGTTGCTTGCGAGACAGATAAAGTGCCGCAGCCAACACGGCCGGCGCCGTATTGCGAGCTTCCGGCTCAATCAGAATAGCGTGCGGATCAATGCCCTCATTAGCAAGTTGGTCCGCAACGATGAATCGAAACAGAGAATTTGTGAGAACGAGGGGCTTACCAAACGTAAACGCCCCCGCGCTGCCGGAAAGGCGGCGCACCGCCGATTGGAAAAGGGTGGCTTCGTCTACAAGTGGAACGAACTGTTTGGGATACGATTTGCGGGACAAAGGCCAAAGGCGGGTTCCTGAACCGCCTGCGAGTATGACGGGCGTGATTTCAACGATCGAGGAACCATTATTATGCGACATAATCTGCCTATGTTGTTCGAGACATGCGCTGATCTAAACCAATGAATGCATTAGGCAAGCCGGCACAGTTCATTCAACCTTACCGGTCGACAGCACCTCTTCCTGATTCCCATTGGCAGCGCTCTTCCAATCCTGGCAGATATCAAGCAATCTTACGGTCCGAGACGCGTCCATGGTCCGCGTCCATTATTGGATGAATGATCGAATTCCGCCAAAGCAGCTGGCGGAACCAAGGCACAGCTTAGCGATGACAAGCACAGTAGGGTATCTGCCTTGGCATGCTCGCATGCATCCATTATATCAACTGCCCGCAACCCGGACGTTTGTACAAGCGGAGGTGACCGATGGACCAATTGGGCAAATCCCGGGCGAGCTTGGTCCTGAGTTTTATCAACCATATGATTTACAATAATAAAATTGGCACTAGCCACCGCCTTGACATCGCAGGGGTCGCAAATTCAATCCTTGCCACGCTCACCATTATAAGGCCTTAGTAATCTTCGGATTTCTAGGGTCTTGTTTGTTTCTGCCCTGCCTGACCAACGCCATTTCGGCGCTCCGGATACAATTTCAATACAGGATTCGCCATATGACGACTCTTACGAAGCATAACAAGGTTGGTTATGTCCGTAAACGCTTAGGCGACCGATTAGCTGCGAATGGCACGAGCGATAGCTACGCTCGCTGACATACATGGGGAGGCAGAGCAGTTCAGCGGGCCAACGGCTGCGAGAACAGCGAACTTCACGGCTTTTGGCTCACAAAGAACATGTGGCTTTTTAGGATTTTCCTCTTTTCCCGAAGCACACGGTTCTCAAGGCGAAACCGTTCATTCTCCGACGCAAGACCTGTCTGCGACGGTGCCGCCAAGTCTGAGGATCGGTGGTGTGACACCTATTTGTCAGGGTCGACTTGCCGATACCGAATCCGACGCAACCTTTCCCACGGCACCCCCTGATCAGCGCAATACCGCTACCGATCCAGCATCGACCTGGACCGCTATTTCGTGGCCGTGATGGCGTAACCCAGGCTATCGTCCTTCGATCCAAGACCCAAAGCCAAGCTGAAATGCGCCAGAAGCAAAAAGAGGAGGACAAACGGCAGCAGCAATAGCAGCGAGGCCCATTTCAAAACGCTGAAGCGTGACGGCTTCGCCAGACGAAGCGCAACGACGATCAACTTATTCGCAATGACGGCAATGTCATTGCCACGCTCCTCGATATGGGTGCCTGTGAACAACCCGAACATGCGATATAGCGCAAATTTGGTGAAACGGTGAAAGTCATAGGGGGCATAATGAACACGGGCGGAAAAAGGCACCGTGGCAATCAGCTTCCCCCCCCGGTTTCAGCACGCGATGCATTTCCGCAATCAGAGCCATCGGTTCGGGAGAATGTTCCAGCACCTCGGTGCAGAGTATCGCGTCGAAAGTCGCGTCCGGAAAGGGAATGTAAAGGCCATCGAAGGCGAGGATTTCGGCATTGCCCTGCATATCGAACGCACCCGCTTGCGGCACGTCGATTCCGGTGTAGCGCACCGCTTCAGGCAAGAAGCTGCGATATGGCATTTCCCCGCACCCGACGTCCAACAGATCACCATGTAGATCGGCAAGGCGAGGCCCAAGGAAAGTCCAGATTGTTCCCAATTGCAGATCGACGAAACGGCGCAATGCGAAGGCGACGCGGGATGGCAGGGATGAGCCGACCCGCAGGGGGATGGGTTTGAAATGTTCGACGCCGGTATGGGTTGGTGCAGCCATGAAATAAAACCCTCTTGCCGGCACCGGTGCAAATGACCGATCCTTCTACTTGATGGATACCGTAACGCTCTTTGGTTGAACAAATCTTAACTATATTTGATGAATTTGCGGACATGAGAGAAGCGCCCTTTGTCGCGGCCAAGCCGCAGGACACTTACCTATTGGCCCAACGCATACGGGAGCAGGCTCTGCGCATGGTCACGCGCGCCAAGGCCTCGCATGTCGGCTCGGCGCTGTCGATCGCAGATATCATGGCAGTGCTTTACGGCCGGGCGCTGCGCGTCGATCCCGACGCCCCTCGTCATCCGGAGCGGGACCGCTTCATCCTGTCAAAGGGTCATGCCTGCGTCGCTGTCTATGCTGCACTTGCTGAGACGCGGTTCATCGAACGGGCCTCGCTGGAGACCTATGGCGTCAACGGTTCGATATTGATGGCGCATATCAGCCACAAGGTGCCTGGCGCGGAATTTTCGACCGGAGCATTGGGCCATGGACTTCCCTTCGGCACCGGCAAGGCCTTGGCGGGAAAGCGGCGCGAGGCAAGCTGGCGCACCGTCGTGCTCACCAGTGACGGCGAATGGGGGGAAGGCAGCAACTGGGAAGCGGCGCTGTTCGCTGCCCATCACAACCTCGATAATCTCATCTGCATCCTCGACTATAACAAGCTCCAGAGCCTCAAGACTGTGGATGAAACGCTGAGGCTGGAGCCGCTGCATTCCAAGTTCGAAGCCTTTGGCTGGGCCGTGCGCGAGGTGGACGGTCACGATCATGGGGCCCTTGCCGATGCGCTGGAAGGCGCGCCCTGGGAGGCAGGCAAGCCGATGATGCTGATCGCCCATACGATCAAGGGGAAGGGCGTCAGCTTTATGGAGAACAAGGTGGAATGGCATTATCGCAATCCCACTCCGGAACTGCTAGAAGTCGCCCTGGCAGAAATCGCGGGGGCAAATAGCGATGCGTAATGCTTTCATAGAGGAGCTGACCGCGCTCGCCGCGACCCATGACAATATCGCCCTGATCGTCGGCGACCTTGGCTATAGCGTGGTCGAGGAATTTGCCGACCGCTTCCCCGATCGCTTCATCAATGCAGGAGTCGCGGAGCAGAACATGACGGGCCTGGCCGCAGGAATGGCGAGTGAGGGCTATCATGTCTTCACTTATTCCATCGCCAATTTCCCGACCTTCCGCTGCGCCGAGCAGATTCGGAACGATATCGACCATCACCGGCTGCCCGTGACCGTGGTCGCGGTGGGCGGCGGCGTCGCCTATGGCGCGCTTGGCTATTCGCATCATGCGGTGCAGGATTACGCATTGATGCGCGCCATGCCCCACATGATCATCGCCGCCCCCGGCGATCCGCTGGAAACGCGGGCCTGCCTGAGATGGCTGGTAGCAAATCCCGGCCCTTCCTATCTGCGCCTCGGCAAAGCGGGCGAGCCGCGATTTCATGAAAGCATGCCCGATGTCGCGCCGGGCCGTTGGGTGCCTGTCCGCGACGGGCGGGACGAAGCGATCATGCTGTCGACCGGCGCCGCGCTGGGCGCGGCCATCGCTCGCGCAGCAGGCCGGGCCGTCTGGTCGTTGCCGCTATGGAGCATGGCGGCCAAGGCCGAACAATCTGTGCAACTCGCCCGGCACGAGCGGGTGACGACGCTGGAGGATCATCTCGCCGACGGCGGTTTCGGATCGTGGCTGACGGAGGCTGTCGCGGGAACACCTGCCGCCGCATGCATCGAGCCCATCGCGTTATCTCCTGAAATTTGCGACATGGTCGCAGACCAAGCGACGCTCAACCGCATTGGAGGACTCACCTCCTAACGCTTTTTTTACCATGCCTGTCCATAGGATATGACCTATGAAAGCGATCATCCTTGCAGGGGGCCTCGGCACCCGACTTGCCGAAGAAACCTCGGTCCGGCCCAAGCCCATGGTGGAAATCGGCGGCAAGCCGATCCTGTGGCATATCATGAAAATCTATGCCCAGCATGGCGTCGATGAGTTCATCGTCTGCCTTGGATACAAGGGCTATATGATCAAGGAATACTTCTTCAATTACGCACTGCACATGTCCGACGTGACGATCGACCTGCGACGCGGCACGATGGATGTACATCGCAATGCCTGCGAGGATTGGAAAATTTCCCTGATCGACACCGGCGCGGAAACGATGACCGGCGGCCGCCTGCGTCAGGCGATGCAATATCTGGGCGAGGATGAAGATTTCTGTCTGACCTATGGCGACGGCGTCAGCGACCTCAATGTCAGCGCCGCGATCGATTTCCATCGCTCCCATGGCCGCAAGGCGACCGTGACGGCAGTGCGTCCAGCAAGCCGCTACGGCCAGCTCGACCTTGATGGCGACCGCGTTGCCGCCTTTGCCGAAAAGCCGGTCGAGGAAGGGGGCTGGATCAATGGCGGCTTCTTCGTCCTCAACCGCTCGATCGGCAATTACCTTGGTAATTCCGATGCTTGCATATGGGAGCGGGAGCCGCTGGAGGGCTTGGCTTCGGACGGCGAATTACGCTCCTTCTTCCATGACGGCTTCTGGCAGCCAATGGACACTCTGCGCGACCGGCAGATGCTGGAAAGCATGTGGGAACGCCAGGAGGCACCATGGAAAAGCTGGCATTAGTGGGCCGTAACGGGTCCGTACCTCTGCCCGATCCTGCCTTTTGGGCTGGGCGGCGCGTACTGGTGACGGGTCACACCGGCTTTAAGGGAAGCTGGCTTCTTGTGCTGCTCGACGCGCTGGGCGCGCGGGTGACGGGCCTGGCGCTCCCGCCCGAGACGGTGCCTTCCATGTTCGACATGATCGGGGGCGGGTCGCTATGCGATCACCATGTCGCGGACATAGGGGACGCTGCCGCTGTCGAAGCGATCTTCGCTCAGGCAAAACCCGAAATCGTCCTGCACCTTGCCGCGCAGCCGCTGGTACGCGCTTCCTATGCCGATCCGCTGGCGACCTATCGCACCAATGTGCTGGGCACTGCCCATGTGCTGGAAGCATGCCGCAATACCCATTCGGTAAGCACGATCGTCTCAGTTACCACCGACAAATGCTATGCCAATGATGGCCGCGCGGAGGGTTATCGCGAAGATGCCCCTCTTGGCGGCCATGATCCATATTCCAGCAGCAAGGCCTGCGCCGAACTGGTAAGCGCCTGCTGGCGCGACAGCTTCCTCGGCGAACGCGGCATCGGCCTTGCGACGGCAAGGGCAGGCAATGTCATTGGCGGGGGAGACTGGTCCACCGATCGGCTGGTGCCCGACGCGATCCGCGCCTTGTCCGAAAAGCGCGCGCTGGAAATCCGCAATCCTGACGCCGTGCGGCCCTGGCAGCATGTGCTGGAACCGCTGACTGGCTATCTGCTGCTTGCACAAGCGCTTGCCAACGACCCGTCCCGCTTCGCGCGCGGCTGGAATTTCGGTCCTGCCCCGGCTGATATGGCGAGTGTATGCCAGGTCATCGATATGCTCGGCCGGCATATGGGCGCGACCCGGCCCTGGACGCGGCAGCCCGGCGATCACCCGCATGAGGCGGCCATGCTGACGCTCGACTCTTCAGCCGCTGCCGAGGCACTTGGCTGGCGTCCACGCCTGTCACTCGACCGCGCTCTGGCGCTGACCGCCGACTGGTACCGCGCCACCGACAAGCGAGCGGCCACTCGCGCGCAGGCGGGCGATTTTCTCGCCATGGTGCCAGCATGAACCGCATCCTCATCACCGGAGCGGGCGGGTTCGTGGGCGCGGCGGTGGCGGATCTGGCGGCGCGGCAGGGGCATCAGGTCACCATATTAGTGCGCAACCCGGCGGGGGCGCGGGTGGTAGCGCTGGCGGACCGCTGTACAGTCGCTGTCGGGGATCTGGCTGACAGAGCGGCGGTGCGCGCCGTGCTGACAGAGGTCCGCCCCGACATCGTCATCCATTCCGCCTGGGAGGGCGTAGGCGGCCCCGGCCGCGCAGGCGACATCCAGCTAGAAAATATCCGCACCACCGTCGCGCTGCTCGACGAAGCCATTGCTCAGGGCGCAAGCCGCTTTATCGGCATCGGCAGCCAAGCCGAATATGGCCGCCATGACCGCCGCATAGACGAAAGCGCCGCGACGGAGCCCTTCCTTCTCTATGGTGCGGCCAAGCTGTCCGCCTGTCACCTGACGCGCCAGCGCGCGACCGAGGCGGGGATCGGCTTTGCCTGGCTTCGGCTCTTTTCGCCTTATGGTCCGGGGGACAATCCCAACTGGCTGATCCCCTCTGTCGCGGCGCAGATCATAGCCGGTCGACCACCGCGCACCAGCCCTGGAACCCAGAAATGGGACTATCTGCACATTGCCGACTGCGCGCAGGGCATATTGGCTGCTGCCCTGACAGACGGCGCAAATGGCGTCTTCAACCTGTCGAGCGGTCGCTCCGTTACCGTGCGTTCGATTGTCGAGCGCATCCGCGACTTGGCCTGCCCAGGCCTTGCCCTTCGCTTCGGCGACATTCCCTTCGGCCCCGACCAAATCATGCATCTGGAGGGCGATTGCAGCCGCCTGACCGATGCGACGGGCTGGATGCCCCACATCGCCGTTGAGGAGGGCCTCGTCACTGTGGTCGACGCGTTGAGACAGGCCGCATGATCACCCCCCCTATTGACCGCCGGTTTATCGGCTTTCTCATCGCGGGCGGGATCAATACACTGTTCGGCTATTGTACCTTTGGAGGTCTGGTGCTGATCGGCATGTCACCCCATGTCGCCCTGATCGTCAGCACCGTGGCTGGCATACTCTTCAATTTCCTGACGGCCAGTGCCGTGTTTCGTTCGCGCGATCCGCGCCGATTGCCGCCCTTCCTCCTCGTTTATGCCTTCATACTGGGCCTCAACATGCTGTTGCTGGATCTGGGCATGCGGGCGGGACTCGGCCCTCTGCTAGCGCAGGCGCTGATCCTGCCGATTTTCACCCTCACCTTCCTTGCAATGCGCCGCTTCGTGTTCGGGGCCTCGCCGGAGAAGACATCATGAAGACCATCTCCATCGTGACGCCATGCTTCAACGAGGCGGACAATGTCGAGGCATGCCGTGCCGCGGTCGCCGCCCTCTTCGCCCCCGGCGCGCCGCTGGAGGGCTACCGCCGCGAGCATATTTTCGCCGACAATGACAGCAGCGACGGCACGCAGGACATATTGCGCGCGCTCGCGATTGCCGATCCGTCGATGAAGGTGATACTGAATGCCCGCAACTACGGGCCTTTCCGTTCAAATTTCAACGCACTGCGCGCCGCGACCGGCGATGCCGTGGTGGTATTTCTGCCCGCCGACCTTCAGGATCCGGCGGAGATGATACCTGAATTCGTGAAGCTGTGGGAAAGCGGTGTGGAGGTGGTCGCCGGAGCCCGCGTCAATCGGCAGGAAAGCCTTGCGCTGCGAAGCTGCCGCGCGATCTTCTACCGCACCGTACGCAGCCTCAGCGACATTGATATACCTCTGAATGTTGGAGAATTTCAACTGCTTGACCGCAAAGTGTGGGAAGCGGTCATCAGCCATGACGACCATTATCCCTATATTCGCGGTATCATCGCCTCGGTCGGGTTCCGGCGCGCCATCGTCCCCTATACCTGGGCGGCGCGGCGATCGGGCATTTCCAAGAATAACTTGCCGCGCCTCATCGATCAGGCGCTGAACGGCATTTTCAGCTTCACCAACGTGCCGATGCGGCTATGCACCTTCGCCGGGGTGGGCATGGCCGCTCTCTGCATCCTCTACGCGGTTGTTTCCGTGGGTGTCTATCTCACCCGTCCGGACATGGCCCCGCGCGGCACGATGACGTTGATCGTCGCCCTCTTCTTCCTGTCAGGCGTACAGCTCGTCTTCCTGGGCATTCTGGGTGAATATGTGACCTCGATCCATGCGCAGGTCCGCAAACGCCCGCTGGTGGTCGAACGGGAACGAATCAATATGGAGGCGGATGCCGCCGCTAACGAAGTCTCGGTCCACAATCTGAAGCGGCCCAAAGCGGAGGCCGCGTGACGCGGGGCCTGACCCAAGCAGCATCCGACGATCGGCGCATGCCCCCCCTATCCGTTCCTTTGCGGGGGCTGACGGCTGCGCTTGTTGCGTTGTTCGCGCTCGACTCCATGCTGTTGCCAGGCCTGCTGGGCCTGCCGACGCCGTTGGTTGCGACCTTCGCCCTGCTGCTGCCATTGTTGCTCGCTTTTATCAGTTGGAAGCTGATGTCCGGCGAGCGTCGGATTGATTTGTGGACTCTTATCCTCTGCTTTGTTGTCGCAGCCATCCTGCTGATCCTGGGCGGAGAAGGACGGCTTTTCTATGCGACCCCCGATTGGCAGATACGCGACGCCGTGCTTGCCGACATGGGCAATCATCGCTGGCCGTTCGACTATTGGCTAGACGGTCGCACCCAATTGCTGCGCGCGCCCGTCGGCATGTATCTTGTCCCCGCACTGCTTGGCGGGGCGAGCCAGCTAGGCCGCGACTGGGCACTACTGGCACATAACAGCCTGATCCTGGGCCTTCTCTTCGCGCAGGGGGCAGCGCTTTTCGAGACGCGCCGCGCACGGCTGATCGCGCTTGTCGTCTTCATCATGTTCAGCGGGCTGGACGTGCTAGGCAATATCATCCACCAGCGGATGGTCGGCTGGGCGTATTGGGATCATATCGAAGTCTGGGCAGCTAATTATCAATATAGTTCGCACATCACCCAGATTTTCTGGGTTCCCCAGCATGGCTTTGCGGGCTGGGCATTGGCGCTAGCCTATCTTCTCTGGCGCAAAGGCCTTGCCCCCATCGGCCTTTTTGCGGCCAGCATTCCGCTTGTGGCTCTATGGTCCCCTTTCGCCCTGTTCGGCGCCCTGCCATTCGCTCTTTTCGCCGGTCTTAGCGTGCTGCGGTCCGGCTCATGGGACTGGTGCGATGTCGCCTTCTGCGCGCTGGCGCTCGCACTAGCCCTTCCGGCTCTTTTTTATCTTGCCGCAGGCGCCGGGTCGGTCGGCGGCGGCCCCCTTCCGCCCAACGGCGGCCTTTATATCCTGTTCATGATGCTGGAGGTCGTGCCCTTCCTATGGCTGCTGCTGCGCGATCGGACCAAGGGCGTCGACCGCACGACAATATTGATCGCAGGGGCCTGTCTGCTTCTTATGCCGCTCTGGAAAATCGGCGCGAACAATGATTTCGAAATGCGAGCGTCAATCATGCCGCTGGCGCTGATTGCCATTGCCTTTGCCGAATGGGCAGGCCGGCTGGAACTGCGCGAGGAAAAGGCATGGTTCCTCGTCATTCTCGCCCTGGGTTCCGTGACCGGCGCAGCCGAGATTGCCCGCGTTTTCCGTCTCGCACCATCGCCGGCTCCACAATGCTCGCTCGCGGGGGCGTGGGACCGCCAGACTGGCTTTGTCGTGCCACATGCCTCCTATTTCGCCGTACGCGATGCTTTTCCTTTCAAAATCCATCCTGCGGAACGGGTGAACAGTGCCCAGCCGGCCCATTGCTGGGATCGGCCATGGAACGTGTCGCGGTCTGACCTTGCGCGAAAGCATGGACACCCATGACCTCATCCTCGCCGATATTATTGGCCTATCTCGCGCTGCTCACCGTCGCGCTACTGACACCTTATGCCTCGTTATGGCTACGCCCGGGCCGTCCGCCGGTCTGGATCATTTGCCTGGCGATCATGGTGGGAGGGGTTGTCCTCACCGCCGCGCGTCATGGCGACGTCGCCGCGGTAGGCACGCTGCTACTTTTGCCGCTCATTGATCTTGGGATCATATCCCTTCTGGGCGGCATTTCCGTTATCCTGCTGTTCACATCGGTTATGTGGTGGTCGCCCAGCTTTGAGATCACGCCAGCCCAGTATGCGACTTTCGCCGGGCTTGCGCTGATCCCTGGGCTCCTGCTGCGTTGGAACCATTTGGCGAAGATCCCCGAACGGCAGCCGCTACTATGGCTGGCCATGCTGGTCTGCCTTCTTATCGGACTGGTTGCGGGACTGCTGACGGCTCCCTTTGAATCACTGGAACCCTTCTATACGGCTTGGCATCATTGGGGCGCCTTGCTAGCGCCGGTCGAGGCGTGGCGCGGGGGCGGTTTGCCCTATCGCGACTTTCCGATCCAATATGGGTTGGGCCCCACCGTGCTGTTGATGGCGAGTTGCGGCGAAAATTGCTGGCGCGGACTTTATAATGCCTCAATCATCGCCAATGCGCTTTATTTTGCAACGCTTGCTGGCAGCGCCATCCTTCTGACATCGCGGTCGCCGCGTGGGATACGCTGGCTTGCCCTGCTGGCAATGTTTAGCGCGAGCTTCGTATGGACCGGCTTTCCGATCCAACTTGCCGGCCCCGCATTGACGCCGGCGGTGGCGGGCCTGCGTTTCCTCACCATCTCCGCGATGCTGTTCCATATCCTGCTGGCCGAACAACGGCAGGTGCGACGGGATTGGATCGGCCATCTGCTGTGGCTGATCGATCTCTTCTGGTCGCCCGAAGCCGCCTTTTTTGGAACGGCGATCTGGTGGCCCTATCTCGCGATCCGCGATGCCGCCGCGACAGAGGGGAGGGTTGCCGTCCTGCTGGCGCAGGTTCACGGCGCGCTGCGGGGAGGAATTGCGTTGGTGTTGGGCAGTTGCGGCTTGGTCGCCCTCCTATGGTGGCTATCGGAGGGAAGCATCTCGGTCGACGACTTCTTCGCCTATATTCAGCATCCGCCAGGTATAAAGCCAATCAATCCGGTGGGAACGATCTGGATCGCGTTGGCATCGGTTGGGCTGGGCCTTGGCCTATTGCCGCGTCAGGGGCTGTCGTCGCGGACCCGCTCGCTCTACGTCTGCCTGCTGGGGTTCCTGGCGGCCATCGTCTACTTTATCAGCCGCAGCCACGACAATAACATCCTCAACCTGTTCCCATTGATGCTCCTGCTGCTGCTGGCGATCCTGGACAATGTGGAGCAGAGTGACGTCGAACAGGTCGGGATAAAGGTGCGATCCTTTATCCGGTCCTTCGTTCATGTGACGATGGCAGCCATGGTTACCTTTGTGGCAATCTTCAATTTCGGCGCATGGGCGGAAGGCATGTCGATCGCAGGTCCCCTCACGCTTGGCCCGAGACGGATGATTGCGCGCTTCGACCCCCACCATGGCGACAAACCTGCCCCGCTGCCCGCCGATGCGGTAGCAGGACTGGAATACCTTCGCGCTCGCGATGCGGGCATGGTCATTCTGCTCGACAGGCGGAAGGTGATGCCCAGTTCAGTAGGACGGTCGTGGACAGGCGTCAATAATGTTGCCAATTTTGAACCGCTGCCCGGCGCGAAGATCATCCACTATATCCAGCGAAGCGCGTTAACCTATCGGCGTCCGGGCTGGATATTGGTCGGGCCCGGCTATGAAGGATGGGCGGAGGGTTTCCAGATGGCCTATGACCTGCGCGAGCAGAGAATATTCGGCACCTACCGGGCCTATTATCTTGTGCCTCGCCGCGCCTTTGCCGGAGCGGGGGAAGTCTGGGCGGCCGCATCGCGCCTTGATCGGGACAAGCCTCCTCCATCATGACCAGAGATGTCTAATGGCTATCCTTCACGGCGTTTGAAGGGTTTATTGACAGTGCAATTTTGCCTTGAGCGCTCAAGGGATACATGTTTCCACGAGTATCTCTTTGCGCAATCCAAGCCGCGACCAGCGCGCCGACACTGATGAAGAACGTCGGTGGAGAATTCGACGCCTGCCTTAAAGAAAACCCGTGTGAAATGGTGGCCTCATCGAATGGCGATCGGCGAAGCGTTGAAACCCGAACATGATCCATAACCCTGCCATATTAGCGGCGGCACTCATTCGAGGCAGGCCGCTCGGCGAGACTTCATAGCGATCCACGACGAAAAGCCGCTATACACGTGCACTACAAATCAAGGGGTATGCCCGGATGAACGCCGAACCGATGCTCGCCGGAATCGAACTGGGGGGAAGCAAGGTGGTCATACTGGGCGCCATCGGGCGAGTGATAGTGGAGCGGGAGACGATTCCCACGACAACGCCCGCCGAGACGTTGGCCAACGCCGTCACCATCCTAGAACGATGGCATGCCGATACCCCCTTCGCGGCGATCGGCATTGGCAGCTTCGGCCCGCTGCGCCTTGACCGTCACGCGCCCGATTTCGGCGTCATGCTGCCTACGCCCAAGTCCGGTTGGGCCGGCACGGACATTTTCGGCACGCTGACGGCGCCTTTCAATTGCCCTGCCGCCATCGATACCGACGTCAACGGCGCGGCGCTGGCGGAATTGCGCTGGGGCGCGGGGGTTCAGGACAACATGCAGTCCGACAGCCTGTGCTACATCACCATCGGCACCGGCGTCGGCGGAGGCTTCGCCTTCAACGGCCGCGTCGTCCATGGCGCCATGCATCCGGAAATCGGCCATATCCGTCTTCCCCGCGCCCCAGGGGACGACTTCGCGGGCAATTGTCCTTTTCATGGCGATTGTATCGAGGGGTTGGTGTCCGGTCCGGCGCTGGCCCGGCGCTTCGGCGTTCCCGGCCACGAAATCGACGACGCCGACCCGCGATGGGACCATGTGGTGAGCGATATCTCGCATCTGGTCTCGACCGTCTTGCTGGGAACCTCAGCGCGTCAGATCCTGATCGGGGGCGGGATCGGCTTGGGGCGGCCCGAACTGCTGGGGCGGGTCCGCGAGAAAAGCGTCGTCCAGCTTGGCGGCTATTTGCCTCATATCAATGGCGACAGCATCCGGCGCATCGTCGCCGCGCCGCTGCTCGGCGATCAGGCGGGGGCCCTGGGCACGGTGGCGCTGGCCATGGATGCGTTGGGCATGGGAATCAACTGAGTTGCTGACGGCGGAACAGCGGCAGGAAGACCATCGGCACGATCAATGCGATAACGCCCGCGACCAGCGAATCGTCGACCAGCCGGTGCACGATCATGAACAATATCAGGACCGCCACGGCCGCCAGAGCGGGAAGCAGGCCCTTCTCCACCCATGGAAGAAATTGGGCAAGAACCATGGCTCTGTGCTTCGCGGGCGGGTTCATCTCTTCTCATCCTTGTCGAAGTATATAGTTTTATATAGCAACTTAAATTCAAATTGACAGGTGGGAAGGTCGCTACGGATCGTTTCCGGTCGCGCTATCGTCCCGCTTTCCGATATCGCACTTGCCTGCCGGGAGTGACCGCTCATAAAGAATTGCATGACCGCCACTCGTCTCCTTGCCCAGATGGTCGAAAACCCTGGGACCACACCAACAACCCGGACTCCGTTGGTTCGGCCGAGGGCTGGCGAGCGACAAGTCGGAATGCTGGTCGCGGATACCGGCAAGAGCGCCCTGTTTGCGCACCTGCCTTGATCGGCATCGAAGAGGGAAAGGGGAACGGCGATGTCGCGTGGAGAAATGATCGCCAACAGACGGGTGCTGTTCGTGATGGCGGTCGAGGATGAATATGGACCGCATCTCAGGGCCCGGTTCGATCCGCTGATGGTCGGCGTCGGGCCGGTGGAGGCGGCGCTCGGCACCGGGCTGGCGCTCCAGCGGCTGGAGCGGGATGGCGCATTGCCCGATCTGGTGGTGTCGCTTGGGTCGGCGGGGTCGCGCGTCTGCGCATTGGGAGAGGTCTATCAGGTGTCCAGCGTGTCCTGGCGCGACATGGATGCTTCGCGGCTGGGCTTTCCCAAGGGGGTCACGCCCTTTGCCGACCATCCGGTCGAAATGCCGTTACAGATGCCGCTGGAGCTGCGCGGGGCGCGGCTGTCCACCGGGGCGAATATCGTCGGGGGGGAGGATTATGCGGCCATCGACGCCGATATGGTCGATATGGAAACCTTCGCGGTGGTGCGGGCCTGTCAGCGCTTCGGCGTGCCGGTGATGGGGCTGCGGGGAATATCCGACGGTCCCGGCGAATTGGCGGATATGCTGGGGTGGACGCAATTGCTGGCGCTGCTGGATGAAAGGCTGGCGCAGGCGGTGGATGGGCTGGCGGAGGCGCTTTAATCAACCTTGGGACATGCCCTCCGTTGACCGCTCCCGCTAGCGGGAGGGGGACTATGACCGCTTGACCGATTTCAAGCCGGTCAATGCCCTTCGAAGGCGATGATCGCCGCCGACGCCACGCCGTCGGCTTCCAGCGCGGCCATGCCGCCCAGATCGGGCAGGTCGATGGCGAAGAGCGCCATCAGCACGGTCGCGCCCTGTTCGCGGATGAGTTGCGCCGCCGCGAGCGCGGTGCCTCCGGTCGCGATCAGGTCGTCCACCAGCACCACTCGCGCGCCGTCCGGTATCTGCCCTTCATGCAGTTCCAGCCGGTCGGTGCCATATTCCAGCACATAGTCGATGCCGACAGTCTTGCCGGGCAGCTTGCCCTTCTTGCGCACGGGCACGAAGCCGACGCCGAGCGCATGGGCCAGCGCAGCGCCCAGGATGAAGCCCCGCGCCTCGATCCCCGCGATGAAGGCCGGGTCGAGCGGCCGGGCGACCGCCGCCATGCGTTCCACCAGTTCGGCCAATCCCGCGCCGTCCGCCAGCAGGGTGGTGATGTCCCGGAACTGGATGCCGGGCTTCGGGAAATCGGGGATGGTGCGGACCAGGGCCGCCAGACTGTCAGCGCTCATTCATAACCCCTCATAAGGAAAGGGGGCCCGGTTTCCCGTGCCCCCTCCCATGTTCGGTTGCGGTCGCGATCAGGCGGCCTTTTTCTTGTCCGCCCAGATATTCTGGTAGGCCATATAAGCCAGGCCGGTCGCGATCAGCAGGAAGAAGATCGTCGCCAGACCCGCGCGGCGGCGGTTTTCCAGCTTGGGTTCGGCGGTCCAGGTCAGGAAGGCCGCGACGTCCTGCGACATCTGATCCACGGTCGCCTTGGTGCCGTCGCCATAGGTCACCTGGCCGTCGGCCGTCAGCGGCGGCGCCATGGCAAGGTTCAGGTTGGCGAAATAGGGGTTGTAGTGCAGCCCCGCCGGCGTCTTGGCGTCCGGGAATTCCTTCAGCAGCTCGGCCGGCTGTGCCTGGAAACCCGTCAGCAGCGAATAGACATAGGCGCTGCCATGGTGGCGGGCCTTGGTCATCAGCGACAGATCCGGCGGGATCGCATTGTTGTTCGCCGCCGCCGCCGCGACGTTGTTCGCGAAGGGCTTGGGGAAATAATCCGCCGGGATCGGGTCGCGGGTCGACATCTCGCCCGTCTTGGGATCGACGTCGGGGGTCTTGATCGCCCACTGCTTGGCGATCGCCTTGATCTCCGCCTCGTTATAACCAATGCCCTTGAGGTCGCGGAAGGCGACGAACTTCAGGCTGTGGCAGGCCGAGCAGACTTCCTTGAACACCTGGAACCCGCGCTGAAGCTGCGCCTGGTCATATTTGCCGAAGGGGCTGTCGAACGAGAAGGACACATGCTTGGGATCGCGGTGGAATTCATGTTCCACCGTCTTGGCCGGCGGCTCGGTGACGAAAGCCACCGCGCCCACCAGAAAGGAAATCAGCAGCCAGCCCGCGAAGAAAAGGCCGACGAGAAATGCGCCGATGCGTATCATTGGTCTTGTCCCCCTTAACCGGCGTGCGACGGCTGCGGATCGCTGCCCATGCCCGGAAGCGCTTCACGCTCCCCTTCGATGACGTCGCGGCCAAGAACCGCCTCCGTGATCGAATTGGGCAACGGCAGCGGCTTTTCGAAGCGCGAGATCAGCGGCAGGATGATCAGGAAGTGGGCGAAATAATAAGCCGCCGCAACCTGGGAGATCATCACATAGGGCTCTGCCGCCGGCGCGCCGCCGCAATAGCCCAGGATCAGCACATCGAGGATGAGGATCCAGAAGAACTTCTTGAACGTCGGGCGGTAATTGCCCGAACGCACCGGAGAGGTGTCGAGCCAGGGCAGGAAGAAGAGCAGCAGGATCGATGCGAACATCGCCAGCACGCCCAGCAGCTTCGCCGGCACGAAGAAGAAGTCGACGGTGAAGGCGCGCAGGATCGCGTAGAAGGGCCAGAAATACCATTCAGGCACGATGTGCGCAGGCGTCGAGAGCGGGTTCGCCTCGATATAATTGTCCGGGTGGCCCAGATAGTTGGGCGCATAGAAGAGCAGGATCGCGAACAGGATCAGGAACACGCCCGCCCCGAAGCCGTCCTTCGCGGTGTAATAGGGATGGAAGGGCACAGTGTCCTGCGGCCCCTTCACTTCCACGCCGGTCGGGTTCGAGGAACCCGGAATGTGCAGCGCCCAGATGTGCAGGATCACGACGGCGGCGATCACGAAAGGCAGCAGGAAGTGCAGCGAGAAGAAGCGGTTGAGCGACGCGTTACCGGGAGCGAAACCGCCCAGCAGCCAGGTCTGGATGGGTTCGCCCACCACGGGGATCGCGCCGAACAGGCCGGTGATCACCTTCGCGCCCCAATAGGACATCTGCCCCCAGGGAAGCACATAGCCCATGAAGGCGGTCGCCATCATCAGCAGGAAGATGACGAGGCCGAGCAGCCACACCATTTCGCGCGGCGCCTTGTAGGAACCGAAGAACAGGCCGCGGAAGATGTGCAGATAGACGACGATGAAGAAGAAGCTGGCGCCGTTGGCATGCGCATAGCGCATCAGCCAGCCCGCATTCACGTCGCGCATCGTCTGTTCGACGGTGCCGAAGGCGACCAGCGTGTTGGCGCCGTAATGCATCGCCATGATCACGCCGGTGACGATCTGGATCATCAGCGCCAGGCCGGCCAGGACACCGAAGTTCCAGAAATAATTCAGGTTGCGCGGCACCGGATAACCGGCGCCCACGGCGTTGTAGACGAGGCGCGGCAAAGGCAGCTTCTCGTCGATCCACTGCATCGCAGGATGCTTGGGAGTATAATGTTCAGCCCATGGAAAGCTCATGACAGTCCCCCTCAACCCACGAGAATGGCGGTGTCGGAAGTGAAGCTGAACTTCGGCACTTCCAGGTTCTTGGGCGCGGGGCCCTTACGGATGCGGGCCGCGGTGTCGTAGGAAGACCCGTGGCAGGGGCAGAAATAGCCGCCATATTCGCCGCGATTCTCACCCTCGCCCGCGCCCAGCGGCACGCAGCCCAGATGGGTGCAGACGCCCATGGTGACCAGCCACTGCTTCTTGCCGTCGACCGTGCGCTCCTCCAGCGTCTGCGGATCGCGCAGGCTGGACGCGTCGACCTTGTCGGCCTCGGCTATTTCCTTTTCGGTCAGGTGCCGGACGAAAAGCGGCTGCGACCGGAAGGTCGTCTTGATCGCCTGTCCCGGCTGGATCGCGGACAGGTCCACCTCTGTCGAGGCGAGCGCCAGCACGTCGGCGCTGGGGTTCATCTGGTCGACCAGCGGCACGACGACCGCGACCGCACCGACCCCGGCGAAACTCACCGCGGCGATGTTGATGAAATCCCGGCGACGCACGCCGTCACCCCCGCTGGAGACGGCTGTCCCCTCACTGTCCACATGTTCAACGATCGCCATGCACCTCAACCCTTGCAAGAACGTCCCTGGCCCCGCCGCATTGCCCATTATGGCTATGTTCTGGAGGGATCCGCAGCGCCCATGGAAATGGGCGCGCCTTTCCCCCTGGCGCGGTTTGCAGGCCTGATAACCGTAGGATGCGCCATTTGCCAAGCCTTTTAGACAGGCTAGGAGAATTAACCGCGCTGTTCTATGGCGCGGGGCATGCGTATCGCCCTTTATCAACCCGAAATCGCCGGCAATGTCGGCGCGATTCTGCGCCTTGCGGCCTGCTTTTCCGTGCCTGTGGACATCGTCATGCCGATGGGATTCGCCTTTTCCGACGCGAAGCTGAAGCGCGCGGCAATGGATTACGGCGCGTCGGCGGACGTGACCCGCCATGCCAATTTCGAAGCGTTCGACGCCCAGCGCCGGGCGCAGGGGCAGCGGTTGATGCTGATGAGCAGCCATGCGTCCCAGCGATTGCCCGAAGTCGAATTCCGCGCCGACGACATATTGCTGATGGGTTCGGAAAGCGCGGGCGTGCCAGACGCGGTCCGCGATCTGGCCGACGTGCGCGTGCGCATTCCGATGGCGCCGGGCTTTCGATCCTTGAACATCGCCGTTTCCACGGGCATCGCGGTTGCCGAGGCCCTTCGCCAGACTGGAAGTTTCCCGCAATGACATTGATGCTCGACCCGCAACAGCAAGCCGCCCGCACCTGGTTCGAATCGCTTCGCGACCGCATCTGCGCGGAGTTCGAGGCGATCGAGCGGGAGGCGGGGTCGGACGCCCGCTTCGACTATATCGCCTGGGACCGCGAAGCGCCGGGCCTGACGCCGGGAGAAGGCGGCGGCGGCATGCGCGGCGTCATGAAGGGCAAGGTTTTCGAAAAGGTCGGCGTCAACGTGTCCACCGTGGGGGGCGTCTTTTCCCCCGAATTCGCCAGGACCATTCATGGGGCGAGCGAAGATCCCAGCTTCTTCGCCACCGGCATCAGCCTAGTCGCCCATATGGCCAATCCGCATGTGCCCGCCGTGCATATGAATACGCGCTATCTGGTGACGTCGAAGCGCTGGTTCGGCGGCGGCGCGGACCTGAATCCGCCGCTGCCCCGCGAAGAGGACACGGCGCATTTCCATGAGGTGCTGAAGGCCGCCTGCGACGCGCATGACGCGGACCATTATCCCCGGTTCAAGGCGTGGGCGGACGAATATTTCTTCATCCCCCATCGCGGCGTGCATCGCGGCGTGGGCGGGATTTTCTACGATCATCTGGAGGGCGATTTCGATGCGAATTTCGCCTTCACGCGGGATGTGGGGGAGGCTTTCCTGAAGGCGTTCCCACCCATCGTCCGGCGACGCATGGGGGAAAGCTGGTCGCAGGAGGAGTATCGCCGGATGCTGGAATGGCGCGGGCGCTATGCCGAATTCAACCTGGTGCATGATCGCGGCACGCTGTTCGGGCTGAAGACCGGAGGCAATGTCGACGCGATCCTGATGAGCCTGCCGCCGATGGCGAGTTGGAGCTGAAATGAGCCTGACAGCCGTTCCGGACGATCGGATCGCGACCGTCGTCACGCATCTGGAGATGCGGGAACGGCCCCGGCCCGCGCCTATCCCGCCCGCCCCGCTGCGGCTGGTGCCGTGGAAGGCGCCGACGCCCGACGCCTATCGCGCCCTGTTCCGGCGGGTGGGGGAGCCGTGGTTGTGGTTTTCACGGCTGGCGATGGACGATGCCGCGCTGACGGCGATCATCCACGATCCCGCGGTAGAGGTCTATGCCGTGACCGACCCCCGCGGCGTGGAGGTGGGGCTGCTGGAACTGGATTTCCGATCGTTGCCCGATTGCGAACTGGCCTTTTTAGGGCTGATCCCCAGCCTGACCGGCAAGGGACTGGGCCAATGGCTGATGGCGCAGGCGAAGACGCTGGCCTGGCGCAAGCAGGTCACGCGCTTCTGGGTGCATAGCTGCACGCTCGACAGCCCGGCGGCGCTGGGCTTCTATCGGAAGGCAGGGTTCGTGCCCTATAAGCGCGAGGTGGAGGTTTTCGCCGATCCGCGGCTGGCCGGTCTATTGTCGCCCGACGCCGCGCCGCACGTGCCTATGCTGGCTCAGCCCGCCTCGGCCTGACGATAGAGGCGCGCCAGCATCACCAGCATATAGACCTGCACCACGGTCGAGACGGCGGCGGCGGCCACTCCGCCGATCAGCCGCCCGCCCGATTGCCCACCGACCAGCGTGCCGACGACGCCGAACACGGACTGGGCCGCGCCCCCGACGATGGCCGACAGCAGCGTCAGCACCAGAACGAATCCCAGCAACCGCCAAAAATGCCCCCGCGTCAGCGCCCAGCCATGGCGCAGCGACGCCATCACCCCCTCCGTCCCGTCGATCACCACGGGATTGAGCAGCAGCAGCCGAACGCTGGCGAAGATGGTGACGCCAACGACCCCCGCGCCCAGCAGCAGGGCCAGTGTCGCCCCCAACGGCTTGGCGATCAGCGACAGCGCGGTGACGACCAGCGTCGCGGCGATGACCGCCCCCGCCAGGAAACCCGCCACCACCAAGGCCGTGCCCAGCAGCACCGGCAGCCTGGCGATGCTGAGCCGCAACGCTTCGCCCACGCTGATGCCGGGGCGCAGGGCCAGCGCGAACAAGGTCAGCGACCCGAACCAGATGATGATCACCGTCAGCATCATCGCCGCCCAGAAGCTGCCCGACACCTGCGGCATGGTGGTCGCCGTCGGATTCCATTTGGCCAGATCCGGCGGCGTCATTTCCTGCAGGATCAGGCCCGGCAGCGCCACGAACAGCAGGGCGACAGGAAACAGCAGGCTCTTTTCGCGAGAGACGAAGGCGACCGCCTCCTCCCAAGCCTTGCCGATGGACATCGTCGCCATATCTTTACGCCCTGCATCACTCTTTTAAATTCGCGGAGGAGACTTGATCGCTCGCTCCGCCCAAGTCAAGGAAGCCTCCATGTCGGTCCCCTCCCCTGATCCCGCTGTCGAATGGCGCGTCGAAAGCGCGCCTGTCGACTATCCCGCCGCGCTGGCGGATATGGAGGCGCGGGCGGCCGCCATCTTCGAAGGGCAGGCGACGGAACGGGTCTGGCTGCTGGAGCATCCGGCGCTCTATACGGCGGGAACCAGCGCCGATCCGGCCGAACTGCTGGACCCGCGCTTTCCGGTCCACACGGCCGGGCGGGGCGGGCGCTATACCTATCATGGACCGGGCCAGCGCACCGGCTATCTCAACATCGACCTGCGGGAGCGGGGCAAGGACGTGCGCAATTTCGTCCATCAACTGGAGGGCTGGATGATCGAGGCGCTCGGCGACCTCGACATCCCGGCGCGGCGGGCGGAGGGGCGCATCGGCATCTGGACCGACGACCGGCAGGGGCGGGAGGCGAAGATCGGCGCGCTCGGCATCCGGGTGCGGCGCTGGGTCACGCTCCACGGCTTTTCGATCAACGTCGATCCCGACCTGTCCCATTTCGGAGGCATCGTGCCGTGCGGCATTGCCGAATATCCCGTGACCAGCATCGCCGCGCTGGGCGCAAAAGCGTCCATGGCGGACCTGGACGCGGCGTTGGCCCGGCATTTCCCGGCCTTTATCAGCCGTTTGCGACGCTGCGGGACCGGGACGTCCCCAGGGGTTGAGCAATGCGGGACAGGCGGCTAGGGTCGCGGCTTTCGCCAGGTGGGGGGCTACCGGGCATGCTGGAACGCTTGAGGAGACCCGGATGCGTCGTGACGTCAAGACGATGGTGACAATGTTTGTTTCGGCGGGCTGCCTGGCCTTGGCCGGATGCGGCAGCAAGAAGGAAAGCGGCACCGCCGTTCCCATGAACAATCTGGAAGTGGCGGACGGCACCGCCACCGATGCGATGACCGACCTGGACGGCGCGCAGAGCGAGGGGGTCGCCATGGCGCTGCCCGCCAATCGCGGCGACGATGCGGCCGCTCCGGCGGCGGCGAAGAATGAGAGCGAGGGGAAGCCCGCCGCCGATGCGCCCGCAGCCGATACCGAAGTGCTGTCGGATCAATAATCTGGCGTCCGCGTTCAGGCGTGATACAGACCGTTGGCAGATAGTGGGCTCGTTTCGAAGAGGGGTTTCAATGGCTTTCCGTTCAACTGGCCGATCGACTGGCCGTTCCGCCGCGCATCGAGCCGCCCTGGGACTGGCCGCGATGGGCGCGGCGCTGACGGCGCAACCGGCGGCGGCCCAGTTCTTCTGGTCGCCCCCCGATTTCTCCACCCCGCCCCTGACCGATGCGGAAGCGGCGACCGCGCTGGGCCTGCCCGGCGCGACCGCTGCAGAGATCAAGGCCGGGCTGGTGTGGAACCTGCGCGCCGCGCTCAACGTCGCGGCGCTGCAATGCCAGTTCGAACCGACTTTGCTGTCGATCAGCAACTATAACGCCACGATCGCCCATCATGACGCCGAACTGGACGCGGCGCAGGCCACGCTGCTCGGCTATTTCCAGCGCACGGTCGGCAAGGGCAAGCCCGGCCAGATGGCGTCGGACCAATATGGCACACGCATCTATTCGGGCTATTCGACGGTGCAGGCGCAGCGCGGCTTCTGCCAGGCGGCGGCGCTGGTCGGACGGCAGGCGATCTTCGCCCAGCGCGGGACGCTCAACGAAGTGGCGCGCAGCGGGCTGGGATCGATCAAGAAGTCGCTGATCCTGGCAGGCGAGCAATTTTACGGGGATCCGGGGCGCAGCTATTCGCTGGCGCTGCCGTCCTTCGATCCCAAATGCTGGAAGAAGGGTAAGATGCTGCCCGCATGCCAGATTGCGTGGAACCAGAAGATCGGCGTGCAGCCCTGAGTAAAATCCTCCCTGCGCGCAGCGTGGGGAGGGGGACCGCTCGCGTAGCGAGTGGTGGAGGGGAAATACGCAGGTCGTGCCCCTTCCCCTCCACCAGCCTTCGGCCGGTCCCCCTCCCCATCTCTCGATGGGGAGGAATAGGATAGGTCCGCGAACCGACCGTCTACCGCAACCCCAGATATTTGTGCGACTGGAGGCTCAGCCGCCAGCGCGGCCTGGCCAGCACCAGATCGACCGCCGCCTGCGCGTTGCGCGCCGCATCGGGGTCGTCCAGCGGCTGGACCAGCAGATGGTCGAACGCCCAGCCTTCCATATCCTCGACATCGGCGATGCCGTGCCCCTGCCCCGGCTGCGGCCAGACCAGCTTCAGTTCATCGCCGCTGCGCTGGACGACCTCGCTGCCCGCCTTGGGGCTGATGCAGACCCAGTCCAGCCCCGGATGCGCGGGCAAGGTGCCGTTGCTCTCGACCGCGATAGCGAAGCCGCGGGCATGGAGGGCATCGACCAGCGCATCGTCGATCTGGAGCATCGGCTCCCCGCCGGTGAGCACGATATAGCGCCCCTCCGGCCCCTCGCCCCAAAAGGCCAGCGCCGCTTCGGCCAGGCTGTCGGCGTCCGCGAACTTGCCGCCGCCGTCGCCGTCGGTCCCGACGAAATCCGTGTCGCAGAAGCGGCAGATCGCGGTTGCCCGGTCCTGTTCCCGCCCGCTCCACAGGTTGCAGCCCGCAAAGCGCAGGAACACCGCCCGGCGTCCGGCGTGGACGCCCTCCCCCTGCAAGGTCAGGAACATTTCCTTGACGGCATAGCTCATGGCGTCAGGGCTTTACCGCATAGATGGTGGGATCGGGCAAGCCCGCTTCCACGAAACCCTTGGAACGCAGGCGGCAGCTATCGCACTGGCCGCAATGCTTGCCGTCGGGCGTCGGGTCGTAGCAGGACCAGCTCAACCCGGCGTCCAGCCCCAGCCGGTGCGCCTCCCGCACGATATCGGCCTTGCTCATATGCTGGAGCGGGGCGTTGATGCGGATCGGGTGGCCCTCCACCCCCGCCTTGGTGGCCAGCGCCGCCATTTTCTGGAAGGCGTCGATGAATTCCGGGCGGCAATCGGGATAGCCGGAATAATCCAGCGCATTGACGCCGATGAACACGTCGTTCGCGCCCGCCACTTCCGCCAGCCCCAGCGTCAGCGACAGGAAGATGGTGTTGCGCGCGGGCACATAGGTCACGGGGATGCCGGGACCGACGCCTCCCTTGGGAACCGCGATGTCGGCGGTCAGCGCAGACCCGCCGAACGCCGTCAGGTCCAGCGGCAATACGATATGGGAGATCGCGTTGAGCGCCGCCGCCACCCGCCCCGCCGCCCGCAATTCCAGGCGATGGCGCTGATTATAGTCGATCGAGAGCGCCAGCACGCGATATCCGGCCTCCCGCGCCAGCCCGCCCGCGACCATGGAGTCGAGCCCGCCGGACAGCAGGACGACGGCGAATTTTCCGCTATTGGCAACCATAATCGCCCGCTACCCCTCCGGACGCGTCAGCGCAAGCGAGTCGGGTTAATGACACGCTCCCAGCCACCGTCCCTCCAGCGCGAAGGCGAAGGGCGCGCCGTCGGCGATGCCCTGCGACTGGATCTGCACGAGGCGGGAGGTTTCGATGCGCAGATCGGTCCGGCCATTGCCCGCCGCGCCGCATTCATAGGTGACGACCAGCCGGTTGGCCGCATCGCTGACGGTGAAGCTCTTGCAGCTATTGCCCGCGTGGCGGCTTTGCAAAAGCTGGCTGAGATTGGAAATGCAAAGCTTGCGGACGGCGCCGTCCCCGCCCCGTTCGCGCAATTCCCATTGCCCCGCTTCCAGCCCCTTGGGCAGGCGCTGCGCAGGGCCCGCCGCCTGAACGACGGAACCCGCCACCATCATCGCCATGGCCGCCGCAAGGGCGCGCCGTCTTGCCGTCATATCGATCCCCCCTGCCGACCGTCCGTCAATCCGCTCCTCCCCTTGCCCGCCAATTACGGCAATTTGATAGCGGAAGCGAATCGAACGACCATAAGGCGGTTCGTCCTAGGCTGTATCGACATTCAGAAGATGGCGAGCCGAAAATGGTGGTTTTCCGTGACCCGGCGCGCAGCGTACTCAAAGTAGGTGAGCACCGGAAGCGCGGGGATTGAAGCGAGGCACGTGACTCGCTTCAACCATTTGCAGGCCGCCAGGGCTGAATGTCGATACAGCCTATGCGAAACTGTCGAGCGCCACCGGAAAGAGCCGAGAGCAGAAGGCGCAATCGACGCCGATGATGCCCTGATCGTCGGCCATCTCCGCCCGTTCCGCCGCCGGAAAGCGGCTGATGACGCTGCGGATATGGTCAAGGTCGCAGCGGCAACCCTTGCTGAGCGCGGTCGGATCGATGACGCGGACCTCATCCTCTTCATGAAACAGCCGCCAGACGATGTCGGTCAGCGGCAGGGCGCCGTCGGTCAGTTCCGCATCCTTCAGCGTGTGGGCCAGCGCCTGGACATGTTCCCATTCCGGATGGTCGTGACGGACATGCAACCGTTCGCGACCGACTTCCCCTTCGGGCAGGTGCTGGAGCAGCAGGCCCGCCGCCAGGCAACCCTCGCCCGCATCGTGGCGGGTCGCGATCTGGATGATGCTGGGGATCTGTTCGGACTGGAAGAAATAATGTTCCGCCGCGTCGGCCAGCGATTCGCCCTCCAGCGGGACGATGCCCTGATAGCGCTCGCCCGACACCGCCTGGTCGAAGGTGATGGCGAGATAGCCCTTGCCGAACAGGCCGAAAAGCGTCGGGTCGGGGCCGAGTTCGGCCAGACGGTCGGCGTCGAACTTGGCATAGCCGCGCACTTCGCCGCCCTTGTAATCGGCGACCAACAGGCTGACGACGCCATTCTCGGTCTGCGCCTGGAGGGTGAGCTGCCCGCCCGCATCCTTGAGCGTCGAGCCGAGCAACGCCGCCAGCACCAGCGCGGAGGCGAGCAGCCGTTCGATCTGCGGCGGATAGGCGTGGGCGGCGAGGACATCGTCGAGGACCGGCCCCAGCCGCACGATCCGCCCCCGCGCATGACGCGAGGGGATGGTGAAGCCCAAGCTTTGGTCGAGGCTATTGGAAGGGGTCAAATCAGGCTCCGTGCGGCGCGCCAAGGCGGGCCGGTCATGCAAAGGCGGTTAGATGGGGGGCGATTGGCGCGCTTGCAAATCGGGGGATGTGGGGTGGAGAACGAACCCATCCAAATCCTCCCATCGGGAGATGGGGAGGGGGACCAGCCGAAGGCTGGTGGAGGGGAATTGGCGCGACCTCCGAATTTCCCCTCCACCATCGGCTACGCCGACGGTCCCCCTCCCCACGCTTCGCGTAGGGAGGATTTAGGGTCAGCCGAGACGCCCCAGCGCCCAGAGCAGCACCGACTTCTGCGCATGGATGCGGTTTTCCGCTTCGTCCCAGATCACCGATTGCGGCCCGTCGATCACCGCTTCGACCACTTCCTCGCCGCGATGGGCGGGCAGGCAGTGGAGGAATTTCGCCGTCGGCTTGGCCAGCGCCATCAATTCGGGCGTCACCTGATAGGGCATCATCGCCGCCAGCTTCTCCTCGGCATGGGCCTGGCCCATGGAGATCCAGGTGTCGGTGACGACGATGTCCGCGCCCGCGACCGCCGCCCACGGGTCGCGGGTGCGGGTGATGGTCGCGCCGCGCGCCTGCGCTTCGGCTTCGAAGGACGGATCGGGATCATAGCCCTCCGGCACGGCGATGCGCACGCCGAACTTCATCAGGCCCGCCGCCTCGACGATGGAATGGAGGACGTTGTTGCCGTCGCCCAGCCAGGCCCACTGGCTGCCCGGAAGCGCAACGCCATGTTCCACCACCGTCAGCAGGTCCGCGACGATCTGGCAGGGATGGGACAGGTCGGTCAGGCCGTTGATCACGGGCACGGTCGCGTGATGCGCCATTTCCTCGATCTTGGCATGATCGTCGGTGCGGATCATGATGGCGTCGGCCATGCGGCTCAGCACGCGGGCGGTGTCGGCGATGGTCTCGCCCCGGCCCAACTGGCTGGTCGCGCCGTCCAGGATCAGCGACGTGCCGCCCAACTGGCGGATCGCCATGTCGAACGAAACGCGGGTGCGGGTCGAATTCTTCTCGAAGATCATCGCCAGCGTGTGGCCGGCCAGCGGCGCGTCGGCATCGGCCCTGCCCTTGGGCTGCCCAAGTCGCGCCGCCTTGCGGTCGATGGCGTCGGAAATCATGGCGGCGATCGCATCGCCGCCCGCGTCACTCAGATTCAGGAAATGATTGGTCATGATAACCCCCACTCCCGCCCTCCGTTCGTTTCGAGCTTTTCGACTTCGCTCAAAGCGAACGGACGGGGGATATGATTGGCGTTAGGCCGCAGCCTCCGCAAAGCTCCGCGCACCGGCAGAAAGCCTCTCGACGCATTCCGCGACATGGCTTTCCTCGATCACCAGCGGCGGCAGGATGCGGACGACGTTCTGCCCCGCCGACACGGTCAGCAGGCCGTGATTGTCGCGCAGATGCGCCACGAACTCGCGGGCGTCGAAATCAGCCTTCAGCTTCACGCCAAGCATCAGGCCGATGCCGCGCACATCCTCGAACATGTCGTGATTGGGGATGAGCTGCTCCAGCGCGGCGCGCAGGCGCGCGCCGATGCTCTTCACATGGTCGAGGAAGCCGTCGCCCAACACTTCGTCCAGCACGGCCATGCCCACCGCCATGGCCAGCGGATTGCCGCCATAGGTGGACCCATGGGTGCCGAACACCATGCCCTTGGCCGCTTCCTCGGTCGCCAGGCAGGCGCCCAGCGGGAAGCCCGCGCCAATGCCCTTGGCCACCGCCATGATGTCGGGCGTCAGGCCATATTGTTCATGCGCGAAGAAGGTGCCGGTGCGGGCATAGCCGCACTGCACTTCATCCAGGATCAGCAGCAGGCCCTGATCGTCGCACAGCTTGCGCAAGCCGGAGAGGAACTCCTGCGTCGCGGGCGTCACGCCGCCTTCGCCCTGCACCGTCTCGACCAGAAAACCGGCCGTGTTGTCATCGACGGCGGCCGTCGCGGCCTCCAGATCGTTGAACGGCACCACCGTGAAGCCGGGCAGCAGCGGTTCGAAACCGTCGCGCATCTTGGGCTGGCTGGTGGCGGAGATCGTCCCCAGCGTCCGCCCGTGAAAGGCGTTGTCGAAGCTGATGATCTTGTGCCGGTGCGCCTGCCCATTGGCATAATGGTAGCGGCGCGCCGTCTTGATCGCGCATTCCACCGCCTCCGCACCCGAATTGGTGAAGAAGACCGTGTCGGCAAAGGTCGTGTCGACCAGACGCTGCGCGAACTTCTCGCCCAGCGGCATGCCGTAGAGGTTCGACGTGTGCATCAGCGTCGCGGCCTGATCGGCTATCGCCTTGACCAGTTTCGGATGACCGTGGCCCAGCAGGTTGACCGCGATGCCGCTGGCGAAATCCAGATAGCGCTCGCCGCGCTCCCCGATCAGGTAGCAGCCCTCGCCTCGGACCGGGCGTACATCGCACCGGGGGTAAACGGGCATGAGCGGCGTAATCGACATGGTCCTTCCCTTTCTGGGCTGATGCAAACAAAGTCCGAAACGCAAAAAGGCGGCCCCCGCCGGGCCGCCCTTTGCGAGCGCTGCCTATACAGGGGCGCCTTTGAAGGCGCAACCCCATGCGATCAGCCGATCTGGTTCCACGCCTCCGCGATCTCACCGACCATCACCCGCGCCTGATCGACCGGGGCGGCGTCATGCTCCTTCGCGCTGGCCAGCAGCAGGCGGCGGGCTTCGCGATAGATTTGCGCAAGGCCCGTCGCGATGTCGCCGCCCTTGTCGAAGTCCAGGCTGGATTCCAGCGCGAACAGGATGGACATGGCCCGCGCCTGCTTGTCCGACACTTTCAGCCGGTCGCCATTGCGTTCGGCCAGCGCCGTCGCGTCCAGCGCCAGCAGCAGTTCGTCGAACAGCAGCTTGACCAGCGCATGGGGCGTCGCGCCCTCGATCCGGCTGCCGGTGTGGACCGCCGCATAACGCCGCGCCGCCGCGCCGCCAAAACCGCCATGATTATAGAACATGTCTTCCTGACCCTTTTGTATCAATCGTTGCTTTTGGTCCACAGCGCCACCTGCTGCTCCAGATAGCTCTGCGTCGCCTTGAGGGCGGACAGGCGGCTTTCCATGGCCGAATAGACCTTGGTGAGCTGCGCCTGATAATCCGTCATCTGGGTGTCCAGCTTCTCAAGCTGCTTGGCGAGGTCGTCGGCCAGCGCCTTATATTTGCCCTGCGAGGCGGCGAGCGGCCCGTCGGTCTTCTGGATATTGTCGCGCACGCTGTCCATCAGCCCGGCAAGGCCGATATTGGTCGCCGTCTTGACCGAGGGGTTCAGCATCTGCGTGATCGCCGCGGGATCGGCCGCGATCGCCTTGTCCAGCGCCTTCGTGTCCAGCGCAATCGTACCGTCGCGATTGGTGCTGACGCCCAGGTCGTTCAGCGTCTTGTAGGTGCCGGTCGTGGTAAGCTGGGCCGAAACCATCTGCGACAATTGCCGCTTCATGTCGCGGATCGAGGATTCGCCGTTCAGCACGCCCGCATTGGACTGGTCCGTGCCGGTCGAGGTCGCCGTGTTCAGCGCCTTCATCAGCGTGTTGTAGGCGTCCACGAATTCGACCATCAGGTCGCGCATCGTCGTGGTCGGCTCCGTCGTAGCGAGCGTGACGCTGGTGCCCGGCGCGGCCTTGTTCAGGTCGATGCGCAGGAACGGGATCGCATTGTCGATGCTGTTGCCGGCATAATGCTGCTCCACCCCGTCGAGCAGGATGATGGCGTCCTTGGGCTGACCGGCGGAGACCATGGTGGCGCTGTCGGTGCCGCTCCAGGCGAATTTGGCGAGATCGGGCCCCGACACGCTGGCCAGCGAAAAATCATTGGCCGCGCCGGTCGGACCCTTCACCACCAGCCGCGTGCCCTGCGTGTCGGTGATGACCGAAGCGGTGACGCCAAGGCCCGCATTGTTGATGGCGGCCGCGAGGCCGGTATAGCTGTTGTTGGTCGAATTGATGGTGATGGTGGCGCTTTGCCCGCCGACCGTCAGGGTCAACTGCCCCTCGCCCACCGCCGTGGCGGCCGTCGCGCCCGCAACCGGAACCGAAGCCAGCGTCCGCGCCGACGCAAGCTGGTTCACCACGATCTGCGCGGGCAGGCCTGTCGGCGTGCCGCCGGGCAGGGCGCTGACGGAAGCGATGCTGGCGTCGTTGGAGGCGGGCGTGCCGGAATAGCCGGTGCCAGCGAGCAGGCTGTTCAGCGCGTCGGCAAAGCTATCGAGCGAACTGGAGGCGGAGGCCAGCGCGGAAATGCGCGCGCTGTTCAGTGACTGGCGGTTGGTGATGGCCGTCTGCTTGGGTTCTCTGGACGCGCTGACCAGGCTGGAGACGAGCGAGGCGGTATCGATGCCCGATCCCGCGCCAAGCGCCGTCAAGATGCTGCTGCTCACCGAAGTCATGGGCCGTCCTTTCAAATGCCAGAACGGCCCTAGGTCCAAGACCTTTAGGAATGATTTTCGCGGGGAATGGAAAATGCGGAGACGCGGGATCGCGACGCAGGCGATTTTATGAAGTGCGTTCCTGCGAAGGCAGGAACCCGGATCAGACGACGGGACTGGGTTCCTGCATTCGCAGGAACACGCTGCACATCGGTCAAAGCGCCTCAGGCGCCGATGGCTACGATCTGATCGGCCGCTCCGTGCCGGATATTGGCCTGGGCCACATGGGCGATGGCGGCCCGCTCCGCGATGCGCTTGGCGATGCGGATGGTGCTTTCCACCGCCTCCTTCGACGCAGGGGGCAACGGCACCAGCACTTGCGGGGCAGGCAGCATGGACTGGATTTCCTCGGCCGCTCCGTCGACGGTCGCGGTCGAACCCTGGCTGCTCAGTTCCGCCAATATGTCGGCTATGCGGGCATGCACCCTGGCATATTCGGCGCTGCTGGCGATGCGGCCTTCGGACGAGGGCTGATCGTCCGACGCGGTTTGCGCCGACGATCCGCCGCCCTGGCGAACTGTCGTGGAGGAGGCGGAGGAAACCGGCTGAACGGCGGACACGGCGGAGGGCGCACGGGTTGCGCTCCGTTCAACCGGCGATATCTCGCTCCGCGAAAAATAGTCGTTCATGACGCACCATGTTCATGCGTCCCCGTGAATATTATACGGACAAGAAGCGCTAAAATTTAGTTAAGTATCTGAAATCATTTTCGGGTTGAAACTAAATAACTGAAATCAATCGGTTTTTCTGCCTTCCGCATCGAAGCGCAGGTCGTCCGGCACGGTGATGAACGGCCGGTCCATCTCGCTCGCCATGCGGTTTTCCACCCGGAAGACGAAGGCCAGCACAGTGGCGACCGCCATGTACAGCCCTTCATTGACGATCTGCCCCGCCCGCGAGGTGAAGTAGATGGCGCGGGCCAGTTCCGGATATTGCAGCACCGTCACGCCATTCTGGTCGGCCAGGTCGCGGATCGCCGCCGCGATGGCGTCGCAGCCCCGCGCCACCACGACCGGCGCGGCGTCCTGCCCCGGCTTGTAGCGCAGGGCGACGGCGAAATGGGTCGGGTTGGTGATGATCACGCTCGCCTCGGCCACCGCCTTGCGGGTCGAACCGCTCAGCACCTCGAACTGCTTGCGGCGGATATGACCCTTCAGTTCGGGCGAGCCTTCGCTTTCCTTATGCTCGTCCTTGATTTCCTGCTTGCTCATCGACAGGCGTTTCGAACGCTGCATGAGCTGCGCGGGCACGTCGATGCCCGCGATCAGGAACAGGCCGCCCGCCATCACCAGGCAGGTCATGATGAACATATTGCCCAGGTCCGCCATGGCGGGGGCCAGGCCCGATTTGCCCAGGCCGACAATCTCCGTCAGCCGGTCCCAGATCATCCACACGCCGATCGCGCCCAGCAGCAACACTTTGGCGATAGACTTCACCAGTTCGATCAGGCCCTGCATGCCGAACATGCGCTTCAACCCGGCGGCGGGGTTCAGTTTCGACGCCTTGGGCGCGAAGGCGCCGGGGCGGAAGCCGAGTGAACCGAGCAGCGCCGGTCCGGCGATGGCCGCGAGCAGGGTCGCCAGCATGATTCCCGCAACCGGCAGGGCAATGCCCGAAAGCAGCGCGAAACCGCGGTCGGCGGGCGCGAAATTGACGATATCCTCCCGCCGGAAGCGCAGCGCCTCCGTCAGCATGTCGGACAGGGACCGGACGACCGAGGGGCCGGTGACGGCGATCCAGCCTATCCCCGCCATCACCACCAGGGCGGTGGCAAGGTCGCGGGACTGGAGAATGTCGCCCTTTTCCGCGGCGTCCTTCAGCTTCTTGGCTGTGGGCTTTTCGGTCTTTTCGCCGCCGCCATTGCTCTCCGCCATGGGTCAGCGCCCTTCCGCGATGGTTTGAGCCTGATCCAGCCCGGCCTTGAGCGCGGCGGTGATCCCCTCCCCCATGACCGGCGCGGTGACGGCCAGCAGGATCAGGCCCGCCATCAGCGCCACCGGCATGCCCACGGAGAAGAGGTTGAGTGCAGGCGCGGTGCGGGCCAGCATACCCATGACGATCTGCACCAGCACCAGCGCGAAGCCGACCGGGAGCGCGATGGTCAGCCCCGCGCCCAGCAGCGCGCCGCCAAATTCGATCAGGTGCCAGATCGCGTCATTGCTGAGCATCGCGCCGCCCGGCGGCAGCGCCTGATAGCTTTGCACGACGAAGCTGACGAGCATCAGATGCCCGTCCATAGCGAGCAGCAGGAAGGTGGAGAGGATGGACAGGAACTGCCCCACCGCCTGCGTCGCCTGACCGGAGGAGGGATCGACCATCGCCGCGAAATTGAGGCCCATGGTGTTGCCGATGGCTTCGCCCGCGACCAAAGCGGCGGCATAGCCGATCTGCACCGCAAAGCCGATGGCGAGGCCCGCCAGCACCTCGCCCGCGACCAGCATCACGCCCTGGAAGCTGGCGACGCCGTCGGCGGGCAGCTGGATATGCACGCTGTTGAGCGCCGCCATGCCCAGCGCCAGCGACAGGATCAGCCGCAATTGCAGCGGCACGGCGGGCGCGCCGAAGACCGGGGCGGCGATGAAGGCCGCGCCGGGGCGGATCATGGCGATCAGCCAGATCCACAATTGGACTTCGACATTGGCGAAGCCCGGCGCGATCATTGGAGCAGGTCCGGAATGCGCTCGAAAATCTCGCGCGTGAAATCAGCGATCAGCACCATGATGGAGCCGCCGAACAGCACCAGCATCGCGCCGACGACGATGATCTTGGGGATGAAGGCCAGCGTCTGTTCGTTGATGGAGGTCGCCGCCTGAACCATGCCGATCAGCACGCCCGCGACCAGCGCCGGAACCAAGATCGGCGCTGCCGCCAGCGCCGTGATCCACAACGCCTGCTGCGCGAGGCCCATGAAGAAATCGGCGTTTTCCATCGCCCGATTACTCCCCCGCCCGTTCGTCTCGAGCGAAGTCGAGAGACGGGATGGAAAGGACAGGCGAGCGTTTCTCGACTTCGCTCGAAACGAACGGAAGGAGGGGAAAGTCGGTCCTCATGTCGCGAACGATCCCGCAAGGCTGCCCATGGTCAGCGCCCAGCCATCGACCAGCACGAACAGCAACAGCTTGAACGGCATGGAGATGATCGTGGGGGACAGCATCATCATGCCCAGCGCCATCAGCGTGGAGGCGACGACGAGGTCGATGATCAGGAACGGCAGGAAGATCATGAAGCCGATCTGGAACGCCGTCTTCAGTTCCGACGTTACGAAGGCGGGAAGCAGGATCGAGAAGGGAATGTCCGCGGGCGTGCGGAAGGCGGGCGCCTCGGCCAGATTCTGGAACAGTTTGAGGTCGGTTTCGCGGGTCTGCTTGGTCATGAAACCGTGCAGCACCTTGGCGGAGCGACCGACCGCTTCCTCGATCGGAATCTGCCCCTTGCCATAGGGATCGAAGGCCTGCGCATTGATCTGGTCGATGGCGGGCCGCATCACGAACAGGGAGAGGAACAGCGACAGGCCGACCAGCACCTGATTGGGCGGCGTCTGCTGCAACCCCAGTGCCTGCCGCAGCAACGACAGGACGATGATGATGCGGGTGAAGCTGGTCATCATGAGGATCAGCGACGGCAGCACCGTCAGCAGGCTCATGAGGATCAGGATTTGCAGCGACAGCGACAGAGAACGACCGTCGCCGGAAATCTGGCCCATGGCGCGGGTCAGCGCACCGCCATTGTCTGCTGGTGCGACAGGCGCGGCCTGAGCGAAGGCGGGCATGGCGATGAACAGCGCCACGAGCAGAAGCGCTACCACCACCCCTTTCGTCATCCCCGCGAAGGCGGGGATCCATCTCCCGGCCTTGCGTCCGGGCGCTGCCGTTGGGAGATGGGTTCCCGCCTTCGCGGGAATGACGGTAGTAAAAATGTCAGCGCCCGGCACGATAGCTATCGCCTTCCGCGATCTTCTCGATGCGGCCCCGGGTCACGGAGAGCAGGATCTTCTTCCCCTCAAATTCCACCACGGCGAGCTTGCCGAAAGTCCCCAGCGGCAGCGCCTCCAGCAATTTCAGCGACCGGTCATTCTGCCCGACCATCATGCCGGGCTGATATTTGCGCCACAGCCACAGCGCGCCGAAGGCCATGCCGCCCACCAGCGGCAACAATATCAGCAGCTTGACGAAGTACCAGATCATGGACGGGCTTTCGCGACTATGGTTAATCCGTCAAGCGGTCTGCCGATAATGGCGCGCAAGGCAAGCGGTAATTCGCGTCAGCCGCGCCGCTCGACCCCTGCCAGACGGCTTTCGGCGGCCGCGATCTCCACGATGCGGATGCCGTAGCGGCCATTCACCGTCACCACCTCGCCCTTGGCGATCAGCGCGCCGTTGACCATGATGTCCAGCAGGTCGTCGGCCTGACGGTCCAGTTCAACGACGCTGCCTTCCGCCAGGTCCATGACCTCCGCCAGACGCAGGGATGTCGATCCGACCTCCACCGACATGCGGACGGGGATGTCCGCCAGCAGGCGGAACTGGCGGTTGTTCACCATGCGGCTGATGCTGTCTTCGCCCACGCCGTCCAGGCGCGGGGCTTCGCTCATGTCGCTCATTCTTCAGTCCCCCAGGAAGGTTGATTGCCGGAAATTTTTTCGATCTGGAATGCGGCGCGGCCGTCCTGTTCGCCGATCGTGCCATGCGCGACGATGCGGTCGCCCACGATCAGCGGCAGGCTGCGGTTGATAGTGACGGGAATGACGTCCCCGGCCTTCAACTGCATCAGTTCCGCCAGCGACAGGTCGGGCCGCGCCAGCACCGTGCGGGCGGGCAGGCGGATGTCGCGCATGCGGGCGGCGATGCGCGCTTGCCAGATCGGGTCGGCGCGTTCGTCGTCGATCGGGATTCTGGCGCCCATCAGCGCCTCTACGTTGCGCAGCGCGGAAAGCGGGAAGAGCAGGTCGATAGGCCATTCGGCGTCGCGGCTGATGCTGAGCATGAAGCGTTGCAGCACCATCTGTTCGCCCGGCTGCGCGGCAGCGGCGAAACCGACGCCGGTCTCCCGGACGATCAGCCCCGCGTCCAGCGTCAGCATGTCGCTCCAGCATTCCACCAGCCGCGCCATGAAGGCGTCGGAGATGCGGGCGATCAGCCGGTCTTCGGTCGGCGTGAATTCGCCCCGCGGCGGCAGGGCGCGGTTGCCGATGCCGCCATAGAAACAGTCGACCAGGGTCGAGATCATCGCCGCGTCCAGTCGCAGCAGCACCTGCCCCTTGAGCGGCGCCAGGCGATAGACGCCGATGCTGGAGGAATCGGGCACTTCGGCGTTCCATGCGCCGAATTCCAGGGCGCGCGCGTCCTGCGCGGCCACATGGGGACGGACCCCGGCGATCGGCTCTATCAGGGCGCGCAAACGCCGGCCGAGCTTTTCGCCCAGCCGGTCCAGCCCTGACAGCATCAACGGCGCCTGAGATTCCCCGCGCCCGAAGGCGTAGGCTTGAACGTCGGTCATTTCAGTCCCCAGCCGTCCCAGGCGGGGGACTTCCCGCGCGTTCAGGCAGTCCTATTGAATAACGAAATTGGTAAAATAAACGTTAAATCCAATTCCTTGTATAACAATCACTTAGGCCTTCAAACTCATGCGACATTGACGCTAAGCCACTGTTTTGTCGCATGATCTCTTTGGTCAGGGCAGTCAAAGAACGCCCCTCTCAGGGTGCAAATTGTTTGACCGGGAGAGCGTCAAAAGCGCGTACGTCGCGTCAAATTGAACAAAAAGTGAATCCATTCCAGAGGCTTACGCATAATCCAGCATAATCAACGGGATATATGTTGAAACTGCCCCAACCTTGTGCGATTCTTGCCATGGTGCGCCGGAAAGTGGGTTGCTGGTCCAGTCCAGTGGCGATCGCTGACACGCTCGGTACGACGATAGTCGGGCTAAATGGTCAGTCGTTGAACGCTTCCGGGCACCACCACTGATTGGGGTATCCATAAAATTTGAAGATTTCGGCTTGGTCGCTGTCCAGCTTAGCCTTGCGCAAGCTCGGCATGAGCTTCACCCCAAAACCCGAAAATTGCCCACCTCTGGTCTTGTCGGGCTCCCTTCCCATCCTTGGTTTGAGGAGCTTCGCAAAGGTGGGATCGCAGGCACCTGTATCGTGCTTGTCACAAGCCTTGAAAAACGCGCTCGCAACCACATCAGCCAGCTGCAAACCTTCACGCTCAAGATGTGGGTAAACCTTGAGCAAATCCGAGTGCATCACCTCCCAGTAGATTTTTCCCCAAGGGAGGAAAGGATTGTGCTTTTTTAGCTTCATCCACTCGTAATATGCCGACATCTGCGAGTATCGAAGCCCCCCTCGCGCACTATACTCAATGCGCAATTTTTTGGGCTCGCCATACTGTCGAAGCGACGTGTCATGGACGAACTTTGTGACACGCTCCAGAAGTAGCCTAGTCATCCAGCAATAGAACCAATTGGAAGACGGAATTTTCCCAGCAAATGGGTTCGAATAACCTTCCATGTTTTTCTTGTTGGATGCGACGACGAAATATCGAGCATCCAACGTTGCCATAATCTCGCATGCACGACGCTTTTTGGCGGGGTTCAATCCTGTAAAATGAATGTCGGGCTTCTGATGATTCCGAAATTCAGATTTGATCGATTCAGTCCACTCCGAAACCCTGCTCTGATTTTCCGCTTTGATAACTACAGCGGATAGGATCAGCCATTCACTCGATCCTGGGGCACTGAGGGGCTTAACCGCCTTGAGGCCATCATCACCGGCCTCATCGATATACGCCACGTAGTGATAATCAGGTTGTTCCGAAGTCATAACGACCAAGCCAGCACAAGATCTCGAAGGGTGTCAACTCCAACAGGAAAAAAGGCCGTCCGCCAACGAGTGGAGGACGACCTTTTTGGCGGCTTTGTATGTTAATTTTTCATGCGACGTTTTGTCGCATGACGCGACGGGAGAAAGCCGCAGAAAACCTCGTATTTTCAGGCTATTGGATCACAAAATTTGTAAAATAAACGTTATCGACGCCGCCATAGCCCGTCTTTTGCTTCAAAATGTCGTTAATGATGGTCTTGATCCTGCCCTGGAGCGCCCTTTTGCCCTGCGGCGTGGAGAGCGACTCCACCGGCTGTTCGGCCAGCATCATCAACACCTGGCTGCGAATCGCCATCTCATGAGTCTTGATCGCCTCCACCACGCGGATGTCGTAATAGGTCGAAATGGCGATAGAGATCTGCGCGAACGCGTCCGTATCGGACATGTTCGAGGTGAAGGGGGTCTGAAGCTGGAAATAGGTCGCCTGATAGGCCGCCGGATTGGCCGGGACCGGCAGGTCGATGCCCTTGGCCGGGGCATGGCCGCCGCCCGCAGGATGAGCGCCGCCGCCCTCATGGCCGCCGCCTTCGCCTCCGCCGGCATAGCCATGGGCCTTGGCGACATCCTCCGCGCTTTCACCCGCCAGGACGAGCACGGGCTTGTTCGGGTCTTCCTTCGGCCCTTCTTCCTTGGGACTGAAGAAACCGGCGGCATAAAGGCCGCCCGCCGCGCCCGCACCGCCCACGACCATCGCGATGACGATGAGCAGGATCATCTTCATGCCCCCGCCCTTTTTCTTCTTCGGCTTGGCGTCGTCACTCATGGAAAGTCCCCCGTAAATCCCGCATCTCAAGCATAGCGCGCGCGAACGGCGTCATGGCCCGCCCGGCGCGTCTCGTCATGGTTAAGAACGGCGGGATCGGACGGATTTTTAGGGGCGAATGCGTTATTTTCCTGCGGGCGCCAGCGGCCCTGGCTTTGGGCCTGACCTTGAGACTGGGCCATGTTCTGGCCGTTATTCGCCCAACCCGAAGGCTGCTGCTGGGAATTTTGCTGGTTGGCGCTGTCCGCCCGCGCCGCTTCGGCGACGGGAGGCGCGCGCTCGATCTTCACCTCGGCTATGCGCACGGCGGAGAGGCCCGCGTCCAGGCGCAGCCGGTCGCTGTCCTGGCGCAGCGCCATTTCGGCGGCTTCGCTGGCGACGGTCAGGCTGACCGCAGCGCCGTCGCTGCCCTGGCGGATGTCGACCTGCACGGCCCCAAGCCGGTCGGCATTGATCTGGAAACGGCCCTGCGCGCCATTGGCGGAAAGCCCGGCGATATCGCGGGCGAGGCCGTCGATCCACTGGCCGGATACGCCCATGTCGACGACCTGCGCGCCAAGGCTGGCGGACAGATCGGCCACCGGTGGCGCCGCAACGATCGGCTGGACCGAGGGAGCGGCGGCAGGCTGGGCGAGCGGCGCCTGAGGGACGGCGTCCGTGGGCATGGGCTGGGAAATATTGATCGGGGCGCCCTCGATTGGCGCGGCGCGGCCGGTTTTGACGCGGGTCGCGAGCGGTTCCCCGGCGCGCACCGGCATGTCGGGCTGGCGGGTGGCGACCTGATCGCGGACCAGTTGAAGCAAGGCGAGAGCCTCCGACTTCACCGCATGTTTCTCGGCTGGCGGGGGCAAATCGGCCGCCACCGGGATGCTGTCGGGTGTCGCGGCGGCAAGCGCGCTTTTCGGGCGATCGGTCGGCCCCGACGCTGCGGTGGTGGGAATGGCGGGTTGGGCATCGCCTTCCACTGCGTGGGACTGTTCGGCGGCTTGCGGCAAAAGCTGCCCCTCTGGCGGCAGCTTTTTGCCGGTATCCAGCCTGATCGGCGCCGCTTCCCGCTGCGGCGCGGAGGCGGCGGTGGGCAGCGGTTGCGGCGTCTGCGCAGCCATGATGGTTGGCGGGAGCGGCTCGGCGTCGGCCTGCTCCTTGGGCTTGTCCTTGTCCTCCTGCGCGGCTTTCACCGGTTCGTCGGGCTGTTCCTTAGCGGGCGCTTCGGCCAAAATCTCGGCATGTTCCAGCTTCGCCTTGACGGGGCGAGCAGCCTTGGGCTGCGCATCCGGCTTCGCGACCGGCAGTTCCGGCGCGTCGGCTCCGCTCTCCTCAGCGGCTACCGGCGCGGGCGTTTCCGTCATAATCTCTTCGGCAGGCTCGGCAACCGCCTCGATTTTCCTGGCAAGGCCGGGCGGAAGCGGAAGCGAATCCTTGCGATGACTCTGCACGGCCTTCAGCGCGTTCGCCAGGCCGAAGGGCAAGGGCGCGGGAATCTCGGCTTCCCCGCTGGTCGCGGCGGGCGCGATCTCCATGCTCTCGGCTTCGGCCGCGTCCGTCGGGACGACCGCCAGCGGCAGGCCCGGCGTCGCGCCGCCTTCCTGTTCCTCCGGCGCGGCTTCCATCGTGCCGTTCAGCAGCTTGGCGAAATCCGTCGCCCCTTCGACGGGCGCAGCCGCCCCATCGGCCGGAATCTGCGCCGACACCGACGAAAAGAGCAGCGCCTTGAGGCTGGTCAACATGTTCACGTCAGACATCTCCTGTCCTCTGCATCCGGCGATAGCGCGGCAGGGCCGCCAACTTGTTCTCCCGCCATTCCTCCAGGTCCGCGCAGGCGCGATCCTTGAGCTTCACGGCGATTTCGCGATCCCGATTGGCCGCGAGGGAGAGGCCTTCCTTGACCTCCACCTTGCGGCGCGCATCGTAGAGCGCACCATCCAACTGACGCCCCGCCTGTTCCAGACGGCCCGCCAGTTCCTGCATCGCTGCAAAATTCGCGCCAGTTGCGACGCCCTGTCCGGTAAAAAGATCGTCGCGCACGTTGCGCAGCCTTTGGGCGTTGCGGGCGATGCCGTCCGCCTCATCGCGGGCGCGGGCGGTTTCGGCCATGGCCATGGCATGCTGGACATGGCGGACGCGCAGCACGCGCTGGCGGCGGGCGACCTCTCCCTTCACGCGCCGAACTCGGCGATCAGGGCGTTGGCGCTGGTGTCGAGGTCGATGAAGCTTTTCTGATCCTGCCGGATGAAGTCGAGTATTTCCTGACGGCGCTGCACGGCCTCGTCGATCACCGGATCGTTGCCGGGGCGATAAGCGCCCATCAGGATCAGGTCGCGATTTTCCTCATAGGCGGCCCAGAGGCGGCGATAGGCGGCGGCGGCCAGGCGATGCTCGTCCGGCACCACGTCGGCCATGACGCGGGACAGCGACTTGCCGACGTCGATGGCGGGGAAGATCGCCTGTTCCGACAAATGGCGCGACAGGACGAAATGGCCGTCCACGATGGCGCGGGCGGCGTCCACGATGGGATCGTCCGTGTCGTCGCCGTCGGCCAGCACGGTATAGAGGGCGGTGATCGATCCGCCGCTGCGCGTATCGACCCCGGCGCGCTCGACGAGACGCGGGATCAGCGCCAGGGCGGAGGGCGGATAGCCCTTCATCGCTGGCGGCTCGCCCAAAGCGAGGCCGATTTCCCGCTGGGCATGGGCGCAGCGGGTCAGGCTGTCGATCAGCAGCAGCACCTTCTTGCCCCGCGCCCGGAAATATTCGGCGATGGCGGTAGCGCGGGCGGCGGCGCGCAGGCGCAGCACCGGCGGATGGTCGGCGGGCACGGCGACGACGATGCTCTTGTGCATCGCGCCTTTCAGCTTGGTTTCCAGAAAGTCGCTGACCTCCCGGCCGCGTTCCCCGATCAGGCCCGCGACGACGATGTCGGCTTCGGCGCCCTGTATCATCTGGCCCATGAGGACCGATTTGCCCACGCCCGAACCGGCGATGATGGCAATGCGCTGGCCGCGCCCGGCGGTCAGCAGCGCGTTGACGGCGCGAACGCCCAGATCGAAAGGCTCAGTCACGCGGCCCCGGTCGAGCACATTGCCCTTCACGCCGTTCAGCGGCCAGCTACCCCCCGCGATGATCGGCCCCTTGCGGTCCAGTGGCTGGCCCATGGCGTCGATAACCCGGCCGATCAGGCCGTCCCCGACCTGCACCATGGTTGCCTGGGAATCCGGTTCCACCCGAGCCCCATTTTCCAGCGGCGCGTCGGCATCCAGCGGCACCAGCAGCGTCCTGTCGCCGCGAAAGCCCACCACTTCGGCACGGCAGATGGTGCCGTCCGACGCGATCAGCCGCGCTCCCGCGCCGATGGGGCGGCGAAAGCCGGTGACTTCCAGCATCCCCGCATCATGGCTGACCAGACGGCCGACATGGCGGGGGGAGCGGTTCTGCACCTGCATATGATCGAACAGCGTCTCCGCCTGGGCCAGCGCGGCGCGGATCATTATGCCTTGCCCTCCATATCGTCGAGCAGGGAGCGCAGGCGGGACAGGCGCACGTCCGGGCCGTCCTCCACCCAGCCGTCGGCGGTTTCCAGGCGCACGCAGCCGCGCTGCATCCCCTTGTCCGCGACCAGCTTCACGCCGATGGTTTCGCCCTCCAGCAATTCGATGTCGTCGGGATGCAGGTGCAGCGCGCCCTTCCCGTCATTTTCCTCGATAAAGGCGGCGACGCTGTCGCAGCGCTGGAGCAGCCGTTCGATGTCGATCTCCACCTCGCCCACGATCTGTTCGACCAGCCGCACCACCGTGGCGGAGAGCATGGTGGAGAGCATGCCGCTGGGCGCGGGGGCCAGCAGTTCCAGCGCCTCGGCCAGGCGGCGGCGCGCTTCGGCGTCGGTCGCATTGGCCTCCGCCGTCACGCGGCTGCCTTCATCGAAGCCCATGGCGAAGGCTTCCATCCGGGCCTGTTCCAGCAGGTCTTCCTCGGTTTCCGGCATGCTGTCGTGCATCGCCTGCCCGGACGGAGCATGCATCGGCGTGAACCGGCTGCGGAAACCGCCGCTGGTCACTTGTCCCATGCCGCCCAGGGGCACGCTGGCGACGTCCGCATTGGCCCAGAGCTTAGACAAAATCATTCCCCTTGCCGCCCAGCATGATGGTGCCAGCATCGGCCATGCGGCGGGCGGTGCCGATGATCAGCTTCTGCGCGTCGATGACTTCGGCCAGGCGGATCGGGCCACGTTCCTCGATCTCGTCGGCGATGGCCTGCGCGGCGCGGGCCGACATGGAACCGAAGATCTTCGCCTTCAGCATGTCGTTCGCGCCCTTCAGCGCGACCACCAGGATCGAACTGTCGACGGTGCGCATCAGCGTGCCCATATTCTTGTCGTCCATGTCGATCAGATTGTCGAAGACGAACATCTCTTCCTCGATGGTCTGGGCGACCATCTTGTCCCGCTTGGCCAGCGCCTTGATGATGCGCTGCTCATTTTCCTTGCGGACATTGTTCATGATCGCGGCCGCCTCTATGGTGCCGCCGCGCTGGGAAGCGCCGCCCTGCTTCTTCGACATGTTGCCGCGCAGCAGGAGCTGCTCCAGATCGTCCAGCGCCTCGTTCGACACGGGGCCGAGCGTGGCGATGCGGTAAACGATCTCCTCCTGATATTCGACCGGCAGCAATTGCAGCACGTCAGCGGCGATGGGCGCCTCCAGATGGGCCAGCACGATGGCCATGATCTGCGGATGCTCCGCCTCGATCAGGGCCGCGATTTCCTTGGCGTCCATCCATTTCAGCATCTCAAGCTGGGTGGAGCGGGTCGGCGGGGTGATGCGGGCCAGCATATTCTCCGCCCGCTCCTCGCCCAGCGCCTTGGTCATCGCGCCGCGAATATGGCGGGTCGCGCCATAGCCGATGGTGGTGCGCTTCTTCGCCTTGGTGACGAAATGGTCGAGCGCCTCGTTGACTTCCTCCACCTGCACGTCGGCCACGTCGTACATGGCATAGCCAAGCTGGCGAACTTCGTCGGGTTCCAGGCGGGAAAGTATCTGCGCGGCTTCATCCTCATCGAACAGCATCAGCAGGACGGCGGCGGCGGCGCTGCCTTTCAGCGCCGGAATGGCGGCGGCTTCAGGCATTTTCCTTCTTCCCTTCCTTCAGAAGGTCGCGGACGACCAGGGCGGCGCGGTCGGGGTCCTGCTTCACGAAATTGCGGATCAGGTCGGCGCGCTGGGCATAGTCATAGGTGGAGGAGATCATGTCGAGCGTGATCGGCGTCGACCCGTCGGGGTTGACGGTCGCCTGACGGGTGATCTCCGTCGAGATTTCGCGGCCGATCTTCTGGCCGACGACGGCGGTCTGTTCGGCGGCGGCGGCCTGGGCGGCGGCGCGGCGCTTGAGCAGCGGGCGACCGATACCGAAGATCAGCAGCAGGGCGACCAGCAGGGCCGAAACGTTGCGCACCAGCGGCGACACCCATGTGGCCTCATACCAGGGCGCCTCGACCACCTCCTCCTTGGCGAAGCTGCGCGAGGACAGAGCCACCACGTCGCCCCGCGCCTGGTCGAAACCGACCGCGCCCTTCACCAGAGCCTCCAAGGCGGCGATTTCCTGCGCGGTGCGCGGCTTGCCGTCCGCGCCATTGTCGAGAGCGACGGCGACCGACAGGCGTTTCACCGTGCCGATGGCGTCCTTGGTAACGGAAACCTCGCGGCCCAGTTCAAAGCTGCGGTTGAACGTCTCTTCGGTCTTCATCAGCGGATTGCCCGGCGTGCCGGGCTGGGCGGCGGTCTGCGCGCTCTGAGTGCCCTGGGCGACGGCCTGGCCGTTGGGATTGGTCTGGGTGACGGTCGGGTTGACCGGCGCCTGATTGCTGAGCGCGCCGGGAATGCCGCTGGCCTCGCCGCCAGCGCCCTGACCGCGCGGGTCGGACTGCCAGCTTCCGGTTTCGGTGCGCAGGCGCGCCTCATCCTGCGGATAGGTTTCGCGGGTCGCCTGACGCTCGGCAAAGTTCAGTTCGGCATGCACCTCGGTCGAAAATTTGCCCGCGCCCAGGATCGGCGTCAGCAGGGCGATCACCGACTGGCGATAACGATCCTCCATCCTGGTCTGCACGGCCAACTGACGGTCATCGGCGGCATTGCTGTCATTGTTGCTGAGCAGGCGGCCATTCTGGTCGACGACCGAAATATCCTCCGGATTGAGTTCCGGGATGGAGGAGGCGACCAGATGCACGATGGCGCTGACCTGCTGGTCGGTCAGCGACCGGCCGGAGGCGAGGCGCAGCATCACCGAAGCGGAAGGCTTCGACCGTTCGCGCAGGAAGACGCTGGGCGGCTCGACGGCGAGGTGAACCTTGGCGCTTTCCACGCTGTCGATCGCCTCTATGGTGCGGGCCAAATCCATTTCGCGGGCGGAACGCAGCTTTTCGCCTTCAACGGCGCGTGAAGCACCCATCGGCAGGCTGTCGATCATGCTGTTGCCGTCGGGTGCGCTCTTGGGCAGGCCCTGCGCGGCGAGCATCATCTTCGCCTTGAAATAATCGTCCTCGCCGACGGTCATGCCGCCGCTATTGTCGAAGTCGTAGCGTATGCCGCTCTGGTCCAGCACCTGCGCCACCGCGGACTTGTCGGCATCGGGCAGGGCGCGGAACAGGTCGCGCTGCGGCGGTTCGCGCAGGGCGAGCCAGGCCGCGCCCGCCGTGGCGACGACGCCCAGCAGGCCCAGCAGCGGCAGGCTCTTCGCCACGGCCGGTTGCTTCATGAAGCCGGTGAAGCGCGCCTTCAGCGCATCGACGCCCTTCGCGCCACCAAAAGCGGCGGGGCTGGTGGCGGGGAGAGCGGCGGCGCCGCCGACGGAGGGGGTGAGTGCGTTCTCGCTCATATTACACCGGCATGCTCATGATGTCCTTGTAGGCGGACAGCAATTTGTTGCGGACCTGAAGGGTGGCTTCGAAACTCACCGACGCCTGCTGCTTGGCCAGCATGACCCCGGCGATATCCGTCGTTTCCCCCCGTTCGAACGAGGCGGCTGCTTCACCCGCCTGATTTTGCAGGCCGTTCACCTGCTCCAGCGCCGATTTCAGCGCGTCGGTGAACCCGCCCGGCGCGGTCGCGCCGTTGGTGCCAACCGCCGCGGGACCACTGGCGTTGCCGGTCTGGGCGACATCGCGCAGCGCGGCGTTCTTCTGGAGGATGGCGTTGCGGATCGCCATCACGCTGTCTGTCGGAGAAATTCCGGTCATTGCGCCCTACCCCCCTTAAGCCGCGAGTTCGCGCATTTCGGCGAGCCGATAGCGCAGCGTGCGTTCGGAAATGCCCAGCTTGGCGGCGGCGGCGGCGCGGTGGCCGTCCGTCTCGCGCAGCGCGGCGCGGACAGCCTCCAGCTTCGAATGATGGGCCACGTCGCGCAAGCTGGTCGGGCTCAGGCGGATCGGATCGGCGGGCGCCAGCACCTGCTCCACGATGCGAAGCTGCGGCGCGCCGGTGATGTGCAGGTCGGCAGGCTCGATCCGGTCGCCGTCGCGCAGGACGACAGCGCGTTGCAGCACATTGCCCAGTTCGCGGGCATTGCCGGGCCAGACATGGGCGGTCAGCTTTTCCAGCGCGGCGGCGGTCGGCCAGACGAAGGCGTCCTTCGCCACATCCGACATGCGCAGCAGCATGGCGGCGGCGATGGCGGTCACGTCGCCCGGACGCTCGGCCAGCGGGCGCAGCTCCAGCGGCATGACGTTGAGCCGCCAGTAAAGATCTTCGCGGAAGCGCCCGGCGGCGACTTCGGCGGCAAGGTTGCGGTTGCAGGCCGCGACGATGCGGACATTGACGGGCACGGGGTGAGTCGCGCCCACTGGCAACACTTCGCCCTCCTGCAACGCACGCAGCAGCTTCGCCTGGAGCGCCAGCGGCAGTTCCGCGATCTCGTCCAGGAACAAAGTGCCGCCGTCCGCCGCCAGGAACAGCCCTTCCGACGCATTGGCCGCGCCGGTGAAGCTCCCCTTCTTATGCCCGAAGAGCATGGCTTCCATCATGGTTTCGGGCAGCGCCGCGCAGTTGACAGCGATGAAGTCGCGGGTCACGCGGCCCGACTGGGCGTGAAGGAAACGGGCCATGCCTTCCTTGCCAGTGCCGGTGTCGCCCTGGATCAGCACGGTGGCGTCGCTGCGGGCGACGCGACCGGCCAGCGTCATCAGACGGGTGCTGGCATTATCGCCCACCGCCGGGACGGCGGCCGGGCGGGCCAGTTCCGCGATCAGCGCGAAGGCGAAGCCCATATCCTCCAGCCCGAACGCCACGCGGGCGGGCAGGCCGTTGGCGGCGGGCACCAGCGAAGGCTTCCCGTCGACCATGTTGATCAGGATATCGCGATGGGTGGCGTGGCCGATCTCGGTCGCCAGCAAGATCCGGCGGTCATCCCGCTCCCGCGGGCTTTGCGCATCCACGATGCGCACCGAATAGAACGCATTTTCCAGCCAGTGCTGCAGGCCCGGAACGAGCGCGCAGACTCCTCGGCTCACGTCCAGAGATGACATGAACTTGTCCCCATGTTTTGGCTGGCTTGTGCCCCCGCACGCCCCGAACCTCTTCGATGGTTAACAACTGCCCCAATGTGGTTATCATATGGTTAATGCGGCAAAGTCCTTGCCGCATAACGGCAATTTTTTTCCGCCCTGCCGGAACCTTTTTGGGCCTGCCGCATATAGATGCGTCCTGGGGGGCGGATCGAAGCCCCGTTTTCCGGGGCTTTTCGAAAAAATCCGAAAAAAATCGCGCCCGCCCTAAAAGCTTTTTTCGTCCCGCCGTTATCCCCTTTCGAGGCCGCAAGCAGCCTGATGGCAGCGACCTGATAGTGAACGGAAAGGGATTATCATGACTGTTATCGGAACCAACTCCTCGGCGCTGCGCGCTCAGAACGCTTCGGCCATGGCCAACAAGGCTCTGGGCACCGCGATGGAACGCCTGTCGACCGGCAAGCGCATCAACAGCGCGAAGGACGACGCCGCCGGCCTCGCCATCGCCTCCACCATGACCTCGCAGATTCGCGGCATGACCCAGGGCATCCGCAACGCCAATGACGGCATCTCGCTCGCCCAGACGGCGGAAGGCGCGCTCGGCGAAGTCAGCAACATGCTGCAGCGCATGCGTGAACTGACGGTCCAGGGCCTGAACGGCACCAACGACACGAAGTCGCAGGGCAACATCAAGAACGAAATCGACCAGCTCGCCAAGCAGATCGACTCGGTCCTGAGCAAGACCCAGTTCAACGGCAAGAGCCTCTTCTCCGCGACCGCCCCGGCAACCATCAGCGTCCAGGCAGGCGCCGGCGGCACCGACACCGTCGCCATCACCCTGGGTCAGCTCGACCTGTCCACCGTCGCCACCGCCACCGGCGGCGCGCTGAGCGGCACCGTGGCGGCCCCTGCTTTCGTGGCTGCCGACCTCGCGGTCTATGACACGGCGCTGGAAACGGTTGCGACGAAGCGCGCCGACCTCGGCGCGGCGCAGAACCGCCTGGAATCGACGGTCAACAACCTGACGGCCAACGTCACCAACCTGACCGACGCCCGCAGCCGCATCGAGGACGCCGACTTCTCGGCCGAAACGACCGCGCTCGCCAAGCAGCAGATCCTGAGCCAGGCTTCGACCGCGATGCTGGCGCAGGCCAACCAGAGCCAGCAGGGCGTGCTGAAGCTGATCAGCTAAGACCTGACACCGGATTGACCGGCTGGGGTCTTGGTCACCTCAGCCGGTCATGTCGCCCCCGGCGCATTTACAGTCCCCACCGTGCCGGGGGTAAAAACTTCGATGAAACGACCAGCTTAACGAAGCCTCCGTCCCCCCGGGCGGAGGCTTCATCGCATTTACGGATCGATGCGGGATCGAAACACTTGCATCGGCGGTTGTCGCACCCATGATAAGCGCCATGACCAAGATAGATCGCCGCGCCATGATCGCCGCCTCCGGCGCGGCCCTGCTGCTTCCCCATTCGGCACTGGCTCAGGGAAGGGGCGAAACTTTCTCCTGGAACATGGTGATCGGCCGGGCGCAGCGGCTGACCCGCGCGCCCTTTGCCGTGACGCCCTTTTTCCCCGGCGCGGACAAGATCGGCTATGACGCCTTCAATCAGGCGCGCTTCCGGGACGATCGGACGATCTGGAACGACAAGGGGGACGACACCGGCATCCGCCTGTTCCCGCTGAGCGGCACGGTGCAGCAGCCGGTCGAGATCGCGCTGGTCGAAAACGGCCGCGCCGCGCCGCTGCGCTACGATCCCGACATGTTCGACGCGCCGCCGGGCAATGCGGTGCGCAACCTTGGCCCCGGCGCTGGCTTTGCCGGGTTCCGCATCATGAATGCGGCGCGGGACGGCGATTGGCTGTCCTTCCTGGGCGCGACTTATTTCCGCGCCCCCGCCGAAAAGCAGTTCGGCCTCTCCGCCCGCGCCGTCGCGATCAACACCAGCATCGCGGGGAAGGAGGAATTTCCCCGCTTCACCCATTTCTGGCTGGAGCGCACCGGGCGCAGCAGCGTCACCGTCTATGCATTGATGGACAGCGCGTCGCTGACCGGCGCGTTCCGCTTCGCCAATACGCTGACACCGCGGGGCGTGCGGCAGGATGTCGACGCGGTGCTGTTCGCGCGCAAGGCGATCAACGAACTGGGGCTGATGCCGATGACCAGCATGTTCTGGTACGATCAGGCCGACCGGCGCACCCGCACCGACTGGCGGCCGGAAATCCATGACAGCGACATGCTGTCCATCGCCAGCGCCGACGGCACCGCCCATTGCCGCCCGCTGGTGAACCCTTCAGCGCCCCGTGTCGACGTCTTTGCCGAGCGCAATCCCAAGGGGTTCGGCCTGCTCCAGCGCGACCGGAATTTCGATCATTATCAGGACGACGGCGTCTTCTACGAACGGCGGCCATCCTTGTGGGCGACCAGCCGCAGGCCGATGGGTGCGGGGCAGGTCAGGCTCTACGCCTTCCCGACCGACAGCGAATATACCGACAATGTCGCCGCCTATTGGACGCCCGCCGCGCCCGTCCGCGCAGGCAGCCGGATCGAGGCGAGCTACCGGCTGGACTGGTCGGCGGCGCGGACCCCCGCCTCCACCGGCATCGCCACGGTCGAGAATATCTGGACCGGGCAATCGGGCGAGGCCGGGGTGGACCGGTTCCTGGTCGATTTCGTAGGGGTCCCGGCGGGCGCAAAGCCCGACATATGGGTCGACTTGGCGGGCGGAACGCTGGTCAAGAAAGCGGGTTATCCTGTGCTGCACCAGAAGGACATGTTCCGCATGGTCCTGGATATCCGTCGGGACGGGGGCAGGCCGACCGATATCCGCGCCCAACTTCGCGCTGGCAATCGGCCGTTCAGCGAATATGTGCATTACCCGCTGGGCGCCTGAGGACAGGCGGAACGGAACCAGCCGGCTATAAGGCGGGTTCTGGTGACGGGTTCCAAGATAAAACGGGTCAGGCATGAAAGCGACGGGCGGCGTGCATAGCGACAAGGCGAGCGAATCGGCCCCAGTCCGGGCGTTCGAACATCTGCCGCCGGAAAGGCCGCTGGCCATGCCCGCGCAGGATTTCGCCGCGACGCCCCGCGACCTGCCCCACCGCCCGTTCAACATCGACCTTTGGGCACGGCGGACGCTGGTCGTGCTGCTGGCGCTGCTGCCCGCCTCCATGGCGGCGCATGAGATGCGGCGCTCCATCGGACTGGACGGCATTTCGGCGTGGGAGGGGGTTTATCTGGCCCTGTTCATCCCGCTCTTCGCCTGGATCGCCTTCGGCTTCGCGACCAGCCTGATCGGCTTTCTGCTGTTGACCATGGGCAAGGGGCAAAGCGTGCGCCCCTATCGCGCCCGCTCCACGACGCCGCTGCGCGGGCGCACCGCCGTGCTGCTGCCGGTCTGCAATGAGGATTTTCAGGGCGTGCTGGGCCGCCTGTCGATCATGGAGCGATCGCTGGCGCAGGTGATGGGCGGCGAACGCTTCGAATTCTTCATCCTGAGCGATTCGAACGCCGAAAATGGCGAGATCGAACGCGCCGCCTATCTGAATATGCGCAGAGGCTTCTCCCGGCCCGTCCATTATCGCCGCCGCGCCCTGAATGTCGGCCGCAAACCCGGCAATATCGCCGAATGGGTCGAACGCTTCGGCGGCGCCTATGATTATATGATCGTGCTCGACGCCGACAGCGTGATGAGCGGCCAGACCATGGCGCGGCTGGCGTCGGATATGGAGCGGCATCCCCATGTCGGACTGATCCAGACGGTGCCGTCCATCGTTGGCGCCTCCACCCTATTCGCCCGCTGGCAGCAGTTCGCCAGCCGCCTGTTCGGGCCGATCTCCGCCGCCGGTATGATCTGGTGGGCGGGGTCGGAGGGCATGTTCTGGGGCCATAACGCCATCCTGCGCACCCGCGCCTTCGCGCAAAGCTGCGGCCTGCCCGAACTGCCGGGGCGAGCGCCCTTCGGCGGCCATATCATGAGCCATGACATGGTAGAGGCCGCCCTGCTGCGCCGTCGCGGCTGGGACGTGCATATCGTCATGGCCGACAACAGTTTCGAGGAATTTCCCCCTTCCCTGCCCGACCTCGCCACTCGCGACCGGCGCTGGTGCCAGGGCAATATCCAGCATGTCCCGCTGCTCTCCAAGATCAAGGGGATGCATCCGGTCAGCAAGTTCCAGCTCTTCGTCGGAGCGTCCGCCTATTGCACCTCGCCGCTATGGCTGGCGTTGATGCTGGTGGTGCTGGGCGGCGCGGCGGCGGGCGTCTGGCCGCCCAGCGCGATCCTGCCCGCAGGCAGCCTGCTGGCGCTGACCGCCGTGCTGCTGTTCGGGCCGAAACTGCTGGCGCTGCTCTGGGCGCTGGCCGATCCGGCGCGGCGCATCGGCTTTGGCGGCGGCGTCAGGATGATGCGCGGGGTGATCGCGGACATCGCGTTGTCGATCCTGATGGCCCCCATCAGCATGCTGACCCAGACCATCAACCTGTTCGGCATATTGATGGGCCGCAAGAGCAGTTGGAACGGCCAGACCCGCGACCGCGACGGCATGGCGATACTGCCCGCGGTCTGGCTGTTCAAATGGCATATATTGCTGGGCGCGGGGCTGACCCTGCTGGCGGTCAGGTCCGGCACTTCGCTGGGCTGGATCGCGCCGGTGGCGGCGGGACTGGTGCTGGCGCCCTTCTTCGCGGCCTTCACGGCGCGCAAGGATTTAGGGGCGCAGGTCGCGAAGAGCGGGCTGTTCCAGGTGGCGGAGCCGTGGTGGCGGACGCAAAACTACCAGAAGACGCGCTATCGCCAGTTGCAGTTGGACAACGCGCCGATCAAGGGCTTTTCCAACGCCGCGAACGATAGCTGAAGCAGAACAGTGTGTTCCTGCGAAGGCAGGAACACGTCGCGCTATGTAAATTCAGTCCCAATCCCGCAATTTCTCGCGCAGCTTGTCGAGCGCCGCCTTCTTGATCTGGCAGACCCGCGCCGCGCCGATGTCCAGCGTCGCGCCGATTTCCTCCAGATTGAGTTCCTCGACGAAATAAAGCTGAAGCACCAGCGCCTCGCGCTGCGGCAATTCGCCAATATATTTTGCGAGCGCCGCCTTCAGCGACTCCCGCTCCATCACATCGTCGGCGCGGTCCTCGACATCGGCGAACCACATGGACTGGTCGGAATAGACCTCGTCCATGCTGGTGTGCTGCACCATCTCGCAACCGTCGGCCACTTCGCGATAGGCGGCGGGGTCCAGCCCCATCTCCGCAGACATTTCCGATTCCAGCGGAATGCGGCCCAATTTCTGTTCCAGCCGGTTGCGGATGCCCGCCAACTGCTTGCGCTGGGCCATGGCGGATCGCGTCATGGTCGCGTGGCGGCGCAGATGGTCGATCATCGCCCCGCGCACGCGCATCTGCGCGTAGGAGGCGAAGCCCAGGCCGCGATCCTCGAAGCCGTTGGCTGCCTCCACCAGCGCGACCATGCCGATCTGAAGCAGATCTTCTATCTCTATGGCGCTCGATACGCGGCCATGGACATGCCAGGCGGTCTTGCGCACCAGCGGCATATATTGGCGCGCCAGCCTTTCCGGCGAATTGGCGTGGGCGGACCGGCCATAGGTGTTGGCATCGGAACCGGCGACGACCCTGTTCATGAACATCAGGCTGGCTCCTTAAGCGACGCGTTCGCGGGCTGGCAGGGGGTCATGGCGCGGCGCGGGCCGCTGTTCGCCGCCGACCACGGCGACGACTTCCACGCCCTTGCCGTCGGGAATTTCCAGGAAGGACAACACGGGCGTCTCCGGCAGATGCGGTTTGAACAGGCGGGCCAGCGCGCGGCGCGCGACCGGCGATGTGACGATGGCGAAGTTGCGCGCCTGCCCCAGCAGCGGCCGGGCAGCCGTCACCACCGCCTCTATGATGCGGTTGGCGAGCGCGGGCTCGATCGGGTGCCGGGCATCGCCCGCCACGCGCATCGCCTGCGCCAGCAGCGCTTCCAGATCGCCGTCCAGCGTGATCACCGGCAACGGCATCTTCACCGGGACAAGGCCCTGGATGATGAGCGATCCGATGCGCTGCCGCACCGCTTCCACCAGTTGGTCCAGGTTCATGTCGGGCCGAGCAGCATCGACCATAGCCTCGCAAATGCGGCGGAAGTCCTTGAGCGGAATGCCCTCGGCCAGCAGCGCACGGCACAGCGCGCTGATCTGCGTAAGGTTCAGCAGGCCCGGCGTCAGCCCGTCGACCAGTTGCGGCGCGACGTCCTTCAGATTGTCGAGCAGCTTGCGCGCTTCATCCAGGCCGAACATCTCGCTGGCGTTCATCGCGATGAGCTGGTTGAGATGGGTGGCGACCACCGTCGGCGGATCGACCACGGTATAGCCCGCGACCACGGCCTCGCTGCGCTTGGCGGGCGAAATCCACACGGCTTCCAGACCGAAGGTCGGGTCTTTCGCCTCGCGGCCGGACACCGTGCCCTCCAGCGCGCCGCTGTCGAGCGCCAGCAGATCGTCAGGGAAAATCTCGTCCTCGCCCACGACGACGCCGGCGATGGTGATGCGATATTGGTTCGGCTCCAGCGCCAGATTGTCCTTTACGCGGACCATCGGCACGACGAAACCCAGTTCCTTGGAAAGCTGCCGACGGATGCCGGTGATCCGGGCCATCAGCGGCGCGCCCTTGCGCTCGTCCACCAGGGCGATCAACCCATAGCCGATCTCCAGCCCCAGCACCGCGCCGTCCGACACGTCGTTCCATTCGATCAGCGCCGGATTGGGCGGCGGAGCGGCGGGTTCGGGTTCGGCGGCCTTGCGCTGGCTCGATTTGCGGAGGTGCCATGCGATGCCGCCAGCCACCGCAGCGGCGGGCAGGATGATCATGTGCGGCATGCCCGGCAGGATGCCGAGAAAGGTCAGGATCGCCGCGACCGGCATCCATGCCTTGCCCGAACCGAACTGGCTGGTGATCTGGTTGGACAGATCGTCCTCGCTGCCGACCCGCGTCACGATGGCGGCGGCGGCGATGGAGAGCAAAAGCGCAGGAATCTGCGCCACCAGCGCATCGCCGATGGCCAGGATGATATAGGTCTGCGCGGCCTCGCCGATGCTCAGCTTATGGCTGACCACGCCCAATATGATGCCGCCGACGATGTTGATCGCCAGGATCAATATGCCCGCGACCGCATCGCCCTTCACGAATTTGGACGCGCCGTCCATGGAGCCGTAGAAATCGGCTTCGGTCGCGACTTCGCGGCGGCGGACCTTGGCCTCTTCGGGGGTCAGCAGGCCTGCGTTCAGGTCGGCGTCGATGGCCATCTGCTTGCCGGGCAAGGCGTCCAGGGTGAAGCGCGCCGACACTTCCGACACGCGGCCCGCGCCCTTGGTGATGACCACCAGATTGATGATCATCAGGATCGCGAAGACGAAGATGCCGACGACATAGTCGCCGCCGATCAGGAAGTGACCGAAGGCCTCGATGACGTGGCCCGCCGAATCGGTGCCCTCATGCCCGTTCACCAGCACGACGCGGGTCGATGCGACGTTCAGCGCCAGCCGCAGCAGGGTTGCGAACAGCAGCACCGTCGGGAAGCTGGAGAAATCGAGCGGCTTGGCCGCGTTCAGCGCCACCATCAGCACGGCCAGCGAGATCATGATGTTGGTGATGAACCCGATGTCCAGCATGATCGCCGGGACCGGCACCATCATGAACAGCACGACCATCAGCGTCGCGATGGGCAGCACCGCCCCCTTGGCGGCGCTCATCCAGATCTTCGCTTTGACTTGGGCGGGAGTCATATCGGGCCGTTACCTTCCGAGGGTGGCGAGCATGAGATAGGCGAGGCGCGCCGTCTGCGGTTCCGGCCGGACGGTGACGTCGGCGGCGGTCGCAAGGCGCTGGGTTTCGATCCGCACATAGTCGGCGGGCTGCACGGTCTTCGCGCCGGAGGGCAAGGACGCGTCGGCATATTGAATGTCGCCGCCGCCGACCGAATCGAAGCCCTTCTGGAGCTTCGCGGCGAAGCGGTCGCGGATTTCGGCGAAGCTGCGGGCGTTGCCCTGCCTGTCGTAGAAGATCGCGCGGTTGGCGCGGGCCGCCGCCGGGAACATCGATGCGGCGGACGCATCCGGCGCTCGGTCGTTCATCGACAGGAATTTGCTGGCCCCCCCGACGCCCAGGAAATGCGCCATATACAGGTCGACCGGCTCCGCCTCCCGGCCCAGCCGCTGTTCCAGGGTCGCCTTGTTGTCCGCCGCATGTTCGGCCGCCATGACAGAGGCGGTTTCAGGATGCTTGCGCAGGTCCAATATCTGCTGGCGAAGTTCGGGGTCGGACACATAATAACGGCCGTTGCTGCCCCGGCTGATCGCGTCGGCGGCCCAGCCCAAGCCATATTCGCTGCCATGCTGGTCAATGACCGCCAGCCAGCTCTGGTCGACGAACTGGTACAGGCCGGTCGCGGAGGAAGTGGTGGCGCGGGCCGTGGGATTGAGGCTGCTCTCGATCTTGGCCTGGCCCAGCAGATAGGCGAAGTCTACGCCCGTCCTGCGGCTGGCCATGGCAATCGCGTTGGTCACGCGGTTGCCCGTCGAAGCGCCTGTTGCTGTGATGTCTGCGAATGCCGACACTGATTACACAATCCCCGTTGGTACCGGGGGTCATTAGAGCAAGTGACGTGCCAAGATTTGGTTAACGCGCGCTCATAATTCGCTTTTTCGCATTCGGCTCAAAGCAAAAAGGCGCCCATGGGCGCCTTCCGGAAACATGAGGAAATGGGAGTTTTTCAGCGACCGTAGACCAGCGGCGCATTTTCCGCGCCCCGCTCAGCCAGAATGGCGAGCCGCTGATTCATATGATCGGCCAGCAGGTTCGTACGAATCCGCGCCGATTCGATCAGCGGCTGCAAAGCCGTCAGCCGATCCCGCACCGCCGGATCGGAACGCCACACGCCGATGGCGCGAACGGCGGAGGCGGCTGCGGCGATCCTGTGGGTCGCGGCTTCTATCGCCGCCACGTCCGTGCCGTCCAGCACCGACCGCAGCGCTTCGAACGCCGCGTTCAGTTCATCCAGCGCTGCAAGGCCGAGCGGCATGGGTTCAATCAGCGCCCGGCAGGTCGAGCGCGATCATGCGGTCGGCAATCGCCGCCGGATCGACCGGATAATTGCCCGACGCGATCGCGGCCTTGATGGCGGCGACCCGATCCATGTCGACCGGCGCACCTTCCGCCGCCATGCGGGCGGCGGGGCTGGCCGAGCGAGCCGACGAAGACGTGCCGCCGACCGAGCCGGTCGACGAAGCGCGCACGGTCTTGCCGCCTTCCTTCAGGCGGCTCGCCTCTATGGCGGCGCTGATATTCTGGCCGACAGACTTAATCATGATTCCATTCCTTCACTCGTCCCGCACAGCCTATATACGGACGGGTTCAAAAATTATTAAATCCCGGAACGCGAACAATTCCCATTTCCACGACCTGCGCCAATATCGGCGCGCCTTTCTTGTCTTCGCGCACGCGGATCGTCTGGCCCACGGCGCCGTCTTCGTCCGCGACCATCATTCGCGAAACGCTGAAATTCTCATTGCCCGCCATCAGTTGGACGGGATCGCCCCTCTTCACGACGGCCTCCCTGGCTACAGGACGCGCGGCGGGCGCATAGCGGGCGACCGGCCCGGAAGCCGCAGCCGCGCCGCCCGCTGCCAAAGGCACGCGGATCCGCCAGCCCAGGGCGTCGCATTTGACGATGGCCGCGCCGAAGACCGGCCCGTCGACGCTGGGCGTCGTGGGGCATGCGGCCAGCCGCAACCGCCGATCCACCGGCGCGATGGGGCCGCCCGGCTCGCCCATATTGGCGCCGACGGTCATCGCGACCAGACTGTCGATACGGTCCAGATTCTCGAACTTCTGCTGCGCCAGCGCAGGATCGGACGCCGAAATGGACAGCGCCAGAAGGAGGATCTTGGGCAAATTCGTCACGGTTTCTCTCCGGAAGCGGACAGGGTTAACCATGAGTTACGCAATATTCGTGCCATATGATCGCTCACCTGCAAGCAATCTCGTCATGCTGAACTTGTTTCAGCATCCATTTCTCCCCACGCGCCGAGGCTCTTGGGGCACGATGGATGCTGAAACAAGTTCAGCATGACGGGGAATTGTGGGAGTCTTTGTGGCCCTAACGCCCCGGCGCGATCAGGATCACCTGTCCCTTGCCGCTATCGCCATCCAATTGGTCCAGCCCGCGCAGCACCAGTCGCTCGCCGCCAATCCCCTCCGCCTTCAGCGCCCGCGCCACCGCGCCCAGGCGCGCCGCCGACAAGTCCCAGCCGTCAAACCGCTGCCGCGCTCCATCCGTGCCGCGGCTGCTCACCTCCAGCCGCTCCCGACCTCCGGCATAACGGTTCGCCACGATCTTCAGCCGCTTCCGCCCTTCCCCCGTCAACAGCGCTTCACCCGGCAAGAACAGTTCCGCAGCACGGATTTCCATGGCCTGCCGGACATGCCCGCCGAACTGCTGCCGCACCTGCGCCAGCATGGCGTCCCGGCGTTGCCCGCTGGCCTGGAGCATCACGAAAAAGCCAAGCAGCAGCAGCAACAGATCGGCAAAGCTGAGCGCCCAGCGGCTGCGCCGAACGCCGGAGGATGCCGGGATGTTCATGCCACCTCGCGGATCGAGGCGCGGCGCGTCGGCACATTTTCCCGCCGGGCGATGGCCGCCATGCGGTCCGCCACTTCCTTCTGCCAGGCCAGCTCGCGCTCCGACAGGTCGGCCAATCGCGCAGCGACGGGAGCGGCCACAATATTGGCGATCACGACGCCATAAAAAGTGGTGAGCAGCGCCAGCGCCATGGACGGCCCCAACGTAGCCGGATCGTCCATGCCCGCGAACATGCCGACCAGCCCGACGATCGTCCCCGCCATGCCCAGCGCGGGCGCTGCATCGGCAATCGACAGCCAGACGTTGCGCGCGCTCGCATGCCGCTGGGCGCGATCCGCCAAAGACTGCGCCGCCCAGAGTTCGAACTGATCGGTCTTCTCGCAATTGGCGAGCTTGCGCGCCGCCTGTGTCAAGAAAGGATTGGCGGTCTTCACCCGGTCGGTGCAGGCCAGCCCGCGCAGTTGCGCCACCTGATCGATCTTGAGCAGCGCCGCCCGCGCCGCGTCGCGATCCTTGGCCGGATCGGCGGTCAGCAAAGGCGCCAGCGCCGCGAAGGCACGGCCCAACGCCCGCCCGCCATTCTGGAACAGCGCGACGATCCCGATCCCCGCCACCATCGCCAGCAGGGTCAGGGGATCGAACAAATGCGCCAAGATTCCGACCATATCACCGTCCCCAAAATCACCCGTCCGGCCCTGCGGCAAAGCCCTGCCGCCGACCGGCAAATTTATGCCGCCCTTGCCGCCACCCTCATGCGATCCCCCGGATTTCCGCCATTTCCGCCCTGCCGATGCGTCACCCACGCAAATTGGCACGGCTCTTGCGAATATCAGGCTGGATCACCCGCAATTCACGCCATCAGGCAATAGAACGACGGGCGGATCGGAAGTTTTAGGCCCGTTGAGGGCGAAAAACGGAAAGATTTGAAATGCCGCTGGAAGACGGATTGTTCGGGATACACGGAAAGGCGCTGGCGCTTCGCTCGCAGCGCCTTTCCCTGCTCGCGTCCAACATCGCGAACGCCTCCACGCCCGGCTACAAGGCCCGCGACATCGATTTCGAGTCCGCGCTGAAGGAAGCCACCACCCGGCAGGGCAAGTCCGCCGCCGACGTGTCGCAGGCCGTCGATGATTCCATGGGCTATCGCGTGCCGCTTCAGTCGAGCCTGGACGGCAACACCGTCGAACTCAGCACCGAACAGACTTTGTTCGCTGAAAACGCCGTCAAATATCGCACGACCCTCTCCTTCCTGGAGGGCCGCATCAACACCATCACCCGCGCCCTGAAGGGAGAATGAGCATGAGCGGTTCCGGCCCCATGAACGTCTTCGACATCGCCGGCCGCGCCATGAGCGCGCAGCTCGTGCGCCTGAACGCCACCGCCTCCAACATGGCGAATGCCGGAAACGTCACCGGCAGCGCGGCGGAAGCCTATCGCGCGATCAAGCCGGTGTTCCAGTCGGTCACCGACAGCCCCGGCGTCTCGACCGTCAAGGTCCAGAATGTCGTCACCACCAACGCGCAGCCCACCAAGCGCCACGACCCCAACCATCCGCTGGCCGACAAGAATGGCGATGTGTGGGAAGCCGCCGTGGATAGCAGCGCGGAACTGGTCGACATGATCGAGACCGCCCGCATGTACCAGAACAATGTGCAGGTGCTGAACACCGCCAAATCGCTGATGATGGAAACCATAAGGATCGGCAAATGACGACCACGACCGCCACCGACAAAGCGGGCCTGTCCGTCTACAACCCCAATGCCAAGGTCGGCACGGGCAAGTCGGAAATGGGTCAGGCGGATTTCCTGCGCCTGCTGACCGCGCAGATGCAGACGCAGGACCCGTTCGAACCCGTCGATAACGCGCAGATGGTCGCGCAGATGGCGACTATCACCAACAGCAGCGGCATCGCGGAGATGAACCAGACGCTGAAGAATCTGGCGTCGCAACTCACCGGATCGCGCCTTGGCGACGCAGCAAGCTGGATCGGCAAGTCGATGCTGGTGCAGAGCAATATCGCCGCGCCCGACGCCGCCGGCCAATATATGGGCCAGGTCAGCTTCGCCGACGCGACCAGCGGCGCCAGCGTCGATCTGATCGACGGCAGCGGCAATGTCGTCAAGACGATCGCCCTCGGCGATCAGCCCAAGGGCGACGTCAATTTCTATTGGGACGGCAAGGACGACGCAGGCAACACCGTCGCCACCGACGCGCTGAAGATCAAGGTCAACGGCGCCAACCCCAGCCGGGTGGCAAGCTGGGCCACCATCGCCGCCGTCCAGTCACCCGCCGACGGCAGTTCGTCCAAACTCATCACCCCGCTCGGCACCTACAAGCCCACCGACGCCATTTCACTCGCTTAATCCCTTTCCTTTCACCCAAGGAGCAACGCCATGTCCTTCTACATCTCGCTTTCCGGCCTGAAGGCCGCCCAGACCGACCTGTCGACCACGGCGAACAATGTCGCCAACGTCAATTCGACCGCCTTCAAGAAGAGCAAGGCCGTGTTCGGCGACATCTTCGCCGCCGCGCCGATGCAGACCACCACGCAGGTCGCGGGCCAGGGCGTCCGCACCCAGGGCATCAGCCAGCAGTTCACGCAGGGCACCATCGAAACCACCGACAAGACGCTGGACCTCGCCATCACTGGCGAAGGCTTCTTCACGGTGAAGCGCAGCGCGGACGACCAGATCGGCTATACCCGCAACGGCGCTTTCTCGGTGGAGGAGGACCGCTATGTCGTCGACACCACCGGCGCCCGGCTTCAGGTCATCCCGCTCAATCCGGCCACCGGCGCGCCCACGGTGACCGGCACGCTGACCCCCGCTTCGCTCACGGACCTCAAGATTCCGACCAACTGGCCCGACGGCGGCACCGGCAACCAGCTCACCAGCGTCGGCGTGTCGGAAGAAGGCAAGATCACCGGCGTCTATGCCGATGGATCGACCGTCTATCTGGGCGCGACCGCCATCGCCGCCTTCAACAGCCAGGAAGGGCTGCGCCAGAGCGGCGACGCCCACTGGACCGCCACCAACGCCAGCGGCGCGCCGATGCTGGGCACCGGCAATAGCGGCCTGTTCGGTTCGGTCCGTTCCGGCGCGCTGGAACGCTCCAACGTCGACATCACCGAAGAACTGGTGAACCTCATCTCCGCCCAGCGCAACTTCCAGGCGAACTCGAAGGCCATCGAAGCGGCGAATACGCTGTCGACCACCATCGTCAACATGCGCACCTAAGCTGACTGATCAATCCGTCATTCCCGCGAAAGCGGGAACCCATCTCCCTGCATAGCATCAAGCTCAACGTTCAGGAGATGGATCCCCGCCTTCGCGGGGATGACGGAAATCATTACCCGCAACAACAGGACAAACCCATGGACCGGCTCGTCAACACGGCACTCACCGCGATGCGCGGCGCGATGGCGCGGCAGGCGGCGATCTCCAACAATCTGGCGAACGTCAACACCACCGGCTTTCGCGCCGAGATCGCCAATGCCGAGACGCGCTGGATCAAGGGCGACAACCTCAACACGCGGGCGCAGGCGTCCGAACAGGTGATCGCCGCCGACATGGCGCAAGGCGCGGTCACCGAAACCGGCAACCCGCTGGACGTGGCCATGAACGGCGATGCGATGCTCGCCGTGCAGGCCCCGGACGGCGGCGAAGCCTATACGCGCCGCGGCGACCTGAAGGTCAGCGACAGCGGCCTGCTCACCACCGGCGACGGCCTGGCCGTGCTGGGCGAAGGCGGTCCCATCACTTTGCCGCAGATGGACAGCGTCTCCATCGCGAAGGACGGCAGCATCTGGGGCGTGCCGCAGGGCGGCGACCCCGCCAACCCGCAGCAGGTCGACAAGCTGAAGCTGGTCAACCCGGTCGGCTCCAGCATCGCCAAGGGCACCGACGGCCTGTTCCGCGAAGCGAATGGCGGCGTCCTGCCAGACGACCCCATCGCCACCGTGACCGGCGGTTCGCTGGAAGGATCGAACGTCAACGCCACATCGGCGCTGGTGCAGATGATAGAGGCCAGCCGCGCTTGGGAAACCCAGATCAAGATGATCGATACAGCCAAGCAGTTGGACGACGGCGGCGCTTCGCTGATGCGGCTGGATTAATGGTTAATATTGGCACGGCTCTTGCTTTGAAACCCGCATGACCATGCGTCACGGAGATAGTAAATGACCAACGCAGCCCTTCATGTCGCCCGCACCGGCCTCGACGCGCAGAACACGAAGATGCGCGTGATCGCCAACAATCTGGCGAACGTCAACACGACAGGCTTCAAGCGCGACCGCGCCGATTTCGAAACGCTGGCCTATCAGCAGATCGTGGCGGCGGGCGCCAACAGCGACAGCGAGAACAAGTTCGCCACCGGCCTGAACCTGGGTTCCGGCGTCGCGTTGCAGGGCACCAGCAAGATCAACGCGCAGGGCACGCTGAACCAGACCGGCAACACGCTGGACATGGCGATCGAGGGATCGGGCTATTTCCAGGTGCAGCAGCCGGACGGCTCCATTGCCTATACCCGCGCAGGCAATTTCACGACCACGGCGGAAGGCGTCGTCGTCACCAGCGACGGCCTGCCCCTGATCCCGCAGATCACCGTCCCCGAAGGCGCGACCAGCGTCACCATCGGCAATGACGGCACCGTGTCCGCCACCTTGCAGGGCCAGACCGAACCGACCCAGCTCGGCCAGATCGAACTGGCCAGCTTCATGAATCCGGGCGGCCTCCAGTCGGTGGGCGGCAACCTGCTGAAGGAAAGCGCCGCCAGCGGCACGCCGCAGGTCGGCGTCGCAGGCCTGGACGGGCGCGGCGTCGTCCGCTCCGGCTATCTGGAAACATCGAACGTCAACGTCGTGGAAGAGCTGGTCGACATGATCGAGACCCAGCGCGCCTATGAGGTCAATTCGAAGATGATCAAGGCGACCGACGAAATGCTCCAATATGCCAACCAGCAGTTGTGAGCGGGATGATGCCTAACCCCATCCAACCGTTCGGGCTGAGCCTGTCGAAGCCTGCTGCTGAGCCTGTCGAAGCAGCCTCCCTGCCGGTCGGCCGTGCCCTTCGACTTCGCTCAGGGCGAACGGTGATGATTGGGCTGGCTATTTCCGCCCTCGCCGCCTCCCCGGCCATGGCCGGCAAGAAGCGCGATGCCGAGCGGCAATTTTATGCCCCCACGGTCGTTGCCGCACCTGCCGCTCCCGCCGCCAACGGGTCCATCTTCCAGGCGTCGATGGGTTATACCCCTCTCACCAGCGGGGCGCGCGCGACCAGCGTGGGCGACATCATCACCATCGTCCTGGTCGAACGGACGCAGGCGACCAAGAGCAACAGCGCAGATACCAGTCGCGACGGCAGCATCGCGCTGACCCCGCCGAGCACCGGCCCGCTCTCGAAAATCTTCTCCGCCAGCGACATCGGCTCCAGCGGCAGCAACGCCTTCACCGGCAAGGGCGCCGCCACCCAGTCCAATGCGCTGAACGGCGAGATCACCGTGACGATCGCGGCGACCTACCCCAACGGCACGATGCTGGTGAAGGGCGAAAAGGCGCTGACGCTCAACCGCGGCGACGAATTTATCCAGATCAGCGGCCTCGTCCGCCAGGCCGATATCGGCCCGGACAACCGCATCGCATCGACCCGCGTGGCCGACGCGAAGATCATCTACACCGGCAAGGGGGAAATCGCCCGCGCCAGCCGTCAGGGCTGGTTGCAGCGCTTCTTCTCCATGATCAGCCCCTTCTGATGGAACGTCCCATGGCCTCCTTCTCGCACCCTTTCCTTTCCGTCATTCCCGCGAAGGCGGGAAACCATCTCCCGGCCTTGCGCCTGGGGATGCGGCAGGAGATGGTTTCCCGCCTTCGCGGGAATGACGAGAGTGTTTGGAGCAAAGCCTTCCGCCGCACTATAAGCGCCCTGCTCACGGTCCTCACCCTCCTCGCCGCCCCGGCCCATGCCGAGCGGATCAAGGATCTCGGCACATTCCAGGGCGTGCGTCCCAACCAGCTAACCGGCTACGGCATCGTCGTCGGCCTTGCGGGCACGGGCGACGACAGTCTGGACTATGCGACGCAGGGCATGAAAGGCGTCGTCTCGCGCTTCGGCCTGACGCTGCCGCAAGGGATCAACCCCGCGCTCAAAAATGCGGCAGCGGTGCTGGTGACGGCGGACCTCCCCGCCTTCGCCAAGCCCGGCCAGCGTCTCGACGTCACTGTATCAGCACTCGGCAAGGCCAAGTCGCTGCGCGGCGGCACCCTTATCATGACCCCCCTGCGCGGCGCGGATAACGAAATTTACGGCATGGCGCAGGGCAACCTTGCGGTCGGCGGCCTGGGCGTATCCGGTGCGGACGGCAGCCAGGTTTCCGTCAACATTCCCTCCGCCGGGCGCATTCCGGGTGGCGCGACGGTCGAGCGCGCTGTCGCCACCGGCTTCGACACCGCCCCGACCCTCACCTTCAACCTTTCCGAAGCCGACCTCACGACGGCCCTCAGGGTCGCGGACGGCATCAACCGTACCTTCGGCGACCGCCGCGCCAAGGCGACGGACGCGGTCTCCGTCTCCATCGACGCGGCGCCCGGCGCGACCGACCGCATCATGATGATGGGCCTGATCGAGAATATAGAGGTTTCGCCAGCCGACGCGCCCGCCAAGGTCATCGTCAACGCCCGCACCGGCACCGTTGTCATCAACGGCGCGGTAAAGATCCATCCCGCCGCCATCGCGCACGGGAAAATCACGGTCAGCGTCAACGAATCCCCCCGCATCGTCCAGCCCGCCCCCTTCTCGCGAGGGCAGACAGCGGTGGAGCAATCCAGTTCGATTTCGATCGATCAGGAAAAGCGGCCGATGATTAATTTTAAAGGTGGGGCCTCTCTGGCCGATATAGTCAAGGCGGTGAACGCCATCGGCGCCTCCCCCGCGGACATGGTCGCGATCCTCGAAGCCCTCAAGCAGGCAGGCTCGCTCAAGGCTGAACTGGTGGTGTTGTGATGCAGATCGGTGCGACGACAGGAACGGCGGCCCAGCCAGGCAGCGCCCCGAACAAGGCGTCGCTCGAAAAGGCGGCGCAGCAGTTCGAGGCGATCTTCCTGCGCCAGATGATGGGCGCGATGCGCTCAGCCAGCCTGGCCGAGGGCATCAGCGATTCCAGCGCCACCGACCAGTTCCGCGACATGGCCGACGCCCGCACCGCCGACAGCATGGCCAGCCGCGGCACGCTGGGCATCGCGGAGATGCTGATGCACCAGTTCGGGGCCAAGCCCGGCGCATCCGCGCCCGCCAGCCCGACGGACAAGGCTGAATGAGCGACCTCTTCATCATCGGCGCCTCAGGCACGAAGGCCTATCGCACCGCCATGGCGGCGGTGTCGGAAAATATCGCCAATGCCAGTACGGAGGGCTATTCGCGCCGGTCGGTGACGACGGTCGAATCCGGTTCGTCCACGGCGACCATGGCCGTCTATATTTCCCGCGCCAATTTCGGCGGCACCGACGTCAAGAGCGTCAACCGCTCTACCGATCCCTATCTGGACGCGACGGTGCGCTACACCAATACGCAGCTTGGCAGCGCGGTGGCGCGGATGCGCTGGCTGACCGATTCGGAAACGGCGCTCAACGACACGGAAACCGGCGTCGGCCAACTGATGACCGGCATGTTCCAGAATATGGACAAGCTGGCCGCCAGCCCCAACGACAAATCCCTGCGCGTGACGACGCTGGACAGCATCAGCCGCGTCGCCCAGGCCTTCAAGCAGACGGCGGCGGACTTGACCCAGGTGTCGAGCGGCATCGCGACGGAGGCGCAGGCGTCCGTCACCACCATCAACCAGGCGCTCTCCGCCCTGGCGGACATCAACAACAGCCTGTTGCGGGCGCAACCGGGCACATCGGCCTATGCGCAATTGCTCGACAGCCGGGACGCGGCGCTGGGCACATTGTCGTCCAACCTTAATATCGACGTCAGCTTCGGCGCGCATGATCAGGCGCAGGTGACGCTGAACGGCCAGACGCTGGTGCAGGGCGACAGCGCCACGCCGCTGGCGCTGACCGTCAACACCAACGGCACGCTGTCCCTGACGACGGGCGCGGGCGCCGCCCTCGCCGCGCCGGCCAGCGGCACACTGGGCGGGCTGTTTTCGGCCGCCGTTACGGTGACGCAACGCCGCACCAGCCTGGACACGCTGGCGCAGCAATTCGTCGCCAACATGAACAACTGGCATGCCCAGGGCCTGACCGACGGCAACCCGGGCGCGGCAGGCGCGGCGCTGCTGTCCGGCACCAGCGCCGCGACCGTCACCGCATTGATCAGCGACCCCAACCAGCTTGCCGTCAAATCCAGCGACGGCACGGCGAACGGCAATCTGCTGACGGTATCGACTGTGCTGCGCGGCAATGGCAGCGTCGAACAGGGCTGGACCGCGCTGATCGCGACCCACGCCAACCTCCTTTCCTCCACCAAGGCGGAACAGACCACCGCGCAGAGCCGCAGCGACCAGGCCGTGGCCGCGCGCGAGGCGGTGAGCGGCGTCGACCTGGACATGGAGGCGGCCGACCTGCTGCGCATCCAGCAGGCCTATTCGGGCTGCGCGAAGATCCTTCAGGTCGCGAAGGAAACCGTCGACGCGATCCTGCAGATCATCTGAAGGCAAGGAACCGAACCATGGTAGGCATCACCAACAAGATCCTTCTGGCGGAAATCCGTCGTCAGCAGCAGCTTTCCCAGGGCATAGTCGACGGCCAGACCGCCATTTCGACCGGCAAGACGCTCACCAGGCCGTCGGAAAACGCGCTGGCCTGGGTGCAGGTGTCGGACATCGGCCGGGCGCAGGCGCAGCAGGCGGCCTGGCAATCCAATATCAGCACGGGCACGGCGCGGGCCGCCACGGCCGAAGCCAATCTGGACGAGATGAACACGTTGCTGACCCGCGCGCAGGAATTGTTGACGGCGGCCCGCAACGGATCGCTGAACGACGCCAGCAAGACCGCCATCGTGGAGGAGATGAAGACGATCCGCACGACGATCGATTCATTGCTCAACCAGAAGGATTATAACGGCGTCCCGACCTTCGACGACGGCCAAAGCGTGCTGGTTCCGGTCAGCCGCGGCCTCAACCTGGCGGTGGTCGGCACCCGGCAGGAAGTGTCCGAAGGGATCGACGTCAACGGCACGCCGATGACGCTGGACGGCATATTGGGCCAGAGCATCACCGCCCTGCAAAGCGGCAACGACGCCAATGTCGTCGCCGCGCTGGACGCGATCAAGGCGGCGCAGAATCACGTCGTCCTGGAACAGACCAAGCAGGGCGTGCGCAGCGACCGGCTGGACGTGATCGGCACGCGCCTCACCGATATCGACATCGACCTCAAGGAACGGCGGAGCAATCTGGAATCGACCGATCTGACCGAAGTCATTTCCTCGGTTTCGGCCAAGCTGCTCCAATTGAATGCGGCGCAATCCGCCTTTGCGCGGATCAACCAGCAGACGCTGTTCGACCTGATCAAATAGGGGTAAGCGGCACCCGCAATTCCCCGTCGTTCCCGCGAAGGCGGGAACCCATCTCCTGACGCTGCGCCAGGCGCATTCTTGTGGGAGATGGATCCCCGCCTTCGCGGGATGACGAGAATAAGGATACACCCTCCAAAGCCGCGCCTTTCCGGTCGAAAACATCGCCACCCTTTTTTCGACCGGCGCCCTAAATCACATCCTAACCAAGCCGTATTAACCAATCGAGAGCGTCTCTCATGCGATGCTTCGATCAAGACGGCGCCTTCGGGCAGAATTTCGGGGATAATCATGTTCGCAATCATCGGCCTGGTCGTGCTGCTCGCCATGGTGTTCGGCGGCTTCATCTTTACAGGCGGCGACATCGGCCCGGTTCTGCACGCCCTGCCCCACGAAATGCTCATCATCGGCGGCGCGGCTGTCGGGGCGCTGATCATCGGCAATTCAGGCGCCGACCTGAAGGCGCTGGGCGGCGGCCTGGGCAAGGTGTTCAAGGGGCCGAAATACAAGAAGCAGGATTTCCTCGACTGCATCTTCCTCGTCTCCAAGCTGATGAAGACGCTGCGCGTCGAAGGCCCGGTGGCGCTGGAACCGCATATCGAGGATCCAGCCAGTTCCACCATCTTCTCCGAATATCCGCGCCTGATGGGCGACAAGACGCTGATCCACCTGATCAGCGACACGTTGCGGCTGGTGGTCGTCTCCTCCGGCACGCTCGACCCGCATGCGGTCGAGGAGGTGATGGATAATGCGCTCAAGACCCATCATCATGAATCGTTGAAGCCCGCCGACAATCTGCAAGGGCTGGCCGACGCGCTGCCCGCGCTGGGCATCGTCGCGGCGGTGCTGGGCGTGGTGAAAACCATGGGCTCCATCGACCAGCCCCCGGCGGTGCTGGGCGCCATGATCGGTTCGGCGCTGGTCGGCACCTTCCTGGGCGTGTTGCTGGCCTATGGCATGGTCAATCCCTTCGCCAATCGCTGCCGCGCCGTGATCGAGGCGGACGGGTCGATGTACCATGTCGTCAAGCAGATCATCGTCGCGTCGCTGCACGGCCACCCGCAGCCGCTGGTGATCGAGGCGGCCCGCTCCAGCCTGACCCATGCGAACCAGCCGGCCTTCGCCGAAGTGTTCGACGGCATGCGGGGCAAATAAGCCATGGCGGACAAGAAGCGCGGCGCGAACGAGCCGGAACCCCGGCCGATCATCGTCAAGAAGATCATCGTGGAGGGTCATGGCGGCCATCATGGCGGTGCATGGAAGGTCGCCTATGCCGACTTCGTGACGGCGATGATGGCCTTCTTCCTGCTGATGTGGCTGCTGGGCGCGACCACCGAAAAGCAGCGCAAGGGGCTGGCCGACTATTTCACGCCCACGCTGGTGCAGGTGAAGGAAGGATCGGCCGGGTCGAACGGCATGTTCGGCGGCGACAGCATGACGGCAAAGGAAAATTACCCGACCACGGGCGGTCAGGGCAATCTCGCCATCACCATCCCCCGCGATGCCAGCGGCACGAAGGATCAGGGCGGCAAGGCGACCAAGGCGGCCGACCGCGCCAAGTTCGAATCGATCAAGAAGGAATTGGAGGCGCGCATGGCCCGCCGCCATGGAATCAACAAGCTGCGCAAGAATGTCCGCTTCACCGAGACGCGGGAAGGGCTGCGCATCGACCTGATCGACGAGGCGGATTTCGCCATGTTCGCCATGGGCACCGACCGGCTGCTGCCGCAGGCCCGCGAACTGGTGGATGAGGTCGCGAAGACGATCCGGACCATGCCCAACCCGCTGATCGTGCGCGGGCATACGGACGGCCTGCCCTATAGTTCGGGCCAGACGATGAACAACTGGATGCTGTCGTCCGCCCGCGCCGAAGCGACCCGCAAGGCGCTGGCCGCCAGCGGCATCGGCAACGACCGCTTCGCCCGGATCGAGGGCGTGGCCGACCGCGAACCTTTCGCGAAGGGCGACGTGTACGACCCGCGCAACCGGCGCATGTCGATCATCCTGGGGTGGAGCCGCGGCGCGAGCGATAGCGATCCGGATGGACAGGCCGACGCGGAGACCAGGGCGGCGATCAGGGAACGCGACAATCCGCTGACCCTAGCCCGCAGCGAAGCCCAGAAGCTGGACATGGGCGGAACAAGCCTGCCCTCAGGCGCGCAGTTGATCAATCCCACGGCCAAGGGAACATCGAGCAAGCCGGGCAAGCATTGAGGTGAATGACGGTTTGGGGTGAAAAGCAGCCCTCTCCTATTCCTCCCTACGCGAAGCGTGGGGAGGGGGACCGCTCGCGCAGCGAGTGGTGGAGGGGAAATACGCAGGTCGTGCCCCTTCCCCTCCACCAGCCTTCGGCCGGTCCCTCCCCATCTACCGATGGGGAGGATTTGATAGACCGCCACCTCCACCCTCAACACCAAAATAGGTGGCCCACCAGCCACAACCTCCCAAAAACCATCCTATCCCTCCAACAATCGCCCATTTCACGCTGTCCTATTCCGCCCCCACCACCCTATCCCCCATCCCTCTTTGAAACCGTCCGGTGAAAACCCGCCTCGCATACGCGCGCTCAGGCACGCGCGCGCATACAGTGTGAACTTCGACGCAAAACCGCCGAATTTTCCCCTGTTCGCCTGCAATTAGCCTTTCCCTAATCATTGCTGGATATTGCCGGAATCATGGACATGGCTTCCCATCCCGCCCTGGCGAGCGCGCGCGCCTATGCGCCGGTGCAGCGGGCGCGCTGGGCCGCGTTGGCCGACCAGGCGGCGGAGGCCAATGCCTTCTACATGCCCGAAATGCTGTGCGCGGCGCTCGATCATCTGGCGGGCGGCGCCACCGTCCGCATGCTGGAGGCGCAGCGGGAGGGCGATCTGATCGGGCTGATGCCGGTGGTCGTCGCTGCGCGCCATGGGCGCTTGCCGCTGCGCTGCGTCACCAACTGGATGCACGATCATTGCTTCTTCGGCGCGCCGCTGATCCGGCGGGGCGAGGAAGTCGCGGCATGGCGCAGCCTGCTTGGGCAGTTGGACGACGCGCCCTGGGCGCCCGGCTTCCTGCATCTACGCGGGCTGGACGCGGCGGGAGCGAATGCGGCGGCGCTGGAGGCGCTCTGCGTCGAACAAAGGCGCGGACGACAGGAGGTGCATCGCTACGACAGGGCGATGCTGCGGTCGGAACTGGACGCCGACGCCTATTGGGAAACCCATGTGCGCGCCAAGAAGCGCAAGGAATTGCGGCGCCTGCAGAAACGGCTGGCCGAACTGGGCCGTGTCGAAAGCCGGTTGCTGATAGACGGGGCGGACCTCCCCATTTGGTGCGGGGAATTTCTGGCGCTGGAGGCTTCGGGCTGGAAAGGTGCCGAAGGGTCGGCATTGGCGTGCAAGGCCGACGATGCGGCCTTTTTCAACGCGGCCTGCGCGGCGGCTTTCGGGAATGGACGACTGCATTTTCTGCGCATGGACCTGGACGGACGCGCCATCGCGATGCTGGTCAATTTCCGCCATGGCGAGGGGGCCTTTTCCTTCAAGATCGCCTTTGACGAGGCGCTGGGCCGCTTTTCGCCGGGGGTGTTGATAGAGATCGCCAATCTGCAGGAGGTACTGGGCCGTTCGGATATCGGCTGGATGGATAGTTGCGCGGCGGCGGACCATCCGATGATCGACAGCCTGTGGGCCGAACGGCGGACGATCACCCAATATCGCATCGCCCTGCGCGGCGCGAAGCGGAGCATGGCCTTCGCGCTGGCCAATGGGGTGGAGGCGCTGGGGCAGAGGTTGAAGGGGCAGATATGAACGCGGTGAGTTCCATCGAGGCGGCGGTGTTTCCGGAACAGGCGCGGACGGCCTTTGCGGCCGCTTATCCGGACCGGGCGGTGAAGTTGAGCCATGATCTGGCCGGGCATGATCTGCTGACGCTGGAGGCTCTCGCCGGGTTGGCGGAACGGATGCCTGCCGCCTCCGTGGAATATAATCTGGGCAAGCTGCCCCTGGGGGTGCGGCCGGAGGATACGCCGTCCAACGGGCTGAGCCTGGGCGAGACGATCCGGACCATCGAGAGCAACGGCAGTTGGGCAGTGCTGAAGAATGTCGAGCGGGATGCGGCCTATGGCGCGCTGCTCGACCGGGCGCTGGCGGAACTCGCGCCGCTGGTGGAGCGGGAGACGGGGCCGATGCTGCATCGGGAGGCGTTCATCTTCCTGTCCTCGCCCGGCAGCGTGACACCGTTCCATATGGACCCGGAGCATAATATCCTGCTCCAGATACGGGGCGAGAAGACCATGACGGTCTTTCCGGCGGGGGACGAGGAACTGGTGCCCGCGGTGCAGAGCGAGGCCTTCCATGCGGGCGGGCATCGCAATCTGGACTGGCAGGACGGGTTTCGGGACCGGGGCATGGCGGTGACGCTGCTGCCGGGCGATGCGATTCATGTGCCGGTGAAGGCGCCGCATTTCGTGGAGAATGGCCCAGCAGTGTCGGTCAGCCTGTCCGTCACCTGGCGGTCGGAACGGAGCGTGGCGGAGGGCGAGTTGCACAGCCTGAACGCTCTGCTGCGGCGGCGCGGGCTGCCGGTCGGGCGGATCGGCGCACGGCCGGAAGCGCAGGGCGTGCGGCGGATCGCCTACCGCATCATGCGGAAGCTGGGCGTCTGAGGATTTTGCGCAAGACCGCTTCGGCTTCGAGACGGGGGCTGAAGCGGTCGATCTGCCACCATTCCAAGGCTTCCTCGCAGGTGGCGAGGCTCTGCTTGTAGCGGTCCTTGCCCGCAAGCAGGGAGTAGAGAGCGAGGCCGCGCCCGGCATAATGGTCGACGGCGGCGGCGTGGCAGAGCAGGCCGGGCTTGTCCTTGGCGGTGCGGGGGGCGGCGAAGGCGGACTGGTAGTTCATTGCCGCGCCATCGTGCAGGAAGTTGAGGAGCAGCCCGATCGTTCCATCGCCATCAGTGAAGCGGAGCAGTTCGACGGCTTCGTCGCGCCTCGCAAGTGTGGCGGCGAAGCGGCGGAAGGCCGGATCGTCCCAGGCATTGTCGGCGTGGCGGCCGGTATTGAGGGCCTGCATTTCAGCGAGCCAGGGTTCGATGTCGGCTGACGCGGCCCTGGCGATGTCGGGGAACGCGCCATGATGGTCCTTGAGGGCGCGGCGGATCTGGCTGCGACTGTTGGAACTGAGCAGCGAGAGATAATCGGCGGCGCGGACGGCGGCCAGGTCGACCTGATAGACCGTGGAGCGGTCGAGGCGGGTCTTGCGGCGGGCGGGAATTTTCAGGAGCGGCGAATGGGGAGCGATGCCGCCGAGGCACAGGGTGCGCCAGTCATTGCGGCTTTGCAGGGCCTTGAGGGCGGCCTGTGTCGCCTCCCCTTCCCTGCCCTTGGCGGCCAGCAGGCCGTTATATTCGATGAAGGGGCGGTCGGCGTCGGGGTCGCCGGACTGGTTGAGCGACAGGGTGGCGCTGCGACCCAGCAGGCGGGGTTGCATGGCGTGGCCGAACAAAGCGAGCGCGACGTCCCGGCCCTGCGCGTCGGTGACGGCGAGCAGTTCGGGCCGGACGCCGTAGCTTTCCAGCCAGGCGCCGGTCCAGGTCCAGCCGAGGAAGAAGCTGGCGGCGGCGCGGGACTCAAGGGCCTGCCAGCGGGGGGCAAGGCTCGCAAGGTCGGGCAGGCGGGTGAACTGGGCGGTAAGGGCCATTGCGAGGCCCCTTTTGGCAGAGCGGCGGTGGGGGTCAAGCTTGGCGTCGAACGGCAGGACCAGGCCGCTACAGTTCGCGGCGCAATGCGGGATCGACGGTGCCGTCGGGCCGGATGCCGGCGCGTTTCAGGTCGCGGCCCATTCTTCCGGTCAGGAATCGGAACCACATCAAGAAATCGGCGCGCAGCGACCAGAAGGGATAGCGGAGGGTCGCCGGGCGGTTATGTTCGATCAGGCTGTGGCCGATCCAGGCGAAGCCGTAGCCCGCCAGCGGCATGGCCGGGACCATCCACCATTTCCCCGCCACCGGCAGCGCGGCGAGCAGCGCCACCACCAGGCTGGTGCCCGCATAATGCATCGCCCGCGTGCCCGCATGGGCGTGTTCCTGGAGGTAATAGGGCCAGAAGTCCTGGAATACAGCCTTGCCGTCCATCGCATCCCTCCTTCTTTTTCCCGCAGGCTATCGGGAAAAGAAGCGGATGTTAAGGTCAATGCGTCAGGCCGTATGCCGATCCGGGGCGAAGAGGAAATAATCATAGGCGGCCCGCGCCGCTTCGGCCATGATGCGGTCGCGCATCTCATGCCCCCTATAATCCTTCATCACGAAGACCGAAATGACGAACATGCGCCCGTCCGGCAGGGTGACGATGCCCGCGTCGTTGCCCAGGCCGTTCAGCGTCCCGGTCTTGTGCGCGATGCGCGTGCCCGGCGGCAGCATGGCGCGCAGCCGCGCCTTGCCGGTCTTGCAGCGTTCCATGACCGACAGCATCAGCGCGGTCGTCTGGGGCTTCAGCACCTTCCCCAAGCGGATCGCGGCGAGCAGGTCGTCCATCGCCCGCGGCGTGGCGGTGTCGCGGGGGTCGGCGGCAAAGCCGATATTGGGCATGTCGCGGGCGTCGCGCTGCGCGGCGGAAAGACCGGATTCCATCGCCGCCTCATCGCCGAAGCCGACGCCCGCCACCTTGGCGCGGGCCAGCAGGTCGCGGGTGTTGCTGTCGACGCGCAGGCCCTTGATCCCGGCGGCACGGACCCAGTCGTTGACCGCCTGCGGCCCGCCGGCGCGGGCGACGAGGGCGTCGGTCGCCTCATTGTCGCTGAGCGTCAGGCTCATGTCGATCAGGGTGCGCACCGGCAGCGGGCGGCCGAGCCGGGGCAGTTGCTCATCCAGGCTGAGGCTGCCCGCGTCGAGCAGCGAGAGAATCTTGGCCGTCACCGCCACCTTGTAGGTGCTGGCCATGGGGAACAGCGTGTCGCCATTATAGGCCAGCGTCTCCCCGGTGCTAAGGTCGCGCACGGCGATGCCGACCGTGCCGTCGGTCAGCGTCGCGAAGCGGGCGAATTCGGCCATCAGGCGGGATTCTGCGCTGTGCTGGACCGGATTGGGGGTCGGGCCGAAGGCGTCGGCGGTGGGCAGCGGGGCGAGGAACAGGCCCAGAAAGGCGATCAGCTTGGTGCGAAGGCGCGGCATTCCCTTTCTTTTCCCGATTCGCGGGACAAGAGCAAGGGCGGGACGTTGACAGCGGTTCGCCCGCCGGTTCATCACGCCGGTCATGAGCGACACCATCAAGCTGGACGAGAGCTGGCGCGCCCCGCTGCTCCAGGAATTCGAAAGTCCCTATATGCAGGGGCTGAAACGCTTTCTTCAGGAGGAGAAGGCGCAGGGGAAACGCATCTTTCCCAAGGGCGGCGAATATTTCCGGGCGCTGGATCTGACGCCGCTGGACAAGGTGAAGGTGGTGGTGCTGGGGCAAGACCCCTATCATGGCGAGGGGCAGGCGCATGGGCTGTGCTTTTCGGTGAAGCCGGGGGTGCGGACGCCGCCGTCGCTGGTCAATATCTACAAGGAATTGCAGAGCGACCTCGGGCTGCGGCCACCGCGCCACGGTTTCCTGGAACATTGGGCGCGGCAGGGCGTGCTGCTGCTCAACAGCGTGCTGACGGTGGAGATGGGCAAGGCGGCATCCCACCAAAAAAGGGGTTGGGAGCAGTTTACCGACGCCATCGTCCGGCTGGTCAACCAGAAGAGCGATCCGGTCGTCTTCCTGCTCTGGGGCAGCTATGCGCAGCGCAAGGCGGAATTCGTCGACCGCAGCAGACATCTGGTGCTGAAGGCGGCCCATCCTTCTCCGCTGTCGGCGCATAACGGGTTCCTGGGGTGCAGGCATTTTTCGCAGGCCAACGCCTTTCTGGAGAAGAAGGGGCGCGGGGCGATCGACTGGGGCTTGCCGGAGACGGTGGCGGCATGAATTTCGACGATCAGTTGCATCGCTATTTCGGGGTGCGCGATGTGGATGCGCTGACGCCCGATGCGCTGGAGGCCGGGATCGAGCATATGCGGGTCGATTTCGGGCTGGAGACGGACAGGCGGCGGCGGTTCGCGCTATGGTCGCTGATGTTCCTGCTGGGGTCCGCGCCCGATCTGGACAAGGCGTTCGAAGACCCGGCGGACCGGGACGCGGCGCGGGATTTCATGGAGATGATGGAGCGGGCCGAGGGGGATGGCGGCTGAAAGGGTTTATCGGCGAGTTGGGCGGGTGGCGGGACTGGGTTCCTGCCTGCGCAGGAACACGGTAATGTATCGGGCATGCGAATCTTTACCATCGGCTATGAGGGCGCGACGCAGGATGAGGTGATCGCGGCTCTGCGGGCGGCGGGCGTGACGATGCTGGCCGATGTGCGGGCGGTGCCCCTGTCGCGGCGGCCGGGTTTTTCCAAGAATATCCTCGCCGCCGGGCTGCGGGAGGCGGGGATCGACTATGTCGGGTTGAAGGCGCTGGGCACGCCCGCCGCCGGGCGGGAGGCGGCGCGCAAGGGGCAGCATCAGCGGCTGGCGGAAATCTATGCGGGGCAGTTGGAGCTGCCCGAGGCGATGGTGCAGGCGGCGCAGTTGCTGGACATGGCGGAGGAGCAGCCGACGGCGCTGCTGTGCTTCGAGCGGGATGCGGCGGCGTGCCACCGGTCTCTGCTGATCGATGCGGTCATGCCGGATGCGGAGCGGGTGGATTTGGTGCCTTGAGGAGCGCGCTTCCCCTCCCCTGAAGAGGAGGGGCTTTAAGAGGCAAGCCCGTAACGGCAGATTCTTTGATCCCGAAACGATTCCATATTGCATTGCAGCAGGGGGTGGCGTTTCATCGCTGTCATGCTGAAGGCCGCGCTCCACCATCTGACGTCCTACCGCTACAGCCGCCCGATCCGGCTTGGGCCGCAGGTGATCCGGTTGCGGCCCGCGCCGCACAGCCGGACGAAAATCCCCAACTATGCCCTCAAGATCGACCCGCCGGGGCATTTCCTGAACTGGCAACAGGACCCGCACGGCAATTGGCTGGCGCGGATCGTCTTTCCCGATCCGGTCGACCGCTTTTCGGTCGAGGTCGATCTGCTGGCGGATCTCGACATCATCAATCCCTTCGATTTCTTCGTGGAGCCTTATGCGGAGGATTATCCCTTCGCCTATGACGAGCAGCTTCGCACCGACCTGGCCGCCTATTTCGATCTGGAGGATCAGGGGCCGCTGTTCGAGGCTCTGGTGGAGGAACATCGGGGCTTTGAGGGGCGGACGATCGACTTTCTGGTCGAGGTGAACCGGCAACTCCATCAACGAGTTGGTTATGTGATCCGGATGGAAACCGGGGTGCAGTCGCCGGAAGAGACGTTGGAGATCGGCACCGGGTCGTGCCGGGATTCGGCCTGGTTGCTGGTGCAGTTGCTGCGGCGGTTGGGTTTTGCGGCGCGGTTCGTGTCGGGCTATTCGATCCAACTGGTGGCCGATGTCGAGCCTTTGGAGGGGCCGAAGGGGGTTTCGCAGGACGTGGTCGACCTGCATGCCTGGGCGGAGGCCTATGTGCCGGGCGCGGGATGGGTGGCGCTGGACGCGACGTCGGGGATGTTCGCGGGCGAAGGGCATATTCCGCTCTGCGCGACGCCGCATTATCGCTCCGCCGCGCCGATCAGCGGCATGGCCGAACCGGCGGAGGTGGATTTTCATTTCTCCATGGGGGTCAGCCGCATTGCCGAGGCGGTGCGGATCACAAAGCCCTTTACCGATGCGCGCTGGGATGCGGTGATGGCGCTGGGCGCGCAGGTGGATGCCGATCTATTGGCGCAGGACGTGCGGTTGACGACCGGGGGCGAGCCGACCTTCGTGGCGGAGAATGGCGGCGATGCGGGCGAGTGGAACGGCGATGCCGTGGGGCCGACCAAGGCGGGCTATGCCGACCGGCTGATCCGGGGGCTGCGGGAAGCCTTCGCGCCGGGCGGGATGCTGCATCATGGGCAGGGCAAATGGTATCCGGGCGAGAGCCTGCCGCGATGGGCCTATGCGGTCTATTGGCGGCAGGATGGGGTGCCGATCTGGCGCGATGCCGGGCTGATCGCGGATGAGGTCGCGCCGGAAGGTGCGCGGGTCGTGACGGCAGCGGATGCCGAGGCCTTCATCGCGCATATGGCGGGGGCGATGGGCTTTTCCGCCGACCATATCCAGCCGGTCTATGAAGACCCGGCGGTGTGGGCGGTCAAGGAGGCGGACCTGCCGGTCAACACCTCTCCCGACGATCCCAAGATCAGCGATCCCGAAGCGCGGGCGCGGATGGTGCGGGCGTTCGAGCGGGGACTGGACCAGCCGGTGGGCTATGTGCTGCCGGTGCAGCGCTGGCAGAGCCAGGTGGCGACGCCGCGCTGGCAGAGCGAGATATGGCAATTGCGGCGCGGACGGCTGTTCGCGGTGCCGGGGGATTCGGCGCTGGGTTATCGCCTGCCTTTGGGGTCGCTGCCGCATGTGCCGGAGGCGGCCTTTCCCTATATCCATCCCCGCGATCCGAGCGAGCAGCGAGGGCCTTTGCCCGATTTCCGGGCAACATTGGACGAGGTTCATGCCCAGCCGGTGCAACGGGTGCCCGACGCGCCGGGCGGGGCCGTGGCGCAGGAGCGGGTCGAGCAGTTCCATATCGAGGGGGCGGTGCGCACCGCCGTGACGGTGGAGCCTAGGGGCCATTTCCTGTCCATCTTCCTGCCGCCGGTGGAGGCGCTGGAGGATTATCTGGAGCTGGTCGCGCAGGTCGAAGGTGCGGCGGAGGCGATGCGGATTCCGGTGCGGATCGAGGGCTATGCGCCGCCGCCCGATCCGCGTTTGCAGGTGCTGAAGGCCACGCCCGATCCCGGCGTGATCGAAGTGAATATCCAGCCTTCGTCAAGCTGGGACGAGACGGTGGAGATCACCGAGCGGCTCTATGCGCTGGCCCGGACTTGCGACCTCACCGCCGACAAGTTCATGGTGGACGGGCGTTCCGTGGGCACCGGGGGCGGCAATCATATCGTGCTGGGCGGGCCGAGTTTGAATGACTCCCCCTTCATCCGGCGACCCGATCTGTTGAAGAGTTTCGTGCTCTATTGGCAGCGGCATCCTGCGCTGTCCTATCTGTTTTCCGGGCTGTGCATCGGGCCGACCAGTCAGGCGCCGCGCATCGACGAGGCGCGGCATGACGGGCTGTATGAACTGGAGATCGCGCTGGCGCAGGTTCCTGCTCCGGGCGAGGGGGATGCGCCGCCGCCATGGCTGGTGGACCGGCTGTTCCGCAATCTGCTGGTCGACGTGACGGGCAATACCCATCGCACCGAAATCTGCATCGACAAGATGTTCTCGCCGGACGGGCCGACCGGGCGGTTGGGCTTGCTTGAGTTCCGGGGCTTCGAAATGCCGCCGGAGCCGAGGATGAGTTTGGCGCAGCAATTGCTGTTGCGGGCGCTGACGGCGTGGTTCTGGCGGCAGCCGCAGCAGGGCAATCTGGTGCGCTGGGGGACGGCTTTGCATGATCGCTTCATGCTGCCGCATTTCGTCTGGGCGGATTTTCTGGAGGTGCTGAGCGACCTGAAAGGCGCGGGTTACGACTTCGATCCCAACTGGTTCGAGGCGCAAAGGCAGTTCCGCTTCCCGATCCATGGCGCGGTGGATGCGGGCGGCGTGGCGCTGGAGATCAGCCACGCGCTGGAGCCATGGAACGTGCTGGGCGAAACCGGGGCGATCGGAGGCACGGTGCGCTATGTCGACAGTTCGACCGAGCGGTTGCAGGTGCGGGCGACGGGCCTGATCGCCGGGCGGCATGTCATTGCCTGCAACGGGCGGCGGGTGCCGATGACCCCCACAGCCGTACCGGGCGAAGCGGTCGGCGGCGTGCGCTACAAGGCATGGGCGCCCGCCGCCTGCCTGCACCCTGCCCTGCCCGTCAACGCGCCGCTGACCTTCGACGTGCTGGATAGCTGGAGCGGGCGGTCGCTGGGTGGCTGCGTCTATCATGTCGCGCATCCGGGCGGGCGCAATTACGACACGCTGCCGATCAACGCCTATGAGGCGGAGGCGCGGCGCAAGGCGCGGTTCCAGGACCATGGCCATACGCCGGGACCGGTCGACATGCCCCCCGCCGAAGCCCCCAGCGAATTTCCGATGACGCTGGATTTGCGTTTCCGGCATCCATGACGAAGACCGCCACCCCTGTCATGGAAGCCGCCGGTTGGGCCGACGCCTATCTGGCGCGGGCGCCGGAGGGCGACCTGTTCGCCGGGGCGAGCGCGGAGATGGCCGGGCACTGGCGGGCGATGCTGGACCGTCTGTCGGCGCAGGCGCAGGGCGATCCGGCTATGCTGGCCGGTAATGTCGAGCGGCAGGCGGTCGACCTGGGCCTGGCCTTTCGGCTGACCGGGGACCAGCAGGAAAGGCCCTGGCCACTCAGCCCCATTCCGCTGCTGATCGGGGCGCGGGAATGGACCCATATCGAGCAGGGACTGGTCCAGCGGGCGCAGTTGCTGGAGCGGGTCATCAGCGACATCTACAGCACGCAATCGCTGGTGCGCGACGGGAAGCTGCCCGCGAACGTCATCACCGGCAGCCCGCATCATTGGCGGGTCATGACCGGCGCACCGCCGCCGCATGGGCATTTCATCCATTTCTACGCCGCCGATCTGGCGCGGGGGCCGGACGGCGAATGGCGCGTGCTGGCCGACCGGGTGCGCACGCCGGTGGGCGTGGGCTATGCGCTGGAGAACCGGCTGGCGCTGTCGCGGGCGACCGGCGATCTGCTGGGGGCGCTCAATGCGCGGCGGCTGGCGCCGTTTCTGAGCGATTTGCGCCGGGGGCTGGCGGCAGATTGCGAGCGGAGCGATCCGCGCATCGGCCTGCTGTCGCCGGGGCGTTTCAACCAGAGCTATGCCGAGCAGGCGCATCTGGCGCGCTATCTGGGGCTGTTGCTGGTCGAGGGCGAGGATCTGATCGTGTCCGACGGCCAATTGTTCGTGCGGACGATCCAGGGGTTGAAGCGGGTCGACGGGCTGTGGCGCTGGATGGACAGCCGCTTCATCGATCCGCTGGCGTTCGACGCGGAATCGCGCATCGGCGTGCCGGACCTGTTCGACGCCTGCGTGAAGGGCGGGTTGATGCTGGCTAACTGGCCGGGCGTGGGCGTGATCGAATCGCGGGCGATGGCGGCTTTCCTGCCGGGGTTGGCGCGGGATTTGCTGGGCGCGGAGCTGATCCTGCCCAATATCGCGACATGGTGGTGCGGGCAGGCGGCCGAGCGGGCGCATGTGGCCGATGCGATGGACGAATTGGTGGTCGGGTCGGCATTCGACCGGGATGTGGCGGGATTGACGGGTACGCGCTTCCTGCCCGGATCGGCGATGGATGCGGGGCAGCGGGCGGCGTTGCTGGAGGCCATGGCGCGGCGGCCGATGGACTATGTCGGGCAGGAGGTGGTGCGGCTGTCGACCACGCCTGCCATCGTCGATGGGCAGCTTACCGCCCTGCCCTTCACTCTGCGCGTGTTCGTGGCGCGGGATGAGCTGGGCCAGTGGCGGATCATGCCGGGCGCCTTTACCCGGCTGGCGGCGCATGGCGACATTCGCGCCGCGCTGATGGGCGAAGGCGATCTGTCGGCGGACATGTGCGTGGTCGATGCGCGGCCGGCGCCCGCGGACGGGCTGGCTTCGGCGATGGCTCCGGCGATCCGGCGGGTGGGCGGCATGCTGCCCGCCAAGGCGGCGGACAATCTCTATTGGCTGGGGCGCTATATCGAACGCACGGAGATGACGGCGCGGGTGATCCGGGCGATTGTCGGGGGGTCGATCGAGGCCGATCTGGGTCCGGCGGTCGGGTCGCCCACCATGGACCGGCTGATGGGGCAGTTGGCGCTGTGGGGCGCGATTTCGGGGACTGCGGGGGCGGTCGGGCCGCTGTGCGCGCAGGCGCTGGGCGACGGCGCGCAACCGGGTAGCGTGCGGGCGCTGCTGGCGGCGGTGGCGGGGATCGGCGAAGGGCTGCGCGACCGGCTAGCGGTGGATTATTGGCGGCTGGTGCGATTGCCCCTGCCCGATTTCGATGGCGGGGTGACGGAGACGCTGCTGGAGGCGTCCTCCCGGATGATCGAGCGGATTTCGGCGCTTTCGGGACTGGCGGCGGAGAATATGGGGCGGACCGAGGGGTGGCGCTTCCACGATATGGGACGGCGGATGGAGCGGGCGATCAACGGCTGCCGCCTCGCCATGCTGTTCGGGGGCGATAGGGCTTCGGCGGATGACCTGACCGTGCTGCTGGACCTTAACGACAGTCAGATCAGCTATCGCAACCGCTATCTGGCCGGGCCTGCTTTGGCGCCGGTGCGCGATCTGGTGGCGCTGGAGCCGCAAAATCCGCGCTCCATCGTCTATCAGGCCCAACGGCTGGCGGAGCATGTCGCCGCGCTGCCGACGCTGCATGGCGACGGCATGCCGGAGGAACCGCAAAGGCTGGCGGCGATGCTGGCGGCGCGGCTGGCGCCGATGACGGGGGATATATTGAGCGTGGCCGATCTGGCGGACGCGGAAAGCCGGTTGCTGGAGTTGTCGGACGCCATCGGCCAGCGCTATTTCCTACAACGGCGCAAGGAGAGGAGCGAGGGCGTCAGCCTGCTGTCATGATCTACCGCATTCGGCACCAGACCATCGTGCATTATGATGCGCCGGTGCAGTTGGCGCGGTTCAACCTGCGGCTGCGGCCCGCGCCATGGCCGGGGCAGTGGACGTCGGATTATCATCTGGCGGTCGATCCCGCGCCCGCCTCCATCGAATCGCGGCCGGGGGCGTGGCCGGTGCATGTGGCGCGCATCGAGATCGACAGTCCGCTGCATCGGATCAGCATCGAAAGCAGCTTTCGCACTGGGGTGCAGGGCGGCCCGCCCATAGAGCCGCAGCCAGACGATCCGACCGTCGGCGCGGTGGCGGAGGCAGCGCTGGCGGCGCGGGACATGGGACCGGCGGGGCCCGCGCATTACCTCCATGCCTCGCCGCGCGTGCCCCTGGTGGCGGAGATCGGGGCATGGGCGGGCGATCTGCTTGTCCCGCACCGGTCCATCGTGGAAGCGGCACTGGAACTGGCGCGGCGGATCAGGAATGAATTCGCCTATGTCAGTGGGGCGACCGATGCGGCGACGCCGGTGGCGGAGGCCTTTTCAGCGCGGCATGGGGTGTGCCAGGATTTTGCCCATGTGATGGTGGCGGCCTTGCGCTGGTTCGGGCTGCCCGCCGCCTATGTCAGCGGCTATCTGCGCACCGATCCGCCGCCGGGCATGGCGCGGCTGGTGGGCGCGGACGCGATGCATGCCTGGGTCATGCTGTGGTGCGGGCCAACGCGAGAGTGGATCGGATTCGATCCGACCAACGGGGTGATCGCGGGCGATGGGCATCTGTTCGTCGCCATGGGGCGGGACTATGCCGATGTCGCGCCGATGGACGGGCTGTTCGTGGGCGGCTCCGGACAGAATGTTCAGGTGATGGTGGACGTCATGCCAGAGGGTGAGGAAGCGTGAACGCCTCATCAGGCAGTTAGGTCATTCCCGCGTAGGCGGGAATGACGATTCTATTCAAACCTACCGGAACCGCCCGCTATTCGAAATCATATCCCAGCTTCAGCCCGAAAAATTGCGGCTTGGTGGGATAGGTCCGGGCATAGGCGCCGCAGATCTCCGTGGCGCAGATGGTGTTCCGGCCCAGCGCGCCATGGCTGCTAAAGGCGTTCTGGATGAAGGCCTCTATCCGCCAACTGTCCCAATGCGCGCCGATGGAGAAATCGGCGGTGGTGAAGGGCCGGGTCGGTCCAACCGCCGCAAAATCGGCATCGGTCAGGAAGGTGCGGGTGCCGCCCTGGTGCGTCACCGATCCCTGCACGAAGGCCGTCGTCGCGCCCAGCGGCCATTCGTAGCGCGCCGTGGCCGACCCCTTGAAGCGGGGCATGATCGGCAGGCGGGTGCCCTTGGCTGCGGCGGGCGGGACGCCGGGGGTGCAGACGATATTCTTCGTGACCGGATCGACCTCGCAGAAATCGCTGGTCAGTTGCGCGTCGACATAGGTGGCGCTGGCCGACAGGGACAGGCCGCCGAAGCGCGCCGACAGGTCGCCCTCCACGCCATAGATGCGCGCATCGCCCGCATTATAGGTGTTGGTGACGCCGTTCTGGCCGACCGGCACCAGTCCGAACTGAAGGTCGCGCCATTTCTGGTAGAAGGCCGCGCCGTTGAAATAGATGCGGCCGAAATGGGTTTTCCAGCCCAGTTCGAAATTGTCCAGCTTGTCCGATTTGAACGGATTGACGCCCGGCCGCCGGTTGTTGCCGCCCGGCCGGTAGCCGCGAGAGACGGTGCCATAGAGCATCACGTCCGGGCTGACCTGCCACTTCAGGCCGCCGCGCCAGATGACGCCGGTTTCGACCTGCTTCTTGTGCACATTGGCGCAGGGCACGTCGGGCATGTTGGTGGGGAAGCAATTGGCGGGATCGAGGTTGCCGGCGCTGTTAGTCCCGGAAAAACCGTAGATGCTGTTGTGCGCCGTATATCCGCGAATCCCCGCGATCAGCGTGACGCTGGGCACGATGTCATATTCGGCCTGCGTGAACATCGCATAGTCGCGGTCCTTGCGCTTGACGCGGGTCAGGAACACGGTGTCGGTGTTGCCGAACGGCGCGATCCAGTCGGGCGTCGGAATCTGGCTGATGCCGACGGTCTGGTAATCGGCGCCGATCTTGTCGGTCTGGACCTGAAGGAACATGCCCGCCGCCAACCGGAAAGGCTTGTCCGTGGGCGAGTTCACCCGGATTTCCTGGGTGTGCTTGGTATATTTGTCGAACTGGTGCGATGTTTGGGTCGGGTCGATGAAACCGCCATTGCCGTCGGGGAAATAGGTGGCCTTGCCGAACTGCGTCACGCCATTGTCGTCGACATAGGTATAGCTGTCGTAAGCGACGGAATAATAGGAATAATCGGCGATATTATCGACCTTGCGCTCGAAATAGCCGCCCGAATAGGTGATGTCCCAGTCGCTGAGCTTGCCCTGGATCGTCAGCGCCGCCTGCCACCAGCGGTCCTTGTTGCGGCTGGGCAGATAGTCGGTGACGTTCAGATAGCCCTTGGTCGGATCGTAGAAGAAGCCGCCATGGGCGATCTGGCTCTGGTAGAGGAATTGCGGCGTGACTGTCCAATTGTCGTCCAGATCGACGCGCAGCGCGGCGCGCCCGCCCCAGGTTTCGACGTCGTTATAGTCGTTTTCGACCAAGCCGGGCTTGTCGGTATTGCGAACCGTGAGTTCTGTGTCGTCGTCGCCGTCATCCAGCGTGAAGGTGCGGCTGCCGGGGATATTGTCGATATAGCCGCCGGTGCGGTCGTAGAAACCGACCACGCGCAGCGCAGCATTGTCGCTGATCGGCAGGTTGATGTAACCTTCCGCCGATCCGCCGAAATCGCCCTTGCCGAACTTGTTGACCTGCAGGTCGATGCTGCCGGTCGTCTTACCCAGTTCCGGGCGGTTGGTGATGATGCGCAGCGTGCCGGACAGTGAGCTGGCGCCGAACAGCGTGCCCTGCGGTCCGGCCAGCGCCTCTATCCGGGCGACGTCGTAGAGATGGACATCCACCATGCCGCCGATGGTCGTGACCGGGATTTCGTCGACATAGGTGCTGCTGGTGGGCAGCGGGCCGATATGCAGCGGCGGGCCACCCGATCCGGTGGCGACGCCGCGGAAGAAGACCTGCGCCTGGCTGGGGCCGAAGGACTGGATGGAAACGCTGGGCAGCAGCTTGGCGTAATCGTCCAGCGCCTTGGCATTGGCCTGTTCCAGCTTGGCCTGGCCGAGCGCGTTGATGCTGATCGGCACATCCTGCAACCGTTCCTCGCGGCGCTGGGCGGTGACGACGATCACGTCGCTGTCGGCGGGCGGGGCGGCCTGTTGCGCCATGGCGGGAACGGCCATGGCCGTGGTGGCCAGCAAAGCGGACGAAAATTCCATCAAGCGAACGCGACCGGACATCGGCTACCTCCCCTCAGGTGCACGAATTTCTGCTGGAAATTTGTCATCAACTGCCGGAAACGCACAACGGAAAATCGTTGCGTTGTGGCAATCATGCGATTTTTCAGGCGATTGTTACCCGAAAGCCACGATCAGGGCGCGTCGGGATAGCTGTCCAGCACCGGGCCGAGGGCAGCAATCAGGGGCTGGAGTTGCGCTTCGACGGCGCGCCATTGCCCCTCGCCGTCCCGGTTGATTGGGCGGCGGACCTGTTCGCTGCTGGCGGTGCGGACGGCGCGGCGGTTCTGGTGGAAGTTGAGGCAGGCCTCCTCGAACGGCAGGCCTAGGGCCGCGAGCAGGGCGCGCACCTCCCCTTCCGGATCGTCCAGCAGCCGTTCGTGGACGACGCGATGGACGCGACCGGGCAGCACAGCGTCGACATGCGCCATCAGCCGGACATAGTCGGCATAATAATGGCCGATGTCGCCAAGGTCGTAGCTGAACGCCTGTCCCCGCGCGAAATGCTGGCGGAAATTGGAATAGCCGCAGTCGAGCGGATGACGGCGCGCATCGACGATCCGCGCATGGGGCAGGATCAGGTGGATCAGGCCGGCATGCAGCCAGTTATTGGGCAGCTTGTCGATGAAATAGGGCCGCCCTTCGCGCCGCTGGATGCGGGTGCGGTCGATATAGGCCTGCCCCAGGGCGCGCAGGCGGGTGGGGTCGAGGTCGCGCAGCAGGGTTGGCCAGTCGCCCTCCTGCCGCAGTTCCGCGACCAGCGCTGGCAGGTCGGGCAGTTCCATCGTCCCTTCGACCTGGCTGTGGCTGGACAGGATCTGCTCGACCAGCGTGGAACCGGCGCGGGGCAGGCCGACGATGAAGATCGGATCGGGCGCGGGGTTGCCCATGCCCTTGCGTTCCGCGAAGAAATCGGGGGTGAAGAGGTCGATCGCAGCATCGACGGCGCGGGTGGTGCGCGCCGCTTCATAGGGTTGGCTGAGGCGGCGCAGGCGGTTCGCTTCGGCATAATGAACGAAGGCGGCTTCGGCTTCTCCCTGATCGCTCTTCGCCTTGCCCAGCGCGAAATGGAGGTGGAATCGGTCCTCAGCGCTGGCCTGCGCATCGCGCAACGCATCCTGCATGGCGGCGATGTCGGCGGCATCGAAGGCGGCGGTTTTCAGATTGGCGATGCTCCACCAGGCCTCTCCAAAGGCCGGGCGCAGCGCGGTGGCCCGGCGATAGGCTGCGACGCTGTCCGCCGTGCGGCCGACAGTCTTGAGCGCATGGCCATAGCTCATCCAGATTTTCGGCTGGCTCGCCGCCTGATCCAATATCCGTTCGTAGAGCGTAATGGCTTCGTCGAAATCGCCCAGGCGGCCCAGCACGGCGGCGCGCAGATTAGCGTGGACGGGGTTGGACTGGTCCTGCAACCGGTCCAGTTCCTCCAGCGCCTGCGCCGTCTTGTTCTGGCGATGCAGCGCGGTCGCCAGATTGGCGCGGGCGGCGGTGAAGCCGGGCGCCAATTCCAATGCGCGGCGCAGCAGCTTTTCCGCATCGGCGTTGCGCCCGATGCGCCCCGCCAGTTCGGCCAGCATGCGGATCGCCGCGACATCGAAGGGATTGTCCCTGAGCCGTCCGCGCAGGATCGGTTCGGCCTGATTCAGACGGTTGTCGAGCAGGGCGATGGCGGCCTGCTGCAAGACCGGGTCCGTGGCGGCGGCGTCGATGGCCGCGGCTTCATGCCGTTCTGCCTCCGCGTCGCGATTCAGGGCGCGCAGGGCGCGGGCGGCGAGGCGATGGAGTTCGGCGTCTCCGGCGCTTTGCTCCAGCCGGTCGAGGCACAGCGCAAGCGCCTGCGCAGCGTCTTGCGCAAGCGCTTGCCGGATGGATGAATAGCTTTCGCCCCGCATTCGTCTTTAGATGTCAAGACAAGCGGGGCCTGGCAAGCCGAAGCCGTCCGAAACATCCCCGGCATGAAAATCCGCCCATGGCCTGTGCAGGGTCCATGGGCGGTCAGGGGGAATCACATCTTCATGGCGTTGCGGAACATGACGAAGGCGATGATGACCAGATAGACGCCGAAGAATTTCTTGAGCGGCGCGGCAGGCAGGCTGTGCGCCGCCGCCACGCCGAGCGGCGCGGTCAGGATCGACATGGAGGCGATGGCCAGCGTGGCGGGAATGTTGACATAGCCCAGCGACCCCCAGGGCAGGCCCGTTTCCTTGAGGCCGATCAGCGCGAAACCGATGGCGCTGGGAATGGCGATCAGCGTGCCGATGCCCGATGCGGTGGCGATGGCGCGGTGGATCGAGCGGCCGCACAGCGTCATCACCATGATGGCGATGGTGCCGCCGCCGATGCCCAGCAGCGCGGAGAAAGTACCCAGGCCCCCGGCGATGCCGACGCGGGCGATGCCGGACGGCATGGTGTCGCTGATCACCTTGCCGCCCACCTTGGGCAGCAGGAAGTTGAGCGACATCAGGAACACGCCGACCGCGAAGATCATGGTCAATATGTGCCCGTCGACCCGACCGGCCAGCAGCACGCCGACGCCGTCGCCCAGGATGATCCACGGCGCCCAGGTCTTGAGTATCTCAAACTCCACCGCGCCGCGCTTGGCATGGGCGAGGAGGGAGCGGATCGACGTCACGATGATCGTCGCGGCGGAGGTGCCGATGGCGACATGGGCGATGGCCTCATGCGTGCCGCCCAGCAGAGGCAGCACCACGAACAGCGCGGGCACCACCACGAAACCGCCGCCAATCCCGAAAATCCCCGCCGCGAAACCGGCGAACAGGCCCGCGCCCAGCATCGCGACCAGGGGTACGAGCCAAGTCATCATGTCCCCCTGCATCAGCGCCGATCCTCCGCCACTGTGGCGCGAACGGCGCTGTCGGGGAAGATGCCTTTATGGATCAAGGCGGCGGAAACTGTGCAATCGACCATGATGGAAACCCATGCCTCTCTTCGGCGGAACAGTATGCGGCAGGGGGCGATCAACAACCCCTACATCCCCGCAAGACGAACGAAGCCGGGGAACCCGCAAAGGAGGGAGGAATATTGTGGGGGGTGGAGGCGGACCTATCCTATTCCTCCCCATCGGGAGATGGGGAGGGTCGAAGAGAGGCACGTGACTCTCTTCGACGGCCGAAGGCTGGTGGAGGGGAATGAGGCGCGTCCTGCGCATTTCCCCTCCACCATCGGCTGCGCCGACGGTCCCCCTCCCCACGCTTCGCGCAGGGAGGAATTGATGGTTGCTTCAGGCAGGCAGGACCAGGCTTGCTTCCAGCCCGCCCTGTGGGCGGTTGGCGAGCTTCAATGCGCCGCCATGTTCCGCCATGATCGCCCGCACCAGCGCCAGCCCCAGGCCCGCGCCGCCCGTCTCCCGGTTGCGGGAGCCTTCCAGCCGGGTGAAGGGTTCCATCATCTCTTCCATCCGGTCTTCGGATATGCCGGGGCCGTCATCCGCGACGACCAGCCGGATCGTGCCCTCGCCCCGCTCCACCGACACATGCGCCCGCTCGCCATAGACGATGGCGTTTTCGATGAGATTGCGCAGCGCCCGGCGAATCTGCTGCGGACGCACATCGGCCACGACCCGCTCGCCTTCAGCCAGATCGACCGGGGAACCCAGTTCCAGAAAATCCTCCACCACCGCGTCGGCCAGCGCGGACAGGTCGACCTTCTGCTGCGCCTCGCTGCTGCGTCCGGCGCGGGCCAATGACAATATATCCTCCAGCATGCGATTCATCTCATCGATCGTTTCGGACATGCGGGCGCGCTCGCCCTCATCCTCGACCGATTCCGCCCGCACCCGCAGCGAGGCCAGCGGCGTGCGCAGATCATGGCCGATCGCGCCCAGCATCCGGTCCTTCTCGTTCAGCATGGCGAAGATGCGGCTGCGCATCGCGTTGAAGGCCATGGTGAGTTGCCGCACGTCGCCGGGGCCGCGCTCCTCGACCGGGTCCGCCGATCCGGTGCGGGCGAATTGCTCCGCCGACCCGGTCAATTGCTTGAGCGGCCGCGCCAGCCTGCGCCCCACCCATAGCAGCGGCAACAGCACGATGACGTAGAGGATCAGCGTCTGTCCCACCAGCCATCCGCCGAAGCGCGCTGGCCGGTCCCCGATGCGCGTCTGCGTCAGCGCCCATTTTCCCGGCTGATATTCGACCGCCATCGCCAGACGCGCCATGCGGACATCTGTATGCAGATGGCCGTCCGCCCGCAGGCGAAAACTGTCCCAGCGCCGCATCGGCAGCGCCTGGTCCTGTTCTACCGCGTGGATGGAGCGGACCGAAAGGCCGACATCGTCGAACATCGCCCTGGCGCGGCGTTCGATATCCGGCCGGCCGGTGCCCTGCAGGGATGGGGCGGCATCCAGGAACCGCACCCTCCCCCGCCGCTCGCCATCGTCGCTCCCGCGCCGATCAGGCCTATTGTCGAGCGCGTCGACGATCCGGTAGACGCCGGGCGCTGTCTGGGCCGTGAGTTCGATCCGCTGGCGTTCGCGCAGCAGCAGGGCGAAATTGATCGCCTGCGCCACGAACAACGCCAGCGCGACAAGGACGATGATCTGGCCGACGATGCTTTGCGGCCAAGGACGTAGCCGCCTCACAGCTTTCGCACATCCGACGACAGCGTATAGCCGCCGCCCCAAACGGTCTTGATCAGGGTCGGGTTTTTGGGGTCAGGCTCGATCTTCTTGCGCAGGCGGCTGATCTGGTTGTCGATCGCCCGGTCGAAGGCGTTCGCCTCCCGCCCCTGGGTGATGTCCAGCAACTGGTCGCGGCTGAGCACCTGATTGGGCCGCGTGGCGAAGGCCAGCATCAGATTATATTCCGCCGTGGAGAGCGGGAGCGCCACGCCCTCACTGTCGACCAGCGTGCGTTCCTGCGTCTTGAGCAACCAGTTGGCGAAGGCATAGGTCGCGCCGTCGGGTGCCGTGACGCGCTGGCCGCCGGTCGCTACGCGGCGGAAAATCACCTTGATGCGGGCGACCAGTTCGCGGGGGGAAAAGGGTTTCAGCACATAATCGTCCGCGCCCATCTCCAGCCCGACGATGCGGTCCGTCTCTTCCGATTTCGCGGTGAGCAGAATCACCGGAATCTCGCTGGTTTCGCGGATATGGCGGCAGAGCGACAGCCCATCCTCCCCCGGCATCATGATGTCCAGGATCACCAGGTCGATGGCGTTGGCGTTGAGGCGCATCCGCGCTTCCGCCGCATTTTCGACGGCCGTGACGCGAAAGCCGTTGCGGCCGAGATATTGCGCCAGCGGCTCGCGGATCGAGCGCTCGTCGTCGACGAGCAGCAGATGGGGTCGTTCGCTCATGGTCCGGTTCTTGTCATGGCTTGAGGCGGGGTGGAAGGGCGAAGGCCCGCCAATCGGCGCCTTCGCCCTTTACCCTCAGTTGGCGGGCGTCGGGGCCTTCCGGTCCTTCCAGCCGTCGCGGAAGGACTGGCGCGCCGCCTTCATCTCCTCGGCGGTCACCTTGCCGTCATGATTGGCGTCGGCCTTGTCGAACAGGGCGAGCGGACGGGCCAGGAACTCGGCCCTGGTGATGCCGTCCTTCTTCATCTCGTCGCCCGGACCACCGCGCATGTGGCCCCATCCGCGATGGCCCCAGCCCCGGCCGTCCGGCCCGCCGGGCTTGCCCATGCGGTCGTGCTTGCCATCCCGGCCCTGATGCCCGGCGGCGAATTCCGCCTTGCTGATCTGGCCGTTTTTGTCGGTGTCCAGCGCGGCGAAGCGTGCATCGAGCCGCTGCTGGCGGAGGATGTCGCGATCCGCCTGGTCGAGCTTTCCGTCCTTGTTGGCGTCCAGCCTGGCGAAGCGGGTTTCCAGCGCGGCGGTCAGTTCCGCCTTGGTGACAGCGCCGTCCTTGTTGGCGTCGGCCATCATCAGCATGCCGCCGCCGCGCGGTCCGGCGCGATCCGGGCCGCCATCCTGAGCGAAAGCGAGGTGAGAGGCAGCGAGCCCGCCGACGAACAGCGAGCCCAGCGCCACCGTGGTCATGAATTTGCGAGTCATGGGATTCTTCCTTCAAAGCGTCTGTCACGAACGGCGCCCTGCCGTCCTTGAAGACGCTTATCGGAGAGTTTTGTCCCGCAATTTTGTCACGTCACCCGATAAAATGTCGCAATTTGTATCGGGCGACGGAGCTTTCTCAGCGGTCGCGGCGGCCCAGAAGGCGCAGGCGGAGCGCGTTAAGCTTGATGAAGCCCGCCGCATCGCGCTGGTCGTAGGCGCCCGCATCATCCTCGAAAGTCACGACCTTCTCGCTGTAGAGCGAATAGGGCGACTTGCGGCCGACGACATAGACGCCGCCCTTGTACAGCTTCAGGCGGACGGTGCCGGTCACCTTCTCCTGGCTGTGGTCGATCGCGGCCTGAAGCATCTCGCGCTCCGGCGAGAACCAGAAGCCGTTATAGATGAGTTCCGCATAGCGCGGCGCCAGTTCGTCCTTCAGATGCGCCGCGCCCCGGTCGAGCGTCAGTTGCTCGATCCCGCGATGGGCGAGGTGATAGATGGTGCCGCCCGGCGTTTCGTACATGCCGCGCGACTTCATGCCGACGAAGCGGTTCTCCACCAGATCGAGGCGGCCGATGCCATGCTTGCGACCATAGTCGTTCAGCGTTTCCAGCAGGGTCGCGGGCGACATGCCGACGCCATTGATCGCCACGCCGTCGCCACGCTCGAAATCGACGGTGATATATTCGGGCGCGTCGGGCGCATCCTCCGGATTGACCGTGCGCGAATAGACATAGTCCGGGGTTTCTTCCCACGGATCTTCCAGCACCTTACCCTCGGACGAGGTGTGCAGCATGTTCGCGTCGGTCGAGAAGGGGCTTTCGCCGCGCTTGTCGCGGGGGATCGGAATCTGATGCTTTTCAGCGAATTCGATCAGCTTGGTGCGGCTCGCCAAATCCCATTCGCGCCAAGGGGCGATCACCTTGATATCGGGGGCGAGGCCGTAATAGCCGAGTTCGAAGCGGACCTGATCATTGCCCTTGCCGGTCGCGCCGTGGGACACCGCGTCGGCGCCGACCTGCTTCGCGATCTCGATCTGGCGCTTGGCGATCAGCGGACGGGCGATGGAGGTGCCGAGCAGATACAACCCCTCATAGAGCGCGTTGGAGCGCATCATCGGGAAGACATAGTCCTTCACGAATTCCTCGCGCAGGTCGTCGATGAAGATATGCTCTTCCTTGACGCCCATCAGCCGGGCCTTGGCGCGGGCCGGTTCCAGTTCCTCGCCCTGGCCCAGATCGGCGGTGAAGGTCACCACCTCGCACTGATAGGTTTGTTGCAGCCATTTCAGGATCACGCTGGTATCCAGCCCTCCAGAGAAGGCGAGAACGATGCGGTTGATCTTGTCGGACATGGTTAGGGCGACTTTCCTTGAGGCTGAAGGGCCGTGAAATTACCGGCGGGCCGGTATCAGGCAAGGCGCATCAGTGCAACCAGATCGACCAAACTAATCCATGACAAAGGGGTCGCCAGCCTCGGCCGGCGACCCCTTTTCGCTGCAAATCCAAATCTGTCAGCTTGTGCGGGGTTTGAAGAGAGTCTCCCGACGCCGCTCCTGACCGAACCGATAGACGGTCTGCGTGGCCGTCGGCACCGGCCGGGGCGAATCGGCCGCAACAGTTGCGGGGGCCGACGGCGGAGCGGCTGCCTGACCCTGCTGACGGAGCAGGAATTTGGCCCTGGTGCGGCGTTTGGCTTGCGTGCGGAACGGGTTTTCCGGGCTCGGCGGCGCAGCGACCATCGCCTCCAACGTCCTTTCCTCATCGCTGGATGCGGGGGTGCTGACCGGCGGCGGCGTCATGAGCGGCATGGCGGCGGCGCGGGGGGCGACCGGTTCCGCCAATACGGGCTGGTCAACCCCTTCCACCCAAAGCTCATCCTGCCGCTTGCGCCGACGGAGCAGGGCCATGCTCCCCAGGCCGATCATCAGCAGTGCGCCACCGCCAAGCGCCCATAGCAGCGCCGGATCGATTCCCGCTTCCGGCACGGGCGTCGGGGTTGCGGGAGAGATGACCGGAGCCGGTTCAATGGGCGCGGCGGTTTCGACGGGCGGCGGCGCCACCGGGGCTGTTTCGCGAGGAGCGGGCGTTGGGGCGCCGATTGGCCGCTCCGCCTGGGTCTTTGCGACAGGCTTGGGCGCCACACGCTTCACCGCGACGGGTGAGGACGGCTTTTCCGCCTCCGAAGCGGCGATGGCGGCGTCCAGCCGCTCCTCGACCGAAGGCGTCTGCTGAACCACCGGCTGCGGCGGAGCGAAGTTCGGCGCCAAAACCGGCGCAGGAACGCCCTCAGGCGCGGCAACCACCGGTTCGGCAGGCGGCACGACAGTCTGCGCGAGCAATGCGGGAGAAGAGAAGGCCAGAACAGCGGCAATCGCGGCCCTGGCCGGGCGAAGTGAGCGAATGTTTCCAGTCATAGCGCAGGGTAAACCTGCGAAGTTCAGGATTCAGCGCAATGCCGGATCGGCATTCCGGATCAACGGAGGCAAAATATCGATCAATCGATCAGATCACCGCCAATATTAACAGTTATTCATCACCGATATTAGAGCAATTGTCTGGCCTATGGTCGCGCCGGGCGCCTTCGATTTCACGGTTCCGCCGTTCTTCTTCAGTCGACTGGGCCAGCCGCTCTGCCTTGGTTCGGCCGAATTTGACGCGATTGCCCTGCGCCAGACGATCCTTGTCCGCCCGCGCCCTGGCCTTCCGTGCCTGCCGAAGATTGATGACGTCGCCCATATGGACGGACCCCTATGGAGGAAATGGAGCGGGTAGCGGGGATCGAACCCGCATCACAAGCTTGGAAGGCTAGTGCTCTACCATTGAGCTATACCCGCCCGTCAGGCTGAGCGCCCTGCCATTATCGGGCGGGGTTCGTCAATATGGCAAAATAATAAAGCCCAATATCCGCCTTAACCCCGTGCGATATTTGCACTATCAGAGGCCATGGCCACGCCCTCCCTGCGCCAGTTGGATATTTTCGCGCAGATGGTGGCGTCGGGCAGCCTCTCGCATTGCGCCCGTGAACTGGGCGTCACCGCAGACGATGTCGCGCGCGACCTGGCTTCGCTGGAACTGCGCCTGGGCTATCGCCTGTTCGACGATCTGGCCGGGGATGCCCACCTTACCGCCGCAGGCCGGAAGACCGCGCAGGCCATGACACTATTGTCGCAGGATCGGCCGGACAACTGGCAGGTCGATCAGGCCGACGACATCGCGCCTCCGCCGCCCGACGCCGCCTTGCAGCCCGCCGCTCGGCCTGCGCGGGAGACCATCGTCCTGGCCGCGCCGGCGCCGGTCTTCGGCCATTTTCAGGAGGCTCTGGCGGCTTTCGAAGCCGCGAACGACGATATCGCCATCACGCTGGATCTGACGATCCATCTGGCCGACGAAGCGGCCTGGGCGCTGCACCGGGGCAAGGCCGACATTGCCTATTTCTATGCCCTAGGGGAGACGGACGATCTGCCGTCCCGCTATGGCTGGTCGGAGCAGATCAACCTCTATGCCGGTACCGACCATCCGCTGGCCCGGCGCGAAAGCGTGGCGATGACGGAACTTGCCGCCATGCCGACGCTGGCCATGGAGCCTCGCAACGGCTTGCGGCTGATCATCGACGAAGCGCTGATGCGCGGCGGCGTGCGGCTGGGCGATCCCGTGCTGGAAACCGACAATCTCTTCGATATCGTGACGATATTGCGGGAAGGCGCTGGCTGTTTCGCCGCCTTCGGCCCGCTGGCGCGGGATCTGGGACGCATGACGGGGATCAGGCGGATCGCGCTCGAACGGCCTTTGCCAGCCATAGAGGTGCGGCAGGCCGTCCATCCCCAAAGCCCTGCCGCCGCAGGTGCCTTGGCGGAATTCCTCTTTCTTTAGAGCGCATCTGCGGTTGGCCGAGGCGATTTCGCGACCGGCGATCATCCATGCGTCGAACAGGTATTGATATGCTATATCATTCCAGATAGGAGAGCGCATCTCCTCCCGATTCAAGGATGACGAGCCGAATGTATCGTTCCGCGCTGTTGCGTGCCGGTTGCGCCCTGACCGCACTTTCCGTCCCCCTCCCCGTCCTTGCCCAAGACGCCGCCACCGACGCGACCCCGCAGTCCTATCATGATCAACGAGCGGACATTGTCGTCACCGCCATCATCCCCCGGCGGCAGGGCGACATATTGTCGGGCACTTCCGTGGTTTCGGGCCAGGAACTGACCCGCGATCTGCGTCCTACCATCGGTGAGACGCTGGCTCGCCAGCCGGGCGTTTCGGCAACGTCCTTCGGCCCCAACGCTTCCCGGCCCGTCCTGCGCGGCTTCCAGGGAGAGCGTGTGCGCATATTGACCGACGGCATCGGCAGTTTCGACGTGTCCAACACCTCGGTCGACCATGCCGTGGCGATCAATCCGCTGACCGCCGCCCGGATCGAAGTGCTGCGCGGCCCGGCAGCGCTGCTCTATGGGTCATCGGCCATCGGCGGCGTGGTCAATGTGATCGACGGGCGCATTCCGCGCCGGGTGCCGGACGAGCCGATCCACATCGACGGCATCGCCACCTATGGCAGCGCCGCCAATGAACGCACCGGATCGGGCGAGATCGAGGCGCCCATCGGCGACAAGATCGTGGTCCATTTCGACGGCAGCTATTCCAAGAGCGGCGACCTGGACACCGGCAGCTATATCCTGACCCCTGCGCTGCGCGCCCAGGCGGCGGCCAGCGGCGATCCGGCGATCCAGGATCTGGCCAATCTGCGCGGCAAATTGCCCAACAGCGCGGCGCGGACCTGGGAAGTCGCGGGCGGCGCGGCGCTGATCACCGATGGCGGCAATCTGGGCTTTTCGGTCGCGCATACCGACAATTTCTATGGCGTTCCGGTGCGCTATTCGCTCGACCCCGATGGCGAGGCGGAACAGGTGCGGCTGCATATGAAGCAGGATCGCGCCGACCTGCGCGCCGAAGTGCCGGTCAATGGCGGCTTTCTGGAATCCATCCGCCTGCGCGCCGGTTTCGCCGATTACCAGCATCAGGAGATTGAGGAAGACGGTGCGGTCGGCACGACCTTCTACAACCAATCCATCGAATCGCGGCTGGAACTGGTTCAGGCGAAGCGCGGCGGCTGGGACGGCGCCATCGGCGCGCAGTTCTTCGCCCGCAACTTCCATGTCGTGGGGGAAGAGAAGTTCCTGCCGCGCAACCAGACCGAGCAATTGGGCTTCTTCACGCTGCAATCCTTCGACCTGGGCACGACGCGGATCGAACTGGGCGGTCGTTACGAACATACCAAAGTGGGCGCGGATGCAGATGAGACGCTGTTCAACCCGGCCTATCATCGCAGCTTCGACGCATTCTCGGGATCGGTGGGGATCAGCCAGGAAATCGTCCCCGGCTGGCGCGCGGGGCTGAACCTGTCCCGGACGGAGCGTGCTCCCTCGGCGGAGGAACTGTTCGCGCGCGGCAACCATGCGGGCACGCAGGCATTCGAGCTGGGCAATCCCGATTTCGGGCTGGAAAAAAGCTGGGGCATTGAGGGCACGCTGCGCGGCCAGGGCAATGGCTATACGCTCTCGCTGTCCGCCTATCACAACTGGTTTAACGGCTATATCTACGATTCGCTTGTGGATGACAGCGTCTGCATGGCGGTCAATGGCGGCGAGCCGCTTGACTTCCCCTGCTACCAGAATTTGCAGGCCGACGCCCGCTATCTCGGCTTCGAGGCGGAGGGCACGTTGAAGGTCGGGCAGATCGGCGGCTATGCCGTCAATCTCGACGCGGTGGCCGACTATGTCCGCGCCACCATCAAGGGGACTGGTCCAGCGCCGCGCATTCCGCCGCTGCGCCTGCTCGGCGGCGTCGAGTTGCAGGGCGACCGGCTCAGCCTGCGGGGCGAGGTGGAACATAGCTTCGCCCAGAATCGGATCGCCGACACCGAAACGCCGACCGACGGCTTCACGCTGGTCAACGCCTCGCTGTCCTTCAAGCCGATAAAGGGCAATGACCGGACGACCATCACCCTGTCCGCCAACAACATCTTCGATGTCGAGGCGCGGCGGGCGGCGAGTTTCCTGAAGGATTACGCGCCCCTGGCGGGACGGGACATCCGCGTCACGGCGCGGCTGTCGATCTGACGAGCGGATCGATTGCGCAATGTGACGATTTTGTTACAAGGCGCCGGTGATTCAGGGGCCGCCATTCATCAGTCGTGAACGCCTTTCGGCACATAAGGGCGGTTGATGCGTCAGATCGCCGCCCTTCCCTATGCGACCGATCCGGACGGGTCGATGCGCATATTGCTGATCACGTCGCGGGATACGCGGCGCTGGGTGATTCCCAAGGGGAACCGCATCAAGGGCATGGCGGGTCACCGCGCCGCCGAACTGGAAGCCTATGAGGAAGCGGGCATTCACGGCATCGCCTGCCCGGCGCCGATTGGCCGCTATCGCTATGACAAGAAAAGGCGGCGCGGCGACACCAGGGAAGCCACGGTCGAGGTTTTCCCACTTGCAGTGACCGGCCAGTTGCCGCAATGGCCCGAACAAGGGCAGCGGGAACTGCGTTGGTTTCCCGTGGCCGAAGCTGCAAAGGCCGTAGACGAACCCGATCTGCAATCCATCATCGCCGCCTTCCGCGAGCCGCCCCGCGATCCGGGGCTGTTCGTGCGGACGTTGCTGCGGATCAGGGAATGGCAAACCGAAAGGACTGGAATGCTGCGCTGGTTTCACGCGCTGATGCCCAAGCAGGGCCGCTTTTTCGAGCAGTTTGAGGATCACGCCGTGACGCTGGTCGCCGGCGCGGATGCGCTCGCCAAGCTGCTGAAGGGCGGGCCGGACATCGATGCCCATATCAAGGAGATTTCGGACCGCGAGCATGAGGCGGACGACATCATCCGCGACGTGTTGCAGGACGTCCGCCGCATCTTCGTGACGCCATTCGACCGCAGCGCCATCACCGGCCTGATCGGCGTGATGGACGACGCCATCGATCAGATGAACCAGACCGCCAAGGCGATTGCCCTGTTCGAGGTGAAGGAATTTCCTTCCCAGATGCAGGATATGAGCGCCCTGATCGTGGAATGCGCGAGGATCACGGCGGAGGCTATGCCGCTGCTGCGTTCACTGAACCTCAATTCGGCGCGGCTGCATGATCTGACGGAGCGGCTGGTGAAGCTGGAGGGGCATGCCGATATCCTGCATGAGGCGGGATTGAAGGCGCTCTATGCCCAGGCGCGGCAGGGCAATCCGATGGACTTCGTCGTCGGGAACGAGATTTACAGCCATCTGGAAAAGGTGACGGACCGGTTCGAGGACGTCGCCAACGAGATTTCCGGCCTGGTCATCGACCACGCCTGACAGAGCGGATAGATGGAAGCCCATATCGCCTTTCCGCTGCTGGTCGCGCTGATCGGCGTCGCCTTGCTGTTCGACTTTTTGAACGGCCTGCACGACGCGGCCAATTCGATCGCGACCATCGTGTCGACGCGGGTTTTGAAGCCGCAATATGCGGTCGCCTGGGCGGCGTTCTTCAATTTCATCGCCTTCCTCTTCTTCGGCCTGCATGTGGCGGAGACGGTGGGCAAGGGCATTGTCGACGCCAGCATCATCGACCCCGCCGTCATTTTCGGCGCGCTGATGGGGGCGATTGCGTGGAACCTGATCACCTGGGGGTTGGGGATACCATCCTCCTCCAGCCATGCGCTGATCGGGGGGTTGCTGGGCGCGGGGACGGCCAAGGCAGGGCTTTCCGCCGTGGTGTGGAGCGGGGTGTTCAAGACCAGCGCCGCCATCGTGTTGTCGCCTGCCATCGGGCTGGTGCTGGCGTTGCTGCTGGTGCTGATCATAAGCTGGGTTTTCCGGCGCTTCACGCCGCAGGGGGCGGACCGGGTGTTCCGCAAGCTGCAACTGGTGTCGGCGTCGCTCTATTCGCTGGGGCATGGCGGCAATGACGCGCAGAAGACGATGGGGATCATCGCCGTGCTGCTCTATTCGCAGGGCATGCTGACCGGCGGGTTCCATGTGCCCTTCTGGGTGGTGCTGAGCTGTCAGGCGGCGATGGGGCTAGGGACGCTGCTGGGTGGGTGGAAGATCGTCCATACCATGGGGTCGAAGATCACGCGGCTGACCCCGGCGCAGGGTTTCTGCGCGGAGACTGGCGGGGCGCTGACCCTGTTCATGGCGACGCATCTGGGGGTGCCGGTTTCGACGACCCATACCATTACCGGCGCTATTGTGGGCGTCGGGGCTTCGCGGCGCTTGTCGGCAGTGCGGTGGAATGTGGCGTCCAGCATCATCGTCGCCTGGGTGGTGACCCTGCCTGCCGCGGCGGCGATTGGCGCGGCCTTTTACTGGCTGACGCGGTTGTTCTGACGCGAAGAGGGCGCGGTCGGTTGCCCGCCGCGCCCTTCCTCTCCTGAACCTTTTCGAATGCTTAGCTCACCCGGCCGAGGCGGTGGTAGAGATTGGCGTATTTGACCGATTCCGGCTTGTCCTGAACTTCGCGCAGATAATGGGCGATGGCGGTGCGGATCAGGCCGAAATCTTCCTGCGAGAAAACCGCGCGGGAGCGGGCGGGCTGGGGGGCTTCGGTCGTTTCCATGGGTCTTCCTTTCGTTTCGATGCCCCCCTGAAACCACGAATGAGTTGGTGAAGTAAGGGCGATTAGTGAAGCGGTGTCATTGGGTGACTTGTTCATACTGTCATTTTTTGACATAGTGACAGTATGGCGGATGATCGGAAACTCTATCTGGGACCGAAGCTGCGGGTCTTGCGGCGGGAATTGGGGCTGAACCAGACGCGGATGGCGGAGGAATTGGGGGTTTCGCCCAGTTACCTCAACCATCTGGAGCGCAACCAGCGGCCATTGACGGCACAGATGCTGCTGCGACTGGCCAATGTCTATGACATCGACATTCGCGATTTCGTCGCCAGCATGCAGGAGGGCGCGGCGAGCGCCTTGGGCGAGATTCTCTCCGACGCGCTGGTGCGGGACATCGGGGTCGCCCGCGACGAGGTGCTGGAGGTCGCGGAAAATTATCCGGGGGTGAGCGAGGCGATCGGGCGATTCTATCGGGCGCTCAGCGACTTGCGGCGCTTGCCGGAGCAGGTGGCGGCGAGTCCGGGGGGCGCGGCGCCGCTGCATGCGCCGCTCGACTGGCTGCGCGAGACGATAGCGCGGGCAGGCAATCATTTCGCGGAGCTGGACGCGGCGGCGGAGACGCTGGCGGGGGAGTTTGGCGACGATCCCTCAGCCTTGCAGGCAGGCATTCGGGCGCGGCTGAAGGAACGGCATGGCATGGCCGTGCAGATCGTGCGGGAAGATGTGCTGGCGGGCACGCTGCGCCATTATGACATGCATCGGCGGCGGCTGTTGCTGAGCGAGCGGCTGGCTTCATCGGGGCAGTTGTTCGCGGTCGCCTATCAACTTTGCGCGCAGGAAATGGCGGACGCCATCGCGGCGCAGGTGGCACGGGCGGGGCCGCCGGACGAGGACAGCCGCAGGCTCGCCGGGATCGCGCTCACCAACTATGCGGCGGCGGCGCTGATCATGCCCTATGACCGGTTTGCCAAGGCGGCGGAGCAAAGCAGGCACGACCTGCCGCTGTTGCGGGCGCGCTTTGGCGTGTCGATGGAGCAACTGGCGCATCGGCTGACCAGCCTGGGGCGGACGGGGGCGCGGGGCGTGCCCTTCTTCATGGCGAAGGTGGACCGGGCGGGCATCCTGTCCAAGCGGTTCGACGGGGAGGCGTGGCCCTTTGCGCGGCTGGGCGGCACCTGCCCACGCTGGGACGCGCATGGGGGGCAGGCGCCGGATGCGGTGGGCGCGCAACTGATCGAGACGATGGACGGGCGGCGGTTCATTAGCCTGACCGTCGGGCTGCCCAGGGAAGGCGGTGCGCGGGGGCGGTCGGTGATCGCGCTGGGCTGCGAGGCGAAGCATGGGGCGCGGATCGTCCATGCCGACGGGATCGATCTGGAGAAAGGCGCGGCGACCGAGGTGGGGCCGACTTGCCATCTGTGCGAACGGCGGGGGTGTCCGGACCGCGCCTTGCCCCCGGTGACGCGGGCGCTGGATCTGCATGGCTATGAGCGGACGGTGGCGCCGTTTCCGTTTCGGCGGGTTTGAGGGGAAATGGCCAGCAGTCATGCAACACCTGCTTATACCTTGAGTATGTCAAGCAGGGGATCAAACGCATAAAGAGCAGCGCGACGCCCAGCAGCAGGTTCAATTGTGCGGAGCAACCCTTCCTCAACAAGCCTCCGTGACAATGAGCGAGCGGACGAGGCCGGTATACCTGATCGATCCACGAAGCGGTCATTGCGGAAAACCGGGCTGGCAAACACGAAATCCAACGCCTGATCATGGAATTGTGAGTTCAAGGCCGCGCGAAATCGCTCCCTCATTTCGCTATGCAGCGCAAATATCTTGTCGGCGGTCTGAATATTGACCGAGGCTTGGGCATGCATGGCTCGAAGGAAAAATATACTCCAGCCTGACCAGTCCCCTTCGGCTGACACGGCGCGCATTCTCTCGATATATTCGTCCTTGTGCGTTTCGAAATATCCCGAGACGAAGAAATTCGGCTGACTTATAATTCCGAGCTTCCAGAGCATCAGGGTAATGAGCATGCGTCCGATCCGGCCATTGCCATCCTCGAATGGATGGAGAGCCTCAAACTCCACATGCGTGAGGGCGGTTCGAAGAAGCGGACGCATCGTGCTTTCATTCATGAACTGCACGAGTCCGGCCATGGCGGGAGCCAATTGCTCCGGAGCTATCGGGACATAATATATCTTTCCACGCCGATCATCACCGATATAATTCTGTTCCACCTTATACATGCCCGGGCGCTTTCGGGCACCTCTTCCGAAATATAGCAATTGCTGGTGCGCTGTTTTGACAAGATGCTCGCTTAGCGGCGCGCCTTCCGCAAGCGCCTGCTGGGCATTGCGCAGGGCGCGCGAGTACAGAAAAGTCTCAATATCATCATTACGAGCTTCTCGATACGGGTCGCTCGCGCCCGCATCCTCCTCAGCTTCAAGGCGATACAGTTCTTCAATGGTCGAGATCGTTCCCTCCATTCTCGATGAGCTAACAGCATCTTGACGACGCAGTGGCGCAAGGAATAGCTCGCTATTCACCATATTCGTCATTTTCGCATCGTAGCGAGCCAATGACGCTGCGGCCTCTTCCAACGGCCCAAGGAGAGCCTCATAATGTTGATTGCCACTGAGAGTTGACCCGGGATTTCCACCGAGAAGTGACCCGCCTGAAGGTTATGTTTCGGATATCATCGGTGGGTCAAGATGGGGTTTTCTCCTTTCGGGATTTGCCCTGCTGGGCAGAGCTGTTTTTGAAC
>NZ_JFHR01000010.1 GCF_000722875.1 Sphingobium chlorophenolicum | reverse complement strand
CTGGGGTAGAGACAGAAGGCTGGTGGAGGGGAATGGGGCGCGACCTGCGTATTTCCCCTCCACCACGCTTCGCGCGGTCCCCCTCCCCACGCTTCGCGTAGGGAGGATTTAGGTTGTTAGAAGCTGAAGCCTAGCGAGAGGGACGCCACATGGTCGTTGCTGTCGTCGGCATTGGGACGAAAGCCGTGCTGGTGCAGATAGCCGATTTCCGCATTCACATTCTTCGCGAGGGGGGTGGTGATGGCGATCAGGTTGCGCATCCGCTCCTCCCCGTCGACCCGCTGGAAATTGGTCTTGTTGAGATCGACGAAACTCTCATGGCTGAGCAACAGGGCGGTCTTGCCGCCTTCCCGGAAGGGCAGCACATATTTGACATAGGGACGCAGCCGCCAGGCGGTGCCGTCCACCCCTTCGCGCCAGCGTTCCTCCAGCCGCAGCCGGGCGCTGAGCAGGCCGGGGCCGATCTTCACGATATTGTCGAAGGTCACCTGCTGGCGACCGCGATGCTCCATCACGGCGAAGTGACCGGCGTCATATTGCGGATCATGGGTATAACCCGCCCAGACCGTGACCTGCTTGTTCAACCTGTAGCCGATCAGCGAGTTCATCTCGACTTCGTACAGCCCGTCGCGGTCGTTGCCGAAACGGCCCACCACTTCCTGCGAGAAGCGCCAATGGTCGCTGAGCTTCACCGTCGCGCTGGCGGTGGTCCAGAGCTGTTCATCCTCGCTCGCATGGGCGGCGGCGGGCAGGAGGAGCGCCGCGAGCGCGGTCATCCATTTCAGGCAAGTCGACATAATATCCCTCCGATCCGCGGCGGAGAGCCGACTGTGACCGTTTCGCGGCCCTATTGTTACCAATATGTTTCATTTTAGTGACAAAAGACCCCGCCCTTTGTGGGGCGGGGCCTTTTTTCCGGCTTTTCCTTTGATCGGGAGTTTACGCGCCGTGCGCCAGCGCCGCCAGCAGCAGCAGGGCGACGATGTTGGTGATCTTGATCATCGGATTCACCGCCGGGCCTGCCGTGTCCTTGTAAGGATCGCCGACCGTATCGCCCGTCACGGCTGCCTTATGGGCTTCGCTGCCCTTGCCGCCGTGATTGCCGTCCTCGATGAACTTCTTTGCATTGTCCCACGCACCGCCGCCCGATGTCATGGACAGGGCCACGAACAGGCCGGAGACGATGACGCCCAGCAGCAGCGCACCCAGAGCCGCGAAGCCGTTGGGCGTGCCCGCCACCGCAGAGATCGCGAAATAGACCACGATGGGGGCCAGCACGGGAAGCAGGCTGGGGATGATCATTTCCTTGATCGCGGCGCGGGTGACGAGGTCCACCGTGCGGGCATAGTTGGGCCGCGATGTGCCCTCCATGATGCCCTTGTTGGTGGCGAACTGGTCGCGCACGTCCTTGACCACGTCACCGGCTGCGCGACCGACGGCGGTCATGCCCATCGCGCCGAACAGATAGGGCAGCAAGGCCCCAAGCAGCAGGCCGACGATGACATAGGGGTTGGAAAGGCTGAAATCGACCGGCTCGGTCAGGCCGAGCGCGCTGTTGTAGAATTTCAGATCCTCCGTATAGGCGCCGAACAGCACCAGCGCGGCCAGGCCCGCCGAACCGATGGCATAGCCCTTCGTCACCGCCTTTGTGGTGTTGCCCACCGCGTCCAGCGCGTCGGTCTTCACCCGGACGCTGTCGTCCATATGCGACATTTCCGCTATGCCGCCCGCATTGTCGGTGACCGGGCCGTAAGCGTCCAGCGCCACGACCATCCCGGCCAGCGCCAGCATGGCGGTCGCGGCGAAGGCGATGCCGATCAGGCCCGCCAGTTGATGGGCGACGATGATCCCCGCGACGATCACCAGCGTCGGCAGCGCGGTCGCCTCCAGGCTGACGGCCAGCCCCTGGATGACATTGGTGCCATGGCCGGTTTCCGATGCGCGGGCGATGCTGCGCACGGGGCGGTAGTTGGTGCCGGTATAATATTCGGTGATCCAGACGATCAGGCCCGTCACGGCCAGGCCGACCATCATCGACCAGAACAGCGCCATGCCGGTATAGCCGCCCGCGCCGTCCAGATCGGTGCCGAAACGGGCGTTGAGATCGCCCAGCGTGAAATGCGTCACGGCGTAAAGTGCCGGGATCGACAGGATCGCCGTGGTCCAGAAGCCCTTGTAGAGCGCGCCCATGATCGACTGGCTGGAGCCGAGCCGCACCATATAGGTGCCGATGATCGAAGTGATGATGCACACGCCGCCGACGATCAGCGGCAGCGACATGAGCTGCATCAGGAAGGCGTTGTCGACGCCCTTCACCAGCAGCGCCGTCAACACCATGGTCGCGCCGACCGTCACTACATAGGTTTCGAACAGGTCGGCGGCCATGCCCGCGCAGTCGCCGACATTGTCGCCGACATTGTCCGCGATGACGGCGGGGTTGCGTGGATCATCCTCCGGAATGCCTGCTTCGACTTTGCCGACGAGGTCCGCGCCGACGTCGGCCGCCTTGGTGAAGATGCCGCCGCCCAGACGGGCGAAGATGGAGATGAGGCTGGCGCCGAAGGCCAGCGCGACGAGGGAGTCGATCACGAGCCGGTCGTCGGGCGCATGGCCCGCGGGGCCGGTCAGATACCAGAAGAAGACGCTGATCGCGAGCAGCGCCAGACCCGCCACCAGCATGCCGGTGATCGCGCCCGCCCGGAAGGCGACGGTCAGCCCGCTTTGCAGCGTGTCGCGGGCGGCTTCGGCGGTACGGACATTGGCGCGCACGGAGATGTTCATGCCGATGAAGCCCGCCGCGCCCGACAGGATCGCGCCGATCAGGAAACCGACGGCGGACGTCGCGCCCAGGAAGAAGAAGACCAGCGCCGCGACGACGACGCCGACCATGCCGATGGTCATATATTGGCGGCCGAGATAGGCCTTTGCCCCCTCCTGAATCGCGCCCGCAATCTGCTGCATGGTTTCATTGCCGGCGGATGCCGCCAATACCTGTCGACTGGTGAACAGGCCGTAGAGCAGGGCCAGCAGGCCGCACCCTATGGCAATCGAGACAATCTGCATGGATGTTCCTCTCCCCCTGTTATGTCTGTCATCGGCCGCTCCGCAGGGAATGACGGGCGGGCGAAGGGCATAGGGGCGGGCGGCCGGAACATGCGCTTCCGGCATCGGGCACCGCGTCAATCAGCAACAGGCTCACGCACATCATGCGGTCCTACCGGGCTGAGAAAGGTCGGGGGTGAAGCTACAGGGCGGACGGGCTGCGTCAACCCGTTACGATATTAGGCCGAATCAGCCATGTTCCCAGCCGAGCCGGTCGGGCAGCGGGATCGTCACGCCGTCGATCTTCAGCGTCAGCCCCCTCCCCTTGGCGAAGCGGCCGACGGGTATGGCGCGCACGGGCGGCTTCACCGCGGCGGGAAGAGCGAAGAGCAGTTCATAATCGTCCCCGGCGCGGGCGGCGGCGATCTGGACCGCGTTGCTGGCGCCCCTCGCGCCTTCAAGCGCGGGCGATAGCGGGATATGGTCGATGGTGACGGCCAGCCCGCTCGCCTCCGCCATGCGGGAGGCGTCGATGAGCAGGCCGTCCGACACGTCCATCATCGCATGGACATGGCGGGCGAGCAGCGCCCCTTCGGCCAGGCGCGGACGCGGGCGGCGATAGGCGTCGACCAGCGGGCCGGATGCGCCGGGCGTGGTTTGCAGCAGTTCAAGGCCGATGCCCGCATCGCCCACGGGGCCGGTCAGATAGAGCCTGTCCCCCGCCTTCGCGCCGCGGCGCAGGGGGACGGGGCCGGTCGCTTCGCCCAGCGCGGTCAGGCTGTAGCTGCGCGGCGCGCTCTTCGGCATCCGCACCGTGTCGCCGCCCAGCAGCGGCATGGCGTGACGCGCCAGCGCCTCGCCCAGTCCTTCGAGGAAGGCGGCATCCCATGCGTCATCACCCGACAGCGCGTAGTTGAGCAGGCAGCCGAGCGGCTTCGCGCCCTTGGCCGCGAGGTCGGAGAGGTTCACGGCGGCGAGTTTCCAGCCGATGTCGGCGGGTGGATCGGCGGGGAGATAATGCACCCCCTCCACCATCGTGTCGCTGGTGAGGATCAGGCGGGCGTTGCCTATGTCCAGCACCGCCACATCGTCCTGCAAGCCCTGGGCGGCAGGATCGTTCGCCAGCAGGCGGAGAAGGGTCAGGAAACGGGATTCAGCGGACATGCAGATTACTCCCGTTCGGGCTGAGCTTGTCGAAGCCCTTCACTTCCTTGAAAAAGAAGAAAAGCCCTTCGACAAGCTCAGGGCGAACGGATTCATATATTCCTATTTCCGCACATCCTTGGCCACGGCATCCAGCAGGCCGTTGACGAAGCCCGCCTCGCGCTTGTCGTAGAAGGCATGGGCGACGTCGACATATTCGCTTATCGCCGTGCCGGTCGCCACATCCTGGCGGGCGAGCAGTTCATAGGTGCCAGCGCGCAATATCTGCCGCATCGGCTTGTCGAGGCGTTCGAGGCTCCAGCCCTTGGAAAGGCGCGCCGCGATCAGGGTGTCAATTTCCTCCCGGCGGCGGTCGACGCCCTGCACGACATCGTCGAAGAAGCTTTCCTCCGCTTGGGCGTAGGTGACGTCCTCGATGGTCGCGCCCAGGCGGTGCTGGTGGAATTCATGCAGCAGCAGGTGGATGGGCGTGCCCTCCATCTCTAGCTGGTACAGCGCCTGAACCGCGGCAAGGCGCGCGGCGGAGCGGGATTTGGAGCGGTCGTTCATCATCTTTCCATAACCGTTCGGACCGGGCCTGTCGAAGCCCCTCGCTTTCGTAGACGAAGAAAAACCCTTCGACAGGCTCAGGGTGAACGGGTTTATTTTAATCTTAGGGCCACCGAAGCCGCATGGGCAGGAAGCCCCTCCGCCTCCGCCAGCGCGACGGCGGCGGGGCCGATAGCGCCGATGGCGTTGCGGTCGAGGCTGAGGAAGCTGGTGCGCTTCATGAAGTCCAGCACAGACAGGCCCGACGAGAAGCGCGCCCGGCGGCCGGTCGGCAGCACATGGTTCGGCCCGGCGACATAATCGCCCACCGCTTCCGGCGTCATCCGGCCCAGGAAGACGGACCCGGCGTGGCGCACCTGCGCGAACAGGGTGTCGGGATCGTCCACGGCCAGTTCCAGATGCTCGGCGGCGAGGCGATCGACCAGCGGCATGGCTTCTTCAAGGTCGCGCACGACGATGATCGCGCCATTGGCGTTCCAGCTCGTCGTCGCCACGGCCTGCGTCGTAAGCTTGGGAAGCTTCTGCTCCACCGCCGCCGCGACCGCATCGGCAAAGGCCGCATCGTCCGTGAAGAGGATCGACTGGCTGGTCGGGTCATGTTCCGACTGGCTGAGCAGGTCGGCGGCGATCCAGTCGGGATCGTTCTTCGCGTCCGCGACCACGACGATCTCCGACGGGCCTGCCACCATGTCTATACCGACCACGCCGTAAAGCTGGCGCTTCGCCTCCGCCACCCAGGCGTTGCCGGGGCCGGTGATGACGTCGACCGGCCTGATCCGGTCCGTGCCATAGGCGAGCGCCGCCACTGCCTGCGCCCCGCCGACACGCCAGATTTCCTCGATCCCCGCTATGGCGGCGGCGGCCAGGACCAGCGGGTTGATCTCTCCATTGGGGGTCGGCGTGACCATGGCGATGCGCTGGACGCCCGCGACCTTGGCGGGAATCACGTTCATCAGCAGCGAACTGGGATAGGCGGCGCGGCCGCCGGGGACATATAGCCCCGCCGCGTCCACCGCGTTCCAGCGCGCGCCCAGACGCACGCCCGCCGCGTCGACGCTGTCGCTGTCCTGCGGCTTCTGTTTCTCATGATAAGCCGCGATGCGCGCCGCCGCGAGTTCGAGCGCGTCGCGCAATTCGGTGGAAATGCTGTCCAGCGCCTTGCGGCATTCGGCAGGCTCCACCGCCCAGCCGCTGACGTTTAGGTCGTGCCGGTCGAAGCGGCTGGTATAGTCGGCCAGCGCCGCGTCGCCCTCTGCGCGGACGCGTTTCAGGATCGCGGCGACGTCGCGGGACACGTCCTCGTCGGCTTCGCGCCGGGCGTCGACCAGAGCTGTGAAGGCGGCGGCGAAATCGCTGTCAGCGGTGGAAAGGCGGAAGGTCATCGGCCCCCTCCTCCTTCCGTCATCCTCGCGCAGGCGGGGATCCATCTCCCATAAGAAGCTTCAAGCGGAACGATCGGGAGATGGGTTCCCGCCTTCGCGGGAATGACGATAAGGGGGTCACGCGGCATCCTTGCCCCCCACGGCCTTGCGGAACGCCTCCACCAGCGGCACCAGTTCGGCCGAGCGCATCTTGTAGGCGGCGCGATTGACGATCAGCCGGGCCGATACCTGCATGATGACGTTGGTTTCGACCAAGCCGTTGGCCTTCAGCGTAGCGCCCGACGATACCAGGTCCACGATCCGCCGCGACAGGCCCAGCGAAGGGGCCAGTTCCATCGCGCCGTTCAGCTTCACGCATTCCGCCTGAATGCCCCGCGCCTCATAATATTTGCGCGTCAGGTAAGGATATTTGGTGGCGACGCGGACGTGGCTCATCGCCGCCTCATCCTCGTCAGCCAGCCCTTCAGGTTCCGCAACGGACAGGCGGCAATGGCCCATGTCGAGGTCGACCGGCGCGTAGATTTCGGAATAATCGAACTCTTCCAGCACGTCCGATCCGACGATGCCGATCTGCGCCGCGCCATGCGCCACGAAGGTCGCCACGTCAAAGGCGCGCACGCGGATGATCGACACGTCCGGGCGGTTGGTGGCGAAGCGAAGGGCGCGGCTCTTCTTGTCATGGAACTCCGCCTCCGGTTCGATACCGGCCTGGGCGAGCAGGGGCAGCGCCTCATCGAGGATGCGCCCCTTGGGGATGGCGAAGGTGAGCGGACGAGTCATGACGCGCGGGCCTTACTTTGAGGGGCGGGAAAGGGCAAGGTTTTGGGGGAGCGCGGGATGATTAACTAATGCCGCGCAAGCCCACCCCCAACCCCTCCCGCTTGCGGGAGGGGCTTAATATCAGGCCGCCTCTGCCAGCGCCGCCTCGGTCGCTGCGATCCAGCCGCCGCCCAATACCCGGTCGCCCGCATAGAGCACCGCCGCCTGCCCCGGCGCGACGCCATATTCGGGGGCGTCGAACACCAGCCGGTCCTGCTCAAGCCGGGCGGGGACGGGCTTCGCCATGGAGCGCACCTTGGCGGTCAGAGGCCCGGAGAAATCGCCGCCCAGCCAGTTGATGTCGCTCAGCCGCGCCGCCGATACCGCCAGCGCCGCCTTCGGGCCGACGATCACGCGGCGCGCCTCCGCATCCAGCCGCACGACATAGAGCGGTTCGGCCTGACCACCGATCTCCAGCCCTTTGCGCTGGCCGACAGTATAGTGGATCATCCCCTTGTGCGTGCCCATCAGGCGGCCGTCGATATGGACGATGTCGCCGCCTTCGTCGGCATCGGGCCGCAGCTTGCGCACGATCTTCGCATAATCGCCGTCGGGCACGAAGCAAATGTCCTGGCTGTCCGGCTTCAGCGCCACCGACAGGCCCAGTTCCGCCGCGATTTCGCGCACCTGCGGCTTGGGCAGGCCGCCCAGGGGGAAGCGCAGATAGTCCAACTGCGCCTGAGTCGTGGCGAAGAGGAAATAGCTCTGGTCCCGCGCCGGGTCGGCGGCGCGGTGCAGTTCGGCGCCCTGCGCGCCCTCCACCCGGCGGACATAATGGCCGGTGGCCAGGCAGTCCGCGCCCAGGTCGCGGGCGATCTGGAACAGGTCGGTGAACTTCACCCCCATATTGCATTTCACGCAGGGGATGGGGGTGCGCCCGGCCATATATTCGTCGGCAAAGTCGGCGATCACCGAATCCCGGAACCGGCTTTCATAATCAAAGACATAATGGGCGATGCCGATGCGGTCGGCGACCGCCCGCGCATCGCGTATGTCCTGCCCCGCGCAGCAACTGCCGGTGCGGCCGACCGCCGCGCCATGGTCGTAAAGCTGGAGCGTGACGCCGATGGTTTCCGCACCCGTGCGCGCCGCCAGCGCGGCGACCACGCTGGAATCCACGCCGCCTGACATCGCGACGACGATCCGCCGCGCATTCAGCGGCTCGGCAAGCTGGAACTGGGGCTGCATGGGCGCGCATATAGTCGTCCTCATCGCGGCCTGCCAGACGGATTCAACGTTTCGTCGCATCCTGTCGCATCCATGCGCCATTTCGGGGTCCAAATTTACCGGACCTTATCCTTTGCTCCGTAAACCGCTCTCCTATGGATTTGGGATTCCTTCGGACAGGCGGGCTTAAGCCCAGCTTCGTCAAGCCTTCGGGCCGACGGCGCGTGCCGGTCTGGCCGTCCTTGCGAGCCGCTTCGGCGGCGGAGCAGGCGGCCAGCCCGACGGCGCAGGCGGTCGCGGGCGTCCTGCGGGGGCAGGATATCGAAGGGGACTGGGTCCAGGAACTGGCCGATATCCTCGCGCCACGTTCCGACGGCGACATCGAGGCCGCTGGGCTCGCGGGCAGCTTTAACCCGTTGATCGCGAACCGATTAAGGGTGGGGCAAGGATGATGAAGGGGGCGTTTACCGTGGCGCTTTAGGGCCTGTTCAGGGCTTGAGGCGCAAACAGGCAAACACTGCTGAGCAATCGGTAACGCCAGTGCCGCTTATTGAGGGTGATAATGATCGAAAACCAGAAAATCAGACCTGCCCAGGTCGTAGGGCCGCTCGGAGAACCCCTGACTCTGGAAAGCCTGCCTCCCGTCGACACGACCCGCTGGGTCGTGCGCCGCAAGGCTGAGGTCGTGGCGGCCGTGAACGGCGGCCTGCTGACAGTGGATGAGGCCTGCGCCCGCTATTCCCTGACGCTGGAGGAATTTGCGAGCTGGCAGCGCGCCGTCGACCGTTCGGGCATGCATGGCCTGCGCGTGACGCGCATCCAATATTACAAGTCCCTCTACGAACGGCAGCAGAAATACTGATCATCCGTTATAGAAGAAGGGTCGCATAGGATGGCCGCCGGATATGGCATCCGGCGGCCTTCTTCTTTGTCAAGGCGAAATGGAACGCAAAGCCGACTTCTCCGTTGAACAGGTCAGCCCACCCGAAAGGGGCTGTGGACCAAGGAGAGTGAGAAATGGGCATCATCTTGTGGCTCGTCGTCGGCGGCGTCATCGGCTGGCTCGCCAGCATGGTCATGCGGACCGACGCGCAACAGGGCATCCTGCTGAACATCGTCGTCGGCATCGTCGGCGCGTTCATCGGCGGCCTGATCTTCAGCGGCGGTTCGATCAATGACGGCCTGACGCTTTACAGCTTCCTCGTGTCGCTGGTCGGCGCCATCATCCTTCTCGCCATCGTCAATCTGGTGCGGCGCGGTTCCGTCCGCTAACACCCGTCGACAGAGAGCAAAGAGGCCGTGCCCCAGGGGCGCGGCCTTTTTTCATGCTTCAATTCCGCCCGGCGAAGAAGCGATAGAGGGCCAGCACCCCGATGGACCCCAGCACCGCCGCGATGAAGCTGGCCTGCTCGCCGGGTTCGTAGACGCCCAGCAGCCGCCCGACATAGCCCGCCAGCAGCGCGCCCGCGATGCCGAGCAATATGGTGAGGATGCAGCCGCCGGGATGGCGGCCGGGCATGACCAGACGGGCGATGGCCCCCGCGAACAGGCCGACAATGATCCACCCCAGCAATTCCATCGTAGCCCTCCAGTTTGCCAAGCAAGCCATAGCGCCATAGTCAGACCCCTTTGGCAAGGGCTTGGCAATGGGCCCTGCCGAATGGCTTTGCGGTCCGCCCCGCACCCGTGATATGGGGGCTTGAGCCGGGTGATATATTCATATAATACAGCAACCCGAACGGCGCTCCATGCCGAATGATGGATTCAGGATGAATTACGAAACCCCGCTGGTCGGCGACGCGCCGGCAAATGTCCTCGACGATCGGGACGGACGCGCGATCTGGCGCCGCAAGCTGGCGATCGGCGCGGTCGTGGCGATCCTGCTGATCGCCGCCGCCACATGGATCAGCATGCATCGCAAGGGCGCGCAGGCCCCCGCCGCCAGCGCGCAGGCGCCGGTCGTGACGGTAATCAGCCCCGGCCTGTCGACCGTGGCGCACACCGTCAGCGCCACGGGATCGCTGGCGGCGCGGGTGGAGATGCCGGTCGGCGTGGTGGGCGAAGGCGGCGCGGTGACGCGGGTGCTGGTGCAGCCGGGCGACTGGGTGCGGGCCGGCCAGGTGCTGGCGACCGTCGAACGCTCCGTCCAGACCGAACAGATTCGCTCGCTCGCCGCGCAGGTGGAAGTGGCGCGCGCCGACGCCAAGCTGGCGCAGGCGCAGCTAGACCGCGCCAGGGCGCTGGTTTCCCGCGGCTTCATCAGCCAGGCCGATATCGACCAGCGGACCGCGACCCGCGACGCCGCCAATGCCCGCGTCAATGTGGCCGTCGCGCAACTGGCCGAACAGCGCGCCCGCACCGGCCGCCTGGACATCCGCGCTCCCGCCGCCGGACTGGTGCTGACCCGCGCCGTGGAGCCGGGCCAGATCGTCGGATCGGGCAGCGCCGTGCTGTTCCGCATGGCGAAGGGCGGGGAAATGGAAATGCTGGCGCAGGTCAGCGAAGGCGATCTGGCGGCGCTGCGCCCCGGCAACGGCGCCACCGTGACCCCGGTCGGCGGCACGGCGCAATTCGCCGGGCGCGTCTGGCAGGTGTCGCCGGTGGTCGACAACCAGACCCGCCAGGGCATCGCCCGCATCGCCATCCCCTATAACCCTGCGATCCGTCCGGGCGGCTTCGCCTCCGCCGCGATCGTCAGCGGCACCGGCTCCGCGCCGATGCTGCCGGAATCGGCGGTGCAGAGCGACGAGAAGGGCAATTATGTCTACATCGTCAACGGCCGGAACGAAGTGCAGCGGCGCGACGTCAGGATCGGCCAGGTGACGGATGCGGGCGTGTCCATCCTGAACGGCCTGAAGGGCAACGAACGCATCGTGGCTTCGGCCGGGGCGTTCCTGACGCCGGGGCAGAAGGTGAAGCCGGAAGCCGGCAAGTCCAAATGACGCGGCAGGCGAGGAAATCGTCATGAGTTTTCGCAATATTTCCGCCTGGGCCATTCGCAACCCGGTGTCGCCGCTGGTGCTGTTCGCGGCGCTGCTGCTGGCGGGGCTGGTCAGTTTCATGCGGATGGACGTCAACCAGAATCCCGACATCAGCTTCCCGATGGCGCAGGTCGTCGTGTCGCAGCCGGGCGCCGCGCCGACCGAACTGGAAACCCAGGTGACGCAGCGGATAGAGGCCGCCGTGCGCGGCATCAGCGGCGTCGATGAAATCACGTCTTTCGTGTCCGAGGGCCGGTCGCAGACCAATGTGCAGTTCCAGATCGGCACGCCGGTCGACCGCGCCGTCAACGACGTGAAGAACGCCGTCGACCAGATTCGCAGCGATTTGCCTGAGGGGATTTTGGAACCGCAGGTCAGCCGCGTCGACATTGACGGCGGCCCCATCGCCTATTTCAGCGCCGAAGCGACCGACATGACGCTGGAGGAACTGTCCTGGTATGTCGACAATACGGTGGCGAAGCGGCTGCTGGCCGTGCCCGGCATGGCGGCGGTCACCCGCGGCGGCGGCGTGTCGCGCGAAATCCGCGTCATACTGGACCCCGCCAAGCTGCAATCGCACGGCATCTCCGCCAGTCAGGTCAACCAGCAGCTCCAGCAGGTAAACATGAACGCGGCGGGAGGCCGCACCGAAATCGCGGGGGCAGAACAGGCGATCCGCGTGCTGGGCAACGCCCGCGACGCCTATGCGCTGGGCCAGACCCAGATCGCCATTTCCGGCGGCCGCACCGTCAAGCTGGCGGACCTGGCCGACGTGCGCGACATGTATGCCGAACAGCGTTCGCTGTCGCTGATGAACGGGCGGCAGGTCACCAGCTTCCGCATGGAAAAGGCCAAGGGGTCGTCCGACGTCACTGTCTTCGACGAAGCGATGAAGGTGCTGGACAAGCTGAAGGAGGAAAATCCGAAGGTCCAGTACAAGCAGCTCTACACCAGCGTCGAATATACCAAGGGCCAGTATCACAGCGCCATGCAGGCGATGATCGAGGGCGCGGTGCTGGCGGTGGTCATCGTCTTCCTGTTCCTGCGCGACTGGCGGGCGACCATGATTTCGGCGCTGGCCATTCCGCTGTCCGCGATTCCGGCCTTCTGGTTCATGGACATGATGGGCTTCACCCTGAACGGCATCTCGCTGCTGGCGCTCAGCCTGGTGGCGGGCGTGCTGGTGGACGACGCCATCGTGGAAATCGAGAATATCGTGCGCCACATGCGCATGGGCAAAAGCGCCTATCAGGCATCCATCGACGCCGCCGACGAAATCGGACTGGCGGTGCTGGCGACGACCATGGCCATAGTCGCGGTGTTCCTGCCGGTGGCGCTGATGCCGGGCGTTTCGGGCCAGTTCTTCATCCAGTTCGGCATGACCGTGGTGGTCGCCGTGCTGCTGAGCCTGGCGGTGGCGCGGCTGATCACGCCGATGATCGCCGCCTATTTCCTGAAGGCCCATGGTCAGGAAAGCCATGGCGAAGGCTGGATGATGGACGTCTATATGGCGGTGTTGCGCTGGTCGCTGGACGAGCGCAAGGCGATTGCCCACCGCGCCCGCGGCGGCGCGGCGCGCTTCACCGCCTGGATCCGCGACCATCGCATCTGGACGATGGGCATCGGCTTCCTGGCGTTCGTCGCCACGATCTTCGCCTTCGGCACGCTGCCCATGTCGTTCCAGCCGACCATCGACACCGATTTCAGCCAGGTGAAGATCGAAACCGTGCCCGGCAGCACGTTGCAGCAGACCACCGCCATCACCCGCAAGGTGGCGGACATGCTGGCCGCCGACAAGGACATGGTGGAGGCCGCCTTTTCCGATATCCAGACGACCGGGGCCGACATCTACCTGACGTTGAAGAAGGACCGGCCGATGTCCTCGGTCGAATGGGAGCGCAAGGTCGCGCCCGCATTCCAGCAGGTCGCCGACGCCCGCGTCAATTTCCAGTCGCAGTCGGGCGGCGGCTTTGGCCGGGACATCGTCATCATGTTCGGCAGCGACGATCCGGCGAAGCTGGAGGAGACGGCCAACAAGCTGGTGGCGGAAATGGCGGACATCCATGAAATCCGCGCGCCGCGGGTGGCGGGCGACATGAACCGCCCCGAAATCGTCATCAAGCCGCGCTTCGACCTGGCCGCCAGCCTGGGCGTCACCACTGCGGCGCTCAGCCAGACGATCCGCGTCGCGACCATCGGCGACATCGACCAGAACAGCGCCAAATTCTCCCTGTCCGACCGGCAGATACCGATCCGCGTGTCGGTCGCGGAAAACAGCCGCCGCGACATCGCGACGATCCAGAACATGCCGGTGCCGACGGTCAGCGGCGGTTCCGTGCCGCTGAAGGTCGTGGCCGACATCGAATTCGGCGCAGGGCCTACGCAGATCCGACGCTACAACCAGATCCGCCGCATCGTCGTGGGCGCCGACCTGGCGCCGGGCGTCGTCATCAGCCGGGCCATGGAAAAGATCGATGCCCTGCCGACCATGAAGGCGATCACCGACGGCAAGATCCGGGGTGTGCAGAAGCTGAACATCGGCGACAGCAAGTGGCAGGCCGAACTGATCCAGAATTTCGTCATCGCCGTCATTTCCGGCATCCTGCTGGTGCTGGCGGTGCTGACGCTGCTGTACAAGCGGCTGATGCCGCCCTTCGTCAATCTGGGGTCGCTGCTGCTGGCGCCGCTGGGCGGGGCGCTGGCGCTGCACCTGACCGGCAATCCGGTGTCCATGCCGGTGCTGATCGGGCTGCTGATGCTGCTGGGCATCGTCGCCAAGAATTCGATCCTCGTCATCGACTTCGCGCTGGAGGAGATGGGCAAGGGCGTGCCGAAGCTGGAGGCGATCATCGACGCCGGGCACAAGCGCGCCCAGCCCATCGTCATGACCACCGTGGCGATGGTGGCCGGCATGGTGCCGACTGCCCTGTCGCTGGGCGGCGACGGCGCGTGGCGCGCTCCGATGGGGATCACCGTGATCGGCGGCCTGATCCTGTCGACCGTGCTGACGCTGGTGATCGTGCCCGCAAGCTTCAGCCTGGCGCTGGGGATAGAGGAATGGGTCGGCCCGCGCCTGGGTCGCCGCCTGCTGACCTACAAGCCGGAGGATAGCCGGGCGGGGGCTGCTCAGGCGGCGGAGTAGGGTGGTTCTAAGCTATTCCCCCTCCCGCTTGCGGGAGGGGGTTAGGGGGAGGGCGAGCGCGGCGAGCGTCGGCCTTGTCCACAAAGAGCGGCGCTGAATGGACAGGCCCTCCCCTAACCCCTCCCGCAAGCGGGAGGGGAACTATGATCGCTCATGTCCGCAACTGGTCCCTTGCCGTCATCCCGTCCCCCTCCTCTTCCGAAAAGAAGCGCTTGCCTGAACGAAACGGCGGCGTAACCGTTGGCTGGTCATGAAGATGCTCGCCCCGCCCCGTCCCGCCGCCAGCCCCGTCCATCCGGCGCGGCGCATGCGGATGGCGGCGACGGCTATGCTGATCGCCATGGCGGCGCTGTTCCTGGCGGCCCGGGCGACGGTCCATCTCCACCCGGCCATCGGCTTCGTCCAGGCCTTTGCCGAGGCGGCGATGGTCGGCGGTCTGGCCGACTGGTTCGCCGTCACCGCGCTGTTCCGCCATCCGCTGGGCCTGCCTATCCCCCATACCGCGATCATCCCACGCAACAAGGACCGGATCGGGGATACGCTCGCCCTGTTCCTGCGCGACAATTTCCTGACCCCCGCCGTCGTGGCGCGGCGCATGCAACGGCTGGACATGGCAGCAGCGGCGGGGCGCTTCCTCGCCAGCCCGTCCGGCGGCGACGGGCGTCTGCGGGAGGGCGCGTCCCGCCTGGCCGCCGACATATTGGAGGCGCTGGACCAGGAGAGGCTGGGCGGCATGGTGAAGGGGGCCATCGCGCAAAGGCTGCGCGCCATGAACGTGGCGCCGCTGATCGGGCAGGCGCTGGAGGCGGCGATGCGGGACGGCCGCCACGCGCCGGTGATGGACGGCATCATCCTGTGGGCGGACAGGACTTTGGAGGCCAACGACCATCTGATCCGCCAGATGGTGCATGACCGGTCTGGCAAGATATTGCGCTGGACCGGCCTGGACGAGAATCTTTCCAACGCGATTATCGACGGGCTGCGCAGGCTGCTGGCGGACATGGCGCAGGATCCGGGCCATAGTCTGCGCCTGAAGGCGGAGGAAGGGCTGGCGACACTCGCCGCCGACCTGCAATTCGATCTGGAGATGCAGGCCCGCGTGGCGCATATCCGCGACGAGATCGTGGACAATCCGGCGATGCAGCGCTGGATCGACGGCCTTTGGGAGCAGGCGCGGGGCGGCCTGCTGCGGGCGGTGCGCGATCCCGGCAAGGCGATGGCGGGGCGGCTGGGAGAGGCGCTTCATCAGCTTGGCGGCACTTTGCAGAGGGACGCCCGGCTTCGGTTTCTCATCAACCGCTTCGTGCGTCGGGCGGCCGTGGGGGCGACGGCAACCTATGGCGATGCCATCGTCAAGCTGGTCAGCGAAACCGTGCGCGGATGGGATGCGGGCACGGTCACCAGCCGGCTGGAACATGCGGTCGGGCGCGACCTGCAATATATCCGGGTCAATGGGACGCTGGTGGGCGGGCTGGTGGGGCTCGCCATCCATGCGGTTGATACGCTGCTTTAGGATGAGCGGGGATTTGGCCAATAACTGACATCAATTCCTCCCTGCGCGAAGCGTGGGCAGGGTCGAAGCGAGTGGTGGAGGGAAAATACGCAGGTCGTGCCCCTTTCCCCTCCACCAGTCTTCGGCCGGTCTCCCTCCCATCTCTCGAAGGGGAGGAATAGGATAGGTCCGTCCTCCGATTGCTATGCATCTTCTAAAATTAATGTTGCAACATATCATTGAAATATGTTGTAACATTACATACCGATTCCCGGAGAGGAAGTGAACGACAGGAGGGCAGATATGCAGTGGATCAGCACGGCAGGCGGCGAGACCATTTCCGGCTATAACGGCAGCAAGCGTTCGCCCATCGGCATAGGCGGGGCCATCGCCGTCCATGCTGTGGTGGTCGGCGCCTATCTGCTGATGCCCAAGGAGGTGATCGATACCTTCCGCAACTCTCCGTTCACGACCTATGCCATCCCCGAAACGCCCCCGCCGCCGCCCGAAAAAGCGGCCCCGGAAACGGACAGCAAAATCCCGCCCAAAACCCGTTCGCAGCCGACCACCGTGCCCGACACGATCGTGGACACGTCCACCAAGGGCGGCTTCACCGCGAAAGCAGACGATCACCCCATCTTCGACTCCGGCGCCAGAACGATAGAGCCGCCCTTCACGCCGCCGATTCCCGAACCGGTGCTGGCCGAGGCCAGCATCGATCCCCGCGCCCTGGCCGCGTTCCAGCCCGACTATCCCGGTGCGATGATCCGGCAGGGGATGGAGGGCAAGGTCGTGGTGCGCGTCACCATCGGTCCTGACGGGCGCGTCACCGACATAGAAAGGCTGTCGGCGGCCGACGAAGCCTTCTGGGTCGCCACGCAACGCCATGCCCTGCGCAAATGGCGCTTCCGTCCGGCGACTCGCGATGGCGTGCCGATCAGTTCGACCAAGGTGCTGACCGTCCATTTTCGCCTGGCAGACGTCTGAAATCGAAGGAAAGGGGCCGGAAAGATGACTGCAGGCGACAGCGCTTTTGCATCCGGCCCCGCCTTCCCCTATATCGGCGGCATGGCGATCTTTCCCCGTCCGGTGTCTCCCAAGAGCGCGATGAGCGACCTGTGGAGCTATTTTCGCGAGAACCGGCCCCATAAATGGCCGTTGCTCGGCCTGTCCGTCGCGTTCACCTGGGTCATTATCTGGGCCTTCATCGTCGACGCCAACACCAACACCATGCCGACGCGCAACCAGATATTCTATGTGCAGAGCTGGGACGCCAACCGCACCGACGCGGCGATCATCCTGCAGCAGAAGATCGACCTCGCCAAGCGCGAGGCGGCGATCCAGAAGCGGCAGAGGGAAATGCAGGGCGTGGCCGATATTTTCGGCATCGACTGGAAGAAGGACGAAGAGCGCAACACCGCCCGCCGCAAGGAAGCGCTGAAGCAAATCAACGCGCAACTCGACCAACGTCTGGCCAAGGCCGAGGCCATGGAGAAATCCGCTCCCGCAGCCCAGAGCGGAGCGGCCCAGCCCTGAGCGTCCGACCGAAAACCGTCCGATCTGAATCCATATTGGCCCCCGCCGATCCCGCGCAGGACCGGCGGTTCATGGCCGCCGCCATCGCCCTTTCGGAACGCGGGCGGGGGCTTTCCACGCCCAATCCCAATGTCGGCTGCCTGATCGTGAAGGACGGCCATGTCGTCGGGCGCGGCTGGACGCAGAAGGGCGGCCGCCCCCATGCCGAGGCGCAGGCGCTGGACGAAGCGATGGAGCGCGCCCGCGGCGCCACCGCCTATGTGACGCTGGAGCCTTGCTTCCACCTTTCCCCACGCGGCCCGCGCTGTGCCGACCTGATGGCCCGCGCCGGGGTGCGGCGCGTGGTGATCGCGCTGCGCGATCCCGATCCGCGCACCGATGGGCAGGGCGCCGCATGGCTGCGACAGCGTGGCATCGCCGTCGACATGGGGCTGATGGCGCAGGAAGCCGCCGCCGCGATGCGCGGTTTCGTGCTGCGCCAGACTTTGGGCCGCCCGGCGGTGACGCTGAAGCTGGGCCTGTCGCTCGACGGCCGGATCGCGCTGGCGGACGGGTCCAGCCGCTGGATCACCGGTCCAGAAGCCCGCGCCCATGCCCATGTGGAGCGGGCGCGGCATGACGCCATATTGGTGGGCGGCGGCACGCTGCGCAGCGATGCGCCCCGGCTGGACGTGCGGCTGCCGGGGCTGGAGGATCGTTCGCCCAGGCGCGTATTGCTCAGTCATGGCGATGCGCCCGGTGGCTGGGAAGTCATCGCCGCGCCGGAGGACATCGCCGCCCTGCCCCATGTCGACCATCTGCTGGTCGAGGGCGGCGCGCAGGCTGCCGCGGCCTTCCTGCGGGCCGATCTGGTCGACCGGTTGCTGCTTTATCGCGCCCCGATCCTGATCGGTAATGGGTTGGCGGGCGTCGGCGATATCGGCCTGGCCGATCTGGCCGATGCGCATGGCCGCTGGCGCATCGACGACGAACGGCGGCTGGGTAATGATCGGCTGGAGGTTTACCTGCGCAACCGGAACGCCTAGATCACCCCCGAAAGCATCGCCCTTAAGGGCACCACAAGCAACAGGCGCTCCTCATGTTCACCGGCATCATCACCGACATCGGCACCATCCGCACCCATGAACAGCGCGGCGACCTGCGTCTGGTCATCGGCTGCGCCTATGACATGGAAACGGTCGCCATCGGCGCGTCCATCGCCTGTTCCGGCGCCTGCCTGACGGTGGTGGAAAAGGGCGCGGACTGGTTCGCGGTCGACCTGTCGGCGGAAACCGTCGCCCGCACTGCGCCGGGGCTGTGGGAATTGGGGGGGCGCCTCAATCTGGAGCGCGCGTTGAAGGTCGGCGACGAACTGGGCGGCCATATCGTCACCGGCCATGTCGACGGCATCGGCACCCTGGTGTCCGCCACCGGCGAGGGCGATTCGACCCGCCTCCTGATCGCCGCGCCCGCCGCGCTGGCGCCCGCGCTGGCGACGAAGGGTTCGATCACGGTCGACGGCATCTCGCTGACCGTCAACACGGTTGAGGATCAGGCGGACGGCAGCGTGCATTTTGGCCTGAACATCATCCCGCATACCGCCGCCGCCACGACGCTGGACAGACTGGCGGAGGGTCGCGCCTTCAATCTGGAGATCGACGTGCTGGCCCGCTATCTCGACCGGATGCAGAGCCTTCGCATGAGCGCGAACTGATACGGATCGAGATAAATTCATAAGCGCGATGTGATAATTTCTTGTCATGATCACATCTTGATGTGATATGCCGCTTCATCCCATTCGGGGAAGGAGTCGTTTTCATGTCGTCAGCCCTTATCGACACCGTCCGCTCGCTCGTCACCGGCGGCGGCATGTCCCGGTCCGGCCTTGCCCGCGCCGCTGGCCTTCACGCCAATTCGCTGCGCAAGCTGGGCGAGGCGGACTGGAACCCCACCGCCGAAACGCTGGGCAAGCTGGAAACTTATCTCGCCAAGCGCGAGGGCGGCACCGCCCTCGCCTCCCCAGAAGAGATCATCAACGAGGCGCGCAACGGCCGCATGTTCATCCTGGTCGATGACGAGGACCGGGAAAATGAGGGCGATCTGGTCATCCCCGCGCAGATGGCGACGCCCGACGCGATCAACTTCATGGCCACCCATGGCCGCGGCCTCATCTGCCTGGCGCTCAGCAAGGAACGGGTCGATCATCTTGGCCTGGGCCTGATGAGCCGCAACAACGGTACTCGGCACGAAACCGCCTTCACCGTGTCGATCGAGGCGCGCGAGGGCGTGACCACCGGCATCAGCGCCGCCGACCGCGCCCGCACCATCTCCGTCGCGATCGACGGGTCGAAGGGCCGGGACGATATCGTGACGCCAGGCCATGTCTTTCCGCTGGTGGCGAAGGACGGCGGCGTGCTGGTCCGCACCGGCCATACCGAGGCGGCGGTGGACGTCGCCCGGCTGGCGGGGCTGAACCCGTCCGGCGTCATCTGCGAAGTGATGAAGGACGACGGCACCATGGCGCGGCTGGACGACCTGATCCCCTTCGCGCAGAAGCACAAGATGAAGATCGGCACGATCCGCGACCTGATCGCCTATCGCCGCCGCCACGATCATATGGTGGAGCGCCGCGCCGAAACCGTCTTCAACAGCCAGTGGGGCGGCGATTGGAAGGCGATCAGCTTCTACAACAAGGCGACGCAGACCGAACAGCTCGTGCTGCAAAAGGGTCATGTTTCGCCGGACGAACCGACTTTGGTCCGCATGCATCAGCTTTCGCCGCTGGACGATGTCTATGGTGCGACCGGGCCGCGCAACGGCCTGCTCGCCAAGTCGATGGAGATCATCGCCCAGGAAGGGGCGGGCATCATCGTCGTGCTGATTTCCCAGACGCCGGGCGATTTCGTGAGCCGCGTCCTGCGCCATCATGCGGGCCAGTCCGACGAAGGCATGGACGAATTGCGCGACTATGGCGTGGGCGCGCAGATCCTGGCCGAACTGGGCGTGCACGACATGATTCTGGTCAGCAACAGCCATCACAGCCTGATCGCGCTTGACGGCTATGACCTGGCCGTGGTTGGGCAGCGGTCGATCGAGCTTTAAGGAACCTTCGTCCATGGCAAAATTCCTGATCGTCGAAGCGCGCTTCTACGAACATCTCAATGACCTGTTGATCGAAGGCGCGGTCGCCGCGCTGGAGGATGAGGGGCATAAATATGAGGTGGTGACAGTGCCCGGCGCGCTGGAAATACCCGGCGCGGTGGCTTTGGCGGCGGAGACGGGCCGCTATGACGGCTTCATCGCCATCGGCGTGGTGATCCGCGGCGAGACCTATCATTTCGAAGTGGTGTCGAACGAAAGCGCGCGCGGCCTGATGGCGCTCAGCATGGACGGCATCCCCATCGGCAACGGCATATTGACGGTCGAGAATGAGGCCCAGGCGCTGACCCGCGCCAGGCGGGACGAAAAGGACAAGGGCGGCGAAGCGGCCAAGGCGGCCATCGCCATGCTGGCCCTGCGGGAGAAATTCGGGGCCTGAGGCGCGGGGCGCCGGGGTCGGGCCTGTGGCCGTGGTTGGCTAATCCAAGACATTAAATTCCTCCCTACGCGCAGCGTGGGGAGGGTCGAGGAGAGGCACGTGACTCTCTTCGACGCCGCCTAAGGCGGGGGTAGAGGGGAAATGGCGCGACCTGCGCATTTTCCCCTCCGTCAGCGCTTCGCGCTGCCACCTCCCCATCTATCGATGGGGAGGAATAGGGTAGGTCCGCCATCCACCCAAAGCCGCCATGATTGGCAATCTGTCCCGCCAACAAGGAAAGGCCCGCTCCCCAAAGGGGACGGGCCTCTTCGTTCGGGCATCGCGCAGCGAACCCAAATGTCGTCAGGCGGCGCGAGCCGCCCTCAGATCACTTGATCTTGGCTTCCTTGAACTCGACATGCTTGCGCACGACGGGGTCGTACTTGCGGAAGCTCAGCTTCTCGGTCTTGGTGCGCGGATTCTTCTTGGTGACGTAGAAGAAGCCGGTGTCAGCCGAGCTGACGAGGCGAATCTTGACGGTTGCTGGCTTGGCCATGGCCTTAGTCCCTGGTCGTGAATATCATGAAAAAGAAGAGCGGCCCCAAATCTCTTTCGAGGAAGGGACCGCCCCGTTTCAGCGGCGGCTCATGAGGGAGATTCGGGTCGATGTCAAGGCTCGTGGGCCCGACCTTGCGGCCATGCTACACTTTACGCGCCCTTAACCGGGGCGCCTTATGGTGGAGTCGGGGCCGAAGGATGGGGCCGAAGATGGGGGATTCACGCCATGCGACATGATCCGATGCTGGTCATTCTGGCCAACCTGCTTTGCCGGGTCGACGGGCTTGCGGGGGAACGGGGCCATGTGTCGGTGGTGCGGCTGCGCGACGAGATCGACCAGATACGTCATATCGCGCGGGCCTTTCGCCTGGACACGGTGGAATGCCTGGCCAGTACGCTGCAATCGGCGCTGTCCCTGCAGGGGGCGGGGCCCGTGGTGATGTCCTATCTGGACCTGATGCGCGACGCCATCGCCGCCGAAATGCCGGAGGCGGATGTCATCCCCATGCCCATGACCGCCAAGCCCGCCAGACCCGCCGGAAACGGCGCGCATCCGGTCGCCTGAACCGAATCGGGAAATAGCCGCCGAATGGACGCATTGCTGATCGCGCTGCTCGGCTGCCTGTTGGGGGAGATCGGGGACAAGGGGCAATGGCTGACCCTGGCGCTGGCGCAGCGGTTCCGGCGGGACGGCGCGGTGATCGCGGGGATCGTGGCGGCCGCCGTCGCCAATGCCGCCATAGGGGCTGCGGCGGGCGCTTTCCTGATGCGGATGCTGGGGTCCGATGCCCGGCTGCTGTTCCTGGCGCTGGCGCTGATCTTCCTGGGCGGCGGCATGTTGTGGCCAGTCGGGCGGCCCGACCCGTTGGCCAACTGGCGGCTGGGGCCGTTCCTCACCACCGCGCTGGGCCTGTTCATCCTGGGTTTCGGCGGCGGCGCGCAATTCCTGATCCTGGGCATCGCCGTCCGCACCGCCGATCCCCTGCTGGCCGCGGCCGGGGGCGCCATGGGCATCGTCGCCGCGACGGCGCCGGTGGTTCTGCTGCGCGAGCGGCTGTTCAAGATGCTCCCCATATCCGTCATCCGCCGGGGGGGCGGCATATTGGTGCTGCTGATCGGCCTTGCCGCGGCGGTTTCGGCATTGAACCTTGGCTGATCGAACGACTGCATCAGACTGACAGAAAATTTCGCCCGAAATTTGGCATTTGTCATGGCACGTTATCGGCCAAGGATCATTATATGTCCGAAACCAATCAGCAGCAGGAGCCAAGCATGACCTCCCCCGACCTCAAGACCCCGACGGACCTGCGCGGCAACGCTACCAAGTCGGTCGCGCAGGCGCTGAACGGCGTGCTGGCGGACAGCTATGCGCTGTATTTCAAGACCAAGAATTTCCACTGGCATGTCTCCGGCCCGCATTTTCGCGACTATCACCTGATGTTCGACGAGCAGGCCGCGCAGATCCTGGCGACGACCGACCTGATCGCGGAGCGGGTGCGCAAGACCGGTAACACGACACTGCGCTCCATCGGCGATATTGCGCGCCATCAGTCGGTGGTCGACAATGACGCCGATTATGTCAGCCCCGGCGACATGCTGAACGAACTGCGCGAGGATAATCTGAAGCTGGTCGAATCGCTGCGCGCTGCGAAGGCCGCCGCGACCGAGGCGGGCGACAATGCGACCGAAGGCATTATCGACGACTGGACGGATCAGGCCGAGGAACGCGCCTGGTTCCTGTTTGAGGCCGGTCGCAACGGCTGATAGGAAAAGGCCCTCCAGTCAGGACTGGAGGGCCTTTTTTGGTCCTTAACATGCTCCTCCTGCGAAGGCAGGAGCCCAGTTCAGACGGCGGGACTGGGTTCCTGCCTACGGAGGAACCCATTATTCCTCCAATATCGCCTCTATGGCGATGATCGTGATCGCGCCCGGTTTGCCGGCGAAATCGATGGCTTCCCCCTCCTCCGCATCCATCATGGCGCGGGCCAGCGGCGCGGAGAAGGCGATGCGCCCTTCCGCCGGTTCGGCTTCATCGTCGCCGACGAGATCGATCCGCTTCTCCTTGCCGTTCAGGCGGTAGGTGACGCGGCTGCCGAAGGCCACGGCCTCCGCATCCGGGATAGGCCGCAATTCCGCCGTCGCCAGCCGGGTCCGCCAATAGCGCAGTTCGCGCTTCAGCTTCTTGGCGTCCTCCTCGGCCATGGCTTCGGTCTCGACCGCTTCCAGCGCCTCCACCTTCTCCCGCGTCAGCCGCAGGCCCCGCGCCGTCACCCAGTTAGGGCCGGGCGGCAACGGAATCTCGAAAGTGGGTTCCAGATGCTCCTCGTCACTTTCGCGACGGAAGGCGACACTCATTGCACTCTCCTACTTAAACGCCCGTCGGGGCCTTTACGAGGTCGAGATTGCCGGTCTTCTTTTCAAGGGAAGGTCCGGGTCTCGACATCGTCGAAGCCCGAACGAGCAGGGCTTCTAATCTTCGTCGAACAGGCCGGCGAGTTGCTCCACCATGGTGCCGCCGAGCTGTTCGGCATCCATGATGGTCACGGCGCGGCGATAATAGCGGGTGACATCATGGCCGATGCCGATGGCGACGAGCTGCACGGGCGAGCGATTCTCGATCCACTCGATCACCTGCCGCAAATGGCGCTCCAGATAGGTGCCGCTGTTCACCGACAGGGTGGAGTCATCGACCGGCGCGCCGTCGGATATCACCATCAGGATGCGGCGCTCCTCATTGCGCGCGAGCAGGCGGCTATGCGCCCACAGCAGCGCCTCGCCGTCGATATTCTCCTTGAGCAGCCCCTCGCGCATCATCAGGCCCAGATTCTTGCGCGCCCGGCGCCAGGGTTCGTCGGCCTTCTTGTAGACGATGTGGCGCAGGTCGTTCAGACGCCCCGGCATCGGCGGACGCCCGGCGGCCAGCCAATCCTCGCGGCTCTGCCCGCCCTTCCAGGCGCGGGTGGTGAAGCCCAATATCTCGGTCTTGACGCCGCAGCGTTCCAGCGTGCGCGCCATGATGTCGGCGCTGATCGCCGCGATGGAGATGGGCCGCCCGCGCATCGATCCGCTATTGTCGATCAGCAGCGTGACGACGGTGTCGCGGAATTCGGTGTCCCGCTCGATCTTGTAGCTGAGCGAGCGGGTGGGATCGATCACGATCCGCGCCAGCCGCGCCGCGTCGAGCAGCCCTTCCTCCTGGTCGAAATCCCAGGACCGCGACTGCTGCGCCATCAGCCGCCGCTGGAGCCGGTTGGCGAGTTTCGTCACCGCGCCCTGCAGGCTGACGAGTTGCTGGTCGAGGAAGCCGCGCAGCCGCAGCAATTCATCCTCGTCGCACAGGTCTTCGGCCGTCACGACCTCGTCATGCAGCATCGTATAGGGCTTGTAATCGAAGCCCGGCGGCAGATCGCCCATCGGCCGGTTCGGGCGGACGGGCATCATGCCGTCCTCGCCCATATCCTCCGCGCCTTCTTCGCTGTCGGCGTCGAATTCGTCGCTATATTCGGTTTCGCCGTCCTCGGTGTCGCCGCCCTGATCCTCGGCGCGGGTCTCTGCAAAGGCGTCGCTGTCGCCCGCCTGATCCTCGCCGCTGTCGCCGTCCTCCTGTTGCTGCTCTTCCTCCTCGCCCTCTTCCTGCGGTTCGGAATCGTCGGTTTCGGGCGGCACGTCGGCGTCGATCAACTGGAGATGCTCCAGCATGGCCGATGTCAGCTTCTGGAAAGCGCGCTGGTCGTCTATCGCCATGGCCAGAGCGTCGAGATCGGCGCCCGCCTTGTCCTCGATCCACTGGTCGACCATGGCGAGGCCCGCCCGCACATCCTTGGGCGCGGCCTGTCCGGTCAGCCGTTCCCGCACCTTGAGCGCCAGCGCGGTCGACAGGGGCACTTCATCGGCGGAACGCGCCCGGCGGATCGGATCGGATTTCAGCTTGAGGTCGAGCGCATGGTTGAGGTTGGCGCGCACCCCCTCCATCGCCCGCGAACCGATCGCCTCTACCCGCGCCTGCTCGACGGCGTCGTAAACCGCCCGCGCCGTCGCGTCGCCGGGTGCGGCGGCGTTGTGGACCTTCGCATTATGGTGCCGCAGCCGCAGCGCATTGGCGTCGGCATAGCCCCGCGCCAGCGCCACCTGATCGGCGGGCAGGTTGCGGCCGGGCGTCGGCACCTTGATCGCCTTGCCAGCCATATGCGGCGTGTCGGCGGTGAAGCCCACCTCCACCTCCGCATCGCGGGCGATGGAGCGCGCCGCGCCTGACAGCACATCCTTGAAGGCGTCGAGGGGGGAACGGTCGGCCATCAGTCCAGCAGCATCCCGCGCATCGCATCCCGCGTCGCGGCGTCCACGCCCAGCATGTCGTTCAAATAGCCGTCCACGCCGCCATGGCTTTCATCCAGCGCCGCGAAGAACGTGTCCAGATAGACGGCCTCCGCGCTCAGCAGCGGTTCGAGCATCTCGGTCTTCGCCAGCCGCATCCGCGCCACCAGCGTGTCGCGCTGCGCCAACAGCCAGTCCCAATCGGCATGGGCGTTGGTCGCCAGATAATCCTGAACGATGGTCGGGCGCGGCACGCCCAAAGCGGCCAGGATCAACGCCGCACCCACGCCGGTGCGGTCCTTGCCCGCCGAACAGTTGATCAGCAATGGCACCCGCCCATCCGCGATCCGTTCGAACATGGCGCGGTAGGATTCGGCATGATCGACCGGAATGACGCGATAAAGGGCGATCATCGTCTGGCGCATGTCTTCGGCCGTGGCGCCGTCGCGCTGCAGCATCTCGCCCAGCAGGCCGCTGCTTTCCGTATAGTCGCGGCAGAAATAATCGACATCCGCCCCATGCCATGACGTGGGTTCGGCAGTCCGTTCGTTGCCCCGGCGGAAATCGCAGATCGCCTTGATGCCGAGCGAGCGGAGATGGTCCGCATCCCCGTCCGTCAGCAACGCCATCGTCCCCGACCGGTAGAGCATGCCGCGCTTCACGCAGCGCCCGTCGGCGGTCGCATAACCGCCGAAGTCGCGCAGGTTGAACGCGCTCTCCAACGGCAGGCGGCCTTCCTCCGGCGTCAGGGCGACAGTCCCGCTCACGGCCGCTCGCCCTCACCCACATAGGGCACGGCGATGGTTTCGATCTGCGTTTCGACTTCGCTCATCAGCTTGTGCACCGGGCATTTGGCGGCGACGGCGATCAGCTTGTCATGCTGGTCCGCGCTCAAAGGGCCGGACAGCGCGATGCGCGTCGTCAGCCTGTAGATGCCCTTGCGTTCCTGGCTGGCGTCGCGGACCACGCCGACATGGATGCCCTCCACCGGGATGCCGTTGCGCTGCGCATACCAGAGCATGGTCATCGCCTTGCACGCGCCCAGAGCCGAATCGTAGAGGTCATGCGGGTCCGGCCCGGCGTCATCGCCGTCCGGCGCCGACATGTCCGCGATCAGTTCATGCCCTCTGATGCTGATCCGATGGGCGGTCCTGCCCTCCGGATCGATCCGTTCGACCACGATCATAGACTACACGGCCATCCTAAGGACGACACCATCCGGAAGGAAGAAGCCGTTGAAACGATTGTTGCTGAACGTTGCCGCCCCAAGCCCTTCCATATGCAGAAATTTACCCAAACCCTGAACAACCGGATGGTCGGCCGACTTCAATTCAACCGACCCTATATCCAGAGTAGGCATCTCCACTCGATGCTTTGAGATAGTTTCGGAAACCAAGCGATAGAATTCGCTTTTGTCTGTAATTTGAGCCGAAGGCACAATCCACAAGCGCCATGTTTCGGTGTCCGAACTATACACCCATACGGCCCCACGTGGCTTCACCTTGCCTTCGTCAAGATAACGAACAAGGCACTGTCCTTCTTTCACCAATGTGTTTGTATCCATGGCAGGACTCCATGCTGTTCATTTTGAATGGCATTAATCAAATAATGGGCAGAACTTTTGTCAGTAGATTCGTAACGGGACTCTGGAACCCATTCCAATGTTATACCCCAATTTGCCGAAAACTCGCTGTCTTCATCCTGCTTGGCACGGAGGTCGGCTCTCAGGCCAGCAAGACCAACCAATGAATCGAGACTGTGCGTATGTAACGAATTTACAAGTTTCTTGTCGGGGATCGTTTCCGCCGAAAATTGGGTCGCCGCACACGCCTTCAGCCCCAGCTCCACGGCATAGCCCGCTAGATAATAGGCGCTCGCCCATCTTTCACATTGGAAGAGAAGAGCGGCGTCGTCCAATTTGGAAAGGCTAAGCGCTTTAAGATGCGCCCGTGAAAGGCCTTGAACCATATTACGCCGCCCGGTGCGCCACGCTTTCGGGCAGATCCTTGCCGAAGACGCGCTGATAATATTCGGCCACCAGCGGCCGTTCCGCCTCGTCGCATTTGTTGAGGAAGCTGAGGCGGAAGGCGAAGCCGATATTCTTGAAGATCAGCGCATTCTGCGCCCAGCTTATCACGGTGCGCGGCGACATGACGGTCGAGATGTCGCCGTTGACGAAGCCCTGACGGGTCAGTTCCGCCACCTTGATCATATTCTCGACTTCCTTGCGGCCGCCCTCATGATCATATTCTCCGGACTTGGCGAGCACCACCTGCGCCTCGGTCGCGGCGGGCAGATAGTTGAGCGCGACCACCAGGTTCCAGCGGTCCATCTGGCCTTGGTTGATCTGCTGCGTGCCGTGATAGAGGCCGGTCGTGTCGCCCAGGCCCACGGTGTTGGCCGTCGCAAACAGACGAAACCAGGGGTTCGGGCGGATGACCCGGTTCTGGTCGAGCAAAGTCATCTTGCCGTCGGTTTCCAGCACGCGCTGGATCACGAACATCACGTCGGGGCGACCGGCGTCATATTCGTCGAACACCAGCGCGACCGGCCGTTGCAACGCCCAGGGGAGCAGACCTTCGCGGAATTCCGTGACCTGCTGGCCTTCCTTCAGGACGATGGCGTCGCGGCCGACCAGATCGATGCGGCTGATATGCGCGTCCAGATTGATGCGGATGCACGGCCAGCGCAGGCGGGCGGCGACCTGTTCGATATGGCTCGACTTGCCGGTGCCGTGATAGCCCTGCACCATCACGCGGCGATTATAGGCGAAGCCTGCCAGGATCGCGAGGGTGGTGTCCGGATCGAACACATAGGCGGGGTCGAGATCGGGCACCCGCTCGTCCGCCTCCGAAAAGGCGGGGATTTTCATGTCGACATCGATGCCGAACACTTCGCGCGCGTCGACTTCGCGGTCGGGCGAGGCCAGCAGCGTTTCGGCGCGGGTATCGGGCTGGACGTTCGGGATGTCGGTCATCTGCTGGTCTCTTTGAACGGTCTGGTCGGCACTGCCCTAGCCATCGGGGACAGGCATGTCGATAGAGTGGGGCCTTAACGTGCGGGGATCAAGCGGCCCATTCGGCCAAACTGGCCTGCTGCCTCAGGCGAAGGCCTCCGCCTTCCGCAGAAGCTGATAGGCCTCGATCACCCCCTGCAACGACGCCTCATGGCCCCGATCGCCGCCATTATGATCGGGATGGAAGCGCCGGAGCAGTTCGGTATAGCGCTGCCGCAGCGCCTTGCGGTCCGCGTCGATCGGCAATCCCATCACGTCCAGCGCCCGGCGGTCGTCCCGCGACAGATATTTCCCGTCCTGCCGCATCTGGCTGTCCGCCCGCGCCTTCGCCACCCGTTCCTTGAACTTGGCGCCGATGGCGTCCAGCGGATCCTGAAAATCCGACCATTTGGGCGGCGGGCTGGCGGCATTGGAGGAAAAGGCCCGCGTCTCCCGCTCCCACCCCGCATAGGGGCGCTGGGCGGCGGCGATCTCCTCCGGGCTCATGCCGGTGAAGAAATTATAGCCCTGGTTGAACTCCCGCACATGGTCCAGGCACAGCCAGCGCCAATTCGGTCCCTCCCGGTTCGCCGTGCTTCCTTCCAGCGGCGGGGCGCGGAATTCGCCCGGCTCCTCGCAGCCGGGAACCGCGCAGGGCCGGTCGCTTTCCACGCGGCCGTGGAAACGGTTGAAACGGCGTGTCGAGAAGGGATCGCTGGCCAAGATTGTCCTGATGCAAGTGCGGGCAAAAGGCCTATATAGGCGTCATGACCGAGATTGTTAAAGGCCCCGTCGCCACCGAAATCGAAGCCCGGCTGCGTGCCGCCCTGACCCCCGAACGGCTCGCCGTGATCGACGACAGCGAGAAGCATCGCGGCCATGCGGGGCATGACGGATCGGGCGAAAGCCACTTCACGGTGGACATCGTTTCCGAACGCTTCACCGGCCAGAACCGGGTTGCCCGCCAGCGACTGGTCAACGCCGCGCTGGCCGACCTGCTGCGCGACAAGGTCCACGCCCTGGCGATAAAGGCCCGCGCCCCCGGCGAAGCATGACGCCATAGCGCTACTATCCCGACTGGAGTCAGCATGACCACGCCCGACCCGATCATCCAGACCATCACGCCGACCAGCCATAATCTGGGCGATTTCCGGGTCCATCGCTCCCTGCCGGCCAGGGAACGCACCATGGTCGGCCCGTTCATCTTCTTCGATCAGGCCGGTCCCGCCCGGATCGCGCCGGGACAGGGCGTCGACGTGCGTCCGCACCCGCACATCAATCTGGCCACCGTCACCTATATGTATGAGGGCAGCTTCCTTCACCGCGACTCGCTGGGCACGGAACAGTTGATCGAGCCGGGCGCGGTCAACCTGATGACGGCGGGCAAGGGCATCGTCCATAGCGAGCGGTCGCCGGACGAAGACCGGGCGAAACTGTCGAAACTTTCCGCCATCCAGACCTGGCTGGCATTGCCCGACCGTTATGAGGAGATGGACCCGGCCTTCGAACATGTCGGCGAGGGCGGCCTGCCCATCGTCGACGGCGGCCACGCAAGGGCCCGCGTGATCATGGGCAGCCTTTGGGGCCAGACCTCGCCCGTCACCACCTATGCGAACACCATCTATGCCGACATACAGCTTTCCCCCGGCGGCTCCGTCCCTATCGACGCGGATGCGGAGGAGCGGGCGATCTATGTCTCCCGCGGTGACGCGGCGCTGGATGGGGTGATGCTCCAGCCGCAGACGCTCTATGTGCTGCGTCCCGGCATCCGGGCGACGTTGATGAGCGTGGATGGCGGGCGCGTGATGCTTTGCGGCGGGGAAGCGTTCAAAACGCCGCGCCATGTCTGGTGGAATTTCGTGTCATCCTCGACCGACCGGCTGATGCAGGCCCGCGAGGATTGGGAAGCCATGCGCTTTCCGCTGATCCCCGGCGACGATCAGGAATTCATCCCGATCCCGCAGGGGCGGCCGAAGACGGTGAGCTATCCGTGAGCCAAATAATCCATCGTGCTCCTGCAAAGGCAGGAGCCTAGGCCGCTTGGACAAATTCGAGACTCGCAGGACTGAGTGATTTGGGTGGAAAGCGGACCCTATCCTATTCCTCCCCATCGAGAGATGGGGAGGGGGACCGGCCGAAGGCTGGTGGAGGGGAAGGTGGCACGACCTGCGTATTTCCCCTCCACCACCGCCTTCGGCGGCGTCGAAGAGAGTCACGTGCCTCTCTTCGACCCTCCCCACGCTTCGCGTAGGGAGGAATTGATGTCAGCTCATGGCCATCCGAATTGTCCACGCGGCCCAGGCTCCCGCCTTCGCAGGAGCAGGTTGCGCTTAAATGCTCGGCTTTCCGCCAATCACTGCACGAAGGTCAGCGACAGATTCTCGGCATTTTTCGGAATGTCGATCCGGCTTTCGTTGATCGACGCTTCCTCGCCCGGTTTCAGGCTGGTCCGGTCGGCCTTGGTGGTCCAACTGAACACCAGCCGGTTCTGCCGGTCGCGCAACTGCACCAGCACGGGCGGCACGGGAAGCGTCTGCTTGCCGCTGTTCACGATCCGCGCACCGAAGGCGAAATATTCCTCCCCGGTCGGCAGCTTGCGGCGCTCCGCAGGCTTGGAGAGATAGAAGAGCAGGTCGGGATCGCCCTCTTCGGGCACCAGCCCCAGATTGATCGCCCAGCTTGGCGTGCCGAAATACCAGAGCGCTCCGCCAGCCGCCCCCACCGCAAGGCAGAAGGCCAGCGCGGCATAGGTCCATATCTTCAATCGGTTGCGGCGCGGCCTGGCGGGCGCGACCTCGGCTTCGGCCCGGTCTTCCCGCGCCTCCGCTTCCGCGCGGCCGTAAATATCGTCGAACCGGTAATCGGGCCTGACCGCGACCGGCGTGTCCGCCTGCGAGACCGCAGGCTCCGCTTCTTCCTGCTCCACCGGCTCGACCACGGGGGCCGCGGCTTCCTCCACCGGCGGCGGAGGTGGCGGTGGCCGAGTGCAGCCCTGGGCCGTACATCGTGTTCTTCGAATGGGACAAGTCGGACATCACGCCTGACGCCGCCACCATTTTGGACAACGCGGTTTCGGCCTACAGCAACTGCGGCAGCGCCCAGGTCATGCTGGCGGGCTATGCGGACCGTTCGGGTTCGGCCTCGTACAACGTCGGTCTGTCGCAGCGTCGCGCCGACGCCGTTAAGGCCTATGTCGCTTCGAAGGGCATCCCCGACGGCGTGATCACGACCCAGGCGTTCGGTGAAGCGAACCCCCGCGTCGAAACCGCCGACGGCGTTCGCGAACTGCAGAACCGTCGCGTGGAAATCACCTACGGTCCGGGTTCGGGTCAGTAAGATATTCCGTCCTTCGGGATGGAAGAGGATCGAGGGGCTGGTCGAAAGACCGGCCCCTTTTTCCATGTGCTTTGCGGGTTCGGCGCGATGTTTCGGGGTGGATTGCCGGGCGTGGTTGCGCGGGGCCGAAATCGGATGACAATTCGGATCGCTTAGGCAACAAAAGCCGTCATGCCGCGTTCGTCTGGCGCATCCTTTGGCAGCGTCCTTTCGGGAGTTTGTTCATCATGAAAATTGCCGCCATCATCATGGCGCTGCCCATGGCCGTCATGGCGTCGGGCTGCGCGACCGGTTCGTCCGCCGATGCGCCCGTGGCGAACGCAACTGCGCCTGTGGCCCATGCCAGGCTGCTGGCGGGGGACGGTTCTGCGCGGGGCGAGGCGACGGTGACGCAGGCAACGGATGGGCTGCATGTGCTGGTGCGCGCCCAGGGGCTGACGCCGGGCATGCATGCTGTGCATGTCCATACTGTCGGAAGCTGCACGCCGCCGGACTTTGCCAGCGCGGGCGGCCATTGGAACCCGACCGGGCACAAGCATGGGAGGGACAATCCGGACGGCATGCATATGGGCGACATGCCCAACATGATCGCGGGCGCGGATGGCGTCGGCGAGATGGAATATGTCATTCCGGGCGGGACCGTCAGCGCGGGGGCGACGCCTTTGTTGGATAGCGATGGCGCGGCGGTCGTGATCCATGCGCAGGCCGACGACAATAAGACCGATCCGGCGGGCAATGCCGGTGGGCGCGTGGCCTGTGGGGTTTTGTCGGCGGGATAGTGTTCGGAGAGCCGCTTGGGTCTCGTTTCTTCTCTTCAAGAAGTGAAGGGCTTCGACAGGCTCGGCCCGAACGGGGAGAGGGGTGGTCCTGATTCACCTTGTCGGGGTGGAGCTCGATCTGTTGGTGGGTGATGGCAGATCGGCGCGGTAGCGTTCGATCATATGGTAGGTCGAACCCGTCTGGCCTAGCTGGCTTTCATACAGGGCGAATTCGTCGACCGTGAAGGGTGCGCTCGCGAGGGCGGCGTGGAGGGCCATGAACGGCTCCATTGTACCGGCTGTCCGGCCGAAGCGGGCCAGGGTGATGTGGGGGAAATAGTTGCGGTTGTCCGGGGGAAGGCCGGTCCGGACGCAGGCGCGGTCGACCTTTTGATGCAGTTGGGCGAGGGGGTCGCGGGGCTGCACGCCCGCCCAGAGCGTGTGCACCTGGCCCTTGCGGTCGAAGCAGCCGACGCCGGAAAGGGCGATTTCGAACGGGAAAAAGCGGATATGGCCCAGCGCGTCGGCCAGATCGTCGGCTTGAGGGCGGTCGACTTCGCCGACGAAGCGCAGGGTGAGATGCAGTTGATCGTCATCCTGCCAGCGTGCGCCGACGATGCCGTGCATCAGGCTGAGCAATCCGGCGCGGATGCCGGACGGGGGACGGATGGCGACGAAAAGGCGATGCATGATCCGGCTATAGTCGTTCCGCCGCGATAAGTCAGGTTGCGCTCCACGCTTGAATATGTGGGGGAATGGGCCGATAATAGGGGAAACCGGCCGCTATCCCGCCGGTGAAGGAGATTTTCTCATGGCCAATTGGTCCGATCCGCGTTCCGACATTGCGGGTTTTGGCGGCACGACCGTCGCGCGCGGGGAGGCGTATGACGCTGGCCTGCGCAGCTATATGCTGTCGGTATATAATTATATGGCGAGCGGCGTGTTGCTGACCGGTCTGGTCGCGATGCTGTTCGCGTCGAGCGGCCTTGCCTATCAGATATTGGCCGGGCCGGGCATATTGAAATATGTCATCATGTTCGCGCCCTTGCTGTTCGTGATGACCATGAGCTTCGGCATCAACCGGCTGTCGACCTTTGCGATGCAGGCTATGTTCTGGGCTTATGCCGCGGTGATGGGCCTGTCCCTGTCGTCCGTGCTGCTCGTTTATACCGGCACCTCGGTCGCGCAGACCTTCTTCGCGACGGCGGCGGCTTTCGCGGGGTTGAGCCTGTGGGGTTACACGACGAAGCGCGATCTTTCGGCTTTCGGCACCTTCCTGATCATGGGCGTGGTCGGGTTGCTGGTAGCCAGCCTCATCAACCTCTTCTTCCGGTCGAGTGCGATGAACCTGGTGATCAGCTTCATCGGCGTGCTGCTGTTCGCGGGTCTGACCGCCTATGATACGCAGAAGATCAAGAGCATCTATGCCTATGTCGCGGGGACCGACATGATGGGCAAGTCGGTGGTGATGGGAGCGTTGAACCTCTATCTCGACTTCATCAACATGTTCCTGTTCCTGCTGCGCTTCATGGGCAGTCAGCGGGACTGAGACTGGTTTGCTCAAGATAAAGGCCCGGCGGAGCGATCCGCCGGGCCTTTTTGCATTGGAGGACAGCATGTGGGGCATACTGGACTGACGGCGGAAAAAAGAGGCGCCACCTGCGCAATTCCCCTCCACCAGCCTTCGGCTGGTCCCCCTCCCCATCTTTCGATGGGGAGGATTTTCAGGGTTTTTGCATTTGGGCGATGAGGGCGTTGTCGATCTGCTTTTGCCGCTGGTAGGCGGGGCGTTCGCGTAGGCGGGCGGCATAGGCTTCGAAGGTGGGGCGGCTGGGTATGGTGCCGAAGCTGAGGCCCCAGTCGATCTGTGCGCCGACGTAGACGTCGGCGGCGGTGAACTGGTCGCCGCAAATCCAGGCGGGGCCGGAGACGGCGCTTTCCAGCGTGTCGACCATATGGTCGAACGTGCCGTAGCCTGCCGTTCGCTCGCGATTTTCAGGGACGATGAAGCCGAGCGCCTTGTTGGTGACGGCCGCTTCCACCGGGCCGGCGGCGAAGAAGAGCCAGCGATAATAGTCGGCGCGTCGGTCCGTCGGCGGGGCGAGGTTCGCGGCGGGGAAGGCGTCCGCCAGATAGGCGCAGATTGCCGCGCATTCGGTGATCGTCCTGCCGTCATGGACGATGGCGGGAACCTTTCCCATGGGGTTGATCGCCAGATAGTCGGCGGACTTCATGCCGCCTTCGCCATAGTCCAGCACGACCATCTCATAGGGTTGGCCGACTTCCTCCAGCATCCAGCGGGCGATCTGTCCGCGTGACATGGGGTTGGTGTAGAGGGTGATGGCATGTGACATCGCGGCTCTCCTGCTGTTGGCCCGATGTCCTTTTGCGCCTGATGGGCCGGTGTCCGCAACGGATTTTCCGGAGGAGGCCGAAACGATGAAGGGCGGCCTATGGGACCGCCCTTCATCGTTTCGTCACCGCATGATCGGCGAGGTTATTTCGCCGGTTCAGCGGGCTTGGCCTTGCCGCCTTTCTTGCCCTTCTTCGGGGCGGCGGGGGTGATTTCGAAGGCGAGGGCATCGTCCTTCAGCCGGACATGGACTTCGCCGCCATGGACCAGCTTGCCGAACAGCAGTTCCTCGGCCAGCGGCTGCTTGATCTTTTCCTGCATCAGGCGGCCCATGGGGCGGGCGCCGTACAGCTTGTCATAGCCGCGCTTGGTGAGCCATGCCTTCGCCTCGTCGTCCAGGGTGATGTGGACGTCGCGGTCGGCCAGTTGCAGTTCGAGCTGGAGCACGAACTTGTCGATGACCCGCGCCACGATTTCCGGCGGCAGATAGCCGAAGGGCACCACCGCATCCAGGCGGTTGCGGAATTCCGGGGTGAAGAGCTTCTTCACCGCGTCTTCCTGAACATCCTCGCGGGTGAATTCGCCGAAGCCGATGCTTTCCTTCGCCATGTCCGACGCACCGGCGTTGGTGGTCATGATGAGGATGGTGTTGCGGAAATCCACCGTCTTGCCGTGGTGATCGGTCAGACGGCCATTGTCCATCACCTGGAGCAGGATGTTGAACAGGTCGGGATGCGCTTTCTCGATCTCGTCCAGCAGCAGCACGCAATGGGGGTTCTGATCGACCGCATCGGTCAGCAGGCCGCCCTGGTCATAGCCGACATAGCCCGGAGGGGCGCCGATCAGGCGGCTGACCGAATGGCGTTCCATATATTCCGACATGTCGAACCGCTGGAGCGGGATGCCGAGCAGCGTCGCGAGTTGCCGCGCAACCTCCGTCTTGCCGACGCCGGTGGGGCCGGAGAAGAGATAGTTGCCGATCGGCTTGTCCGGATCGCGCAGGCCCGCCCGCGACAATTTGATCGCGGAGGACAGCACTTCGATGGCCCGGTTCTGGCCGAAGACGACGCGCTTCAAATCCGTGTCGAGCGTTTCGAGCACCGACTTGTCGTCCGCCGAGACGGTCTTGGGGGGGATGCGGGCCATGGTCGCGATGACCTGCTCGATCTCCCTGGGGGTGATCGTCTTCTTGCGCTTGGACGGCACGACCAGCATCTGCATCGCGCCGACTTCGTCGATCACGTCGATCGCCTTGTCCGGCAGCTTGCGGTCGTTGATGTAGCGCGCCGACAATTCCACCGCCGCCTTGATCGCGTCGGGGGTGTATTTGACGTTGTGATGCTCCTCGAAGGCGCTGCGCAGACCGGCGAGAATCTTGATCGTGTCCTCGACCGTGGGTTCGTTGACGTCGATCTTCTGGAACCGGCGCAGCAGGGCGCGGTCCTTTTCGAAATGGTTGCGGAATTCCTTGTAGGTGGTGGAGCCGATGCAGCGGATCGTGCCGCCGGACAGGGCAGGCTTGAGCAGGTTCGACGCATCCATCGCGCCGCCGCTGGTCGCGCCCGCGCCGATGACGGTGTGGATTTCGTCGATGAAGAGGACCGCGTGCGGCATCTTTTCCAGTTCGGTGACGACCGCCTTCAGCCGCTCCTCGAAATCGCCGCGATAGCGGGTGCCCGCCAGCAGCGCGCCCATGTCGAGCGAGTAGATCACCGCTTCCTTGAGCACGTCGGGCACTTCGCCTTCCACGATCTTGCGCGCCAGACCCTCCGCTATCGCGGTCTTGCCCACGCCCGGATCGCCCACATAGAGCGGGTTGTTCTTCGACCGGCGGCAGAGGATCTGGATCGTCCGGTCCACTTCCGAAGCGCGGCCAATCAGCGGGTCAACCTTGCCCCGCGCCGCCTTCTCATTGAGGTTGACCGTGAACTGCTCCAAGGCACTGTCCTTCTTGCCCTTGCTGTCCTGCGTCTTCTTTTCCTCTTCGGCGGCGCCCTTCGTTTCGCGCTGCTGCTCAGGGACGGCCGTGCCCTTGCCGACGCCGTGGCTGATATAGCTGACGGCGTCCAGGCGGCTCATATCCTGCTGCTGGAGGAAATAGACGGCGTAACTCTCCCTCTCGGAGAAAAGCGCGACGAGCACATTGGCTCCCGTCACTTCGTCTTTTCCGGAGGATTGGACATGCAATATGGCCCGCTGGACCACGCGCTGGAAGCCGCTGGTGGGGGATGGGTCGCTGGCGCCCTCCACCTTCAGGCTGTCGAGTTCGGAATCGAGATATTGCGTCACCGCATCGTTCAACTCGCCCAGTTCCACGCCGCAGGCCTGCATCACCTTCGACGCATGTTCATCGTCGATCAGCGCGAGCAGCAGATGCTCCAGCGTCGCATATTCGTGACGACGTTCCGACGCATGGGTCAGCGCATTGTGCAGGGTGGTTTCAAGGGCGGGTGCGAAAGATGGCATGTTCTTTATACTCCTGACCCCCAAGAGGGGCTGTACTTGAACCATATGTCGGCATTGCTCGACGCCGGATCAAGATGGGCATCCTGACCGCCGGAATTGCCAGACTGCCCATGCCCGGTGAAACTCCCGACGGAGTCGCGTGGGGCGGGGCGCGGGTTCATCGCTTGAATAACGCCTCGGCGCTTGCCTTGTGGTTAACGGCGCTTTCAATCTTGGATCGGATTCGGGCGATTTCGCCCTCCAGCGCTTCGATGCGCGCTTCGAGATCGGCAAGGGACAGCGGACCCAGATCCTGTCGGAGCAGTTGGGCCAGCGGATCATCGGCCTTTCTGGGCAGATCGTCATCCATGTCCATGACTTGCAATGTTGACCGTAGGAGCCAGTCTGTCAATAAGGCCTTCATTCCCGCCCGTTGGCGCGGCGAAGATTTTCTGGCGGGATGGACGATGGCGGACGAGAGCGCAATTCCGGGCGAGATGATGGCCATCGGCATAAAGGTGCCGGGCGGTCCGGAGGCGCTGGCGCCGGAACGGCGGCCCGTGCCCGCGCCAGGCCCCGATGAAGTGTTGATCAAGGTGGCGGCCGCAGGGGTGAATCGGCCAGACGTGATGCAGCGGCGGGGGAATTATCCGCCGCCGCCGGGCGCTTCCGACATTCCGGGGCTGGAGGTTTCGGGCGTGATCGTCGCCGCGGACGGCAGCGCCGAACTGCTTGTGGGGCAGCGGGTCTGCGCGCTGGTGTCGGGCGGGGGTTATGCCGAATATGTCGTCGCGCCCGCTGGGCAGTGCCTGCCAGTGCCGGACGATTATGATCTGGTCGAGGCGGCGGCCCTGCCGGAGACTTTGTTTACCGTGTGGAGCAACCTGTTCGAGCGCGCCTATGTGGTGGAGGGCGACACCGTGCTGGTCCATGGCGGCACCAGCGGCATCGGCACCATGGCGATCTCGCTCTGCAAGCTGTTCGACATTACCGTCATCGTGACCTGCGGTAGCGACGAGAAGTGCGGGCAGGCGAAGGCATGGGGCGCGGATCACGCGATCAATTACCGCAGCCAGGATTTCGTCGAGGAGGTGAAGCGCATCACCGGCGGGCAGGGGGTGCAGGCGGTGCTGGACATGGTTGGCGGCGATTATGTTCCGCGCAACATCCAGTGCCTGGCGGAGGATGGCCGCCATGTCTCGATCGCGGTGATGGGCGGGGCGAAGGCGGAGGTCTTCATCCCCGCGATCATGAGCAGGCGGCTGACGCTGACCGGATCGACACTGCGGCCGCGATCCGTGGCGTTCAAGAGTCTGGTGGCGGATGAACTGATGCGCGTGGTGTGGACATTTGTCGAGCAGGGCAAGCTGCGGCCTGCGGTGGATAGCCGCTTCCCGCTGGCGGACGCCGCGAAGGCCCATGCGCGCATGGATGCGGGCAATCATTTTGGGAAGATCGTGCTGACGGTTTGAGGGGATAGCGGACCCATCCTGTTCCTCCCCATCGAGAGATGGGGAGGGGGACCGCCGCTGAAAGCGGTGGTGGAGGGGAATGGGGCATGACCTCCGAATTTCCCCTCCACCACTCGCTTCGCGAGCGGTCCCCCTCCCCACGCTTCGCGTAGGGAGGATTTGGTGGCCTGATGGCCGAAACCGTAGCATTTCCGTCATATTCGCTGCGGAGTTGTAACATAGCGCCGCTAAAGGATCGCTCCTGAGGGAAACAGCTCAGGGGTCGCATCATGAACGCCATCACGCGCCTGCCTTTTCTGGCGGATTTTGACGATGGCGCCGACGACAATTTCGCCATCCCGGAAAGGGAAGGGAAGCGTCGCCGTTATCGCACCATCTGGATTTCGGACATCCACCTCGGCACGCGGGGCTGCAATGCGGGGATGCTGATCGACTTCCTCGACAGCGTCGACAGCGACACCATCTATCTGGTGGGCGACATCATCGACGGCTGGCGTCTGAAGCGCCGCTTCTACTGGCCCGCCGCGCATAACGACGTCGTCTGGCGCGTGATGAAGCGCGCCAAGCGGGGCACTCGCGTCGTCTACATCCCCGGCAATCATGACGAGATGTTCCGCCAGTTCACCGGCCTTAGCTTCGGCGGCGTCGAAATAAGGCGCAAGGCGATCCATGAGACTGCCGACGGCCGCAAGCTGCTGGTGCTGCACGGCGACGAGTTCGACACGATCATGCTGGCACACCGCTGGCTCGCCTTCATCGGCGACGCCGCCTACACCATGTTGATGCGCGTCAATGTCGTGGTGAATGCGGTGCGTCAGCGCATGGGCCTGCCCTATTGGTCGCTCAGCAAGATGGCCAAGCACAAGGTCAAGAACGCTGTCGAGTTCATCTCCCGCTTCGAGGAGGTGGTGGCGCATGAGGCGGGATCGCGGGGCGTCGATGGTGTGGTCTGCGGTCATATCCACAATGCCGAAATCCGCGAGATCGCAAGTGTCCAATATTATAATGACGGCGACTGGGTGGAAGGGTGCACCGCGTTGGTCGAGCATTTCGACGGCCGCATGGAGGTGCTGCACTGGGCGGACGAGATCGCCAGCCGCACCGCCGGAGAACCTGCCCGGATCGCGGCCTGACGGGAGCGCCCGCCATGCGCATCATCATCGTGACCGACGCCTGGAGCCCGCAGGTGAACGGCGTCGTCCGCACGCTCCAGACTATGCAGGCGGAACTGGAGAGGATGGGGCATGAGGTGAAGCTGATCTCGCCCGACCTGTTCGGTTCCATCCCTTGCCCGACCTATCCGGAAATCCGGCTGGCCTTCGCTCGTTCCACGGTAGTGGGGCAGATGATCGCGGCTTTCCGTCCCGATGCGATCCATCTGGCGACCGAAGGGCCGCTCTGCCTTGCGGCGCGGCGCTGGTGCCTGCGCAGCGGCATCCGCTTCACCACCGCCTATCACACCCATTTCCCGGATTATGTGGCGCAGCGCACCGGCCTGCCCGCCGCCTGGTTCTGGCGCTATATCCGCTGGTTCCATGGACCGGCCGAAGCCGTGCTGGTTTCGACCGGATCGGTCAGGCAGCAATTGCGCGCCCATGGGCTGGCGCAGGTTCGCCCGTGGGGCAGGGGGGTGGACCTGGCCGCCTTCACGCCGCAAGCCGCGCCGCCCGCCCTCTTCGCCGACCTGCCGCGCCCGATCCAGCTTTATGTCGGCCGCGTGGCGGTCGAGAAGAATCTGGAAGCTTTCCTCGCCAGCGATCATCCGGGCACGAAGGTGGTCGTCGGGGATGGCCCTGCCCGCGCCCTGCTGGAAAAGGCCTGGCCGCAGGCGCATTTCCTGGGGCCGCTGTTCGGAGCCGATCTGGCGGGGGCCTATGCCGGAGCCGATGTTTTCGTTTTCCCCAGCCGCACCGACACATTCGGGCTGGTAATGATCGAGGCGCTGGCATGCGGCACGCCCGTCGCGGCCTATCCGGTCACGGGGCCGGTGGACATCGTCACTCCGGAAACCGGCGCCTTGTCGGACCGGCTGGAAGATGCCATCGCCGCCGCGCTCCTCTGCGACCGCAGGGCATGCGCCGACTATGGCCGGAGCTTCAGTTGGGAACGCAGCGCGCGGGAATTCCTCACCGGCCTGCACAATATCGATCCCCAGGCGCTGGACAGCGCGGCCTGACGCTTTTCCTTGCCGGGCGGGACGGGATGCACTATCTCAGGTCGGGCGTGGCCGCCCTGCTTGGGCGGCCCTTATCGTTTTTATGCCGGAGAATTCCCGTGTCCCAGCCTCTCATGCCCCATGCGACTGCCAGTTGGCTGGTCGACAACACCGCGCTGAGCTTCGACCAGATCGCGGAGTTTTGCGGGCTGCATATCCTGGAAGTCCAGGCGATTGCCGACGATACCGCAGGCACCAAATATACCGGCCGCGATCCGGTGCGCGCCCATGAAATCACGATGGAGGAAATCCACAAGGGCGAGAGCAACCCGGATTACCGCCTGAAGATGCTGAAGGGTCCGGAGCCGGTCCGCCGCACCAAGGGGCCGCGCTACACCCCCGTGTCCAAGCGTCAGGACAAGCCGGACGGCATCGCCTGGATTTTGCGCAACCATCCGGAGATTTCGGACGGGGCCATCGGCAAGCTGATCGGCACCACCCGCACCACCATCGCCGCGATCCGCGACCGCACGCACTGGAACATCTCCAACATCGTGCCGAAAGACCCGGTGACGCTGGGCCTGTGTTCGCAGCGGGAACTGGACGCGCTGGTGACGAAGGCGGCGAAGAAGGCGGGCATCGAAGCCCCCACCGATTCGCGTCTGGACGGCGACCGCGAGGCGCTGATCAACGAACTGCGCCGCGAGCGCGAGGACGCCACCCGCCGCGCCGAAGAGGCGTTGAAGACCGAGTCCGACTTCATTTCGGGCGCTGCGCAGATCCTCGATCCGTTCAGCGACAATAAGGGCCACGTATGATGCCGTAACGTCGTTCCGCCGATGGTGGAATGACGGCGGAATCTTCTGCAAAAGGGCCGCGCCTCCCATGAAGGCGCGGCCCTTTTTGTCGTGGTTGACGCTTGCGTAAAGGGAAAGCGTAACTTACACCTGTATAAATGGAGAGCAGCGAAAACATCTGGAAAACCCACTATAATCACCCCTCCCCGTGGGAGCAGTCCTTCCCCAGCCTGTCGATGGTGGAGATGGTGGAGAACAGCGCCGCGGCCAATCCGCAGGCGGTGATGATCGATTTCATGGGCCGCAAGACGACCTATGGCGAAATGTTGCGCACCATCCGGCGGATCGCCAGGGGTTTGCAGGATATGGGCGTCCGGAAGGGCGACCGGGTCGGCCTCTACCTTCCCAACGTGCCCCATTATGTCGCGGCCTATTATGGCGCGATGATGGCCGGGGCCACGGTCGTCAACTACTCCCCCCTCTACACCGCCGCTGAACTGGAACATCAGGTCGAGGATAGCGGCACGAAGATCCTCTTCACCCTGTCGGCCAGTGCGCTGCTGCCCACGGCGCTGGAGGTGCTGGACAATAGCAGTCTGGAACGGCTGGTCGTCGGCTGCGTCGCGGAGGCGCTGCCGCCCGCCAAATCGGTGCTGTTCCGCCTGTTCAAGCGGAAGGAGACCGCCACGGTCCCGCACGATCCGCGCATCACCCATTATGCCGATCTGCTGCGCCATGGCGATGATCCCGCGCCGGTCGCCATCGATCCGGAGCAGGACATCGCCCTGCTGCAATATACCGGCGGCACCACCGGCCGGCCCAAGGGCGCGATGCTGTCCCACCAGAATCTGACCGCCAATGCGCGTCAGGTGCGCCTGATCGATCCCCATCCCGAAGCGCCGGATCGCATATTGGCGGTGCTGCCTTTCTTCCATGTCTTCGCCAATACCTGCGTCCTGAACCGCACGGTGCTGAACGGCGGGGAGATGGTGATGCTGCCGCGTTTCGACGGCACGCAGGTGCTGGCCGCGATCCAGCGGACCAAGGCGACGTCGCTGCCCGGCGTGCCGACCATGTACCAAGCGCTGCTGGATCATCCGGCGACGCCCAATATCGACTTTTCCTCCCTGCGCCTGTGCATTTCCGGCGGCGCGCCCCTGCCGCTGGAGGTGAAGCAGCGGTTCGAGGCGATGACCGGTGCCAAGCTGGTGGAGGGCTATGGCCTCACCGAAAGCAGCCCGGTCGTCTGTTCCAATCCCTATGAGGGCCTCAACAAGCCCGGCACCGTCGGACAGCCGGTTCCCGGCACGCGGGTCAAGCTGGTCGACCGCGAAGACCCGACCCGCCCGCCACCCGAAGGCGAACCGGGCGAACTGGTCTTTGGCGGGCCGCAGATCATGAAGGGCTATTGGCAGCGGCCCGACGCCGACCTGGAAGTGTTCGTGGACGGCTGGCTGCGCACCGGCGATGTCGGCGTGATCGACGCGGACGGCTATGTGAAGATCGTCGACCGGTTGAAGGACATGATCGCGGTCGGCGGCTTCAAGGTCTTTCCCAGCGAGGTCGAGAAAGTCCTCTACCACCATCCGGCGGTCAAGGAAGCGCTGGTGATCGGCATTCCCGACCATTATCGCGGCGAATGCCCGAAGGCCTTCGTCACCTTGCAAGAGGGTTTCGACATCGACGGCGCGGCGCTCAAGGACTGGCTGAACCCGCAACTGGGCAAGCATGAGAAGGTGTGCGAAGTGGAAGTGCGCCTGAACCTGCCCAAGACGCTGGTCGGCAAGCTGTCCCGCAAGGAACTGGTCGCCGAGGAACGCGCCAAGGCGGAGGCGGCAGCGCGGCAGACTGGAACCGCGGGCTGATCCTTCCTATCTGCGCCGCGAGTACAGGATAAGGACGCGCATATGGCCGAAGAGATCGCAACCCTGGCCGGTGGCTGCTTCTGGTGCACCGAGGCGGTGTATCAGAATTTGAAGGGCGTTAAGGCCGTGGAGAGCGGCTATATCGGCGGAGCGCAGCCCGACCCGACCTATGAACAGGTCTGTTCCGGCGCGACCGGCCATGCGGAGGCGATCCGCATCACCTATGACCCGGCGGTGATCGGTTATGGCGACCTGCTGGACATTTTCTTCGCGACCCATGATCCGACGACGCTCAACCGGCAGGGCAACGACATCGGCACCCAATATCGGTCGGCCATCTTCCCCCATTCGCCCGAACAGGCGGAGGAAGCGAGGGCTGGCATCGACCGCGCCCAGGCGGATTGGGCGAACCCGATCGTCACCGCCATCGAGCCGGACGCGTCCTGGTATCCGGCGGAGGATTATCACCAGAAATATTGGGAGCGGGTAGGGGACAGGAACCCCTATTGCATGGCGGTGATCCCGCCCAAGCTCGCCAAATTGCGCAAGGGCTTTGCGGAGCGCATCGAAGGCTGAACGGTTCGTCGCGCATGCCTTGCCGTTGCCGTTGGCGTCTCTAAGCTGATGGGAGAGACAAGCCGGGAAAAAGATATGAACAAGATCGGATTATTGGCCGCACCGGCTTTGCTGCTGTTCCTGCCGGGCTGCATTGCCCGGACGGCGGCGAATATCGTGACGGCGCCGGTGCGCGCAGGCAGTCAGGTAGTCGACTGGAGCACCACCAGCCAGGAAGAGGCCGATCGCAATTACGGCCGCAAGATGCGCAAGCAGGAAGCGCGCGAAGCCCGCGAGCGGAAGAAGGAGGAAGAACGCCGCCGCCGCGAATGCCGTGACGCGGGGTACGATAATTGCGGGTGAGTATGTACCTGTTTCCGTTCGTTTCGAGCGAAGTCGAGAAACCTTAGGGCGCGCTATCGTTTCTCGACTTCGCTCGAAACGAACGGAGTGAATGGCGCTAAGCCGCCGCCCGCCGCAACCGGTCGTTGATCGCCACGCCAATCCCCTCGTTCGGGATCGGCGCCACGGCGATCCGTTCCGCTGCGCTCGCGTCCGCCACGTGCAACGCCGCGAACAGATGCGCGGCCGCTTCCCGCAAGTCGGCATCGGGACTTAAATTCATATGGCAGGGCATCAGCCCGAAGCCGATCAGATATTCGTCCTTTTCGGCCTTCAGCGCGTTCAGCCGCACCGGCTTGGACGGCGCATAATGGCTTTCCAACTGCCCCGGCGCCTCGATCTTTCCATTGTCCGCGCCCGCCACCACCGGCAGCCTGCTCGCCTCCTCCAGCATCGCCGCCGTCACCGGACCCGGCCGCAGCAGCCGGATGCGGTCGCTTTGCGGCGCGGCGATGGTCGATTCCAGCCCTTCGCTGGTCGGCCCTTCATCCAGGATCATGCGGATCTTGCCGTTCAGGCTCGCCAGCACATGCTCCGCCCGCGTTGGGCTGATCGAACCGCTGCGATTGGCCGACGGCGCGGCGAGCGGACGCCCGCTTTCCCGGATCAGCGCCCGCATCGCCGGATGCGCGGGCAGGCGCAGCGCCACCGTCGGCAGTCCTGCCATCACCAGCGGCGACAATCCGCTATCGGCCCGCACCGGCAAAACCAGCGTCAGCGCGCCGGGCCAGAAGCGCTCCGCCAGCCGGTCGGCCACAGGGGAAAAGTCCGCCAGACGCCCGGCCATCTCCCGGTCCGCGACATGCACGATCAGCGGGTTGAAGCTAGGCCGCCCCTTGGCGGTGTAGATCGCCGCCACGGCGTTGGAATCCGTGGCGTCCGCCGCCAGGCCGTAGACCGTCTCCGTCGGCACGGCGACCGGCTCGCCAGCGCGGATCAGCAGCGCCGCCTCGCGCAGCGCTTCGCTGCCATAACGGCTTATTCGGGTGGAAAAGACTGGATTTGGGATGGTCACGACCCCAGCGGTATAAGCCCCGATTTCCGGGAGTAAAAGGCCATTGCTACAGAAGAATGACACTGGCGCCCGAAGCGGTGGAGGATTAAGCGGGACGCCATGAACGACGCCCTGCTGACCCGCATTGCCGAAGCGCTGGAACGGATCGCTCCGCCGCCCGCTTCTTCCGCCGATCTGGCCGCCGCGCCCGCCTATGTGTGGAACGGCGCGGCGATCCGCCCGGTGGAGGCGTTCGCGCCGGTGGATTATGCCCTGCTGACCGGCATCGATGCGCAGAAGGAGGCGCTGCTGGAAAACAGCCGCCGTCACGCCGCCGGTCATGCCGCGCATGACGTGCTGCTCTGGGGTGCGCGTGGCACCGGCAAGTCAGCCGTTGTCGCTGCCGTCGTCGGTAAGCTCCAGGCCGAGGGGCAGGATATCGCCCTGCTGCAATGCGCGATCGACGAACTGGCCAGCCTGCCGCAGCTTTTCGCCCTGTTGCGCGACACGCGGCGGCCCTTCATCCTCTTCCTCGACGATCTGGGTTTCGATGAAAATGGCGTCGGCGATGCCCGCTCGCTCCGTTCCCTGTTGCAGGGCGGCACCGCGGCGCGCCCGGCCAATGTCCGCCTCTATGTGACGTCCAATCGCCGCCATATCGTGCCGCGCCATTTGTCGGAGCAGGACGACCCGGTCAATCCGCGTGACGTTGTGGACGACAAGATGGCGCTGTCCGACCGCTTCGGGTTGAGCCTGGGTTTCCATGCGATCGATCAGGATGCCTATGTCGCCATCGTCGGCGGCTATGCGGCCAGCCTTGGCCTCCATTTCGAGCCGCTGGAGGCGATCCAATGGGCGACCCAGCGCGGCAGCCGGTCCGGGCGGGTCGCCTGGCAATATGTCGTGGAACTGGCCGGGCGGAACGGCCTCAATATCTAGGCCGCGTGGACAAATTCGGAATGTCGGGAAATGACCAGTTGCGGACATCAATTCCTCCCTGCGCGCAGCGTGGGGAGGGGGACCGCCGCTGAAAGCGGTGGTGGAGGGGAAATTTCGGAGGTCATGCCTTTTCCCCTCCACCAGCCTTCGGCTGGTCCCCCTCCCCATCTCTCGATGGGGAGGAATAGGATAGGTCCGCTCTCCACCCAAATCAGTCCGGTGGGTCTTGAATTTGTCCACGCCGCCCAGGCTATTGGGGATCGACTTCCGTTGGAAGTCTGACGTGCTCCCGCGAAGGCAGGAGCCTAGTTCTACCGTCTGATCTGGGCTCCTGCCTTCGCAGGAGCACGCGCCGTTTAAAGGCTCGTCCCGCCCGTCACCTCATCTAGCCGCAGCAGTCACGCGCCAGACGACCCCGCCCACATCGTCGCTCACCAGCAACGCGCCTTTCGCATCGGCGGTGACGTCCACCGGTCGTCCACGCGCCTCGCCCTTGGCGCCCAGAAAGCCCGTCAGCACATCGACCGGCTTGGCCTTGCCCGCCGCGCCATCGTCGCCGAAGGGCACGAACACCACCTTGTAGCCCGACCGGGGCTTCCGGTTCCAACTGCCGTGCAGCCCGACGAAGGCGCCGTTGGCATAAGCCCCGCCCAGCGTCACCTTGTCGGCAAAGCTGAGGCCCAGCGGCGCCACATGATTGCCCAGCGCATAGTCCGGCCGCTTGGTATATTCGCGGACTTCCGGCCGTTGCGGCTGGACCCGGCGATCCTCATAACCGCCCCAATAATTCCAGGGCCAACCATAGAAGGCGCCGAATTCCACCCGCGTCAGATAGTCGGGCACCAGATCGCTGCCCAGCATGTCGCGTTCATTCACCACGCCCCACAGCGCGCCGCTCTTCGGCTCGAACGCCAGCCCCACCGGATTGCGCAACCCGGAAGCATAGATGCGATAGGCGCCGGTCTTGGGATTGACCTCCAGCACGGCGGCGCGATTATCCTCCGTCGCCAGGTCGTTTTCGCCGATATTGCTGTTGGAGCCGACGCCCACATAGAGCAGCCCCTGCGGGCTGGCGACCAGGCTGCGGGTCCAGTGCATATTGGGCGCTTGCGCAGGCAGGTTCAGTATCTTGCGCCCCTGGGCGGCGATCTTCGTCTCGCCCTCCTTATAGGGGAAGGCCATCAGCGCGTCGGTATTGGCGACGTAGAGCGTGTCGTCGACCAGCGCCATGCCATAGGGCGAATGGAGCCCGGTCAGGAAAGCCGTCTTCGTTTCCGCCCGCCCGTCACCGTCCGCGTCGCGCAGCAGGGTGATGCGGTTGGCGGAGGGCGCGCCCGCGCCCGCCTTGTCCATCAGATAGTTCATCACCCGGTTGGCGATGCCGCCGGTCGGCCGCGCCGGGCTGCCGGTTTCGGCCACCAGCACATCGCCATTGGGAAGGCGCAGCAGGGATCGGGGATGGTCCAGCCCCTCTGCGAAGCGATCCACGCTCAGCCCCTTTGCCGGGACCGGCTTCTCGCTACCCTTCCACGGGGTGGCTTCCGCGACGTTCATCGTCGGGATCATCTCGCTGCGGGGGCTGGTGAAGACCGGCTCCTTGCCGACATCGGCCCCGGCGGGAAGCCGCGCCGTATCCCCTCGCGCGAAATAGAAGAACAGGCCGCCAAGGACGACCAATATGATGAGGGCGAGCGCGATCAGATGCTTCTTCATGGCTCCCCGTTTATGCTGGCCCCCACATGCTGGCAAGGCGCGCAACCATCGGCGGCGAAGCTATTTTCTCCGATCGTACAGCCACAGCAATATGGCGATCACGATGCCCAGCGCCGTGCCGCCCAAAAGGCCCGCGCTTGGCTGGCCCATCAGGCCGCCCGCTATCGTTCCCCCCAAAATGGTGAACGCCAAAATGGCGCCTGCGCCGATCGGTTCTTTTCTGGCCTTGGTCATCGGCCGTTCCTTGCCACGGGTGGAGTGGCATGGCCAGAGGCTTTCCCTCTCGCGCCGTTTCGGGACAGGCGCGTCCCATCCTGGGATGGCTGTGTCAGGACGGGACTTGGCTAATGGGCCGTTCACCCTCGCAGGGCGCGCTGCCCCGTCGCCGGGCGGAACTGGCACGGCGATTGAAGCGATGTCCCTACCGTCAGGGTGGGGACTTTGGGGGGCTTGATCATGAATATGCCGTATCTTGCGAATCGCAGGAGCTATGACGACGCAGCCGAGTTGATGGCGTTGTTCGGCGACAATGCGGGTTATGAAGCCGCCGCGCGCGCCGACCGCAGCCGGGACGTGGGCAATCATATCCGTTTCTGCCACTGGCGGCAGATCGAGCGGCTGATCGTGCTGCTCACCCATGAGGGGCCGCTGGGGACGATCCACTGATCTAAGCTTCGTTCGCCCGACTCTCTACTCTCCGTCATGCTGAACTTGTTTCAGCATCCATCGTCCCCATGAGCCTTCGCCTTTGGGGAGAAATGGATGCTGAAACAAGTTCAGCATGACGCATGAGGAGATGTGCGGCCGTAGCGGTTAAAGCCGCAGGCCCGAAGTCTCCGGCAAGCCTGCCAATATGTTGAGGTTCTGCACCGCAGCCCCGGCCGCGCCCTTGCCCAGATTGTCGAGCGCCGCCACCAGCCGCGCCTGACCGGTCGCTTCGTTGCCGAAGACGAACAGCGCCAGCCGGTCGGTCGCGCCCACATGCTCCAGACGGACCTGCGTCATCGCCGCGCTGTCTTCCAGTGTTTCCACGCTGACGATGGGCGATCCGGCATAGGCCGCCGCCAGCGCCCCATGCACATCCGCCACCGACGGCGCGCCGGGCATGGCGTGCAACTGCAAGGGCACTTCCACGATCATGCCGCGATAGGTGTCCGCCACGGCGGGCGCGAACAACGGCAGATGCCGCAATCCCGAATAGCGCAGCATTTCCGGTCCATGCTTATGCGCCAGCCCCAGCCCATAGGGCCGGAACGCGCTTGGCACGCCCTCCGCGCCCTCATATTCCGCGATCATCGACTTGCCGCCGCCCGAATAGCCCGAAGCGCCCGACACCGTCACCGGCCAGTCGGCAGGCAGAAGCCCGGCCAGCACCAGCGGTCGCACCAGCGCCAGGAAACCCGTCGGCCAGCAGCCCGGATTGGCGACGAAGCGCGCATTGGCCAGCTTTTCCCGATGCCCCGGCTCCAGTTCGGCAAAGCCATAGGTCCAGCCGTCCGCCACGCGATGGGCGGTTGACGCATCGATCACCCGCGTGCGGCCATTGTCGATCAGCGCCACCGCTTCCCGCGCCGCGTCGTCCGGCAGGCAGAGGATGACGATGTCCGCCGCGTTCAGCGCGTCCCGGCGCGCCCCGGCATCCTTCCGCTTGTCCTCATCCAGCGTGATGATCGACAGTTCCGGACGGCCCGCCAGCCGCTCGTTGATTTCAAGTCCCGTGGTCCCGACGCCGCCGTCGATGAAAATCTTTGTCATGTGCCGATTCTCCGCCATGCCGATATGGGTTCCGCGTGATCCGCCGCCAACCGTCCGACGACGTCGGCCAGAGGCTCGATCACCACGCTCATCCAATGGGCGTTGGCATGCAATATATTGTCGCTGTCGGTCATGATGCCGACATGTCCCGGAAAGAAGATGAAGTCCCCTCGTCGGAGCGGCGCGTCCGGCGCGATGGGAGAACCGATAGCTTCGCGTTGCAGATCCGTGTCGCGGGGCGCCTTGATCCCGCACTGGCCGAGCGCGACCTGCACCAGGCCCGAACAGTCGACGCCGCGATGCCCGCGCCCGCCCCAGACATAGGGCTGGCCCAGATAGCGTTCCGCCACCGCGACCCAATCGCTTTCCGGCGCGTCGATCGCCGCGGCGTGACGCTGGTGCACATAACCCTCGGCGCAGGCGAAGAAATCGCCCTCCGCTTCGGCAGTGAACTGCGCGCCGCGCGGCCAGTAATCTGCGATAGGCGATTTGATGTCGGGCGCGCTGAACAACGGCGCGGTGCCGGTGACGATGCGGCTGTTCACCGCTTCCCGCACGTCCAGCGCCTCCCGCCGGACATAGCCGACATAGCCGTCATGCCCGCAAAAGCCCCAGGCCCAGTCCGCCGTCACGTCCAGCGCATGGAAGCTTTCGCCGCGCAGCAATTCGCTGACTGCCTGCGCCTTGGGCGTGTCGGACGCCAGCACCGGCGCGCCGGCGGCCACGCAGGTCAGTTCGACGGCGCGGGCATAATGGGCGGAAAACAGCACTCCGGCGAGCGCCAGATCGGCCAGGTCGCCACGCGCGGCATGGACCCGCGTGTCCAGCTTGACCGACCGGCCGTCCAGCTTGAATCGGATGCGTTCAGGCGGTGCGTTCCGCAGGGGAGTGGTTGAGGCGTTCATCGCGGCCGGTTCCTGCGATGAAATGGTGAAAGGCGTCAAGAAATTCCGCCCCTTTTGGGGTCCGGGTGATGAAAATATTGCGCCGGTCGGTGGAGTCCCGTTCCCGCCGCAGATAACCGAGCGCCGATAATTTGTTGAGAGCGCGGGTAATCACCGGCTTGGAGACATTCAGCGCCTCCGCCAGTCCCCGCACTGTATGCGGCCCCGCGCCGATATAGACGGTCAGCATCAGCGCCATCTGCCGGTTGGTGAGGTCGGGCTTTCCCGACCGCACATAATCGACCAGCGTGCGCATCCATTGGCTGAGCTGTTTCAGCCCCGGCCGGTTCAACTCTGCGGCGTGATTCTGTGCAGACTGAGCATCCATGCCCCCCTAACGCACAATAGCCAATCCGGTTGCGTAACGGCCTGCCGAAACCGCTTTCTTTTCACTTTTTGCGGTTATAGCGCGCCTGCAACATGTGAAATGCGGCGCGCAGCCCCAGCGCTTCGCCGCCCTTGGGCCGCCCCGGACGCGAGGATGGCCGCCACGCGAAGGTGTCGAGATGCACCCAGGGTGTGTTGTCGGGCACGAAGCGTTTCAGGAACAGGGCCGCCGTGATCGCCCCGGCAAAACCGCCTTCGCCCGCATTGTTGATATCGGCCACGTCCGATTTCAGCATCTCGGCATAGCCGTCCCACAATGGCAGGCGCCAGGTCGGATCGTCGACCGCGCTTCCGGCGGCGTCCATCTCCCCCGCCAGCGCATCGTCGTTGGAGAAGAGGGCGGGCAGGTCCGGCCCCACCGCCACCCGCGCCGCGCCGGTCAGCGTCGCATAGTCGATGATGAGGTCCGGCTTGTCCTCGCCCGCCAAAGTCAGCGCATCGCCCAGCACCAGCCGCCCTTCGGCATCGGTATTGCCGATCTCCACCGTCAACCCCTTGCGCGACCGCAATATGTCGCCGGGACGGAAGGCGTTGCCCGACACCGCATTTTCCGCCGCCGGGATCAGCAGATGCAGCCGCACCGGCAGGCGCGCGCCCATGACGAGCTGCGCCAGCGCCAGCGCATGGGCCGCGCCGCCCATATCCTTCTTCATCAGCCGCATCGCGGAGGAAGGCTTGATGTCCAGCCCCCCGCTGTCGAAGCAGATGCCCTTGCCGACGATGGCGATCTTCGGATGTTTCGGATCGCCCCAGCGCAATTCGATCAGGCGCGGCGCGAAGCTCTTGTCCGCCGCCTTGCCGACGGCATGGATCATCGGAAAGCCCTGCTCCAGCGCGTCGCCCTTCGTCACCTTGCATTCGGCGTCGAAGCGTTTCGCGACCTTGCGCGCCGCCGCTTCCAATTCGCCCGGTCCCATGTCGGCGGCGGGCGTGTTGACCAGATCGCGCACCAGCGCCACCGCTTCGGCCAGCCTTGTCGCCGCCTCGATCTGCGCCACCTCGCCGGTCAGCAGCACGCGTGCGCCGGAGCCATTTTCTTCCTTGCGATAGCGGTCGAACCGATATTGCGCGGTCAGCCATCCCAGCATCGCCGCGCCCGCCATTCCCTCCGCCAGCCGATATGTCCCTTCGGGCAATGTCTCGGCAAGCTTCGCAAGGCACCACGGCCCCAGCTTTTCCCGCGAAGCGACGCCCGCCACCACCGACCAGTCCGCCGCATCTTCGCCAAGCACTATCGCATGTTCATGCGCCTTGCCCTTGAATTTCTGTGCGGCGACGAGCGTCCGCACCCGCTCCGGCTGGCTGGCGAGCCAGGCTTCCAATCCTTGCGCATCCACGATGCGGATCGAACGGGCGGGTTGATTGTTATCGGCTTTGAGCAGGTCGGAAAAATCAGTCATGACGCGCCTGTTTTGGAGAAAGGTGGCTGGGATGAAAAGCGCAATTTTTCATCGCCTCTCCGCCTCCTTCGACCGCGCCATGATTTGCTTTGGATGGTCCGCAGGCCTAGATTGAACGCAGTTAAAACAAGGAGAGACAAGATGATGCACACCGATGACGGCCGCCTCCAGGCCCTTCGCGCCCGTGCCTATGTGCTGGCGGAAAGCGGGCGCTTCGCCGGAGCGCATGCGGTGGAGCAGGCGTTGATCGCGGAAGGCTGGCCCAATGCGGGCGCGGCGCTCCAGAGCAGCTATACGCGCAAGGCGATCAGCGAAAGGTGCATGGCGGCGGCCAAGGCCCACTGATGCGCGATATGAAGGGGAGGGGGCAGGCCGGGCCGCTGCTGGCAGCGGTCCTGCTGCTTGGCGCGTGCTCCGTTTCCGAAGATGGCAATGAGGCGCACCCCGGCAATGACGTCGCTGCCAGCAATTTCGCCAGCCGCATGTCGGGCCAGCCCGAACCCCCGCCGCCCGCCAAGCCCTTCGAGCGGAAGGAAAAGACCGACCTGCTCGATTTCGCCTACAGCTATCCCGCCCAGGCGGCGCAGATACCCGCATTGGTCGACAAATTCGGCAATGCGCTGAAAATCGGCAAGGCAGACGCGCTGAAAATGGCGCGGGAGGATCAAAAGGCGGCCAAGGCGTCCGGCTATCCGTTCCGTGGGCATGCGCTTCAGACCCGTTGGACCGTGACGGCCGACACGCCGCGCTTCCTGGCGCTGCAATCGGAAAGCTACGCCTTTACCGGCGGCGCGCACGGCATGACGGGCTATGACGCGCTGTTGTGGGACAAGGACCGCAAGCGCGAAACGGCGGTGGAGGCGCTCATGACCTCCCGCGCCGCCTTCGCCGCCGCCATTCGCGACCGCTTCTGCGATGCGCTGGACAAGGCGCGGGCGGAGAAGCGGGGCGCGCCGGTGAAGCGCAGCGACGATGACGATTTCACCAAATGCATCGATCCGATGAAGGAGGTGCTGGTCCCCACCTCAAAGGACGGAAAGCTGATCGACGGCGTCACCGTGGTCATCGGGCCGTACAGCGCCGGTCCCTATGCGGAGGGGAAATATGACATCGCGCTGCCGGTCGATGCGGCCATGCGCAAGGCGATCAAGACGGAATATCAGAACGCTTTCGTGGCGGCGCCTTGATACGCGCTATGCTTCCCGCTGGATGAATTGGGAATGTCGGCGCATGGTCAATAGCGGACGTTAAATTCCTCCCTACGCGCAGCGTGGGGAGGGGGACCGCTCGCGAAGCGAGTGGTGGAGGGGAAATTCGGAGGTCGTGCCCCATTCCCCTCCACCACCGCTTTCAGCGGCGGTCCCCCTCCCCATCTCTCGATGGGGAGGAATAGGATAGGTCCGGTTTCCACTCAAATCCCTCAGCAGGCGTCTTGAATTCGTCCACGCTGCCTGGTCCCGCCTTCATATCCCCATCATGCGTCCGCGAGGATCAGGTCCGCGCCCTTTTCCGCGATCATCATGGTCGCGGCGTTGGTGTTGCCCGACACGACGGCGGGCATGACCGAGGCGTCGACGACGCGCAGCCCCTCCACGCCGTTGACCTTCAGCCCAGCGGTGACGACCGCGTCCGGCCCCGTGCCCATCGCGCATGTCGACGTCTGGTGATAGCCGGTCGATCCGCTGGCGCGGGCGAAGGCCAGCAGTTCCTCATCGCTTTGCAGCGCGGCTCCGGGCGTCAGTTCATGGTCGAAATAGGGCGCGAGCGCGGGACTTTCCATCACGCGGCGCGCCCAGCGCAGCCCCCCGACCTGCGCCCGGCAGTCTGCTTCGGCGGAGAGGAAATTGGGCTTGATCGAGGGGGCGTCGTGGAAATCGCCGCTCCTGATATGGATCGAACCCTTCGACTGCGGACGCATCACATAGCCGCCGACCGTCATGCCGGGCAGCTTTTCCATCGTCATCGCGCCATTTTTCGCCAGCGCCTCGAAATCCACCGTGGCGGGGCTGGCGAAAAATTGCAGGTCCGGCAGGTCGAGCGCCGGATCGGATTTCAGGAACGCCGTCAGATTCGATCCGCCCAGCGCCAGCAGGCCGCTGCGGTTCAGGGCGAAGCGCAGCATCTGCCCGACCAGCGGCAGGCCGCGCGACATGGCGTTGAAGCTCGACGCGCCGGGCTTCAGGCGGGCGCGGATCATCGATGCATAATGATCCTGCAGGTTTTCGCCGACATTCGGGCTGTCCACCAGCGTCGCGATGCCCAACGCCCGCAGACGTTCGCCCTGCCCGATGCCGGACAGTTCCAGCAATTGGGGCGAATTGATCGTGCCGCCCGACAATATGACTTCGCGGCGGGCGCGCACCTGATGCAACCGGCCGCCCTTCCAATATTCGACGCCGACGGCCTTCCTGCCCTCGAACAGGATGCGGGTCGCATGGGCGTGGATGAAGACCCGAAGATTGGGCCGCTTCATCGCCGGGTGCAGATAGGCGACCGCCGCCGACACGCGCAGCCCCTTGTGCGCGTTGAGGCGGACGCGGGCGACACCCTCCCGCGTGGTGCCGTTCAGGTCGTTGGCCAGGGGAGCGCCCGCTTCCTCGAACGCCCTGGTCATGATGTCCAGCATGGGATGCCGCATCGGCACGTCGCTGATCGTCAGCGGGCCTTCCTGTTGGTCGCTGTTGGCGCCCTCGCCCTGCTGATTTTCGATCCGGCGGAAATAGGTTTCCGCCTCGTCCCAGCCCCAGCCGGTCAGTCCCCTTTGCCGCCAGCCGTCATAATCTTCCGGCAGGCCGCGCACCCAGAGAATGCCGTTGATGGAGGAGGAACCGCCCAGAACCTTGCCGCGCGGGAAGAAATGCTGCCGCCCGTCCGAACCCGGATCGGGTTCGGTCATATAGTTCCAGTTGACGCGCGGGTCCTTCAGCATCTTGGTGAAGCCGGCGGGCACGTGGATGTTCATCGTGCTCATCGCCTGAGCGGGATTGAAGAGATTTTGCAGCGGCCGGTCATCCCCGCCCGCTTCCAGCAGCGCCACCCTGTGCCGCCCGTTCGCGCTCAGCCGGTTGGCGAGCACGCAGCCCGCCGACCCTGCGCCGACGATGACATAATCGGCTTCCGCCTCCACGCTGTTGTGCGCCTCGCCCATGATGGCTTTCTCCTTTATCATCCACCGTGCATAGCGGGCAGGCGCGAAGGGTGCGCAAGGCTTATGTCGGACATGGCCGATGAACATCGCCCTTATGATGGCTTGCCCGGTGCCATCGAAATCCTGTCTCCGCCAGCGCTATGATCGCCCCTGAACAGGTCTTAGCCAAGGATGAGGATGGAATGACGGGGCTTTTCTCGCTCGCGGGACGCACGGCGATGGTCACGGGGGCTTCGCGCGGCCTGGGCAGGGCGATCGCGCTGGGATTGGCGCAGGCGGGCGCTTCGCTGATCCTTGCGGCGCGCGACGGGGCGAAGCTGGAGGAAACCGCCGGGGAGATCCGGGACGCGGGCGGGCAGGCGCGGACCATCGCCTTCGATCTGGCCGATCTGGATGCGGTGCAGGCGGCGACCGGGAAGCTGAATGCCGAGGGACCGGCCATCGACATATTGGTCAATAATGGCGCGATCGGCGGATGGGGGCCGCTGCACGACTCCACGCTCGGCCAGTGGGAAACCATGTTCGATGTGAACGTATCGTCCATGTATCTGCTGTGCCGCGACCTGTCCAAAGGGATGGCGGAGCGCAAATGGGGGCGGATCGTCAATTTCGCCTCCTACGTCTCCGACACCGGGCGGCCGAACCTGTCCGCCTATGTCGCCAGCAAGCATGCGGTGCTGGGCCTGACCCGGTCAATCGCGGCGGACCTGGCGCCCCATGGCGTCACCTGCAACGCCATCGCGCCCGGCTTCTTCGATACGGACATGGCCGCGCCCACGGTCGGCCATCCGGAGCGGGCGAAAATCTTCCGCAGCGCCATCGCGCTGGACCGCTTCGGCGATCCCAAGGAGATGGTCGGCCCCGTCCAGTTCCTGGCGTCCGACGCATCGGCCTATATCACCGGCCACATGCTGCCGGTGGACGGCGGCGTCGCCAATATCCTGTCGCTGCCCGTGGTCGTCGAGACCTGAGCCGCCTGCCGTCCTTATTTTTGCCGATCCAGAAGGAAAATCGCGCATGACCGATACGCTCCTCAACCTCGCCAGCCCGGAAAAACTGTTCATCGGCGGCGACTGGTCCAGTTCTTCGGCCTCCGACGGTATCGAGATCGTCTCGCCCGCGACGGAGGAAAAGGTGGGCCGCGTCGCGAAGGCGACCACAGCCGACATGGACCGCGCCGTCGCGGCGGCGCGCAACGCCTTCGACAACGGTCCCTGGCCGCGCATGACCGGGCCGGAGCGCGCCGTCTATCTGCGCCGCATCGCCGGGGAAATGGCCAAGCGCGCCGACGATTTCGCCCGTGCATGGTCGTTGCAGGTGGGCATGCCCTATGTGCAGTCGGTTTCGACCGCGCCGTTCATGGGTGGATATTACACCTATGCCGCCGATCTTGCGGAAAAGGGTTTTGAGGAAGTGCGGCCCGCCCTGGCCGGGGGGCATGCCATCGTCGTCCGCGAGCCGGTGGGCGTCGTCGCCGCCGTGGTGCCGTGGAACGCGCCGCTCGCCACGCTCTCTTTAAAGGTGGCTTTCGCGCTGGCCGCCGGTTGCACCATCATCGCCAAGCCTTCGCCGGAAACGCCGCTGGAGGCGTTGATCCTGGCCGAATGCATCGCGGCGGCGGAGGTGCCCGAAGGCGTGTTTTCGGTGCTGACGGCGGATCGCGACGTGTCCGACTATCTGATCCGGCACGAAGGGGTGGACAAGGTCAGCTTCACCGGATCGACAGCCGCCGGCCTGCACATCGCCTCCGTCGTCAGCGGGCGGTCGGGGCGCATCACGACGGAACTGGGCGGCAAGTCCGCCGCGATCATCCTGGACGATGCCGATATCGGCAAGGTGGTGGAAGGCATCATGCCCAACCTGGTCGGGCTGTGCGGCCAGCAATGCGCCGCCTTCAGCCGGATATTGGTGCCCGCTTCGCTGAAGGGCGCGGTGGAGGAGGCGCTGGCCGCCGCCATGCAATATGTGCAGGTGGGCGATCCCTTCGCCGAAACGACGCAGATGGGGCCGCTGGTCACCCAGCGCCAGCATGGCCGCGTGCTGGACTATATCCGGCAGGGCAAGGCGCAGGGCGCCCGCGTCGTCACGGGCGGCAACCGCCCCGCGCATCTCGACAAGGGCTGGTTCGTGGAACCCACCCTGTTCACCGACGCCAGCAACGACATGACCATCGCCCGCGAGGAGATTTTCGGACCCGTGGGCACGATCATCGCCTATGGCAGCGAGGAAGAGGCGATCGCCATCGCCAACGACAATATCTACGGCCTGTCGGGCGGGGTGTTCACGCAGGATGTCGAGCGGGCCTACAGGGTCGCCCGGCGCATCCGCACCGGCAATTTCGGCCATAATGGCCGGGTCATCGACTACACCATCCCCTATGGCGGCTTCAAACAGTCGGGCGTGGGGCGCGAGGGCGGCGAGGAAGGGCTGCACGGCTTTACCGAGATCAAGGCCGTCTTCATGCAGGAACTGCCTGCCCATCTGAAGGGCTGACCCTTGCACGCCCCCATGGATGCCCCCGCCCACACAAGCGACTGGCCGGACAATTACGGTCCGGTCAGCGCCTGGTGGACCGTCTTCATCCTGATGATCTTCCAGATCGTGTCGATGATCGACCGGCAGGTCATATCGGTGCTGATCCCCGAAATGCGAGCCGACCTTGGCCTCAACGATTTCCAGATCAGCATGGTGCAGGGCCTGTCCTTCGCCCTGTTCTATGGGTTGATGGGGCTGGTGATCGGCGGGCTGGTCGACCGTTATTCGCGGCGCGCCATCATGTTCACCGGAATCGTGGTCTGGTCGCTGGCGGCGGCGGGCACGGGGCTGGCGCGCGGCTATAACCAACTGTTCGCCGGCCGGCTGCTGGTCGGCGCGGGCGAGGCGGCGGTGTCGCCCGCCGGACAATCGCTCCTCTCCTCCATCTTCCCGCGCCACCGGCTGACGACGCCGATCGCCTGTCTGTCCGTGTCCGGCGTCATCGGCATATCCCTGTCCTATGCGCTGGGCGGCAATCTGCTGGCGCTGTTCAGCACGGAGCCGCTGGGCGGTCCGCTCGCGGGGCTTGCCCCATGGCGGCAGGTGCTGGTGGTGACGGGCCTGCCGGGCGTGGCGGTCGCCTTCCTGGTATTCGCCTTTCGCGAACCGAAGCGCCGCAGCCAGCCCCCGCCCGACCGGCAGGCGGCTAGCTGGGGCGCCTTCTTCCGCTATATCGGCGCGCATCCGCGCCTGATGCTGGGGTTGATCCTGGGATCGGCGGTGATGGCGGTGGCCATTCAGGGCACGATGGTGTGGACGCCGACCTATGCCCGCCGCGTGCTGGGTGCGAGCGCGGCGGATGTCGGGACGATGATGTCGGTCGCCGTCGCGCTGGGCGGCATCGTCGGCGGCCTGTCGCTGGGCATGCTGATCGACCATCGCTTTGCGCGGGGCACCCGCGACATGGCGCTGCGCCTGCTGTGCGGTTTCTGCATCGCCATCCCGCCGGTGCTGGCCATGGCCTTCGCACTGGGCAATTTCGCCATGCTGTTCGGCGCGATCACGCTGATGATGATGACCATGGGATCCAGCTATGGCCCGACCATGGCCGCCGTTCAGATGATCGCCCCGGTCGAGATGCGCGGCCGCTTCGCCGCGCTGATGGTATTGGCCTCCAATCTGTGCGGCTATGCCATGGGGCCGATGCTGATCGGTTTCCTGACGGATTATGTCTATGGCGATCCCATGAAGCTGGGCGCGGCGATCATCACCTGCCTGCTGACCGCCGGGCCGCTCGCGGCCTGGATGGTATGGTCGGCGCGGGGCGACTTCCTGCGCCATCTGGACCGATGAGGGCAGCCATCACAACCGCGCTTTTATCGCGCACCTTCTTTCTTCCAGGGCGGGTTCACCCCATGTTCGGATGCGAGATAGGCACAAATATCCTGACGAAAAGGCCATCATGACGACGACTATTCCCGCCCTTATGCGCAGCGCGGCAGCGCGTCACGGGGACCGCCCGGCTCTGGTTTCGCAGACAGACGGGGCAATCAGCTATCGCGAGCTGGACCGTCAGGCCGACCTGATCGCGAAGGCGCTGATCGCGGACGGCGCCCAGCCGGGCGACCGCGCCGCCATCTGGGCGCCCAATATGTGGGAATGGGTCGCCGTCGCCATCGGCATCCAGCGCGCCGCCGGGGTGATGGTGCCGCTCAACACCCGCCTGAAGGGCGGCGAGGTGTCGGACATCGTCCGTCGGGGCAGGATCGTCCGCCTGTTTTCCATCGGCAACTTCCTGGGCCGCTATTATCCGGCGATGCTGAAGGATGAGGCCATGCCCGGCCTGCGCCGCCGCATCGTGCTGCGCGCGACGCCGCAGGATCTGGGCGAAGGCGAAATCCGTTTCGAGGATTTCGCGGCCCTCGCCGAAAGCAGCAGCGACGCGCAGCTTGCCGAGCGAGAGGCGATGGTGAAGCCCGAAACGCTGGCGGACCTGATGTTCACGTCCGGCACGACGGGGGCGCCCAAGGGCGCGCTGTTCGATCATCGCCGGTCGCTGGGCGGCGGTCAGGCATGGGTGGACATTGCGCGCCAGACGGCGGACGACCGCTATGCCGCCTTCGGTCCCTTTTCCCACAATGCGTCCTACAAGGCGGGCTGGGTCGCATCGCTGATCGCGGGCAGCACGCTCTATTGGCCCGAAGCCTATGACCCGGCCAGCGTGCTCGATCTGGTGGCGAAGAACCGCATCACCGTGATGCCCGCCCCCCCGACCGTGTTTCAGGAGATGCTGGCCTTCCCCAACTGGCGCGACTGGGATATTTCAAGCTGGCGCTTCATGTCGACGGGATCGACCGTCGTGCCGATCGAACTGATGAAGCGGTTGCAGACGGAAACGCCGATCCAGGAGATCAGCACCGGCTATGGCATGACCGAATGCTGCGGGTCCGCCACGCACACGCGGCCGGGCGACCCGATGGAGCGCATCGCCTATACGGTGGGCACGGCCATCCCCGGCACGGAAATCCGCATCGCCGGGCCGGACGGCCGTTCGCTTGCCGTGGGCGAGCCGGGCGAAGTGCTGATCCGGGACGACAAGCTGCTGATCGAATATCTCGACAATCCGGAGGCGACCCTGGCCACGCTGGATGCCGATGGCTGGCTGCATTCCGGCGATGTCGGCTGTCTGGATGCGGACGGTTATCTGAAACTTACCGACCGGTTGAAGGACATGTATATCGTCGGCGGCTTCAACGTCTATCCGGCGGAGATCGAGAAGCAGATGACCGGCCTGCCCGGCATCCACCAGTCCGCCATCATCGGCATCCCCGACCAGCGTCTGGGCGAAGTGGGCCATGCCTTCATCGTCCGTTCCGCCGGGTCGACCATCACGGCGGAAGAAGTGATCGGCTGGGCCAAGGCCAATCTCGCCAATTACAAGGTTCCTCGCGGCGTCACGTTCCTGGACGCGCTGCCGATGAATTCGACCGGCAAGGTGATCAAGTTCGCGCTGAAGGAACTGCATGGAAGGGCGTGACCGGGGAGGCGGCGCGGCAGCGCCCCGTCCCCTTTGCGCGCCCTGAAAGGAGGATCATGTGACCATCCTGGTGACAGGCGCGACCGGCGCGCAGGGCGGAGCCGTCGCGCATGCGCTGCTGGCGCAGGGCAAGGCGGTGCGGGCATTGGTGCGCGATCCCCATTCCCCCTCCGCCCGCGCATTGGAGCGGGCTGGCGCGACCCTGGCCATCGGCCGTTTTGAGGATGGCGCTTCGCTGCGCGCCGCGCTTTCGGGGGCGGACGCGCTTTTTTCGGTCCAGACCGCTCCGGGTGCGGAGCGCGACAGCGAACGAATGCAGGCGCGGGGCTGATCGACGCGGCGCGGGCGGAAAATGTCCGCCATGTCGTGCATGGCTCCGTGTCCAACGCCGGTTCGTTTCGCACGATGGAGGGTTGGGCGGCAGGGCGGTGGGAAGCCAATTATTGGGAAAGCAAGGAAGATGCGGAAGCCATCGTGCGCGATGCAGGCTTTCCGGTTTACACGATCCTGCGTCCCGCCTTCATGATGGACAATTTCGCCATGCCCAAGGCGGCGGGGATGTTCCCCGATCTGGCGCAGGGCGCGATCCGTACCGCGATCGCGCCGGAAACGCCGATGGTGCTGATCGCGGCGGAGGATATCGCGCGCATGGCCTGCGCGGCTTTCGCGGCCCCGGACGCCTTTGCCGGGCGGGTGATCGAATTGGCCGGCGACCTGCTGACCCTTCCGGAAATCGCCCGGTTGCTGGCCATGATCAAGGGGAAGACCATCGTCTGCGAAAGCCGGGACGCCGACGCCTTGATCGCTTGCGGGCAGCATGACGGGTGGGTTCGCATGCAAATATGGATGAACATCGTCAACTATCCTGCCCGTCCGGAGGAGATGATGGATTGGGGAATCGAACCCACCTCCTTCGCTGACTGGGCGCGGCGCCACGCGGATATGATCAGCGGTTAAGGGCAGGCTCCGCCTTTTCGAACCGGCGCAGAAAGTCGAACAGCCCGGCGGGGGTCGGCTTTTTGCCGGGATCGTACCAGGGCAATAAATTCTTGAGCAGTTGCGGGAAGAATACCCTGAGCTGAAAATTGTTCAGCGCCTTGATGTCGCGATCCAGGACTGCCTGTTCGGCGTCCGTCATGGCTTTCCTGTCCTGCTCGATCAGGTAGGAGAACATCTGGGCCATATAGCCGCGCAGATGGAACATCGCATAGATGCAGCCATAGACGCGATAGAAATAGCCGTTCCAGATCTTGCCCCACAAACCGCGACTGAAGATGCGATGATAGATTTGGAAGCAGACTTCCCGATGTTCGAATTCTTCGGCCATATGCCATTTCCAGAAATCGACGGCATTGGCGTCCGCGCCTTCGATCAGCGCGTCCATCTGGCCGAACCAGATGCCGCCCTGCACCGCGCCCAGCGATTCGAAGCCGTCGGCATAGGCCAGCATGAATTTGAGCGAGCGATTGCGCAGAAAGCCTTCCAGATCGTCGGCCAGCTTCTTTTCGAATTCGGCAAGCCGGGGATAGCCCTGCGCGGCGATCACCTTGTTGAACTTCTGATGCTGGCGGTAATGCTGCGATTCCTGGCCGATGAAGGCGGTCATGTCTTCGCGCAATTGTTCCGAACCGGCGGGCAGGCGCTCCATCGCGATGTTCAGCACCTTGATCAGCCAGGGTTCGACCGGCGCGGGAATGATGGAGGTCGCGTTCTGGAACTGGGCGAAGGCGATGTTGGGCGCCCAATGCGCGCGCACCTTGGAAAAATCGATGCGTGGATAGCGTATGACGATGCCCACCGGCGCCCCTCCCTCTTTCATTTCATCACAGGATAGGCGATCGTAACACTGGTCAGTCCGCCCGTCATGGCGCCCCGAAGTCCGATCATGACTGTGATATCCGCCTGCGGATATTCGGTCGCGGCGCGGAGCGATTATGATTTGACGATCATTGAGGAGAGGCTATTTGACCCCCACCCCCTTCCGCATCGACGTGCCGCAGGCCATAGTCGACCATATTTGGCACCGGCTTGCCGATAGTCTCATCGGCTATATGCCCGATGATCCCGACCAGTGGAAATATGGCATGGACGCGCGCTATCTGGCCGAACTGGTCGATTATTGGCGCACCGCATATGACTGGCGCAAGGAGGAGGAGAAGCTCAACCGCTGGCCGCAGTTCATGGCGGAAATAGACGGCATTCCCATCCATTTCTATCATGTGCGGGGCAGCGATCCGCACAGGCCGCCGATCCTGCTGACGCATGGATGGCCGGGATCGGTTGTGGAGTTTCAGGCGGCGATTCCGCTGCTGGTGGAGGCGGGATTCTCGCTCGTCGTGCCGTCGCTGCCCGGCTATGGCTGGTCGGGCCGTCCACCGCGGCCGATCGGCCCGGCCCGCGTCGCCGCCTTGTGGCGGACGTTGATGGTGGACGTGCTGGGCTATGCGCGCTTCTTCGCCCAGGGCGGCGACTGGGGATCGGTTGTGACGACGCAACTGGGCATCAGCCATGCCGACGTGGTGGACGCGATCCATCTCAATTTCTTCATGGCGCCGCCGCCGCATGCCGATGCCGACGCGGAACTGCTCGGCTATTGGGCGCAGGTGCGCGCGATGATGGAGGCCGAAAGCGGCTATCATCATGAACATGCCACGAAACCGCAGACGATCGGCCTGGCGCTGCACGACAATCCGGTCGGCTGGGCCGCCTGGGTGGTCGAGAAATTCTGGCGCTGGGGCGACACCAAGGGAGACATCGAAAGCCGGTTCGACAAGGATCATCTGATCACCAACCTTATGTCCTATCTGGTCACGGACAATGTGATGTCGTCGATCTGGATGTATTATGGCCTGAAGGGCGACGCGCTGGCCAGCGGCCCGGTTCCGGTGCCCACCGCGCTGGCCCATTTCCCCGGCGAATTCTACCCCATGCCCGACCGCGCGCTGGCGGAGCGGCAATATAATGTGGTGCGCATGACGAAGATGGAGGCGGGCGGGCATTTCGCGGCGATGGAGGAACCGCAGGCGTTCTGCCGCGACGTCATCGAATTTTTCGAGAGCCGGATATGAATCTGGAACGGGATAATGCGCTGCTGGCCGAGGAAGCGGGCGAAGGGGTTTTGCTGCTGACGATGAACCGGCCAGCCCAACGCAATGCCATCGACATCCCCCTGCTCGACGCCATGAACGCGGCGTTCGACGCTTTTGTGCAAAATGACCGCTGGCGGGTGGGCGTGCTGACGGGCGCGAAGCCCGCCTTCTGCGCCGGGCTGGACCTGAAGACCTTCTCCGCCCCCGATGCGCCGCGCCACGCCGTGACGGCCCTGATCCGCCGCGTGCCCCATCTGGGCAAGCCGATGATCGCGGCCGTGGAGGGTGCGGCCTATACCGGCGGCCTTGAACTGGCGCTGGGCTGCGACTTCATCCTGGCCAGCGAGGATGCCCGCTTCGCCGATACCCATGCGAAGATCGGCGCGCTGTCGGGCAGCGGCATGGGATCGCGCCTGCCGCATGCCGTGGGCGCGCGCTTCGCCCGTCAGATGATGTTGAGCTGCCAGCCGATCGATGCCGCCACGGCTTTGCGGGTCGGGCTTGTCAACGAACTGCTGCCGGCGGGAGAAGTCCTGCCCAGGGCGTTGGAGATCGCGAAGGCTATCGCGGCGCACGATCCCGAACTCCTCCGCATGGCCAAGAGCGTGATCGATCGGGGAACGGAAACGACTCTGGCGGAAGCGCTGGCCATCGAGACGGAGACGCTGCGGCAGCGCAACGCGATGGGCGGCATGACGTGGAGCAGCGCCGCGTCTGCCGGATGATCGTGAAAAAGGGGAGCGAACCGCCCGGCTCGCTCCCCCTTCCCTGCCCCCAGGCCCGGCTATCCCCCGGCGGCCGGGCCGTCGCAATCAGATGCCCCAGAGTTGAGCGGCCGTTTCGCCCAGCACCTTGCGCGCCGCGTTCTCCCCTACCGTATCGAAGATGCCCTTCATGATGACGTCGCTGCGGCCCATCACGCCTTCGGGATGCGGATAGTCGGTCGACCACATCACCCGGCCCTCGCCGATGCGCGCAATATTCTCCATCGCCACATCATCCTCCATGAAGGTGGTGTAGCAATGGTTATGCCAGTACCAGCTTGGCATCTGCGCCAGCTTGGGCCGCAATTCGGTCGCATAGTCGCGCGCGACCTTGTCGGCATTTTCCAGCGTGCCGGGCACCCAGCTTGCGCCCCCTTCGGTGAAGACCACGCGAAGGCCGGGAAAACGGTCGAACACGCCGGAAAAGACGAGCTGGCCGAACAGCCCCGTGAAGGGCATCAGATTGGCGTTCAGGTTCGCGCCCAGCGAACCCCGGCCGCTATATTGCAGATAGGCGCCGATGTGGAAGGATACGGGAAAGCCGCTTTCCTGGATCGCTTCCCAGAACGGGTCCATATCCTTGCTGTTGTAGCGCACGCCCTTCGGATTGACCGGAATGTCGATCGCCTTGTAGCCAAGCTGCTTCAACTTCTGGAGATAATCCTTCGTCCGTTCCGGCCACAGGAAAGTGGGCAGCAGCGCGACGGGGAACAGGCGGTCCGGCGCGGCCGCCTTCCATTCCGCCGCCCATTCATTGCAGACGTCGACGCAGCGATACCAGAATTCCTTGTCCTGCATGCGGATCAGGCTGTTGAGACGGCCATGATAGATGATGGCGGCATCGATGCCCTCCGCGTCCATGTCCGCCAGCCGCTTGTCGACATCCCAAAAGCCTTCGCGCCCTTCGGGGAAGGTCGGCGGCAGGCCGGGAACGTCGTAATTCTGGCCGTCCACTTCCAGGTGGAAGCCGGTTTCGTCCTTCCAATATTTAGGCGCGCGATCCTTGTCCGCGCCCTTCAGCCGGTTTTCCCACAGGCCCGGCTCCTCGATCAGATGATCGTCGCTGGAAATCACGCGCATGCCGGCGGGCCTTTCCCAGGCGCGGGCCGGCATGACACGGTCCTTTGGCCACGGGGTCGCGGTGAAGCTATTCATCCTTTTCCATTCCTTCTTGGGGATATCGTCCGACACATGGGATGTCGTTCGCCACCCCGTCTTGGTTGCCCGTATAGCATGGCCGAAGGAATAGGCGCCCGTATCGATGGATGATGGACGATGTCATCAGATTTCTGATGAGTTGCCACACAGTCCCCGCAAGATCATTATTCAATGATCCTGAATGGTTTTTTCGATAATTGCCGGATTATATACGCAGCGGATGAGGTTTAGCATGCGCATATCGGCCCGCCCTCATGGCTGGAGCCATATGGTGGAGAGAATTATGCTGAAAGAAGAGGTTCACGAGAAGGCAGGACTTAAGGTCCGCGCCCTTAGCTCCGGTTTCGGCGCGGAGATCATGGGCGTCGATCTTTCGCGTCCGCTGGACGATGCGACGGCGGCCGCCATTCGCGACATATGGATCGAGGCTGGGCTGCTGCTGATCCGCGATCCCAATGCCGACGACGAGGCGCAAATGCGACTGAGCCGCCTGTTCGGCGAGATGGAGCCGGCCGCGACCGCCGACATGAACGATCCCAATAATCAGTTCATGATGACGCTGAAATATGACCCGGCGGACGACAAGCCCCGGTTCCAGACCGATTATCATTTCGGCGGGCATGACCGGGCGGGCTATATTCCCTGGCATTGGGACCAGAGCTTCATGCCGACGATCGTGCGCGGCGCGGTGCTGCGCATGGAACAGCCCGCAGCGCAGCTTGGCCGGACCGGTTTCATCGACGCGATCGAAGCCTATGAGCGGCTGTCGCCCGAAATGAAGGACAGGATCGACGGCATGGAGGTCGTCTATCATTTCGTGACGGACTTCCTGCAGTGCAAATATGGCGTGCCCGCCGATCTTCGCGCCTTGCCGCGCGACACGCCATCGGGCGGCGCGAAGTACGACTTCCCGCCCGTCGTCCACCCGATGGTCATCACCCAGCGGGAGACAGGCCGCAAGGCGCTGAAGATTTCGCCGCTTCAGGCGCAGTATATTCTGGGCATGGACCGGGCCGAAAGCGATACGCTGCTGGCCGAACTTGCCGCGCATCTGACCGATGAACGACATGCCTATTTCCACGACTGGCAGAAGAACGACATGCTGGTGTGGGACAATTGGCGGATGATCCACCATGCGGAAGGGGTGCCGTTGAACGTTTCGCGCAGCGCCCGCCGCACCACGATCATGGGCGACTATGCGGTTGGCCGTTATCTCGACCCCACGCTCGACCGCAACCGGACGGTCAAGCGGATCGTGGACTGAAAATCGCGAAGCGCCTCGTCGCCGCCTGATCCGCGACGAGGCGCCTTAGCCTATCGCCCCGAATAATGCGGCGGCCGCTTTTCCATGAAGGCGGCGGTCGCCTCGCCATAATCCTCCGTCATCGTGCCCAATATCTGGGTTCGGTTCTCCGCCTGGATCGCGGCCTCATAGCTGTTGGCGTCCAGATTGGACCACATCAGCGCCTTGGTATGCGCGACCGAATAGGGGCTGTTCGCCAGGACGGAGCGCGCATAGGCGACAGCGTCGTCGATCAGCGATCCGGGCTGGGACAGCGCCCGGACCAGACCGAAACGCTCCGCCTCCTCCGCCTCGATCGCGCGGCCGGTCAACAAGATGTCGAAGGCGCGCGCCGCCCCGATCATGCGCGGCAACAGGTAGGAAATGCCGCTTTCGCCGCCGGTCAGGCCGATCCGCACCGCCGCGACCAGAAATTTCGCGGCCGGAGTCGCGATCCGCACGTCGGCGCTCAGCGCGATTGCCATGCCCGCGCCGACGGCGGGGCCATTGACGGCGGCGATCACCAGTTTCGGCATCGACCGGATGCGCCCGCCCATGCCCGCAAACTGTTGTTGCCAGTACAGTTTCTCGATGACGCCGCTGCTGCCCGCCTGGTTGCGCTGGTTGGACGCCGCCAGATCCTGACCCGAACAGAAGCCCCGCCCGGCGCCGGTGATGATGACGGCCCGGCACGCCGCATCGGCCGCCAGTTCATCCAGCACCGCGTTGAAATGCGCGACCGTCTCCCGCAACAGGGCGTTCAGCCGTGCCGGGCGATTGAGCGTCACCAGCACGATCCCGTCCCGGCCCGCCAGCCGCTCGACCAAAATATCATCATCGACCATCGCTCTCTCCTGCCTGACATCCTGTCGATTCAGGTGGCGCCCCGGCCGTCGCGCTGGCAAGTCACGGGCTTGGTCTCTACACATATGCGTAGATTTGGGACGCGGCTGTTCCCGCCGCCCTCTTTCGCGCAGGAATAGGCCATGACCCCGCACCCTGACGCCGCCGCCGACAACACGTCCCAACTGCGCCTCATCGCCCAGGAATGGAGGCGCGCCTGGCGCCCCGGCGTGGCGGCTTTGTTCGCCGGATCGCTGGGCTATTCGCTCTATTCGGCGGTTTCCAGCCTGTTCGTGGAACCGCTGCAACAGCAATTCGGCTGGTCGCGCGGCGACATCGCGCTCGTCCACAGCTTCGGCCTGGTCATCGCCTTCATCGCGCCGGTCATCGGCCGGATGACGGATCGCTACGGCGTCAGGCCGATCCTGTCGGCGGGCCTGCTGCTGACCGCCATCGGTTATGGCCTGCTCGCCTCCATGGGCGGATCGCTCGGCTATTTCTACGTCGTGCATTTCGCCTTCGCGCTCGTGGGCATGGCGACGACCGGCATCACCGTCACGCGCATCCTGAGCGGCGCGTTCGAGCGGACGCGGGGAACCGCGCTGGCCATCGGCCGGTCGGGATTGGCGGTCGCCGGCGCATTGATGCCGATGGCGCTCTATCCCGTGATCCTGCGCTTCGGATCGGCGGGGGGATATTTGCTGCTCGCCGCCTTCATCCTGTTGATCGCGCTCCCGCTTATCTGGTTCTGGGTGCCTTCGCGCGCGGCGGAACAGCGGTCGGGACGCATCGCGCTGCCCAGCGCCGACAGCGCGCGGGCACTGCTGGCCAATGGCAAGGTCCGCATCCTGATCGCCGCGTCTGTCCTCAACTATGTGCCCGTGGTGGCGCTGCTGTCGCAGATGAAGCCGCTCGCGGTGGAAAAGGGGCTGGATACGGTCGCCGCGGTAGGGGCGGTGTCGGTGATGGGCGCGGCCGCCGCCATGGGCGCGCTGCTCAGCGGCTTGTTGGTCGATCGCTTCTGGGCGCCCGCGGTCGCCTTCGTGCTGAATCTCGCGCCTGCCATCGGATGCGCGTTGCTGCTCCAGCATGATGTGCCGCCCGCGCTTTTCTATGGAGCGGTGCTGATGATCGGCCTTGGCCAGGGGGCGGAGATCGACATCGTCGCCTTCATGATCGCCCGCTATTTCGGCTTGCGCAGCTATGCCACCATCTACAGCCTGTCGACGCTGGGCATCGCCCTGGGAGTCGCGGTGGGCGCCAGCCTGATCGGCATGGCCTATGATCATTTCGGCAACTACGACGTCGCGCTGCTGGCATGTTCGGGCAGTTTCTTTCTGGCGGCGCTATTCTACCTGATGATGGGCCGCTATCCGGCGGGCGGGCAACCGGACTGATCCGGCATCAGGCGCGGAAGCGGCGCATCAGGCATTCCTGGGCGGTCGATGCGATCAGCCGGCCATCGCGGTCGAAAATCCGCCCCGTCGTAAGGCCCAGACCATCGCCCGCCGAGGGGCTGGACGTATCGTGCAGCATCCACTCCTCGCACCGGGCGGGGCGGTGGAACCACATCGCATGATCCATGCTGGTGATGAGAAATTCGGTGCTGTTAGTGGGCAGGAAATGCGGGATCGCCGCCGCCCCGGCCAGCCAATAGTCGCTGGCGAAGGCGAGCAGGCACTGCTGCAACCGGCTGTCCTCGACGGCGGCGGCCCCCGACTGGCGGAACCAGAATGATCGCGCCGCTTCGGTCGGCCGGGCGAGGAAATAATTTTCCGGCTCGACCGGGCGCATCTCGATCGCCAGGGCGGCGGCGAAATTATGCGTCACCGCCTGCTCCAGTTCCGCTGCCCGGTCGCGGACGAAATGCTGGATCGGCGCGACATGTTCCGGCGGCGGCACGGCGGGCATCGATGCGTTCTGATGAACGAAGCCTTCCTCCGGCGCGTGGAATTCGGCCATCATCGTGAAGATCGCCTGCCCCTCCTGCCAGGCGGTGATCTGACGGTTGGCGAAGCGGCGGCTGTCGCGCAGGCGCGTGACCCGGTAATCGATCGGCTGACCGGTGCGGCCCGCGGCAAGGAAATAGGCATGGAAGGAACTGGCGGGCAGCGTTTCCACCGTCTTCATCGCCGACAGCAATGCCTGCGCCAGCAATCGCCCGCCGAACACGGTTCCGATATGATTTCTGGCCCCCGCCGATCCGATGAACCGGTCCGGCCCCGCCTCCGTCACATCGATTATGTCGGAAATCGGGTCCCGCGTCGGCATCGGCCCGTCGTCATCCACCGGCCCGTCCGCCACGATCATGCATCCAGTCCCAATGCGCGCCGGGCCGCCAGCACCGTGTCCATCTCATCCAGACCGCTCAGCGGCACGTCATAGCCCGCCCGGTCGTCGATTTCGCCTATATGGGCGGCGATGTCGTCGCAGCTCGGCGCGTCCGGACCGGGGCTGTACCAGCCCCGCGTCAGGCCCACGAACAGCCGCGAATATTTGCCGCCCAGCACCGAATACATATGCTGGGAAGCGTCGCATTCCCGGCTGGCCATGTAACAGGCCAGCGCAGCGACGAATTCCGGCTTCATCCCTTCGATGAAATGGCGGGTGCGGGCGCCCGCCGCCTTCAGGAATTCGATATCGGGGCGCTGCTCTATCGGCGTCCCGCCCAGCCGTCCGCCCTGCGCGTTGGGGAAGAGGGTGTTGACGACAACCCCCGCCGGAGCCTCCTGCGCGATGACGTTCATCAGGCCGATCAGCGCGGTCTTGGCCGTCCCGTAATTGGCGCGATAGGGATTGCCGAATATGCCGGATTGCGAACTGACCAACACCATCCGGCCATAGCCCTGATCGGTCATGGCGCGGTAGGCAGGCTGGCATATGTTGAACGCGCCCTTCACATGGACGGCAAGGACGGACTCGATATCCTCCTCGCTCAGCGCGCCGAACGCGCCGTTGCGCTGATTGCCGGCGTTGGAGATGACGATGTCCACCCGCCCGAAAGCGGAAAGCGCGGCATCGATGATCGCCTTGCCGCCCGCCTGCGTCGCCACCGTGTCGTAATTGGCGATGGCGCGGGCGCCCAGCCCCTTGAGTTCCTCCACGACCGCGTCGGCATAGCCGGTCGATCCGCCCTGCCCCGTCGGGTCGCCGCCCAGATCATTGGCGACCACGGCAGCGCCCCTGCGCGCCAGTTCCCGGCAAAAGGCCGAACCGAGAGCGCCGCCCGCCCCCGTCACCACAGCCACCTGCCCCGTGAAATCGATCGCCATCTCTGTCTCCTTGCGGAGGACCATGGCGGCAGCCCGGCCTTCCGCCAAGCCGGGCGATGCAATTTCGACCATGTGATGAATGGGGGACGGCGCCGCTCAAATCGACTTAGGCGCACTCGCCTTGAAGAGCATCCGCGCCAGCACGGCTTCCTCGACGCCCGCGTCCGGCCCGCCTTCCGGAAAAAACCAGTCGCCCAGCAGAACCGACCCCGCCAACATGCCGAAACCATAGCGGACCATCAATTCCGGCGGCACGTCGAATTCCAGTCCCGCCTGCCCATATTGCGAACGAATGCGGGCGACGGCGCGGGTGAAATAATCGTCCAGACCATGGATCGCCGCCGAATCGACGTCGCCCCTGGACTTGACCATCGCCAGCAACAGATCGGCATGATCGCGCAGGAAGGGATAGAGCGCCTGTACATAGCGCATGCTCCGCTCCTCCCGATCCGGCGGCAGAGTGTCGCTATAGGCCAGGAATTCGCGAAAGCGGGCGTTGAACGGCTCGATCACCGCCTCTGTGAACAGCGCCTCTTTCGTGCCGAAATTGTTGAAGATCAGCGGTTCCGCCACTTCGGCGCGTGCGGCGATATGGCGCGTCGTCGCCCCGGCAAAGCCCCGCTCCGCGAATATGAAGCGGGCCGCGTCGAGTATGAGGGCGCGGATTTCCGCCGTCGACCGCCGCGCGCGGCGACGGGGGGCGGCGTCCATGGGCCGATCGGAAATGTCATGCATGCGTCATTAGGCCATTGTCCTGCGTTTGCCGATGCTATAAATAGCACATACTATTTATCTCCGCGACTCCGTTGCGGTGACTCTGAAAGGAGAGGCATGAGCAGTCAATTCGATCTGGTGATCCGCGGCGGCACGATCGTCGACGGCACCGGCGGCCAGCCCTATGTCGCCGATATCGGCGTGAAGAACGGCATCATCGCGCACATCGGGGCGATCGACACATCGGCGTCCGAGGAAATCGACGCGCACGGCCTGACGGTGACGCCCGGCTTCGTCGATGTCCACACCCATTATGACGGCCAGATCACCTGGGAAAACCGCATGGCGCCATCGTCCAATCACGGCGTCACGACCGTCGTCATGGGCAATTGCGGCGTCGGCTTCGCGCCGGTGCGCGATGGCGATCATCAGTTGATGATCAAGCTGATGGAAGGCGTGGAGGACATTCCCGAAGTCGTCATGGCGGAAGGCGTGCCGTTCAACTGGAACAGCTTCCCCGAATATCTGGACGCGCTGGATCAGCGCGTGTCCGACGTCGATTTCGCCGCGCAAATCCCGCACAGCCCGCTGCGCGTGTTCGTCATGGGCGAGCGCGGCGCCAATCTGGAACCGCCGACGCTGGAGGATCTGGTCGACATGCGCCGCTGCGTCAGCGAAGCGGTGAAGGCCGGTGCGCTGGGCGTCGCCAGTTCGCGCAACCTGTTCCATCGTTTCCGTTCAGGCGAACTCGCGCCTTCGGTCACGACGGAACTGGACGAGGTGTTGGCGCTGGCCGAGGGTCTGAAGGATGCGGGTGCGGGCACGTTCCAGTGCAACCCCAATCTCGACAATGATGCGGAGGTCGAATTGAAGATCTTCCGCACCATCGCCGAGCAGGCGGGCGTTCCCGTGACCTTCAGCCTGATCGCCATGCCGACGCGGCCGGAAAATTGGGGCCGCTATGTCGCGGGCGTGCGTCAGGCGGCGGCGGACGGCCTTGCCATCCGTTGCCAGTTCATGCCGCGTCCGATGGGCGTGATGTACGGGCTGGAACTCAGCTACCATCCCTTCTCGCTCAACCCCAGTTTCCGCCCGCTGGCCAAGCTGCCGCTGGAGGAAAAGGTGGCGCGGATGCGCGACCCGGAACTGCGCGCGCGCCTGATCGCGGAGGAGCCGGACGATCCGAACCCCGCCTTCGTCGGCCTGATCAAGTCGATCAGCGCGCTGTTCCGCATCGGCGATCCGGCCGATTACAATTTCGCGGCGGAAGACAGCATCCAGGCGGAAGCGGCCCGTCGCGGCGTCGACCCGCGCGAGATGATCTACGATGCGCTGCTGGAGGATGAAGGCCGGGCGATCCTCTGTTCCTATTCGTCCGACGTGCCCGAATATCTGGCCAACAGCCGTGACCTTATCGGACAGGATAATATGATCGTCGCGCTGGGCGACGGCGGCGCGCATTACGGCATGATCTGCGATGCGGCCTATACCACCTATCTGCTGACCGGGCGGGTTGGCCGCGACGGGCTGGACCTGCCGACCGCGATCAAGGCGCTGACCAGCCAGCCGGCGAATTCCGTGGGGCTTGGCGATCGCGGCGTGCTGGGCGTGGGTTACAAGGCGGATATCAACATCCTCGACATCCCCAACATGATCCTGCACCGGCCCCAGGTGATCGCCGACCTGCCCGCGGGCGGCAAGCGCCTGTCGCAAAAGTCGAAGGGCTATGTCGCGACCATCGTCAGCGGCGCCGTGACCTACCGCAATGGCGAGGCGACCGACGCCCTTCCGGGCCGTCTGGTGCGCGGCGTGCGCGGCGCGCCTGCCGCCGCGCAGGCAAGGCAGCATGAGGTTGCATGATAGGGCGCGTCCTCGCGGATAAGGGGCGCGTGGACACTCCTGAAGACCGGCACGGCATGCCCGTGCCGGTCTTTTTCATTGCGGACGGAATAAGGGCCGGAACAATGCGGTTGCGGCGGCGATCCGTTTCCCGCTTTCCTGCGCGGAACATTGCAGCAGGCCATCATGGCCGCCGGTCACGAGCGCGCCGAACTGTCGCGCCAGCAGGGCGGGGTCATGGCCGGAAAGCCGCCCGTCCCGCGCCAGACCTTCCAGCCAGACGATGAGGGGCGCGGCCACGGCGCGGCTTTCCAGCAATATCTGCTCCGCCAGTTCGGGAAACCGTCGCGCCTCGAAAATGGCGAGGCGCAGGAACCGGTCGGCCGCCGGATCGGCGGTCGCCTCGACAATGGCGACGGCAAAGTCGGCCAGCACATCCTCCGGCTCGCGTCCCTTTGTCGCGACCTCCGCGAAGCGATGCGCCGGAACACGGCAGGCATAGCTGCAAATCGCGCGGAACAATGTGGGCTTGTCGGGATAGCGGGCGTAAAGCGTCGTCTTGCTGATGCGGGCGCGGCGCGCCACTTCGGCCATGGTCACGCCCGCAAAGCCCTGCTGTTCGAACAGCGCCGCCGCCGCTTCCATGATGGCCTGTTCGCGCATCTGGCTTTCGTCGGCGGTGGGGCGCCCCCGCCGCCTCGCTTCCGGCCGTGCATTCATCATATTCCTGATCCCCTTCCCGCTTGCACGGCCATCATTTTAATTGGACACATAGGTCCAATTAAATCAGGGCAGAGGTGCAAGGCAATGGCGGATACACTCAGGGTCGGCATCATCAGCGCGAACTGGAGCCTCAAGGTCCATGGCGCGGCCTGGCGACGGATCGAGGGCGTGGAAGTCGCGGCCATCTGCACATCCCGCCAGGAGACGGCGGAGCGCGCCGCACGCGAATATGATATTCCCAAAGCCTATTGGAATCATGAGGAGATGTCCGCCGATCCGGATCTGCACATCATCGATGTCGGCACGCGGCCATCCTTCCGCTTTCCGATGGTCATGGCGGCGTTGAAGAACGGCAAGCATGTCTATGACGCCCTGCCCTTCGCGGTCAGCCTGTCCGATGCGGAAGCGATGCGCGACGCGCAGAAGGCGGCGGGCGTCGTCGGCGTGGTGGACGCGCAATTCCGCTGGTCGCCCCATGCGCAGAAGATGAAGCGGATGATCGACGAAGGCTTTATCGGCCGCCCGCTGGGCTTCAACGTCCAGTTGATGCTGCCGCTGATCGTCGCCGACGACAAGCCCTATGCCTATTGCGCCTATTCCGAACACACCGATCCCTATTATTGGCTGGCGGAAAAGAGCAGCGGCGGCAGCGCCTGGCGCAATTTCGCGACTCATTCGCTGCTGTTCCTGACCCATCTGATCGGCCCGGTGGCGGAGGCGACCGGCATGTTGACGACCGGCGTGCCCGAATGGTTCCTGCCCAATGGCGAAGTGCTGCGGCCGGAGACGCACGATCTGGGCAGCGCGGTGCTGCGCATGGAAAATGGCGCGATCGGCAGTTTGCAGGCGGGCTGGTGCGTGCCCGATACCGAAGGCTGGCGCGTGGAAGTGTGGGGCGACAGGGGCCGTTTGCTGCTGGTCGACGACAGTTTCGGCAACTTCCCCTCGGCAAAGCTGTACGCCGGGGATGCGCGGCTGCTGACCTATGGCCAGCGCACCTGCGAGGAAGTGCAGGTGGATGATTATTATGCGGTGCCCGGCGTTGCCGGCGCCACCGCGGAGCCGCGCCCCTTCGCGGCCATGGACTGGATGTTCAGGAATATGGTCGATGCCATTCGCAACGGGACGAAAGGATCGCCCAGCTTCACCGAAGCGGCGGCCGTGCATCGGGTGGTGGAGGCTGTCGAGCGCGCCGATGCCGAAAGGCGCTGGATCACGATGCAGGAAATGGGCTGAACCGGCCCGCGCATATCATGAGAGAAACGATCCCCTTGCAGCGCAGGGGGCATGTGCAGGGAGAGAAGATGTGCTGAGGGTGCATAAGCATATTGACGTCACGACGGCCGCCCCGGAATTGGGCGACAGGGTGGAAATGGCCGTGACGCTGACCTTGCCCGATCCGTCCGCCATGCCGGACCGACCCGTCGCGATCTTCGCCTGTCCGGGCGGCGGCTATTCGCGCCATTATTTCATGATGAATTTCGACGGCCATGAAGGCTATGACGAGGCGGAATGGCAGGCCCGGCATGGCCTGATCCACGTCGCCATCGATCATCTGGGCGTCGGGGAAAGCACGATACCGGACCTGTCGCGGATCGATTTCCAGATAATGGCGGCGACCCATGACGCCTGCGTGCGGCAGGTCGCCGCTTCCCTGCGCGACGGCACGGCGGCGGAGGGCTTTCCCCCTTTGCCGTCGCTGCGTCTGGTGGGCATGGGCCAATCCATGGGCGGCGGCGTCACCATATTGACGCAGGGCCGTTTCGCCACTTTCGACGCGATCGCGCCTTTCGGCGTCAGCGCGATCCACACCGCCTTGCCGCAACGCGACAAGGCCGCCTTCGAACATGGCATACGCCGCTTCGACAAGGTCGCGAGCGGGCAGGTAACAAGCCATCTGAACCACGACCATGAAGGGGTCGATTATGTCTACCCCTTCCACTGGGAAGATGTCCCCGCCGACATATTGGAAGAGGATATGAAGGGCGGATATCCGATCCGGCAGACCGCGCCCATATTCGGCAGCATCACCATCCCGCACTGCGCGGTGCAAATGATGCTGCCCGGCGTCTTCGCGGAGGATGCCGCGCGCATCACGGCGCCGGTCCTGATCGGCGATGGCGAGCGGGATACCTGCCCGCAGCCCTATCGCGAACCGGCCGCCTATTCCGCCTCCCGCGATGTCTCGCTCTTCATCGTGCCGCGCATGGCGCATATGCATAATTTCGCTTCGACCCGCGAAATATTATGGCGTCGTCTGAATGACTGGTCGCGCATGGTGGCCTGCACGGGAATATAGGCGATAATTCCGGCATCCCATTTGCTGGAGATGCCGGAATGATTTTCTACCAGCGCCGCCGCATCTGAAGCCCCAGATTGCGCTTGCGCAGCGCGGCCTCCCGCTCGGCCGGCGTCACCCTGGGCGTGTCGGCGGGCAGATAGCTGGCGACTTCGGCCAGCGGCACCTTCCTGATCGTCGGCATCGGATAGCTGTCCGCCCCGTGCCAGCGGCCGACCAGCATGCCGCGCATGTGCCCGCCACTGTCCAGCCAGTTGGCGACGCCCGGATCCTCCAGCGCGATGACGGCGCGAAACTTGCCGTCGCTGTCCAGCTTTGCCTGCGCCGCGTTCAGGCTGCTCTGGCGATAGCCGAATTCTATCTGGTTCCAGAGTTCATCGTTCAACTGCACATTCCAATATTTGCAGTTTTTGGGCAATTCCGTTTCTATGATCAGCGCTTCGCCCGGCTGATAGTCATAGATGCACCGGAAATATTTCTGCGGCCATTCACCGCTATTGCCCAGATCTTCAAAACCCGACAATTCCATGACATTCAGGCCAAGATCCTGGATGACCTTGTTCTGATAACCGATGCAGATGCCGGAAAAGCGCTCCACGAAGCCGCCCAGGATCGCGTCGAGCCGCGCCGCAATCTGTTCCTGCGTCAGGCGGGGTTTCAGCGGCGGCTTGTCCAGCCGTTCGATGGCGAAGCGCGCATCCACGTCGACGCCCCAGTCATAGGCGAACTGGCGGATCATGATGTCGCCCGCCTGAGCATCGAGATAGCGCCAGTCGCCGGTCCAGTCCTTTGGCCGTTCGGTGCTGAATATCACTTCGAAATAGCCGTCCTTGCCCAGCGTCAGGCCATCCGCGTCATAATTGTTGAAGCCGGGTTTCGGGTCTTGCGTGCCGAACATGCCCCGTCCGACCGCGAAACCCATCACCTTGTTGGTGCCGCGATAGCCGCTGATCCTGTAAACGCCATCGCCGCTGACAGGCGCGATATGGTAAATCGCGTCAGGATTGGGTTGCAGCAGGAAGATGCTGTTTTCAAAAGGCATCCAGTCGGGATGTTCGGGCGTCGACTGAAAATACCAGATATAGGATTGCGCGATGTTCATCACCAACTGGCGATAGAGTTCGGCGCGAATCTGGTCGTCCTGCGGAAAACCCGTGCGTTCGTTGAGCTTGCCCGCCGGTTTCAGCAGATCGACATAGGCACTCCAGTCCTTGAGCGCGGCTGCGGGGGCGGCGCCGCTGTTCATGACTGCACCTGTTGCCGATGCCGGCAACAGGCCGCCGACCGTCGTCCAGACGGCGGTGCCCAGAAGGCCCCGGCGCGACAGTATAAAGTCGTTCCTATCCTCACCCGACACTCTCCTTCTCCATATCGTCCATTTCCCCGGCGCGGTTCATTCCGGCCCGATTTCTCAGCTTGCGTGCCTGCGTCCGCCCGATACCTCGATTCCGCGGCCGGTGATCATCGATGCATCGTCGCTGGACAGGAACAGCACGGCATTGGCGATTTCGCGCGGATCGACGGCGCGGCGGATCACCTGATTTTCACCCGCAATCTCGGCCTGTTCCTCGGCCGTGAACATGGACGCGATCTGCGGCGTGGCGGTCAGGCCCGGCAGCACGGCGTTCACGCGGATATTGTCGTCCGCATAGGCGCAGCTCGCATGATGGCTGAGATGGATGACGCCCGCCTTGGCCGCTGCGTAGGAACAGGGCGCGGACGGCGTGTAAAGCCGCGCCGCCATGGATGCGGTGTTGACGATGGTGCCGCCGCCATTGGCCTTCATCACCGGAATCTCATATTTCATCGCCAGGAAGGTGCTGGTCAGCGAAATGCCGATGGTCCAGTTCCAATCCTCCAGGCTCATTTCCTCGATGCTGCCGGGGCGCGACATGCCGATATTGTTGAAGGCATGCGCGATGGGGCCGTGCGCTTCGTTGGCGGCGGCAATCGCGGCCCTGACCGAAGCCTCGTCCGTGGCGTCGGTGGCGACGAATATCGCCGTGCCGCCCTTTGCGCGGATGGCGTCGCGCACTGCCTCCCCCTTGGCCGGGTCCAGTTCGGCGATCGTCACCTTCGCGCCTTCTTCCGCAAAGGCATGCGCCGTCGCTTCGCCGATGCCCGATCCGGCGCCGGTGATGAAAACCGATCGCCCTTCGAAACGCCGCCTGTCGCTCATTCTCGCTCTCCTTTTATCTGTCGGTCAATGCGCCGGTTGATCGGTCAGGCAGCTGATGTCCTGCCCGTCCACCTCCGCCCAGAAGGGCGCCCAGCTATCGAAATGCTGCGGCAGGTCGGGCGGATTGTCATGCGCCGCCCAACCGGTGAAGGGCGCCGCGGGCCGTTCCTGCCAATCGGCCGAATACCAATGTTTTTCCCGCCGCCGGACGAAAAACCACTCGCCGTCGCGCCGTTCGTAGCTGTCGAAATAGGCGATCGCCATGACCACCCATTTGCCGTCATCCTCATGCTCGGCACGGCAATAGACCACGCCATGCGCATGATCGGCATCGTCGAATTCGACCCGATGCCCGCAAATCTGGTGGATGGAACGATAGAAAGTCCTGACCGCAGGCGTGATGATGGATTTAAGCACCTCCCGCCCGCTGCCGCGCCGTCCGCAATGTACATCGGGAATGAACAGGTCGACCCAGCCGTCCATGTCGCGACTGTCCACCGCAATCGCGTAGCGGATCGGAAGCTGCTGGATCGCCGCCAGCGATTCCAGCCGGTCGATCCGCGCTTCCAGTGCGTTCATGCCAGCCGCTCCAGATTGGCGGGATCGAACGACAGGAAGGGTTCGTCCCGCTTCGCCTTGCCGAACCAGTCGGGGTCGTTGAGGATCGCCCGGCCGACGCCCACCAGGTCGAACTCGCCCTTTTCGAACCGTTCGATCAGCAGCGGCAGGTTGTTCACCGACTGCTGGCTGTCATCGATATGCCTGGCCTTGCCCTTCGCCTTGTCCAGCGCAACGCCGCCCACGGTCATCGACGCCCTGCCGGTCAGCTTCTTCGCCCAGCCCGCCAGATTGAGCGGCGATCCTTCGAAAATCGGCGTGTCGAAATAGCGCTGGCTGGCGTCGAACAGGTCGACGCCCGCATCCGCCAGCGGGCCGAGCAACGCGCCCAGCCCGTCCGGCGTGTCGGCAAGCATCGCGCGATAATCCTGCATCTTGAACTGGGAAAAGCGCAGGACGATGGGCATGTCCTCGCCAATCTCGGCGCGGATCGCCTTGACCACGGCCACGCCGAAAGCGGCGCGTTCGCCCCACTGGTCTTCGCGCCGGTTGGTATAGTCCCACAGGAAACTGTCGATCAGATAGCCATGCGCGCCATGGATGGCGATGCCGTCCACGCCCAGCGCCACCGCGTTGCGCGCCGCCAGACGATAGGCCGCGATGACGTCCGCGATGTCGCCGTCGCTCATCTGCGGCACAGGGGTCAGGCTTTCCACCCGTCCTTCTTCCCGGAAGGAAATAATGCCGTCCGGCGGACCCCATATGCCCGAAGGCCGCATCGGATTGCCGGTGCCGGTGCCTGCATATTCGACATTCCACATCGGCCCCTGATGCCAGAGCTGGGGAATGATCCGCCCGCCCGCGTCATGTACGGCGTCGACCAGCTTGCGCCAACCGGCCAGCGCATCGGCCCCATCGATGCGCGGTATGTCCGGATGATCGGCGGCGGCATAATGCGGCAACGCCACCCCCTCGGTCAGGATCGCGCCCAGCCCGGTCGCGGCGCGGCGGCCATAATAGCTCGCCACTTCGTCCGTGGGCACGCCCATCGGCGAGCGGTACCGGGTCATCGGCGCCATCACCACGCGATTGGGCAGGGTCAGGCCGCGCAGGGTGAAGGGGCGCAGCAGAGGATCGATCAGGCTCATCTCACTCCCCCTTGAACAGGGGCTTGCGCTTCTCGATGAAGGCATTGCGCTTCTCGGCGGTATCGGCCGTCGACTGGCTCATGAAGATGGCGCGGTTCTCCATTTCGATCGCCGCCTCCAGGCTGGGCGCGTCGACATTGAACTGAAGCGAGCTTTTGGTGACGGCAATGCCGATCGGGCTGTTGACCATCACCGCCTCGGCCAGCCTGAGCGCCTCGTCCATCAGCGCATCGTCGTCGACGCAGCGCAGGATAAGGCCGATGCGCTCGGCTTCCTCCGCCATCACGGGGCGGCCGGTCAACATCAGTTCGGCGGCGCGCTGCAATCCCACCAGCCGGGGGAGCAGATAGGAAAAGCCCATTTCATGGCCCGTCCCCGCATTGTGGAAGGCGTTGACGAATTTGGCGGAGCGCGCCGCGACCGTCATGTCGGCGGCGATCGCGATGGGATAGCCCGCGCCCGCCGTCACGCCGTTCACCGCGCAGATCACAGGCTGCGGCAAAGCGCGCATCAACACGGGAATTTGCCCCAGCTTGGCCATGACGCGCTGCTGAAACTGGGCCTTGCCCAGCCCCTCCGCCACCCAGCCGGGCTTGCCCGCGCCCCTTATGTCATGCCCCGCGCAGAAACCGCGCCCCGCGCCGGTCAGCAGGACGACCCGCACATCATGGTCGTATCGGACGGCCTCCAGATGATCGACCAGTTCGGCATACATGGCGAAGGTCAGTGAATTGAGCGCATCGGGCCGGTTCAGCGTCAATCGGCAGACGCCTTCAAGCGGCGCGTCTCGCAAGATATCGCCCATCTGGCGTCTGTCCTTTTCTTTCATTCCGTTTCGCCGGATCATAGTCGACCGAAAAACGAGGGAAGCGGAACCCCTGACAGCCTTCGACGATGCGCATATCATGGTTGTGAACAGGCGTGCCCCGCACTTGTCATCATGCCCGCCGATGTCATGGCAACAGGGTATTTTCAGCAAGGTGATCCATGGCCAGACTTCCGCTTGAAAAGATCCGCGTGCTTGACCTGACCCGCGTTCTGGCGGGTCCGTTCGGGTCGCAGGCGCTGGCCGACATGGGCGCCGACGTCATCAAGGTCGAACGGCCGGTCGTGGGCGACGACGCCCGCATTTTCGGCGAACCCTATCTGCGCGACGCGGAGGGCAGGCCGACGCGGGAAAACGCCTTCTACATGTCGGTCAACCGCAACAAGCGTTCGGTCGCGCTCAACATCGCCAGCGCCAGGGGGCAGGAACTGATCCGCGAACTGGTAAAGTCCTGCGACGTGGTGATGGAAAATTACAAGGTCGGCGATCTCAAACGCTATGGCCTCGACTATGAAAGCCTGAAAGCGGTCAATCCGCGCATCATCTATTGCTCCGTCACGGGCTATGGCCAGAACGGGCCGCTGGCGAGCAAGCCGGGCTATGACGCCGTGTTCCAGGGCGAATGCGGCCTGATGAGCGTCACCGGCGTGCCGGAGGGAAAGCCGGGCGCGGGACCGATGAAGGTCGGCCCCAGCATCATCGACCTGTTCACCGGGCTGAACGTCGCCAACGCGATATTGGCCGCCCTGTATCACCGCGACGCCGCTGGCGGCGAAGGCCAATATATCGACATCGCCCTGCTGGACTGCGGCGTGTCGGCGCTGTCCCATTATGCGCAAATCTACCTGACGTCGGGCGAAGTGCCGGTGCGGCGGGGCACGCAGGGCAATGGCGGCATGCCGACCAGCATGTTCCCGTGCAGCGACGGCGCGATCATGATCACGTCGGGCAATGACAAGCAATATATCGCGCTGTGCGATGCGGTCGGCCACCCCGAATTGAAGGATGATCCGCGCTTCTACACCAATGTCGAGCGCGTGAAGAACCGCGACGAGATCACCGAGGTGTTCAACGCGATCTTCCGGGCGAACAGCGTCGATTACTGGCTGGACAAGCTGGGGGCCGCCGGCATCCCCAGCGGGCCGATCAACGATCTGGAACAGGTGTTCGCCTATCCGCAGGCCGTCCACCGGGGCCTGCGCGTGCGGGCGCCGCATCCGTTGAAACCCGATCTGGACGTGATCCGCAGCCCGCTCAATTTTTCGGAAACGCCGATCACCGATTATCGCGCTCCGCCGATGCTGGGGGAACATACGCGCGACGTGCTGGCGCGGGAACTGGGGCTGGACGCGGCGGCGATCGACCGTCTGGCCGAAGACGGGATCATCTGAACCATAGCACGGCGGCCCATCCATGAAGGGGGCCGCCGCGCAATATCCGTCAGATATAGCCGCGCCGCGCGCGATAGGCGGCAAACCGCTGCTCCATCCCCTCGCGGGTCAGGCCGAAATCCTCCGGCTTATGCTTCGGCCCCTTGCCCGGCTTATGGGGATGCGCATCCAGCCAGGCCTGCATCGCACCCTCCGTCCCGGCCGTCAGCGTCAGGCCGAGCTGGTCGTAGATGGAGCGGATCGTCGCCATCTGGTCGCGGGTGAAGTCGCGAAATTCGACATCGATGAACGTCGCGTCGCTCCTGGCGCGCACCGACTCGGCGCGTTCCAGCGCCTGCGCCCACATCTCCGCCTCGCGCCGTCCAACCTGCGCCCGATCGGCCTTGTCGCCGCAGAAGGCACGACGTGCCGAGAAGATGAGGTTGCTGACCGAAGGGGTCGAATCCACCGGATCGCGATGGGTCTGGATGATCTTCGCGTCGGGAAAGACGTTCAGCACTTCCTGCAGCGAAAAGAGGTCGGTCGGGTTCTTCAGCAGCCAGCGGCGATCGTCGCCCGCGCCGATCAGGCGCAGCACGTCGGCCAGCCAGCGATAGCTGCCGGTATCGTCGCGGCCGCGATACCAGCGATCATAATTGGGCACCTCCCACATGGACGGCCACATGTTGCTGGCAAAACCGGAACCCAGGATGAAGAGGGATTCCTCGATCCCCTCCGCCGTCATCATATGGTCGTCGGCGGATTCCGGCGATGCCTGAAGATAGGCGTCCAGCGATGCCTTTTCCGTCCTGTATTCGGGAATCTCGTCCCATTTTTCGCGGGGCGGACGCGGCATGGGATAGACGGTCAGCCAATGTTCCGGTCCCTGGAACTGCGGGTCCAGCGACATCAGCAGGTGCAGCGCGGTCGTGCCGGAACGGACAAGACCGGCGATGATGATCGGCTCCGCAATCGGCCTTTCCAGCACCTCTGGCCGTTCCCTCAGGCCCTTCACGGCCAGGGCCCGCGTGTCGAGCGACTGGCCGATGCGCCATGCGGTCGCCTGCACGCAGGCCGGATCGAGGTCGAGGGCGCGAATGTCCGACAGCAGCAGGTCCAGCCCCTCGCGAAAAGCCGGATCGCCGAAATCGTTCAGGCCCGTGCGCGCCGTCGATGCGGCCAGCAGGGCGTCGAGGGTCAATATCCGCTGGTCTTGTGCGATAGCTTGCATGCTCATCAGTCGGCGCTCCACGGATCGACATGGACTTTGGTTTCGTTGGCGCCCGCGCGCAATTGTTCGAACAGATCGGGGAAGGCGTTCAGGCCGACGGTCTTCGACACCATCAGGCGCGGTTCGACATGACCGGCGTCGAGCGCATTGGCGCTATGTTCGAATTCCCGCAGATCATAGGCGAAGGAGAATTTGATCGTAACCTGCTTCCATGTGGCGAGGGAGGGCAGGATGGGGTCGGGCGAGGTGCAGAAACCCAGCGAGACGACCGTGCCGCCGGGCGCCACCAGTTCGACCGCCTTCTGCGTCATGCCGACCGCGCCGACGCATTCCAGCACGATGTCGGGCATGCCGCCCAGCGCGGCGGAGACGCGCTCCACCTCCCCTTCGCCCAGCGCCTCGAAGCTGTTGGCACCCATCTGAATCGCCAGATCGGCGCGCCGCGCCGAACGGGAAATGGCCACGATCTTGCCGGCGCCCAGCAGCCGCGCCCAATAAATGGCGGCAAGGCCGATCGATCCCGCGCCCAGCACCGCGACCTTCGCCCCCGGCGGCATCTGCGCCAGCCGCACGCCCCGCAGGCCCACGGCCAGCGGTTCGACCAGCGCGCCATCGGCAGGCGTCAACGTGTCGGGCAGCACGACCGAACTGGCTGCCGCGATCCGCATATATTCGCCAAAGCCGCCGACCAGGCCCTGCATCTGCGCGCATGCCATCGGATAGCCGGCCAGGCAGGGCGCGCACCGGCCGCAGCCCGCCACCGGCATGGCGGTGACGAACTGCCCGACCTTCAGATTTTCGACCCCCTTGCCCAGAGCGACGACCTCCCCGCAATATTCGTGGCCGATCACGCTGTTGACGGGGAAATCATTGCCGTGCCCGGACGTCATGTGCAGGTCCGTGCCGCACACGCCGCAGCGCGTGACCTTGATCACCGCTTCGCCCGCGCCCGGCTGGGGATCGTCCAAGGTCTCCACGACCAGCGGCGTCCCCGCGCCCTTGAATACCGCAGCCCTCATCGCTCTCTCCTAAATCTCATTGCATGTTATTATAGCTACTATTAAGTACCTAAATTGACAAGTTGGCGGGACTGACATGGTCGGCCTGCGGCCGAAACTGCCCATTGCGGCAAGAGGTGTGAAGAGCGGCGGCGAGGGATCGCAGACATGATGTCCGTGCCGGTGAACCGGATAAACGCTTTCCCATCGCGCCGGGCCGGTTCAAAGGGAAATACCATGGTCCACGTCACCTTCATCACCCCTTCCGGGGTCGCGACCACGCTGGACGGCGATGTCGGCCAGTCGGTGATGGACATCGGCAAGCGCGCGGGCGTGGAGAATATCATCGGCGAATGCGGCGGCAGCGCCGCCTGCGCGACCTGCCATGTGCATGTCGATCCGGCGTGGATCGATCTGGTCGGTCCCCCATCCGACGACGAATGGGACATGCTCGATTTCGCCCATGGCAAGCGGGCGGATTCCCGGCTCTCCTGCCAGATCCGCTTGCGCCCGGCGCTGGACGGCCTGATCGTCCATACGCCCGAACGGCAGGGTTGATGGCATCGTAACGCTCTAAGCGAAGCGTCAGCCCAGCGCCCTGAGCGCAGCGACCGCCGCCGCTTCTCCCTCGACGCCCGGCCCCTTCGGCATCAGTTCCGCCTCGACCAGCCCGTCCCAGCCGATCCTTCGCAGCGCGGCCATGATCGGCGCGAAATCGATCACGCCCGCGCCGGGTTCCACGCGGCCGGGCATGTCGGCGATCTGCACCGCCCGCAGGATATCCGCCTGCGCCAGAATCGCCGCCGCCATGTCGTCGCCAGCGCAATGGCAATGGCAACTGTCGAGGATCAGCCCCACGCCCGCCGACCGGGCAATGGCGGCAACCCCGGCCACGCCTTCCACCAGGGCCAGCGGCACCCGCTCCCGACTCACCATCTCGACCGCCAGCGCCACGCCCCGCTCCGCCGCCAGCGTCGCGGCGGCAGCGAGATTATCGACCGCCCGCGCAAGCTGCTCCGCCAACGGCGCGCCGCAATCCAGCAGGATCGCGTTGATGCTGCCGCCGCCCACATGCTCCGCCGCCGCCAGACTGGCCGCCATCGCCGCTTCCATGTCGGAAACCGGCGCGCCCCAGAAGAAGGGCGGCTCTACCCCCGGCATATCATGGGTGAAGCTGCCCATCTCCATCCCATGATCGCGCAGCGCCAGACCCATGCGCTGCCGCACCTCCGGCGCGCGCGCTTTCAGGCCATTATCGGTGATGCCCGCAAAGCCCAACCGCGCCGCGCAGTCTATCTGCGCGACCGGATCGACCGAACCAGCCGTCGCCGCCAGCAACGGCGCGTCAGGATCGGCTATGCCAAGATGCGCCGCGAACCGCATGGATGCGCCTGTCAGCCCCCCGTCCATAGCTTCAAAACGGCGTCCGCATCCGTGCCAAGCGGCGGGTTCACATCGCCGATCCTGCCCGGCGTTGCCGACAGGCGCGGCGTCGGCGCGGCCAGCGCCAGATCGCCCAGCACCTCATCCGCCACATGGACCAGACTCCCGCGAGAACGCACATGCGGATCGGCCAGCATATCGTCGATGCTGTTGACCGGCGTCACCGGAATGCGCCGGACAGCGAGTTGCTCGACCAGCGCCGCCTGCGGCACGGTGGCGATCCAGGCCGCGACGCGCGCATCCTGATCGTCGCCTTCCCCGCCCGCCAGCGCCACCAGATCGGCGGCGTGCCGCGCCGTGCTGGCGGAGATGGCGACATATCGGCCGTCAGCGGTGCGATAGACATTGCGCAACACGCCGGGCAACCGCGACCCGCATCGTTCGGGCGAACGGCCCGGCTCCCATCTTTGCGCCGCATGGGCGACGATCTGTAGGATGGGTTCGTATAGGCTGGCGTCCACCTGCTGCCCCTGCCCATTGCGGTCGCGCCAGTAGAGGGCGGACAGGGTGCCGATCACCGCGCTCATCGCGCCCACGGCGTCGCCCAGCGCGACCGAAGGCAGCATCGGCGGTCCGTTGCTGGTCCCCATCAGCGCGGTCAGGCCGCCAAAACCCTCGCCAATCGTCCCCGAACCCGGCCGATCCCTATAAGGGCCGGTTCCGCCGAAGCAGGACACGGAAAGCATGACGAGGCGCGGGTTGATCGCGGACAGAATATCCCACCCGATGCCGCGCTTCGCCAGCACGGCGGCGGGATAATTTTCCACCAGCACATCGGCCTGCGCCACCAGTGCCTTAAGTCGCCCGATCCCCTCTTCCGAACGCAAATCCAACGCCAGGCAACGCTTCCCGCGCGCGACGACCGGCCACATCTTGCTGTCGCGAAACGGATCACCCTCCGGCGGCTCGATCTTCAGCACGTCGGCGCCGAAATCGGCCATGATCGTCGCGGCCAGCGGCGCGGCATAGAGCGACGCCATATCGATGACCTTCAACCCCGCCAGCGCGCCGGGCGGGATCGCTCCCTTCCCCTGTCCGTTCATGCGTCAATGCGCTCCTGTCTGCGGCGCCAGGTCGGGAAAGACGACGAGCCGATATTCGAACTCTCTGTGCAGCGCAGGTCGTCGATGGCCATGTCATGCGCCTCTATGACGACGCTGTCGACCGGCGTGCCGGCGGGTGGATCGACATACCATGTCGTCGGGGCCGGCGCGTTGCGGTCGATATAGTTGATCCGTCCCATCACGGTCATGGCGTCCTCTCCCCTTCCCATTCAGGCTGGCCCATTCAGGCTGGCGCATTCGCCAGGAAATTTTCCCGCAATCGCCGCTTCATGATCTTGCCCGTCTCCTCGCGGGGCAGATATCCGCTCACAACCACATGACGCGGCACCTTGTACCCCGCGATCCGCTCGCGCAGGAATGCCTTCACCGCATCGGGGGTCAGCGCCGCGTCGGCCTGGACATGCGCGACCAGCGCCTCGCCAAATTCAGGGTCGGGCACGCCGAACACGGCGCAGTCCCCCACCCCCGGATGTTCCAGCAGGGCCGCCTCGACCTCAGCCGGGTAGATGTTGACCCCACCGGATATCACCATGTCGACGCGCCGGTCGCACAGGAACAGATAGCCCTCTTCATCCAGCCAGCCTATGTCGCCGCAAGTGATCAGTCCGTCATGTTCCACCGCGGCCCGCTTTCCGGGATCGCCGTGAAAGGTGAAGTCGGGCGTGCCATGGATGCGCAGATAGACGTCGCCCGTCAGTCCCGGCCCGGCCCATTGGCCGCCTTCATCCCGAATACGGACTTCCCCGGTCAGCACCGGCCGCCCGACGCTGCCGGGTCTGGCCAGCCATTCTTCAGGACTTATCTTGGTGACGACGCCGGTTTCGGTCGATCCATAGGTTTCGTACAGGACCGGCCCCCACCAGTTCAGCATCGCCCTTTTGACTTCGGGCGCGCAGGGTGCGCCGGAATGGACGACATGCCGAAGGGTGGAAAGATCGTATCGCGCCTTCACCTCTTCGGGCAGGCGCAGCAGCCTGACGAACAATGTGGGCACCAGCGCACTGTGGGTGACGCCATGCTTCTGGATAAGGCGCAGGCACTCTTCGGGATCGAAGCGCTCCATCACCACCACCGTGCCTCCCGCGCCGAAGGTCGCCATCAGGATCGCCTGGCTGAACAGATGATAGAGCGGCCCCGTCACCAGCGCGACGTTGCCCGGCGCGGTATCGTGAATGACGGACAGGACGCGCGCGCGCTGCGCCGATTCCTCGCCGGTCGCGGGCAGGCGCTTGACCGCCTTGGGCTTGCCGGTGGTGCCTGACGTATAGACCATGGAGGAACCCAGGCCGTTGCCATTGCCCGCATAGGAGGGATGCGCGGCGATCCAGCCGTCATAATCCTGCCGCTCGCCCGTTCCACCGATGGCGATGACGGGCAAATCATCCGGAATCTGGCCCCTTATGCCGTCGAGCAGGTCGGCATGGCCGATCAGCAGCCGGGGGGCGGCGTCGCGCAGCACATAGCCTATCTCCGCCCCATGCCAGTGCCAGTTGATCGGCACGCCATAGGCGTCCAGCTTGCGCACCGCCAGATTGGCCTCCAGCACGGCGAAATCGTTGCGCAGCAGCAGCGCCACCGCGTCGCCCGCACCGACGCCCGCCGCCGCCATCGCGCTCGCCAGCCGCGCCGCCCGGTCGAGCAGTTCGGCCCGCCCGCGAACGCGATCACCGATGATCATGTCACCTCTCATGCCGTCACTTCTCATACCGTCACTGGCCGCGTGACGGTAAGGCAGGTCCCCCAGCTATGCAGCATGGCGGCATGCAGCCCGCCTTCGCCCCCCGCGACCATGACCAGCACGTCGTCGGGCATCGGCACCAGATGGACGCGGCCATCGGGCTTGATCCGGCCCAGATTGGCGATGGGATCGCGATATTCAGGCCGGAACCAGTCGATCGGCAGGGCGCATTTGTCCCAGAGATAGGCCTGCACATCCTCGATCCGGGGATAAGTCTTCGCGATCACCTCCGCCCAGATCGGATTGATCGCGCACAACGTCTCGGCAAAGGCGGAGGACGGCAGGAAGCCGTTCGCCCCCGGATAGGCCATGGACTTGGCGATCATGTCCAGAAAGCCGTCGGCGCTGTTCGCCACCACATCGCAGATATTGGCCGTGCCCATCGCGCCATAGGCCGTGACGGCATCGCCCGGCACGCCGCGCCGTTCCGCCAGCGGCGCCCAGGGGGAGCGTTCCTCCCACTCGCCGAAGACGATGCCCGCGACGCGCCCCGGCGTGCCATAGACGCTTTGGGAGGTCGAACCGATCAACTGGCCCGCGACATTGCGCATGATCAGCCGGATGGCCCGGCCGATGGCCACGGCCGGGCTGGCCACCCCGCCCAGGCAACCGGCCTGATAGGGAATGTCCAGCCGGTTGCGGATCGGCCCGTTGACGATCAGCGCGGGCACCACCGACCCGGTGGTGGCGTTCAGGCCCGCAAGGTCGAATTTGGAATCCGCCATCGCCCCGATCGCCGCGCACAGCAGCGGCATGGCATCGCCCGTGCAGCCCGCCATGACCGCATTGATCGCGATCTTTTCCACCGTGCATTCGGCGCGCAACGGCGGCAGCACGGCGATCAGCTCGTCGGGAAAGCGCCCGCCCGCGATCAGGAAATCCTGCACCCGCTCCTGCGTCGGCGGGATCAGCGGCAGCCCGTCGCCCCAGCCCTGCGCCATGGCGAAATTGTTGAAGGCGACGATGTCGTCGTCGACCTCATGCCGCCGACTGCTCAGCCAGTCCGCTTCGCACCCCGAAATTCCGCAGGAACGATCGATAGTGGTTTCTTGCAATGTCATGGACCTGCTCTTTTGGAAGAATGTCGAGAGGATAGGGAAGGACGTGAAGCCGCAGGCCGGAACGGCCGCCGCGCTTCGCCAGATTATTGGCCAGCCCTTCGAAATGGGCGGTGGCGACCGCGATGGTCGGTATGCCGGTGGCGGCCGCCGTCAGCGCGTCGGCGATGGTCCAACTGGTGCAGGAGCCGCAATTGCCCAGGCCCACAATGGCCATGTCGCTTTGCGCCAGCAGCGCGCCATATTCGCGGTCGGCCTGTTCGCCTTCCTCACCGGTGCGGCCGCAACTGCGCCAGAAGGTCACCTCCGCCCCCTCCGCCCGCAGCGCTTCGGCCCAGATTTCACTGACCCAATCCCAACTGCGCCACAGCATGTCGATGCGGATCGCAATCTTCCTGCCCGCCAGTTCGCCCGCGTCGGGGCCGGGATCGGCAATGTCGTGCGCCAGCGATGCGCCAGGGTCGAGAATTATCGTCATATCGTCACCTCGCGACTCTATTTGCATGTTGCATGCAACATTGCAATGTTCTTTTACGCCTAGAAGCGATAGGTCGGCTCGGCAATTCCTCTGAAACCCGTCTCGATCGCGAACACGCCTCCCGCCTGCTCGCCCAGCGGCTGGTCGCCGGGAAGGTGCCGGTGCCCGGCCGAGGTGAGGTAAAGCGTCCCCAGGTCGGGCCCGCCAAAGGCAAGCTTGGTGGGTTGCAGCACGGGCACCGGGATTTCCCCGTCAAGCCTGCCGTCCGGCGTGTAGCGCGCCACGGCTCCCTTCATCAGTAGGCAGACCCAGTAACCGCCTGTCGCATCCACTTCCGCGCCGTCGAAAATCCCGTCATCGCGGTCCCGCTCCACGAAGACGCGGCGGTTGGACGGGGTGCCGGTCGCAATGTCATAATCGAAGGCGTAAACCACCCCCGCCGGGGAATCCGCCAGATACATGGTGCGCCCGTCCGGGCTGAACGCCATGCCATTGCTGCAGGTGATATCCCCGATCACTTCGGTCAGCCCGGAACCATCCAGCCGGTAGACGGCCGCGCCTCCTGGCACTTTGGTCTGAAAATAGGAAAGGTCGACCGATCCGATCAGATAACGGCCCTGCCGGTCGCACCGCCCGTCATTATAGCGGTGGGTTTCGACAGGATAGGGCGGCGGCGCGGCGATGGGATGGAGCGCGCCGCTGGCCCGGTCGAAATCGAACAGCCCGGTACGCAGCGCCACGACGATCCGCTCTCCCGCGCCGCGCAGCGCGAAACTGCTGACATGGGCGGGCATCCGCCAGCTTTCGTTGATCCCGCCGACCGGGTCGAAGCCGTTCAGCCGGTGCGCTTCCTGATCCACCCAGAACAGCTTTCGTTCAGCGACGGACCAGACTGGGGTTTCCCCCGATTCCGCCTTGATATCCAGCACGCAGCGCACCGATGCATCCATCCCTCGCACCTTCTTTCTCCTTCGTCAGATGCCCGGCACCAGCGCATGTGCAGGTCCGGCCATGCGATCAGCGGTCATAAAATGCGCGGCCCCCGTCCACATGCAGCGTGCGGCTGGTGATATATCCCGCGCCCTCGCTGCCCAGGAAGACGATCAGCCCGCCGACATCCTGTTCCCCATTGCCCATGCGGCGCATCGGGATCATCGAAAGCTGATGTTCGCGTTCGGCCTCGCTCAGGCTCTGCCACCATGTATCGAACAGCGGCGTCGCTACCATGGGGCAGACGGTGTTGACGGTGATCCCATATCGGCCCCAGCCGGTCGCCGCCGTCTTGGTCAGGCCGCGCACGCCCTCCTTGGCGATGGCATAGGCGCCGACTTCCGGCAGGCCCATGGTCGCCCCGCCCAAACCGAAATTCACGATCCGCCCGCCCCGCTCCTTCATCGTCGGAAAACAGGCTTGCATCATATAGAGCGACCCGTGGATCGAGGATCGCAGGACAAGGTCCAGATTGGCGTCGTCCACCTCCTCGATGGGCCGGTTGTCGGTCGAAACGGCATTGTTGACCAGCAGCCAGATGGGGCCGAGTTCCGCCTGCGTCCGCGCCACGGCGGCGTCGACCTGCGCCCGGTCGGTGATGTCGCACGGCGCGACGATGGCGCGGCCCCCGGCCTCCTCGATCTGCGCCCGCGTGCGCTCCAATGTTTCCGCCGTGCGGCCCACCAGCGCCACCGCCGCGCCAGCCTTCGCAACCGCGAGCGCGATGCCCACGCCCATGCCCGACCCGCTGCCGGTTATCAGCGCGACCTTCCCTTCCAGCGGCCTTTCCATATCTCGTCCTTCTGCCAGTTCAGAACAGGCCGGCCTTGCCGCCCGTCCATGGGATGTGCGCGAAATAGCGCTCGGTCTGCGCCCAAAGCGTGGGGATGATGGTGGGTTTGCTCAGGTCGCGGATCAGGTCGATGTTCGCGGCTATGCTTTCCGGCGTGATCGCGGGATCGAACAGCCCGTCATTGTCGAAAATGCCCAGCCGCGCGACGCGCCCGCCGCCCACATTGAACACCTCCCCGCTGAAATCCAGTTCCTCGCTGCTGAGATAGGCGATCAGCGCAGATACTTTCTCCGGCTGGAAATGGGTGCGATACCAAAGCGCCAGATCCTCCTGCGACGTTTCCGTCAGGCGGGACGCGCCGGTGGGGAAGACGCCGTTCACCAATATATTATGCGCCCGCCCGTCAAACGCGGCATCATGGGTCAACCCCAACAGCCCGGCCTTGCCCGCCGCATATGGCCCCAAATGTCCCGCGCCCAGAACAGCCGACGACATGATGTTGACGATCCGCCCGAACCCCTGGTCGCGCATCAACGGCCAGACGCGGCGCAACAGCATATAGGGACCGATGAAGTTGGTCCGCAGCACGCCCTCTATCTCTTCATCGGTGAACGCATCGGGTTCGCCGATCAGCGATCCCCCCGCATTGTTGATCAGAATATCGACGCGCCCGAACGCATCCAGCGCATGGTCGACAATGGCGCGCGCGGCGTCGCCCGTTCCCACCATTTCCGCGTCCGCCACGGCTTCGCCCCCGGCCGCCCTGATTTCATCCACCACGGCCTGCGCATGGGATATGGTGCCCGGCTCCAGGGTAGACTGCGCGCCGCCATAATCGTTGACGACGACCTTCGCCCCCCTCGCCGCCAGCAGAAGGGCATGGGTCCGCCCCATGCCGCGCCCGGCGCCGGTGACGATCGCGATGCGCCCATCCAGCCGAATCATCCTGCCATCCTCCTTTCCCTCGGACGGCATTTATACATGCAACATGCAGATCATCGATGCCGCGCATGGCCTGCGCGCCAGACATCACCTATCCATTATGTGGGATGATCGACCGGGCAGGCTCAGTCCTGCGCGACCGAGCGCAGTTGGAATGCGCGGGTACGCTCTATATGCGCCCGCATATGCCGTTCGGCGGCATCGGGATTGCCGGCTTCGATCGCGTCGATGATCGCCTTGTGATCCCGCAGGACGGCCCGGCCGCTCCAACCGCTGGAGCGCGAAAGCCGGCTGTTCAACACGCGCAATTGCTGGTCGATCTGCACCAGTTGGCGCGCCAGCCGCATATTGCCCGCGCCATCGCGGATCACGCCGTGAAAGGCCGCGTCCAGCTCGACATGCGCCGCCAGATCGCTGTTTTCCACCACGGTCTGATGCTGCGCGAACAGCGTCCGGAGCCGCGCCACGCCTTCCGCGTCCATCCGCTCCGCCGCGCGGCGCACGGTCATGATCTCCAGCCCCTCGCGAATATCCAGCAGATCGAGAATATCGGGCGTGCCCCCCGCGATCACCGCCACGCCGGTCTTGGCGCGGGGTTCGACCAGCCCTTCACGCTCCAGCGCGATCAAGCCTTCGCGCGCGGGCGTGCGGCTGACTCCCAACTGCCGGGCGATTTCAGGCACGCTCAAATGGGTGCCGGGCGCCAGCAGGCCCGTCAGGATTGCGTTGCGCAGCCGCTCCGTGACCATTTCGGTCAACGCCTCCGGCCGGGTCAGCGGCTCGAAATGCCCCGACGCCTCCAGTTCCGCGCCGCCATATGCCTGTTCATTCTGCATGCAACGCTCCATGCCCTCAATCGACGCCCGTTTCAACGCAATCCGCGCCGCAGGCTTCAGATAGGCGATGGCGTCCTGCACCCTGTCGGATTCTTTTGTTTGCTGCAACGCGGCATGGTAGCGCGCGCGGGCAAACAGATAAGAGGCATATATGAAATATATTTTTGCTCTGGCGGCTGCCCTGTCCTTCTCCAGCCTGGCGGTCGCGCAGGACGCCCCCGTCATCAAGGCCCGCACCATGGTCAAGACGGCAGACGGCGTCCGCATCGGCTTCATCGACCGCGTCTATGCGAATGCCGAAGGCGCCGCGACATCCGTGCAGATCATCTACCGGGGCCGTTTCGTGTCGATTCCCGCGGCAACCCTATCGAGCGGTGAAAAGGGCCTGGTCACCAGCCTGACCGCCGACGACCTCAAGAAGCTCTAAGGACCGGCATTCCCCCGCACCCGCGGGCAACCGGATTTAAAGATGGCATGGCCCGTCATGCGCGCCATGCCATCGCCTGCCTTATTTCGCCCCGGTCATCGTGCGCGGCACAGCGCCAAAAAACGCCTTGCCCCCCTCATCCAGACGAATGAATTCCGACCACATGCCCAGGTCGCACCGCGTGTCGGCATAGCTATAGTCCAGCACCCCCGCCATCGATCCGGCCATCGGCACATCATATCCCATGCCCTTCAGCCGATCGAGCATCGCCTGATGGTCATCGATCAGATAGCCGAAATGATGCAGCCGGATCGGCCCCTCGGCAGTGGGCACATGATCGTCATAGATGGTTTTCTGCATGGGGTCCGGCTCGATGATCTCCGTCATCACATCGTCGATCCAGGCCAGCGCAATGCGCCGCGTCGGCGCCGCCTGTCCGTTGATCGCGGGGGGTTCGTTCACAGCGAACTCGACCGGGCCGAACTTCTCGCGAAACGTGGCGACGGCCGCATCCACGTCCCGCGTCACGTAACCGAACTGGAAAAAGCCCTTGAAAAAATTCTGCACCCTACCCTCCGCATCAGATGTTCTTCTTGTCATTATAGATACGCAAAAGAACCTATAATGACAAGCAAACGGGCAGCCTGCCATCGCCAGCGGATCACGCCTGACCCATGGCCGCAAGGATCGCCATGCCCTCCATCGCCAGCCCCTGATCCAGCTCCGCCGCCAATCGCGCCTTGATATCGCGGCTAAGCAGGACACGGGTATAGCGATTGGCGATGGCCGGGCGGGCCGCGATCGTGCGCGCCAGTTCCCGCGCGCGCGGCATCAGCGCGTCAGGCGCCAGCACCTCCCCCACCAGCCCCAGCGCCAGCGCTTCGGCCGCGCCGATTTCCTGCCCCGTCATCAGGAAATAGCGCCCACGGTTCGGCCCCAGCAGCATCGGCCAGATGCTGTGCACGCCGTCGCCCGGCACCACACCGGCCAGCGCATGCGGCTCGTCGGCAAAGACAGCCCCTTCCGCCGCCAGCACGACATCGGCGAGCAGCGCGATCTCCGCATGGATGAAGGCCGGTCCATTGACGGCGGCCACCACCGGAATCTCGATCGCCAGCAGGTTGTTGAGCAGCGCCCTGCCCTCTCGGAAGATCACGTCCCATGTCGCGGCGCTCATCTGCGGCGCCTCGCCATCCATGTCGAATTCCGCGCAGAAACTGTCGCCCGTACCGGTTATCAGCAGCAGGCGGGCGTCGGGATCGGCGGCGACTTGCGCGAAGGCGATGCCCAATTCCTTGTGCAACCCGCCCCAGAGCGCCCATTTGGCCGGGCCGCCACGATGGTGGATGCGCAATTCCACGATCCCCTCATCCTGCGTCATTATGATATTTTCGAACGCTTCGCCCATCTCTCTTTCCCTCGTCCCAATCCATGCTATCAAGCACACACTTGATAGCTGGCATCGAAGCCATGGCAAGCGGGAAAGGCGATTGGAAGGATGACGAAGGTCAACGACGCGGTGCAGGAAGTGCTGGACCGGCTTGTCGCGGAGGGCAAGGAAATCGGCATTCAGGTCAGCGCCTGGCTGGGTGAGGATCAGATTGTCGACTGCTGGTCGGGCGTCGCCGATCCCACAACGGGCAGGCCGGTCGACGGCGACACGCTGTTCAACGTCTATTCCGTGTCGAAGGCGGTGACCGCCACCGCCCTGCATATCCAGGCGGAACGCGGCCTGGTCGAATATGATGCGCCGGTCGCGGCCTATTGGCCCGAATTCGCGCAGGCCGGGAAGGGCGACGTCACCGTCCGCCACGTCCTGTCCCATGTGTCCGGCGTGCTGCGCATGCCGCCTGACGTGACGCCCGAACTGATGACCGACTGGGACTGGATGTGCCGCCGCATCGCGGAGATGGAGGGGGTCTATCCCGCAGGCAGCCGTTCCTCCTACCAATCCATGACCTTCGGCTGGATGGTGGGCGAAGTGGTGCGCCGGACCGATCCCGAACGCCGCCCCTTCGGCCAGTTCGTCAAGGAGGAGATTGCCGACCTGCTGGGCGCCACCGACCTGTGGATGGGCATCCCCGATGCCGTCGAGCCGCGCATCGCGAAGCTGGACGCCGCCGCAGTCTATGTCGCCCCCGACAATAATATGATGCGGCAGGCCCAGCCCCTGATCGTCGACCTGATGCCCGATCCGTTCGAACGCCCCTATGTGCGCCGCGCCTGCATCCCGGCCGTCGGCGGCATCTTCAGCGCGCGCAGCAACGCCCGCTTCTGGGCGATGCTGGCCAATGGCGGGCAGTTCAACGGCGTCCGCCTGCTGTCGGAGGAGCGCGTCGCCAGCTTCGCCGCCCCCCGCCCCCATTTCGAGGATGCCGATCCCGTCTTCTTCGGCATGGTCGTGCCCATCGCCTGGTCCGGCTTCTGGCTGGGCGGCGCGGAAAACCCGCCCGTATCCGCCCCGCGCAACATGCGCGCGCTCTGCCATCCGGGCATGGGCGGCAATATCGGCTGGGCCGACCCGGACAGCAAATTGGCGGTCGGCATCTGCCACAATCGCATGTTCGACACGATCGACATAGCGGAAGACAGCCGCACCATCATCGGCGACGTCATCCGGGCGACCCTGTGATGACCTATGATTATATCATCGTCGGCGGCGGTTCGGCCGGTTGCGTGCTGGCCGACCGCCTGTCGGAAAATCCGTCGAACAGCGTTTTGCTGCTGGAGGCGGGACCGGACGACCGCAACCCCTTCATCCACATGCCGCGCGGCGCCGCCAAGCTCTACACCGACCCCCGCCATGTCTGGTATTTCCAGACCGAAGGACATGAAGCCATTCCGTCCGAAACCTGGATACGCGGCAAGATGCTGGGCGGCTCCTCCTCGGTCAACGGCATGATGTATTTTCGCGGCCAGCCCGAAGATTATGACGGGTGGGAAGCGCTGGGCGCGAAAGGCTGGGGCTGGAACAGGATCGGCCCGGCCTTCCGCGCCATGGAAGGCCATGAACTGGGCAGCGACGGCGTGCGCGGGGGAGAGGGTCCGCTACGCATCTCCGTGGAACCGATGCGCGACCCGCTGACCGAAGCCTTCATCGCGGCGGGCGAGCAGATGGGCGTGCCCCGCGTCGCCGATCTCAACCGGTCGGGCCGCGCTGGCGTCGGCTACACCCCGCGCACCATCTGGAAGGGCAAGCGGCAGAGCGCGGCGCAGACTTTCCTGAAGCGGGCGCGCGGCAGGGCCAATCTGCGCATCGTCACCGGCGCGATCGTCGACAAGGTCCTGTTCACCGGCCGCCGCGCAACCGGCGTTCGCGCCAATGTAAACGGCGCCATCCGGGACTTCTCCAGCGGCCGCGACATCATCGTCAGCGCCGGCGCGCTGATGTCGCCGCAAATCCTCCAGCGCTCCGGCATCGGCGCCGCCGCATTGCTGCGTGGCCTGGGCATCCCCGTCGTCGCCGACAGTCCCGGCGTGGGCGAACATATGCTGGAACATCGCCTGCTCTCCATGGTCTACGACCTTGCCGTACCGCACAGCCAGAACAAGGATCTGGCGGGCCTGAAACTGGTCGGCAACGTGCTGCGCTATTACCTCACCCGCACCGGGCCGATGGCGGCGGGCTATGGCAATGTCGGCGCCTTCGCGACCGTGTTGCCGGAATCGGAGACGCCGGACATCGAAATCCTGCTGTCCCCCGCCGTCGCCGCGCCGGACGAAAGGGGCAATATGGCCATCGATCCGGCGCACAGCATCACCCTGTTCGGCTACCCCCTGCGCTCCCGCAGCGAGGGGTCGGTACGGATTACCGCGTCCGATCCGCTAGCCCCCGCCCGGATCAGCGCGGGCTACCTGACCGATCCCTATGATTGCGCGGTCACGGTGGCGATGCACCGCTATCTGCGCGACTGGATGGCCCGGCCCGCCATCGCGCCGATGATCGCGGGGGAGCGCGAACCGACCCGCTCGCTCCAGACCGACGATGAAATATTGTCGGCCTTCCGCCAGATCGGCCAGGCGGGCTATCATGCCTGCGGAACCTGCCGCATGGGCGATTTCGACGATGCGGTGCTGGACGAAAAACTGCGCGTGAAGGGCGTGGACGGCTTGCGCGTCATGGATGGATCGATCATGCCTACGATGGTTTCGGCCAATACCAACGGACCGATCATGGCGTCGGCGTGGAATGCGGCCGATATAATCTTGGCCGATATAAATCTTGGAGGGTCGCAATCGCTAAAATCCTGACAGCCGAAACGGTCGCCGCCGAAGATGACGGGCGCGTGCGGCGGCGGCGGCGCACGCGCGAGGATGTGGTCCAGCGCATCTGCGACGCGGCGCGGCAATTATTCGCCGAACGCGGCTATGGCGGCACCACGACGCGGGAAATCGCGCGTCTGGCCGATGTCAGCGAAACTCTGCTGTTCCGCTATTATGGCGACAAGGCCGGGCTGTTCAACGCAGTGGTGATCGCGCCGTTCGACACGCTGATGGCCGACTTCGTGGAACTGCATCCCGATCCCACCGCAGCCTTCCCCCGGCAGGCGGAGACGCGCCGTTTTACCCGGCAGGTCTATGAATTGTTCGAAGGCAATGAGGCGATGTTCCGCGCCCTTCTGGCCGGACCGCCAACCGGCGGCGAGGAAGCGGCGCCGGGTCTACGCGGCCTTGCGCCCTTTTTCGAACAGTCGGTCGATCAGGTCCGCCAACGCTATGCGCTGGCGGGGATCGAACCGCCCTTCGACCTCGGCATCGGCGTGCGCCTGGGGTTCGGCATGATCGCCGCCAGTGTGATTTTGCGCGACGCTCTCTTCCCCGACCCGCCCGGCCGCGAAGCCGTGCTGGACGTGCTGGAACAGTTGATCGCCCAGTCTCTGGTGGGGCCGCCGATCGATTGACAGCAGCGGCGGGCAGATTTATGTAGCATATGCTGTATAGGAGATATTCCAGCCATGGAAACCGCCGTCAGAATTCAGGAATATGACGATCCGAGCTACGATCCGTTCGGCGCGGACGACCTCAATTTCGGGGATATGCTCGATCCCTATCCGGAGATCGCGAAATGGCGGGCGCAGGCCCCGGTGCTGGAGGGCGACTATCGCCCCAAAATGGGCCTGCAATCCGCCACCTATCCGGATCGCAAGATGTTCACGGTGGTCGGTTCGGACGAGATATTGACGGTCCTGACCGACACCGACCGCTTTTCCAACCATGGCTATAAATTCAACATCGGCGAGACGTTTGGCCAGGGCAGCATCAGCGTCATGGACAATCCCGAACATGGCCGCTGGCGGAAAATCTTCCAGAAGATCTTCCTGCCCCAATATGTGAAGCTATGGGGTGAAACCATCGTCGATCCGGTGGTTCACAAGTTGATGGACAAGTTCGTGGGCACCGGCCGCGCCGACCTTATCGAACAATTCACCCTGCTCTATCCTTTCGAGGTGATATACCAGCAGCTCGACCTACCGGAATCGGATGTAAACACATTTCAGCGACTGGCCATTGGCCAGACCGACTATATGCACATCGACAAGGCGCAGGAGGCATCACGCAAGCTGGGCGAATATTTCACCGCCCTGGTGGATGAACGGCGGCGCAATCCCGGCGACGATCTGGTCAGCCTGCTCGCCAATACCGAAGTGGATGGCGATTATCTGCCGCCTCTGGTGCTGATCTCCTTCCTGCGGCAATTGATGAACGCGGCGGGCGACACCACCTATCGCGGCACCAGCGTGCTGTTGACGGCGCTGCTGGAAAATCCCGACCAGCTCGACGCGATCCGGGCGGACCGCAAGCTCATTCCCGTCGCGATCGAGGAAGCACTGCGCTGGGACGGCCCCGTGGCCGTGCAGCTTCGCATGGCGAAACAGGATGTCGTGCTCGGCGGACTGGAAATCCCGGCCGGATCGCTGCTCGACGTGGTGGCGGGCGCGGCCAATCGCGACCCGGCGATCTTCCCCGATCCCGACAGGTTCGACATTTTCCGGGAACGCAAGGCCCATTTCTCCTTCTCTCGCGGGCCGCATATCTGCGTGGGCCAGCATCTGGCGCGGGTGGAGATGACCCGCGCGCTGCATGCGGTGCTGGACAACCTGCCCAACCTGCGCTTCGACCCCGACAGGCCGCGCCCGGAAATTCGCGGTACGATGATGCGCGTGCCCAAGCATCTCCATGTCCGCTTCGGCGACTGACATTCACTATCCAGGAACCCTATATGCCCAATATAATTGTCACGACCCGCGACGGCGCGGAAAGGGAAATTGCCGCCGAAACCGGGCTGTCCCTGATGGAAGCGATCCGCGATGCCGGTATCGACGAGATGCTGGCGCTTTGCGGCGGATGCTGCTCCTGCGCGACCTGCCATGTGAAGGTCGATCCGGCCTTCGCCGCCCTGTTGCCCACGGTCAGCGAGGATGAAAGCGATCTGCTCGACAGTTCGGAACATCGCGACGCCTATTCGCGCCTGTCATGCCAGATTCCGCTGACGGCCGAACTGGATGGCCTGCGCATCGCGATCGCGCCGGAGGATTGAGGGGGGCCGCAAGGCCGGGATTTGCGCTGCATATCACGCCTGTGAAATCTTGGCCTGCGGTCGGGCGCGGTGCTTGTCGCGTCCCTTCCCGGCAGGCAGCTTATTGGGGAGAGGAAAGAAAATGAGCGCTGACGTGACAAGCATGACAGAAGGCGGGCTGGCCCCGCGTCCGGACCATGTCCCGGCCGATCTGGTGCGCGATTTCAACATTTATGACGTCCCCGGCGCGGCCGAGGATGTGCAGGCGGCCTATGCCGCGATCCAGCAGGCCAATCCCGATATCTTCTGGACCCCGCATAATGGCGGCCACTGGGTCGCGACGCGGGGCGAAGACATTTTGGCGATGCAGCGCGACTATCATCATTTTTCGCACAAGCACATCGTCCTGCCGCCCATGCCGGAGGGTACGCAGCGCCAGATCCCGCTGGAAATGGACCCGCCCGAACATGCGCGGTACCGCCGTCCCCTGATGCAATCGCTGATGCCCGCGGTCGTCGGGGAACTGGAGAGCAAGGTGCGCGATGTCGCGGTGGAGGCGATCGAGCGCGTCCTGCCGCAGGGCGAATGCGAATTTATCGAGGATTTCGCCAAGATTCTGCCCATCCACGTCTTCCTCGAACTGGTCGACCTTCCCCTTTCCGACAAGCATCGCCTGCTCCCCATTGCGGAGCGTTCGGTGCGCGGCCGCACCGCCGAAATCCGGTTGCAGGCGCAACAGGAAATGGGCGGCTATCTACTTGGCGAGATTCGCGCCCGCCGTGAAAATCCCGGACAGGATCTGCTCAGCAAGCTCGTCAACGTAAATGTCGGCGACGGCCGCATTTCCGAAATGGAGGCGGTCAGCTACGCAACGCTGGTGTTATTCGGCGGGCTGGACACCGTCGCCGGGATGATCGGTTTCATCGCCCGCTTCCTGGCGATGAATCCCGGCCATAGACGGCAACTGGTCGAACGGCTGGACGACGAAGCCTTCGTCAAACATGCGATAGAGGAAATGATCCGTCGCCATGGCCTTGCCAACACTGCCCGCGTGATCGCCGAAGACTTCGAATATGGCGGCGTATATTTCCGGGCGGGCGACCGCATCCTCCCCGCCAATCTTTGGGTGGGACTGGACGACCGGATCAATGAAAATCCGCTGGTGGTGGATTTCGACCGGGACAGGCCGGTGCACGCGGCGTTCGGCAACGGTCCCCACGCCTGCCCCGGCGCGGTCCTGGCCCGCCGCGAAATCCGCATCTTCCTCCAGGAATGGCTGAGCCGCATCCCCGATTTCCACATCAAACCAGACACGAAGCCGGTGCTGGCGACGGGCATGGTCAACGGCGTGCTCCGCCTCGACCTGTGCTGGCCCTGAACCAGCGCCCGTCGCCTGCATGCCGGATGAAGGACGGCGCGAACCATGCCTCGCAAGCCTGTTGACCAACTCAACGCGGGCCGTTCCTTCTACGCCCGCCGCATGCCCGGCACGGAAAGCGAGCATTTCGGCCCGCTCTGGCATTTCTTCACGGTCGGGCATCTGGTCACGACCGATCTGGACAGCATCGCCGGCAAGCTGGGGTGCAGTTTCGCCGATCTGGACCTTCTCGGCACGCTGGCGATCGATCAGGAAAGGCCGCACCGCGCCACCGATCTGGCGTCCACCCTCTATGTCTCCGACGCCGTAGTTTCGACCAGGATCGCGCGCCTGGAAAAGGACGGCCTGCTGGAAAGGCGCCGCAACGCCGAAGACCGGCGCGCCTTCGACCTGTTCCTGACACCCAGGGGTCACGCCCTTATCGAACGCGCCATCGTCGATATCGCCGCGCAATCGAAGCTGGTCCGCTTCTTCCGCCAACTCAGCGCCGCCGACCGGCAGACGCTGTCCCGCCTGCTGGGCGACCTGCACCAGCGCTTCGACCGCGAATTTATCGGCGGCCCCTACAGCGATCGCTAGGACCAAAGCCCGGCCCACCGGACCGGGCGCATTCCATCAGATCAGCCCCTGACGCCGCGCCGCGTCGGCAACGGCGGTGAACTCGTCATAGACGGTCAGTGGCTCATGCGCGACCGCGCCGTCCGTGATGGCGTTCCAATGCGCCGCGACATCCTCCACGCTGGGCGGCGTGGAACCCATCGGCGCGACCCAGCCGTCCGCGGCGCAGATGCGCACCTTGGCGTAGCGGCCGCTATTCTGCGAATAAATGCCATGGGTCGATGTGCATTGCTCGCTGACCAGATAGACGGCGAGCGGCGTATTGAACGGCACTTCGACGCGCCCGTCGCTCGCGGCATAATCAGCGTTCTGCACCGCTTGCGCGAAGGCGGGGATTTCCATGAAACCGGCATCCATCTCCGCCGCCAGCCGGGACTGCGCCGTGGGCATCAGCAGGTTCGACGTGATGCCATAGGCCGACCCTTCAATGGCGACGATATGGCTAAGGCCCATAAGCCCGCCCTTGGCCGCCGCATAATTGGCCTGCCACGCATGGCCGAACATGGCGGAGGCCGAACCTGTGAAAAGAAACCGGCCATAACCGTTCCGGCGCATCGCCCTATAGGCAGGCTGGGCGACATAGATCGCCCCCTTCAGATGCACGTCGATGATCACATCGATCTGCTCGTCGGTCAGATCCTCGAACCGGCCATTGCGCAGAAAGCCCGCATTGTTGATGCAGATATCGACTTTCCCGAAGGCGTCGAGGGCGGTCTGGACGATGCCCGCACCCCCCTGACGGGTCGACACGCTGTCATAATTGGCGACGGCCTCCCCGCCATTGTCGCGAATTTCCTGCACCACCAGGTCGGCCGCATTATGCGACCGGCCCTGCCCCGATCCGCTGCCGCCCAGATCGTTGACCACGACCTTCGCCCCGCGCCGGGCAAGCTCCAACGCATAGTCCTTGCCCAGGCCATTGCCCGCCCCGGTGATGATCGCCACGCGGCCGTCGAAACTTATCTCGGTCATATGATCCTCTTCATCCATTCTGTTCTGGCCCGGCGCGTTCCCCACCGATGAGCAGCCGCGAGCGAAAGCGGACCCGATCCTATCCGCTCGCCGGACGGACGCCACCTGGCGGAAAAAAGATCGGCTATTCGATGAATGAGCACGGGATGCTCAGTTCACGCCCTGCACCTGCCCGCCATCGACGCGAATATTGGCGCCGGTCATGTAACCCGCATGCTGACTGGCGATCATGCAAACGGCATGGGCGATCTCCTCGACCCGGCCGATCCGCCCGACCGGGATCGGCGTCAATTCGCGCGCGGCGCGGATTTCCGCCTCCTCCAGCGAAATATCCCCCCACCCCATGTTGCGCTTCAGATTGCCCAACCAGGCCTCGACTGCCGGAGTCAGGATCATGCCCGGACTGACGCTGTTCGCGGTGACGCCGCATGGCCCCAATGCCTTCGCCAGACTGACGGTCATGTTCAGCATCGCCGCCTTCGCCGCGCCATAGTCGGGACCGAAGGCGATGGGCTGCGTGGCCGCCGCGCTGGCGACATTGATGACGCGGCCCCACCCCTTGGCCTGCATCGTGGGCAGCAGGCGCCGGATCATGCGCGCGGCGGCGATGGCGTTGAGCTGATAGGTTCCTTCCCAGCCCGTTTCATCCACCTCCGTCCAATGCATGGCCGACGTGCCGACGGCCCCGCCCGCATTGTTCACCAATATGTCGACATCCCCGGCCGCCGCCGCCACCGCATCGGCGCCCGCATTGGTCGAAAGATCGCCGATCGCCACGCTGGCGCCGCCGCCGATCGATGCAGCCACCGCGCGCGTCTTGTCCGCGTCGCGGCCATGCACCACGACGGTGCAGCCCTCCGCCGCCAGAAGCCGCGCTATCCCCGCGCCAATGCCCGAACTGCTGCCCGTCACCAGCGCCCGCCTGCCTGCCAGCCCAAGGTCCATGCCGTCTCTCCCTATGCTTTCACGATATGCTCGATGGCGGTCATGGTGGCGTAATCGCTGACGAACTCAGCGACGTCCGCCCCTATGACCGCAATGTCCTCCGCGCTTCTGAACAGCCCGTCGCGCAGCGCCGCCTCGCTTGGAAAATGAAGATGCGCCATGCCGAACCACGGGGCCGCAGGCGAAAGGCGATCCTGCACATAGCGATTCATGCCGACATGAATCTCGCAGGCCAGCGGGATATGCTCGTCCCAGTGCCGCTCCACCTCCGTGCGCGGCAGGCCATCGATGGCGCGAATGAAGGAAAGCTGCGAAAGGCCCGGCGTGACGCCGACCGACAGCGGTTCCGCCGCAGGCTTGCCCACAACCTGCGTGGAGGATCGAACCTCCGCCTGATCCCAATCGGCGCGGAAGCTGTCCGCATCGACCGCAGCGTCGGACCAGAGTTCGATCACCGCATCGTAAACCGGCGGCACTGGAGCGGGCAGGCCGACATGCACGACAATCCGTTCGGCCGCCATGGCCCAGGGCTGGATCATCGCCCATCGCGCCGGAGATTGCGCCGTTCGCGGCCCGCGCAAAAGAATGACGCTTTTCATCTTCCCTCTCCCTCATCGCTCTTGCGCAACCGAATCGCATTAATTAAAATAAACGGTATAGTTTTATTTTATCGGAGCAAGCGTGCCGGACGAAGCCATCGCAAAACCACGCCGGGGCAGGCCGACAAATGCCGACGCCCCCGTGCGCGAGGCTGAATTGATCGACGCTGCGGCGCGCGCCTTTCTGAAGCATGGCTATGCCGGGGCCAGCATGGATCATATCGCCATGGCCGCCAGGGTCAGCAAGGCGACCATCTACGCCCGCTTCGGCAACAAGACGGCCTTGTTCGAGGCGGTCGCCCTCCACACCGTCTCTTCCATGCGCAGCGATGTCCGCAACATCGCGACCGAAGGGCGGGAGCCTGCCAATGTGCTGACGGATTTTGCCCTGCGCATCGCCGGCGAAGTGGCGGAGGCGGAACGGATCGCCCTGCTCCGGCTCGCCATCGCGGCGAAGGAGCGTTTCCCTGACATAGCCCGACGCCTGCACAGCCATATCGCCGATACGGTCGCGCCGATCACCGCCTATCTCACCCAGTTGCGGGGGGCGGGGTACAGGATCGACGATCCCGCGCTGCTGGCGCAGCATTTCATCAATCTCGCCAATGGCGGGCTGCGGTTCCTGCTGACCGACGACTTCGCGGAAGAGGCGTTTCGCCGGACATGGGCCAGCGGCGTGGTGGCGCTGTTCCTGCGCGGGATGGAAGGGTGAATAACGGTATGCGCGCCGTTTCATGGGGCTGAGCATCAAGGATGCGTTGCATATGCCCTCCCCGCGCCTGCCCGATTGCTGGCCGCTGATTTTTCTGGAACGCCGGACGGCAACAGGGCGAGACGCCACGCAGCCCGGACGATCGAGGAGATGAGCAATGAGGCGCTGGCTGATCACGGGCATTTCAAGCGGCATCGGCGCGGCGCTGGCAAAGGCCGCACTGGCGCGGGGCGACCATGTCGTCGGCTCCGCCCGCACGGAAGAAGCAAGCGCCGCATTCGAGGCAGGGGGTGCGGGACGCGCCACAGGCATCGTCGCGGACATGAGCGACCCCGCGCAAGTCGCCGCGCTGGCCGACCGGGCGCTGGCCGCCGGGCCGGTCGACATAGTGGTCAACAATGCCGGGCAAAGCCTGTTCGGCGCGGCCGAAGAAGTCGATCTGGACGATGCGCGCAACCTGTTCGAGGTGAATTTCTTCGGCCCCTGGGCGCTGACCCAGGCGCTGCTGCCGCATTTCCGTTCCCGTGGATCGGGCACGATCGTGCAGCTATCGTCCGGCTGCGGCCTCAATGGCACGCCGGGCCTCAGCGCCTATTGCGCCAGCAAATTCGCGTTGGAAGGGTTGACCGAAACGCTGGCGCTGGAGGTCGCGGCCTTCGGCATCCGCGCCATGCTGGTGGAACCGGGCGCAATCGCCACCCGCTTCATCAGCCACGGCACGCAGGAGGCGCAGGTCCGCATTGCCGATTACGACTTCCTGTCGGGTCAGGGCAAGGCGGTGCTGGACGGCTATTATGCCACCGCCGCCAGCCCGCCGGAATTGGTCGCGGACGCCATATTGACGGCGCTGGATGGCGAAACGCTGCCCCTGCGCCTGCCAGTAGGCGACGATATGCGCGGCGCGCTGGCGCACAAGGCTGCGGCGTTCGCCGCTCTGGCCGACAGATGAGGGGACGTGGGGAAAGCCGCGCCGCTTATTCAGGGCCTGAACTGAATCCCCACCCTAGGCAGCGTGGACAAATTCGAGACTCGCCGGACTGAGTGATTTGGGTGGAAAACGGACCTATCCTATTCCTCCCCATCGATAGATGGGGAGGGGGACCGGCCGAAGGCTGGTGGAGGGGAAGGGGGCACGACCTCCGAATTTCCCCTCCACCACTCGCTTCGCGAGCGGTCCCCCTCCCCACGCTGCGCGTAGGGAGGAATTTAGCGACCGCCATTGGCCATTTCCCGACATCTCGAATTTGTCCACACACCCTAATTCGTCAGAATGACCTTGCCATTCAATCCACCCGCCTCGACCAATCGCTGCGCTTCCGCCGCCTGGTCGAGCGGCAGGATGCAGGCGATAGGCACCGCGACTTTGCCCGCCGCGACGGCGGCGGCAAGGCGCGCGGCGTCGGGACCGCTGGGGATGACGGCGAAGAATTCCGGCGCGGCAGGCAATCCGTCGCCGGGGATCGGCGTCGTGGCGGCTGTCAGCAACCGGCCGCCGCGCCTCAGGTGACGGCACAGCCTCCCCACCGCCGCGCCGCCCACCGTGTCGATGACATGATCGAAGGACGCCCCGTTCCAATCCTCCTCGCCCAAGGCGATCACCTCCTCAGCGCCCAGAGCGCGAACGGCATCGCGATGCGCCGCCCGGACGGCGGCGATGACATGGACGCCCCGCTCCTTCGCCGCGAACAGCGCGAAACGGCCGACAGCGCCAAGCGCGCCCGTCAGCAGCAGCCTCTGGCCCGCCTGAAGATCCAGACCCCGTTCCACCATTTGCAACCCCGTCAGGCCAGCGGTAGGAATCGCGGCGGCGGTCGGCAGATCAAGGCCATCGGGCACCCGCGCCAGATGATCGGCGGCCACCGCGACCATCTCCGCATAGCCGCCCTTGCGGAACGGGTCGAGCATGCCGAAAACCCGCTCGCCCGGCGCAAAACCCTCGCCGTCCACGACTTCGCCCGCCACGTCATAGCCCAGAATATGGGGGAAACCGACCGGCGCGAAACTCTCGAACATGCCCGCGCGCCATTTGCCGTCAGCCGGATTGACGGCCGCCGCCGCGACCCGCACCAGCACTTCCCCCGGCTGCGGCCGGGGCGGCGGTAGATCGGCCGGCTCCAACACGTCCGGGCCGCCATGGCGGTTGATGACGATCGCCTTCATCACTCCAACTCCTTTTCGGGCGATCTTGTGGCGAAACCGGGCCTCATCGCAAAGCGCGCCACCCGAAATCATCACGTCGGTGATTAGGGCCTCAGGGTGCGAGCGGCTACTCTCCCCGGCAAAATCGAAGGGAGATTGGACTATGCAAAGACTGAAGGGCAAGGTCGCCGTCGTGACCGGCGCGGGCCGCAACATCGGCCGGGCCGAAGCGATGCTGCTGGCGGAGCAGGGCGCGAAGGTCGTCGTCAACGATCTGGGCGGCGGCCCCTATGGGACGGAGGGCGCCGATGCATCGCTTGCCGAAGCCGTCGCGCAGGAAATCCGCGATGCAGGCGGCGAAGCGATCGGCCAATGTTCCAGCGTCGCGACACGCGAAGGCGGGGAGGCGGCGGTCCAGGCCGCCATCGACACGTTCGGGCGGATCGACATTCTCGTCAACAATGCGGGCATCGTCCGCCCGTCCCGCATAGACCGGATGACGGATCAGGACTGGAACCTCTGCATGGACGTCAGCCTGACCTCCAGCTTCTACACCTGCCGGGCGGCGGCGGCGCATATGATCGCCCGGCGTTCCGGCGCGATCGTCAATACGGGGTCGCCGTCAGGCTTCGGCCATTGGGGCATGGCCAATTATTCGGCGGCGAAGGAAGGTCTTCTGGGCTTCACCCGCACCATAGCGCGGGATCTGGGCGAATTCGGCATCCGAGCCAACCTGATCCGCCCGGTATCCCACCTGACGGGCACGCATACGCCCGAAATAGACGAGACCATCGCTGAATCGGCGCGGCTGGGCATTCCCCTGCTGTGGAACAAGCCAATGGCCCAGCCGCGCATGACCGCCCTGCCCGCCCATGTCGCGGCGCTGGTCGTCTGGCTATGCACCGATGCCGCGAGTCATGTCAGCGGCCGCGACTTCTACATTCAGGGTGATGAAGTGGCCCTGATCCCCGAACCCGAAGCGATCCGCACCAGCATCCATCCCGACGGATGGACGCTGGACGCATTCGACGAGCAGGCGAACCGCGACTATCTGTTCGGATCGATCCAGAATCGCTTCGTGCGGACAGCCTAGGGTGTCTGGACCGGACTGAGTGATTTGGGTGGAAAGCCGACCTACCCTATTCCTCCCCATCGATAGATGGGGAGGGGGACTGCCGCTGAAAGCGGTGGTGGAGGGGAAGATACGCAGGTCACGCCATTTCCCCTCCACCATGCTTCGCATGGTCCCCCTCCCCACGCTTCGCGTAGGGAGGATTAAGAGCGTCCGCTAATACCCATCCCCCGACATTCCAAATTCATCCCCACACACCCTAAAGCGGACCAACCGGCGGGGCGACATGATCGACCGCCGCCCAGCCGAAACGCGGCGCGGTGGCGACGTTATTCTCCTCCACCTGCCATTCCACCGGATTCACCATCCAGTAGAACAGCCCATAGACGATATGGGCGCGGATGGCCCGCCACGCCTCCTCCCCGGACGGCGGATTGGCCACTCCATGACGGCCCAGCGCGGCAAGATAGCCCGCAACCAGCCCCTTCTCCCAAGCCCGCCGATCCAGCGGATCAAGCGCGGAAATGTAGAAATAGGCCACATCATGCGCCCAATGGCCACGGCGCGTCGTCTGCCAGTCCAGAAAACCGGGCCGCCCCTCACGGCTAAGGTACATATTGCCCAGATGCGCATCGCCATGGATCACGCAGCGCGGCCCCTGCTCCCCGAAACGGCGCAGTTCCTGCAACGCCGCATGAACCCGCTCCCGGTCACGACACAGCGCCGGAATGCCGAGCGACCGCGGCAATCCCATATAATGCGCCCATGTCTCAGGCTGGAGCTGCCCCCGCCCGAAATCGCCCCATGCCTCATCCGGCAACGGATCATGGCGCATCAGCCAGCCCAGTTCGCCATCGTCCGCCAACGCCGGACTGTCCCACCAGCGCGCATGCAGCGCGGCCAGGTCGTCAAGGAAGGCCGCCGCCTGATCGCGGGTCAGCGGCTGCTGCACGCGGCAGATATGGGCGCCCGCCGGCCGCAAATCCTCCATCACGACCATCCCCTGATCGTCATTCGCCGCCGCGTAGAGGATTTGCGGCAAACCCAATGTCAGACGCGGCGCCAACTCCGCGAAAAAGCGCGCCTCCGTCTGGTAGCAGAATTTCACCAGTTCCCGATGCTCGGCAAGGCCCGCCTTGATGCACAGACCCTGCGGCAGGCCATGCGCCCGCCCCGCCTCGTCATAGGTCGCCGTCACCATCATCTTGGTGCCCGTACCCCAGAGAATCTCGTTGATCTCAAGCCGCTCCACCCGCGTTCCGGGATAGCGCGGCGCCAGCACATCGCCCAGCCATTGGGCGGTGACATCCTCCGGGACCAGCGGCAACCAGGGTTCGTTCACGCCGCCGCCTCCATCTGCAATTTCCGCCCCAGCCCATAATCGCCCATGATGGTCGTGCGCTGCATGATCCGCACCTCGTCGGGCGCCGCGCCGGTCACGCAATGGACCATGCGCCAATTGTCCCAAAGCAGCATCTCGGACGGCTGCCAGCCATGATAATAGGCCGGACAATCGACCAGATGGTCGACCAGCCGTTGCAGCAAGGCATGGCCTTCCTCATCGTCATGGCCCAGAATATGCAGCGCGCCGAAGGGCGAGATGTTCAGCACCTTGCGCCCGGTATCCGGCTGGGTGAAGACCATCGGATGCACGACCGGCGGGAAGTCGCTGTCCAGGCGCGGCCCCACCGACTTTTCGAAATCGCCCACCCGGATCGTGCGCACCCGGCTCCGGGTGCCATAGCGCGAATAGCCCGGATTGACGGTCAACTGATAGACGATCTCCAGATGCTCGATCCGGGCCTTCAGTTCCTCCGGCAACAGGGCATAGGCCTGGACCTGATCGATGAAGCCCGTCTGGCCGCCCCAACTGGAAATCCGTTGCGCGGTCAGCACTCCGCCATGATTGATCCGGTCGGTGAAGACCAGATCCGAATGCCATGGCAGGAAGGCGATGGATGGCTTCCCGTCGACCTCGAACAATCCTTCCTTATGCTGGTCGGACACCAGCGTGATGAGTTCCGGCATGCCCTCCGTCACCAGTTCGCGCACCGGATGCACCTCCAGCTCCCCGAAGACGCGGCTGAGCGCGATTTGAAATTCCGGGGTCACTTCGCTCCCGCGAAAAACCATCAGCCCGTCATTAAGCCAATAGTCGCGCAATTCCCGGCGCACCGCCTCCCGCTCTATATCGCCGGGCGTCAGCCCGATGACTTCGCGGCCAAAGCCCAGCCCTTCGCGAAGGGGATTGATCCGATATGCCATGCTTGCCTCTCCTATATTCATTCTTTCATGATCTTGCCGCGCGGCGCGGCGACATTCCCCGCCTGCCCCGATCCACAATGTTCATGCCGTGAAGGCCAGCGGCAGGCCCGGCCGGGGCCACCGCCCCCGCAGCAACCGGCCCGTCCCGGCTGCCGTGATCCAGGCGTCCCTGCCGTCCTCGCCGCCAAAGGCTATATTCGTGACCATCGCGTCATCGACCGGCACCTGATCGTACGCGCCGGTAGCGGGATCGACGATGGTGATCCCGCCCCGAATGATGGACCCGATGCAGACAAGCCCATTGGCCTCCACCGCCAGGCTGTCGAACAGGATATGGCCGGATGCCGTGGCCACGACTTCGCCCGGCGCGCCGGGATAGTCGCGCAGCCGTCCCGCTCCCGTGATTTCCGCGCGCCACAAGCGGCTGCTCAAAGTGTCGGTCCAATAAAGCCAGCGGCCGTCCGGCGACAGGCCGATGCCATTGGGCGAAAGCAGGCCGGATCGAACCCGGCAAATGGCGCTGCCGTCGGCAAGCGCATGATAGATCCCGCCATAGCGCTTGGCGTCCGGCGTGCTCGTGCCATGATCCGTGAACCAGAATCCGCCGTCCGCGCCGAAGACGATGTCGTTGGGGGCGAGCAGCCGCTTGCCGTCGGCATGGGTATAGAGGCTGGTCGCCGCGCCGCTGTCCAGGTCCACGCGCTGGATGGAACCGCCCACATAGCGTTCGGGCGCAAGGGCGACGGACAACTGCCCGTCTGTCAGCGCGCAGTCGAAACCGCCGCCATTATTGCAGATATAGACCGCGCCGTCCGGGCCGATCGCCGCGCCGTTGGGACCACCGCCCAGATCGGCGACCAGAGCGATCCTTCCATCAGGCCAGACGCGGCTGAGATGCCCGGTCCCCACTTCCACCACCAGCGCCGTGCCGTCGGAAAGCGCAACCGGTCCTTCCGGGATCAACAGGCCGCTTGCCGCTACATTCATGCGCCTCTTCCCACTGCCGCCTTTGCACGGTCAGGTAGAGAGGATCGCCCCCGTTCCGGCAATATTTTCACGCGGGCAGGACCAATGCATCACAAGTCCGTAGGGCGCGCGCCGGACCTCAATGCTGCGGACGGATGAAAGTGGCGGTGCCGTGGTCGGACGCGACATAAACGGGGTCGCCGATCTTCACCAGTTGCGGAATTTCCTCCAGCGCCAGCGGCATGCCGGTCAGCCGCCCCCGCGTAATCCGGCAGAATGTGTCATCGTCGATGCGGAAGGTGCGCCGCTCACCGGCGTCCGTGGCGATGGTAATGGCGCAGGCATCAAGCGCCGCGACCGTCCCCACGGTCGGGATATTGCCCGATTTCGGCATGCCGCGAATGTCCATCGACAGGCGGAAATAGCGGTCCGACCGATTGGCAAGCCCGCTATGGGGCGTTTCCAGGCTGAACACCAGCAGGTCGCCGGGTTGATAGAGGGCGCGACACCATGCTTCGACTGGGATCACATCGTCGCCTATGCCCTGGGGCGGCCGGGGGAAATCATCCATGCGGGGCCGGTGCAGCCCCTCCGCCACGGCCAGACCGCCCGTTTCCTCATCGATGGGCGCCAGCGGCATCCAGCAGATTTTCAGCGGCAGCCCCTTATTGTTGGGACCGTCGCAATGGACGAAGTTGAAGCGCGTGCTGTCCCGGCCGGTCCCCGGCGGCAGGGCGTGATATTCGGTATTGGGCACCCAAAAGACCTCCTCACCGAATAATTGCTCGAAAAAGGCGCGGATCGCGGGTTCCGCCACGAACTGGTCGCGCGGATAGCGCGCCAGCAGCGGATCGGTCCTTGGGGTGCCATCGTTGCGGATCGGAAAATCGTCGAGCGGCGCGCCATTATGCACGGCGGCATCCTCGCATGTCGGGTCGATGACCCCCAGATCGCGCAGCACCTCCAGATAGACGGCCCGCAACCGGCCGACCGCATCCTTGTCCAGCACGTCGCGGAAAAACCAGTAGCCGTCCCGCTCCCACGCCGCGTCCAGCGCCGCGCGGTCGCCCAACAGATGATTGGCGGTCTTCAATTCCCGCATCGGCGGCGTGTCGGGCGAGGTGGAAGTAATCATGTCGGCCATGTCCGGTCTTTCCATTAGCGTCCGTGAACAGGCTGCCCCGTCTGGCGGCGGGGCAGCCTTAATCCCTGTCAGAAGTTGTAACGCAGGGTCACGCCATAGGTGCGCGGCATGCCCGGCGTGTGGCTGGTGTAGCCCAGGCTGTCCAGGTTGATCAGCAGGAAGTCATATTTCTTCTTGGTGAGATTGTTGACATAGAGCGACAGATCGAAGCCCGATCCCATGACCCTGTTCCAGCTTGCGTCCAGATTCACCAGATTATAGCCCTGCGCATCCGTATAGCCGGGCACGACCGTATCGTTACCGACATAGTCGTCGGTATGATAATAGCTGATGCCGACCGACGCATCGCCCTCGGAACTATCCAACGGAGCAATGAAGCGCGCGCCGAGCGTGTAGACATTGCGCGGGGCGCGAGCGAACGGATCGTTGCTGTGATCGGTGCCGTCGGGATAGATGAATTTGGTGAACTGCGCGTTGGTGTAGGCATAGTTGGCGGTGAATTCCAGCATCGGGACAGGACGGAACAATATGTCCGCCTCTATGCCCCAGATGCGCGCCTTGCCCGCATTGGTCGTGACCGTGGTCGGCGGCACGGCCAGCGGATCGGTCAACAGCCGCTGGATGTCGTTATATTTGGCGTAATAGGCGGCCAGATTGGTGCGCAGGAACATGTTGCCCATGCGCCAGTCGGCCTTCGCGCCCAGTTCGATATCGTCCACGGTTTCCGGCTTGAAAGTCCGGCGCAGACCGGCCTCGGTTCCGGCGCGGGCGCCGAACCCGCCGGTGCGATAGCCATGCCGGTGAGCCAGGTAGATCAGCTTGTCCTGCGCGATCTTATATTCCAGGCTAAGGTTGTAGGTGACTTCGGAAAAGCTGTCGCCCACGTTCAATTCGCACTGCGACAGTGGCACCGCAGTCTCCGGCGTGGCTGGATTATTGTCGAGGTCGCGGGTGAAGCGGCACGATGTGGCCGTGCGGTTGCGGATCGTCGCTTCGCGCTTGTCATAATTGTAACGGACGCCCGCCGTCAGGCTGATGCTGTCGCTGAAACGATAGCTGCCCTGCGCGAACACCGCGAAGCTGCGGTTGCGCCCGGCGACATCAGTATTGCTGAAGGCGGCGGTGGGATAGCCGAAAATATCCTCAGGCTCGATGAGTCCCGGATCGACGGCGCCAACGGTCGAAAGACCCTGGTTGCGGCCCTTTTCCCAGAAATAATAAAGGCCAGTAATCCAGTTGAAATTGCCGGTTTCGCCCAGCAGTTGCAATTCTTCGGAAAATTGCGCGGTCCGGTCTATCCGCTGCTGCGGATGCTGGGAATTCATGCTTCCGTCCATATCGTCGAAGATATTGTCCTTGATGTGACGATATCCGACAATATTCTTGATGGTCAGCGCATCGTTGAGCGGAATTGTCGTGGTATTGGCGATGTCGTGCGTCTCAACCTTGGTGAAGATATTCGACCCGTTGGCGATGCGATACGGTCCCCGTGCCTGCTGTTCGGTCAGCAATTCCTCCAGCGGACGATAGCCACGCGCAGCGCGCACCGACGCACCGTTCAGCGACCCGGTGGAGCGCACCTTGTAGAGGAAGCTCGCCGTGCCGCCGTCATCTTCATGGAAATAATTATAGACGGTCAGCGATTCCACGCCGCTGTCATTCTTCATCAGCACGGATGCGCGCACGCCCTCCTGCGCGGTGTCGTTGACATTGCGGCCCAATATCTCGTCATAGACGAAACCGTCGTCCCGCTGGCGCTGCCCGGCGACGCGCACCAGGATGTTGGGCGACAGCGGCACGTTCAGCATGCCTTCCACGATGAACGTGTCCAGATTGCCGTAGGTGACGCCCACGCGCCCTTCGAAATTGTCGGTCGGCCGGTTGGGGCGGATGATGATCGCGCCGCCAGTCGTGTTGCGGCCGAACAGCGTCCCCTGCGGCCCGCGCAGCACTTCCACCGATCCGATGTCGAACAGCGCGCCGTTGACGCCCTGCGTGCGCGCCAGCACGATATCGCCCATATAGGTGGAGACAGACTGGTCCGCCAGCAGCGTCAGTTCCTGCTGGCTCAGGCCGCGGATCGCAAAATTGGGCAGCGAACGGCTGCCGCCCTGACCGGGGACGGACACCAGGCTGGGAACGACGCGGCTCAGGCCCGCGACGTTGGAGATATTGGCGCGCTCCAGCACGGCGCCCGACACGGCGCTGACGGACAGCGGTACATCCTGCAACCGCTCTTCGCGGCGGCGGGCGGTGACGACGATATCGTCGCCAAGCCCGCTCTGCGCGCGCTGCGGTTCCTGTTCGGGCGCGCCCTGCGCCGACGCCATCGTCGGCGCCGCCCAAAGCAGGCATGCGCAGGACGACATCCAGAAACTTGAAATCTTCATGAAAACCTCCCCTGAAACATTGATGTTCGCTATTATTGCCAAGTCGTCACAACAGGCCGCGCTCTTCCGAAGTCGGCAGACCTTCGGGCGACACCCCGGCCTCGCGCATCGCGGTGATCACCGCCGTCTGCGCGGACGCAATGCAGGGAAACCCCACATAGGGCGTCAGTTGCACCAGCAACCCTTCCAGCTCCGCCACCGTCAGGCCGTTGGCCAGGCCGATCTTCACATGGTTCTTCAGTTCCAGCGACTGACGCGACGCGATCAGGGCCGAAATGACGGCGATGCTCTTTTCCTTGCGGCTGATGCCTTCATGCCGCCAGGCATCGTGAAACGCCCATCCCGCCGCCATGCGGGTAATGTCCGACCCGAAACGGTTCGATGTCGCGGCTTCGTTGAACGCGCCGCCGAAATGTTCGCCCATCACGCCAGTGATGAAGGCGACACCCGACTTCTGCTTTTCATCCAGTTCGCTCATCACATCTTTCCTTCCATTGCCTGGTCAGTCGCCGCGATTTCCGCTTCGGCCAGGAAGTGCGCGGGAATAGGACCGATCTGGGTCACGCCGCCGTCCACCGGCAACAGGACGCCGGTGATGAAGCGCGCATCGTCGCTGGCCAGAAAGGCGACGGCGCGGGCGATGTCCCAGGCGTCGCCCTCCACGCCCAGCGGCCCGATGGCCCGGCGCAGCGTGCGCAGCCCCTGCGGCAGCACATGCATGGCGTGCGGCGTCATGATATGGCCCGGCGCGACCGTATTGGCGCGAATGCCGTCGCGGCCATGCATGACCGCGATTTCGGCGGCAAGCTGCGCCATCGCCGCCTTGGACGGGCCATAGGCGATGGAACCATGCGCGCGCATCCCGGCGATGGAGGAGATGTTGACGATCGAACCCCCGCCCGCCGCCTTCATCGCGGGCACGGCATGGCGGATCATCAGCATCGCGCTTTTCAGGTTCACGTCGATGACCTGCGTCCAGCCGCTCTCGTCCGCCGCGTCCAGCGCCACCGGATCGGATATGCCGACATTATTGACCAATATGTCCAGCCGCCCGGTGGTCGCGACCGTCTGCTCGACGAAATGGCGGCAATCCGCATTGTCGGTGACGTCGCCCACCAGAGAGAAGGCCTTGCCCCCCGCCGCCTCGATCCGGCGGCGCGTTTCCTCGACGCAGTCCCCGTCCCGGTCTACCAGCGCGACATGAGCGCCCTCGGCCGCCAACAGCATCGCGATGGCGCGGCCGGTGCCGACACCGTCGCCATGCGTCCCCGCGCCCGTGACGATGGCCGAACGTCCTTTGAGGCGCGAATAATATTCGGTGGGTTGCGGCATGGATCAGTTCCAGCCCCGGCCGGACATGCCGCCCGCCAAAAGACGTGAAAATGCCGCCCCGGACGCGCCTGTCGCGCACCCGGCCATTTGCCCGATCATGGTTCAAACTCTCCCAACGGCCGACTGTTCGGCCTCTTTTCTATGCATGTATCATGCGATTCTCCTCGCCTTGCCGTCAGGTGTGATTTTGACATCATGAGGGGGTTGAATTACCATCCCTCATGGCCCGCGATGTTGCAGTGATCGGATTTGACGGCGCATGCCTTGCCAGCATCGGCCTGTTCCTGGACCTGTTCGGCCAGATGCGCCTGCGCGTGGCCAGCCAGTTCCGGTCAAGGGACGATATCGGCATGCACACCCGCGCCAAATTGCTGGGGCCGACCCCCCGGCCCATCCAGGTTCTGGGCGGGTGGAAATTGCAGGTGGAAGACGGGCTGGACGCAACGCCCCATCTCTACATCCACGTCCCCGACTTCTATTGCGCGGAGGAAGCGACGCCTGAATATCTCGCCAGGCTTCAGCCCGTGATCGACTGGCTGCGCGCCCAGCATGCGGGGGGCGCGCAGCTATCCGCGACCGGCCGGGGCATGGAATTGCTGGCGGAGGCCGGGCTGATCGGCAACGGCCCCGTCCCGGTGGCGCGCGGCGCGGCGGCCGACTTTCGCGGGCGCTATCCCCATATCCGGGTCAACACGACGGAACCGATCACGGAAGTCGGCCGCATAATGATGGCGCGGGGCATGACGCAAGAAATGAGCCTGCTCACCCGCCTGATCGGCAGGATGCTGTCGCCCACCATGGCGGGCACGCTCGCGGACGCGATGGGCATGGAAACGGACCGGCCCGGACTGTCGGACGATCCACTGGTCGCCGCCGCGCAGATGTGGCTTTCCGAACGGGCGTCGCGGGGGCTGCACATCGGCGCCCTGGCGGCGCATCTGGCGGTCAGCCCGCAAACCCTTATCCGGCGGTTCCGCGCAAAGCTCGACATGACGCCGCGCGACTATCTGCGGCTGGTGCGCATGCGCAGCGCGCAATCGCAACTACGCGACACCAGCCGCCCCATTTCGCAGATCGCGACCCTGATCGGCTATAATGATCTCAAATCCTTCCAACAGGCTTTCCGCCAGCATGCGGGCATGAGCGCCAGCCGCTATCGCGCCTTCATCCAGCAGGAAGGCGGCGATGCATCGTCCCCTACGTCCGGCCCGGCCGGGTCGGATTTCGGCATGCCGCTGATATTATGCTGACGGTCCGCCCATGAAAAAGGGGAATGGCGCTGGCCGCCATTCCCCCTGCCGGATCAGAACTGGACCCGGAATTCGCCGCCCATCGTCCTGGGCGGTTGCAGATAGGTGGCCGCCTGCGGATAGGGCTGCGCGGCGCTCAGCCCATTGCCCGCCGGGAATAGCTGGCCCAGATCGACATGGTTGAGCAGGTTCTTGACCCAGAAGGCCAGCTCCCCCTTCACCCCGTTGCCCAGCGGAATTTCGGAAATGCCCGTGCGCATGTTGATGCGGTTGGTGAACACCCCCGGATTGTAGCGCGGCGATGGCGAAGCGGCGGTCCCGGTCGCATTGACCACCGTCAGCAGTTTGTAGGGCGCGCAACAGGTCATTTTCGAACTGCGCGTCCAGTCGAAATGAATGTTGAAGACGCCCGGATCGATCGGCTGGCTGAAGTCCACCGAAACGGAACCGGCATGTTTGGCCGCGCCCACCCCCAGCAGTTGGAGGAAGGACGCGCCCGGATGCGCGGCGATATCCGCCGGCGATACCAGCAGGGCGCCCGCGCAATTGCCCGCTGGGGCCGCCGCGCACGGACCGGACGGCAGGATGCTGGTGCCGTTCGGCTTGAACGTGGTCAGCGTCACCGGATCGATGCCGATCAGCCGCTTGTTGCTGTCGACATAGGTGTAGTTGCCCGCGATGGTCAGTCCCGGCACGATCCGGGCGCTCAATTCCACTTCCAGACCTTTCGCCTTGTAGGGAACGCTGACGTTGAACGTATCCGAAATGCTGGGGTTGGTCGCGGGGCTGGTCTGGATCGACTGTTGCTGGTCGTCGACCTTATATTTGAACGCCGCGATATTGAAGGTGACGCGCCGGTCGAACCACTGCGATTTCAAGCCGATTTCCCAGGACTTCAGCACTTCGGTATCATAAGCGGTGAAAACCTGCGACCGGACGTTGGCACCCCCATCGCGGAAGCCGGATGCGTAGCGGACATAGGTGTTGATGTCCTCCGTCAACTTGACCTTCGCCGTGAAGGCGGGATCGACGCGCTTTTCCTTGGCCTCGTTGCGCAATTGGGCAGGCAGTACCACCCCGTTGAAGATGTCGCGCCGGGCGGCTTTGGTGTCGTCGCTGTAGCGAAGGCCCGCCGTCAGTTCCAGCCGTTCATCCAGCACGGGCGGCGTCCAGCTTGCCTGACCATAGGCGGCATAGGCGTTGGTCTTCGAAAATTGCCGGATGAAGCCGCCATTGGGCGCGAACGGGCTGTAATAGGGGGCGCGGCTGGGGCCGCCGCCCGGCGTGCAGGGCGCACCGGCTATGCCCGCCGGGCAGTTGGTGGAAAAGCCGGAGTCCCGTTCGTCGCGCACATCTTCGTAGAAATAGATGCCGCCGACCGTGATGTTGAAATTGGTCGTGGTGTAGATCGCCTGCAATTCCTGGCTGAAGACTTTGGAATCCAGATAATTGCTGGCCCATGCCTGGACGGGCGACGTCCCCAGCGACGTGACCGCACCGCCATAATTGATGGACCGGCGCAATCCGGTGATGGACTTCAGCGTCAGACTGTCGCTGGCGCCATAGGTCAGGTTCAATACATGCCCGCGATTCTTGGTGATGAAATAGAGCGACGGAATCGCAAAGGGAGCGCGGTCGGGATATTTGTTCAGATCCAGCGGGAATTGCTGATATCGGCCGCCATCGGTCGTGAATATCGTGGCGGGACCGGTGGGCGGCACGGTGATGCCCCCATTGGGATTCTCGATCGTCCCGACATTGGGCGACACCAGGATTTGCGGAAACGCCTGGTCGTCCTTTGCCCAGACATTGTCATAGGCATAGAAGATATTGAGATCGCCGAAATCCCGCTCGACCGCCACGCGGCCGCCATAGGTCTTCAACTGTCGGAAATCCTTGTCATAATCCCCGGTCTTCCAATGGAAGGATGAATAGGGACTGGATACGGGCGTGATATTTTGCAGGAGTGCGCTCTTGACGTTCCGGAAATATCCACCCCTCTTGCGATACATGCCCGACAACTGGATGCGGAATCCCGCCAGTTCGGGCAGGTCCAGGCGGCCCTTGACTTCATAGGCGTCGAAATTGCCGATCCCGGCGCGGAAATCTCCGCCCAACACGCCGCTCGGACGGCGGGCGATGACCTGCACCACGCCCGCTTCCGCATTGCGGCCGAACAACTGCCCCTGCGGCCCGCGCAGCACTTCGATGCGTTCGGGCGTGATCAGGTCCAGCGCCCCGCCCTGGGCGCGCGGAATGTTGATGCCGTCGATATAGAAGGCGACCGCATTATCCTGCGTGCCCTGCGATGCGTCCGACGTGCCATAGCCGCGCATTTGCAGCGCAACCCCGGTTTCCGTACCGTTCAGCGGATAGGAGGTCAGGCCCGCAATCTTGCCGGGCCCCAGATCGTTGAGATTTTCGATACCCCGGCTGCGCAGCGTTTCGCCGCTCAACGCCGTGACGGCCAGCGGCACTTCCTGCAGCCGCTGCTCGCGCCGCGTGGCGGTCACGACGATATCGGCATTCCCCGCATTCGGCCGCGCCGCGTCGTCCTGCGCCTGCGCAAGAGAGGGCGTGGACAATGCGGACAGGGCCGCGCTGGCGAATAAAAGCTGCTTTTTCATACCCATCTCTCCCTTTATTTTATTCTATGATCGCGTGTCGCGGACGCCGCTCCCCCATGGGCGGAGACCACGCCAAGAAAGGGCGGGCGATCTCAGGCGATGGTCGCCATGCGGGGCGATAAGGGCCTTCCCGCATCGCGGGCGGCGATGCAGGCGGATTAAATCCGTAAAAATGGCCAATCGTCGCGCAGATCGCATCGTTGTCCTCCCCTTCGGACAGCATATCCGCCGGTTCTGACCGGTTTGGATATCGGCGCTTCCTGCCGTCTGTCCTTGTTCCGGCGATATTTCACCGGATGAATGAGAGGCTAATCTTCGCGCATATTGCATGCAAGTGCGCGGACATAGATCGTATCCGTGATGTTTCCGCCGACATGTCGCGACATATTAGATGGGGCCGACCAATATGGCGATCCGTTCAGTCGACCGCGAAGCGGCGATCGTAGCTCGCCTGCCGCCGTGCGATCTGGGCGCGGCGTTGCTCAGGCGTCACCCGCACCACGCCGGGCGGCAAGGCATCGTCCAGCGCCGCCAGCGCCACCTTGCGGCTTTCGATCGCCGGTTGCCCTGCCTCCGGATCGGGAAACCCCTGCCAGCGGTGCAGGATCAGCACGTCATGCAGGCCGCATGGGTCCAGCCAGTTATACACGCCCGGATCGGCGATGGACAGAATATAGGTAAAGCGCCCATCCGCATCCGGCACCATCTGCGCATTGGTCAGGCTGATCTGCCTGTCGCGATTGGGCAGGCTGCGCAACCACAGGTCATGCAGCACGATATCGCGATATGTCGCGCCCGCCGAATTGGCGGTGATGATCACCGCCTCATCCTCGCGCAGCGTGAAATGGCCCAGGCTGCCCTGCTGCGTCACCAGTCCGCCGACCGACCCCGCTCCCTCCGGCGGCGTCATCATTTGCGGCCCGTTGAAGAAGAGGCGCTGCGCATAATAGGCGTAGAAGACATCGGAAAGAATGTTGCTTATGGCCGTCGCGGCCAGTTCATCGTCCGTCAGCGGTCCCCGCGTCGGCGCATCGATCCGGCGGACCCGCACCGCATCGGGATACTGCCTTTCCCAATCGCCCATGGAATCGCGTATGAAGAGATAAAGCGTGCCCGGCGGTATCTGGAGGTGGTTCGGCCGTCCCCCGGCAGGCATATCGTCCAGCGTCAGCGTATAGCGGCCATCCTCGCCCACATCCATATCAAGTTGTTCCAGCGAGGCCAAAGTCGCCGACGTAGTGCTGTTGCCGACCAACTGAAAGGTGACATAAGTCGACGGCTCGACCTGTCGTTGCCCCGTCACTTCATAACGGCCGCCCGCCGCGACCGGAACGATGCGATAGGCGTTGTTGGGATTGTCTCCGCCCCATTTCGCGCCCGGCACCTTATGGCCGAACCATTCGGTCCCTTCGCTATACACGCGCAGCACGCGGGGAAAATTGGCATCCGTATTGGCCGCGACCAGCGTGCATTTGAAACAATAATCGGACACATGATCATCGAACAGCGCCATCTGGTCGGCGGGCATCAGCCTGTCCGCGACCCGCCGCCACATAATCTCCGCGCGGGCGCGAGCGGCCTTCACGTCGGGCCGCTCGAACAGCCGCATCGCCAGCTTTTCCAGGTCGCGCTGATCGACATTCGCAACCGGATTGGTGGCGGACAGGAAATAGTCGCCAGGTTCGAGGGGCATCATCATCTCCCATGCAGGCCGAACATCGCCGGTTTCAGATCGACCGTGAAATAGAACGATCGTTCTTCATAATGGCGATATTCGGCAATTTATGCTGGATATGATGCACTCGGTAAATTAGTTTCGTCAAGCGCGGGGATTTTGCGGCTCCAGATCCGCACGCGGGGCGGGCATGCGCACCAGCGGGTAGAAGATTTCCTCTGCCCAATGCGGCTGCGCGCCCGGCACGCCGTAACGCCAGGGGCGCCCCTCCGGAATGTGCAGCGTGCCGAACATCCAGTCTATGAAGGCGAACGTGACGGCATAATTTCGGTAAGACGCGCCATCCTTCCCATATCCATGATGGCTGTGGTGCATGCCGGGACTGATCAACAGATGTTCGACGGCCCGGAATGCGCGGCCGAAACGCGGATGGCGGCGGATGGCGTCGTCCCAGCGGAAATGACTGTGGGTGATGAGGTTCCAGCAGAAGATGGTGAGCACCACCAGCCCCGCGGCCGCGCCCTGCCCCAGATAGACCGCGAACCCCGTCAGCCAGGCGGTCGGCACGACGAACGACCAGAACAGATTGACGCGCTGCGTCACCAGCACGTTCATATACCGGCCCGCATGATGGGTTCTGTGGATCTTCCAAAGCCAGCGAAGCGCGGGCCTCCGCTGCCCCTCATGCGCCCAACGATGCCCCCAGTAAAAGGCGAACTCCACCAGCAGGAACAGGCCGATATAGGAAGGCAGCAACGGAAGATGCGCCAGCGCGCCCTTCCCCTGCGGCAGCAACAGCGCCGCCGCGCCCGCGATCAGCAGCCCCGCCAATGTCCGCGTGACCAGCGGATTGAGCAGCGCGCACAGCCCGATCACCCATATATCCTCGCGGCGGTAAATGCCGCGATGACGACCCATGACAATTTCCGTCAGCAGGATGATCGCCGTGACGGCAAGCACCGGACCATAATAGGACATCGTTCCTCTCCCTCTTCGAACGATTTTTTAAGCTGGCGTCGGTCAGGCTTCCAGTTCATTGATAGTGCGATTTTAATGAGTTTCATGCATGGACCTTCGCAAGCTTCGTCACATCGCGACACTTGGCCGGGAACGCCATTACGGCCTCGCCGCCGATCGCCTGGGCCTGACCCAATCAGCCCTGACGCGCAGCATTCAGTCGGCCGAGGCGGAATTGGGCTTGCGCCTGTTCGATCGCGGGCGCGACGGCGTGCATCCCACCCGCGCTGGCGAAGCCCTGTTGGCCGATGCGATGCCGCTGCTCCGGCAGATGGAGACGCTGGAACGCAACATGGCCCTGCTTTCCGATCGCGGATCGGGGGAAGTGCGCTGCGGCTTCGGCCCCCTTGCCGCCGCGCTGGTGCTTGAGGACATGCTGTCCCACGCGGCGCGCGATCATGGCGCGCTGCGGGTGCGGACGAAGCTGGGCGACGTGGCCGAACTCCAGGCCCTGCTGCGGGAGGGCGAACTGGACTTCGCGGTGCTGGCCCATATCCTTGTCGAAGACCGCCCCGACCTCAGCTTCCGGCGCATCGGCCAGACCCGGCTGGGCGCATTGGTGCGCCGCCATCATCCCCTTGCGGACCGCACGGTGGATGAAGGGGCGATCGCCGCCTTTCCCATCATCGGCGGGACAGGGGGCAGCCCCATCTACGCCCCCACGATCAGTTGCGACAATTTCGAAATCGCAGGATCGGTCACGCTCGCCAGCGACGCCATCTGGATAACGGCAGAGGCCCTGGCGGACGATCGTTATGCGCTGGTCCACGGCCTGCCCATCGCGCAGCCGCTGGACCTGGTGGTCGCATCCCTCGCCCGGCGCACATTATCGGCCCAGGCCCTGCTGCTCATCGACCTGATCATCGCAGCGTTGCGCCCGCGACGCGCCTAGCAGGGGGTTGCCCAGTCCACCCCGTTGCGCAGGAAATCCGCCACGGCGCGCACGGCCTGACGCTTCATCCGGTCCTGCGGAATGAAAAGCTGGATATCCACGCTTTCCCGGTTCCACTCCGTCAGCACCGGCTTCAACCGGCCCGACGCCAGCTCCGGCGCGACCAGCATTTCCAGCGTCTGCGCCACGCCCACCCCGGCGACGGCCGCCGCCGCGATGGCATCGCCGTGGTTGAATGTCGCCACGCTGGCCGGACGCAGCGACCGCCGCTCCTTCCCCCGCACGAAGCGCCATTGGCCGACCGGCCGGTCCACCGTCGCATAAAGCACGCAGTCATGATCGTGCAGATCGTCGGGCGTCCCCGGCTCACCCCGCCGCGCCAGATAATCGGGCGACGCCACCTGCACGAAACGGGTGCGGCCCAGATTGATGACCTCCCCCCTCCCCTCCGCCGGAACGCCCACGCGGATCAGCATATCGAACCCCTCCGGCCGAAACATCATGCTGCGGTCCCCGACGCTCAGCTCCAGCATGATGCGCGGATGCAGCGCGCGCAGTTGCGGCAGCGCGGGCACCACGAAACGCAGCCCGATCGCCCCCGGCGCATCCAGCGCGACCCTGCCGCTCGGCCCCATGTCGCTCATCCGCATCCGGCTTTCGGCCTGATCCACCGCCTCCAATATGGCCCGCGCCTCCTCCAGAAACACATGCCCCTGCGGCGTCAGCGCAAAACGGCGGGTCGTCCGGTGGATCAACCGCGTCCCCAGCCGATCCTCCAGCCTGGCCAGATGGGTGGAAACCATGGTGGGCGACATCGCCAGCCGCTCGGCGGCGCGGCTGAAGCTCCCCGAATCCACGATCGCCACGAACACTTCGAAACCCGTCAGCCGATCCATGACTATCTCATATTAGCGTATAATGCCTATCCAACTGTGATGATTATCCGGCCAAAGAGCAATGCTAGAAAGGATCGACCAGAAAAACGAAATTTGAGAGGGTGCATGGCCTATCCCCGCCTGTTCGAACCGTTCCGGATCGGCAATCTGACGCTGAAGAACCGTATCGCCATGGCCCCGATGGAAACCCATCTGGGCGAACCCGACGGCGGCGTGAACGAAGCGATCATCGCCTATTATCGCGAACGCGCGCGCGGCGGCGCGGGCCTTGTCATCACCGAATTCACCTGCGTCGATGGGGAAACCGGCTTCAGTTCCAACGTCCCGCAACTGCGGCTGGACAATGACCGGTTCAAGGCCGGACATGCCCGGCTGGTCGCCGCCATCCACGCCGCCGGGGCGAAGGCCGTCATCCAGATTTCCCATGCCGGGCGCCAGACCAAGGAAAGCGTGATCGGCCGCCAGCCGGTCTCATCCAGCCCGATCCCGCTGAACAGCATCTACATGAACGCCGTGCCCCGCCCGCTGGAGGATGCGGAGATCCGCCACATCATCGCCCGCTACGCCAACACGGCGCGGCTCGCCATGCTGGCGGGCTATGACGGGGTGATGCTGCACGGCGCGCACGGCTATCTGATCCAGCAATTTCTGTCTCCGCTGATGAACCATCGCGACGATGAATGGGGCGGCGATTTCGAACGGCGGCTGCGCTTCCCCACCGAGGTCATCAAGGCCGTCAAAGCCCAGATCGGGGACAAGCCGCTAATGTACCGCATGTCCGTGGTCGACGGCGTCGACGGCGGCATCACCATAGAGGATAGCGAGACGATCGCGCCCCGCCTGTGCGAGGCGGGGGTGGACGCCATCGACATCAGTTGGGGCTTTCTGGAAAGCGCCCACCTCATCCTGGAACCGATGTCCGTGGAGGAGGGGGATCGCCTGCCCTATGCCCGCCGCATCCGCCAGGCGACCGGCAGGCCGGTGATCACCGCCGGCGTGATGCGCTGGCCCGACAAATGCGAACAGGCGGTGATCGACGGCGACACCGACATCGTGTCGCTGGGCCGGGCGCTGCTGGCCGACCCGATGTGGCCGATCAAGGCGCAGCGCGGCATGGCCGACGACATCCGCCCCTGCACCTCCTGCAACTGGTGCATCCGCGAACTGGCGCAAAGCCGGTCTGTGGCCTGCGCGGAAAATCCACGCTGCGGCAAGGAGACGGAAGCGGAACTGGACCGTTTCGCCGATGGCCGCCGGGCGGTGGTCGTCGGCGCGGGACCGGGCGGCATGGCCGCCGCGCTGCTGCTCCATCAGGTCGGCTTCGCCGTCATCCTCTACGAAAAGCGCGAACGCCTCGGCGGCAATCTCATCACATCGGCGGTGCCGCCGGGGAAAGACAAGCTGTTCTGGTATCATAAATTCCTGCTGGGACGGATCGACCGCAGCGGTGTGGAGGTCCGCACCAGCACGCCTGCGACGCGCCATGCCATCGAAGCGGAGCGGCCCGATGTCGTCATCCTCGCCAACGGCTCCCGCCTCGCGCCGCTGGATCTTGCCGCGTGGGGCAATCTGCCGACCGCGCCCGCCTATGAGGTGCTGATGGGCGAAAGCGATGTCCCGCCCTCCACCCCCGAACGGCCCATCGTCATCTATGGCGGCGGCGAAACCGGGACGGAGACGGCGGAATTTCTCGCCCAAAACGGCCATCACGTCCTTCTCGTCACCCGGTCCGACGCCAAATTCCTCGCCCGCAATGCGGAGCTACTGTATCGCATCGCGCTGTTGCAGCGGCTTCACGCCAATCCCGCCATCCGCATCCTCGATCACACGAAGCTGCATGCCGTCGATGGCGAGCATGTCGCGCTTTCCAGCAAGGGATCACTGACGGAACAGCCAGCCGCCGCCCTGCTATTGGCCCATGGGCTGGTGCCCGACGGCGAACTGCCGGACGCGCTCGCCGGTCTCGACATCCCCATGATCCGCATCGGCGATGCCGCGCAGGTCGCGCGGATCGGCGAAGCGGTGCGCGACGCCTATCGCGCGGTGCAGGACCTGCGCCGCCTCATCCTGCAACCGGAGCCTATCGCATGTTGAACCAAGCCCCCGTGATCGAACGCCGCCCGCTCGACGCGCCCTTCGGCGTGGAAATCGCCGGCGCGGACCTGACCCGCGAGTTGGACGACGCCACGCGCAAGGCGATCCATGACGCATGGATCGACGCGGGCATCCTGTTGTTCCGCGATGTCCGCAACGACGACATGGCGCAGATGCGCCTCAGCACCATCTTCGGCGCGATGGAACCGGCCGCCACCGCCGACCTCAACGACCCCGTCAATCAGTTCATGATGACGCTGGCCTATGATCCGCAGGACCCGTCGGGGCGGCCCAACCCCTTTTACCGCGTCGACGGCATCGACCGGGCGGGCTGGCTGGGATGGCATTGGGACCAGAGTTTCATGCCGACCATCGTGCGCGGCGCGGTGCTGCGCATGACCGAACCGGCGCGCACCATGGGCGAGACCGGCTTCATCGACGCGATCCAGGCCTATGACCGACTGTCGCCGGACATGCAGGCGCGGATCGAGGGGCTGGAGGTCGTTTATGAATTCAACCCGGATTTCTGTTCGGGCCAGTTCGGCTTTCCCAAGGATATTGAGCGGCTGAATGTCGGTGCGACGGTGAAGGCGGGATCGCATTACGACTTCCCGCCGGTCGTCCATCCACTGGTGATCACGCAGATGGAAACGGGGCGCAAGGTGCTGAAACTGTCGCCCATGCACGCCCGCTATGTGTTGGGCATGGACAAGGAGGAGAGCGACGCGCTGCTGACCCAACTGGCGGAGCATCTGGGCGATCCGGCCCATGCCTATTTCCATCAATGGCAGGAAAATGACATGGTGGTGTGGGACAATTGGCGGATCGTGCATTCGGCCAATGGCGTGCCGCTGGATTGCAAGCGCACCGCCCGCCGCACGACCATTGCCGGGGATTACAAGGTCGGCCGCTATCTGGACCCGGCGCTGGACCGCGACCGGCAGGTCAAGCGGCTGGTGGATTGACGGCCGCCATGAACGCGCAGGTCCATCCCAGCATCTGTCGCCTCTGCACGGCCTATTGCCCGATACAGGTGACGGTGGAGGACGGTCGCGCCACCAAGGTCACGGGCAATCCGCGCGCGCCCCTCTATGGCGGCTATAGCTGCCCCAAGGGCCGCGCCCTGCCCGACCAGCATTATGGCGAACAGCGGCTGCTCCACAGCCTGAAGCGTGGACCGGACGGGTTTGGCGCGATCCCGTCCGACCGGGCGATGGACGAGATTGCCGAGCGGCTGGCGGCGATCATCGCCGAACATGGGCCCCGCTCCGTCGCCCTATATGTGGGCATGGGGCTGGTTCCCTTCGTCGCGTCCACTTCCATCGCGGCGGGGTGGCTGAACGGCATCGGATCATCGATGTTCTTCACCGCCGGGTCGATCGACAAGCCCGGCATACTGATCGCGCTGGCCCATCATGGCATGTGGCAGGCGGGCCAGCCGCAATTCGACACGGCGGACGCCTGGCTGCTGGTCGGCATCAATCCGGTGATCAGCAAATCGCCCGGCTTTCCGGGGCAGAATCCCGGCCGCGTGCTCAAGGATATGGAAAGGGCGCAGGCGAAGCTGATCGTCATCGATCCCCGCGTCACCGAAACGGCGAAGCGCGCCCATATCCATTTGCAGGCCCGGCCGGGCGAGGATGCCGCCATATTGGCCGGGATGATCCGCATCATCCTGACCGAGGGGCTGGAGGACAAGGATTTCGTGGCCGCCAATACGCAGGGCGTGGCCGGGCTGCGGGACGCGGTGGAACCCTTCACGCCCGCCTGTGTCGCCACGCGGGCCGACATTTCGGAAGACGACCTGCTGGCGGCGGCGCGCATCTTCGCCGCCGCGCGCAATGCCGGGGTAAGCTGCGGCACCGGTCCCAGCTTCGCGACCCATTCGACGCTGACGGAATATCTGGCGCTCTGCCTCGCCAGCCTCTGCGGCCATTGGGCGCGGGAGGGCGAGTTGCTGGCCAAGCCCAATGTGCTGCTGCCCGGCTATCAGGCACGCGCCCAGCCATGGCCGCCCTTCCGGGCATGGGGTTTCGAACCGCGCCTGCGCGTCCGGGGACTGGGCGGCTGCGCCAGCGGCCTGTCGGCGGCCGCGCTGGCGGACGAGATATTGCTGCCCGGCCCCGGTCAGGTGAAGGCGCTGATCGTGGCGGGCGGCAATCCGATGATGGCATGGCCGGACCAGAAGCGCGCCTTTGCCGCGCTGCAGAAGCTCGACCTGCTCGTCACCATGGATACGGAAATGACCGCCACGGCGGAACTTTCCGATTATGTGATCGCGCCCCGGCTGACGCTGGAAACGCCGATGACGACCTATATGCCCGAAAGCGTCAAATATTATGGAACGACGCGGGGCTTCCCCCAGCCCTATGCCGCCTATACGCCGTCGCTGGTGGAACCGCCCGCGGGCAGCGACGTCATGGAGGATTGGGAATTTTTCTGGGGTCTGGCCCAGCGCATGGGCACGCAGATCGACGTCACCATGCGCTATGGCAACGGCCCGCAGGCCGAAGCGCCGCCGATGACCTTCACGCTCGACCCCACCGGTCCCAAACCGACGACGGACGCATTGATCGAACTGTCATGCCAGGGCTCGCGCATATCGCTGGAACGGGTGAAGCAATATCCGGACGGCCAAATCTTCGAAAGCGACCAGCGCGTTCTGCCCCGCGCCTCCGGCAATGACGACCGCCTCGAACTCGCCGCACCGCCAATGCTGGATGAACTGGCGCAATTATTGGCGGAGGATAATCGCGCTATCGAAAGCGACTATCCTTTCCGGCTATTGCCCCGGCGCACCAACACCATCCTCAACAGCTTCGGCCGACGGATCGCCAGACTGGCCGGGGACGGCGTGAACCCTGCCTATATGCACCCGGACGACCTGACGATCCTGAACATCGCGGAGGGCGACTGCGTGACGATCCGCTCTCCGCACGGCGAAATCCAGGGCACCGTCGCGGCGGAAGCGGCGCTGCGGCCGGGCACCATATCCATGGCGCACGGCTTCGGCGCCAATCCCGGATCGGACGACCCCCTCCATCTGGGCGCGAACACGGGACGCCTGATTTCAGTGGAGGACGGTTACGATCCCGTGACCGGCCTGCCCCGCATGGGCGGCATCCCGGTGCGGATCATGCCGGCGGACAGGCCGTAAGCAGCCGGCGCGAAAGAATTTTCCAGCCATCATCCTGCCGAACCAGCAGATCGTCGTAAAAGCCCGAAAAGGCGATGACGGGGGCAGGCCCGGACTGATCCAGCACCAGAATATAGCTTTGCGCCGTCGCATGATCCCCCTCCACGGCGATGACATGGTTGGTGTTGATATGGCGGTAATTCAACACCGCATCGCCCGCGCCCTCATGATAGGCCCGCGCCGCCGCCTTGCCCTCAAACCGGCCGAAAGGGCCGCCGTCCCAGACCACATCCTCCGCGAAACACCCCACCCAACGCGCCGTGACACCGTTGTCAGTGGCAAAGCAATAGTCCGCCAAAAGTTGCCGGATATTCTCCAGATCATTCATGAAATTCCCTCCGCCAGATAGACGCATCAGTAACGCGGAACCGCATCGAAAATCGCCGCCCCCGCCTCCGTCCGCCACATATATTCCAGATAATGGCCGATCTCTTCCCGCCGATCGACATACAGATAATGCATCGACGCCCCGAACGCCCCCCGCACCGGAACCGACGCGCCGGACCGTTCGATCGCCGCCACCATGGCGCACCACTGCGCCTCCTCCGTGACAAGCATCCCGGCATGATGGAAGCTGAGGCTGCCGCCCCTGCCCCGAATACCTTGCCGATAGACGTCATCCGCGCCACCGGCGGGCTGGATGATCTCTATCTGCGTATCGCCCAGAAAGGCGAGCGCGAAATGGGCGGTCGCGATCCCTTGCCCCGTCTCGATCGCCATGTCGCGATTGATCTGAAAGGCGCCGATGCCAAAGCTTCCCATGGCCTTCCGGGCGGCGGCGTCGATATCGTCGGTCACATAGGCCATCTGGAAAAGGGCGAAGGGTGGCATGGTCATGACTTGACTCAGGCCGCGCCGGCAACCGCTGCACGCAAACCGTCGGGCGCCTTGTGCAACCGACCGCCCTTCATGATGACGCGCAGCTTCGCCGCATCCGCCACGATGGCGGCGTCCTGCGTGGGATCGCCGTTGCACAACAGCAGGTCGGCGGGAGCGCCCTCCACCAGAAGGCCCGTCCCCTTCCCCATGGCAAGGCCACCATGCCAGGTCGCGGCACGCAACGCCTCCACCGGCGTCAGTCCGATATAGTCGACGAGGTGCGCGACATCCTGAGCATTCAACCCGTTGGGCATGAAGGGCAGTCCATAGTCGCCGCCGATCAGCATGCGCACGCCGCGTTCGTGCAGCGCCTTGTGCGTGGCGATGTTGGCGTCCATCCCCTCACGCACCTTCATCCCGGCCAGCATTTCGTCCGACATGCCGCTATAATGGATGAGCCCGTGATAATAGCCGATGCTGGGAGTCACGAATATGCGGTCCTTCGCCCCCTCCAGCATGTCCAGCGCTTCCTCATCGCAGAAGTCGGCATGGTGGATGATCGTGACGCCGCAGCGCACCGCCCGCTTCACCGACTCCGCCGACCGGGCGTGGGCAGCGACGAGAAGCCCCAGTTCGCGGGCCATGGCGCACGCCATCGCCACCTCATCCTCCGCCATGGTCGTCACCCGGCCGTCCGGACGCGGAAAGAAATCGTCGCCGGAAATGTTGAGCTTCACTACATCCACGCCTTCGCGATAACAAAGGCGCACCGCCCTGCGGATTTCGTCCGGCCCGTCGCAGACCAATGCGGCGACCAGCCGTTGCTGATGCAATTGTCCGCTATCGTTGAGACCGCCGGTGGCGGTCAAAGTGGGCGTCGACGCCATCAGGCGAGGCCCGGCAATCAGCCCGGCATCGATCTCGTTGCGTATCACGATTTCCGACCGGATCCTGGGCGATCCCGCGCCGATGACGCCGGTAAAACCTGCATCGATCAGCCGCTTCGCATTATGCATGGTGATGAGGACCGTTTCTTCAGGCGGCGTGTCCTCGATATGATAGGCATAGGTGACGACGGGAAAGCTGAGATGCCCATGCGCCTCGATCATGCCGGGGATCATGGTGCCGCCGCTGGCGTCGATTTCCAGCGCCTCCCCGACAGCGCTCAGGCCGCCCCGATCAACCGCGCGGACGACGCCATCCTCCACAAGAAGATCGGCCTCGACGGCGGAATCGGCGCGTCCGTCCCAGACTTTGCCGCCGCGAAACATTATGCGTTCGCCCGTTGCCATATCCTCTGCCCTTCCCGCCTTCGCGCCGTGGCCCCACTGTAGGGCCTGCCTCGCCAAAACCCATGAGACGGTGGGCAATAAGAGTTGTGAAGAAGAGGCGATAATATCCAGCCGTTCGACAATGGCGGAGGCATGAACGCTTCATCGCGGACCTGATGGTGCGGTCCCGCCCCTTGCCCCATCCC